>CAIMUX010000086.1 GCA_903844735.1 Candidatus Eiseniibacteriota bacterium
ACCTCGGTGCTGCGTACGGCGACTTGGGTCGGAAGAAGGATGCCATCGCCGAGTTCGAGAAGGCGCTCCACATCGATCCGGAGTGCGCTCTGGCCCGCTTCAACCTTGGTCTGGCGCTGATGGACACGAACCCCGAGGACTCGCTGGCTGAACTGCGCAAGGCACAGACCTTTGATCCGGGGAATTGGGAGATCAACTTCAACATCGGGCTCGTTTACTTCCGCAAGGGGATGTACGAGGCGTGCGTGCGTCTGCTGCATCAGTGCGTGCAGGCGCGGCCGAACTCCGCGGCCGCGCTCTACTACCTCGGTGTGGCCTACAACAAGAAGGACCAGCCGGGGCAGGCAATTGAGTGTCTCGAGCGTGGCATCGAGCTGGACCCGAGCAATAGCCGCGCACACTTCTACCTCGGCGTGGCCTACGACAAGAAGGGCCAGTCTGACCGGGCCCGCCTTTGCTATAAGGCAGCAGACCGGCTGGGCGGCCACGACTGATGGCAGCCCCGGACCCCGCGAATGCCGGGCCCGTCGCCGTCTCCTTCGAACCGAATCCGCGGCTCTCGGCCCGCGCGGTGATTGTCGAGCGCCGGTCCCGCGGCGGACGCGCCCTGGTCCCGTTCCTCACCGCCGGGCATCCCGACTGCGGCCCGCCACGTCGCCTGGCGGTTTCCCATCGTCGTCATGACATACGGGGTGCCGGGCCGGGATGCGGCGTGAGTGCGGGTCGTCCGGACCGAACTGGGGAATGCCCGAGACGAGCGATGGGCCTCAAGCACCAACGGGTGGGCCTCTTTCCACGCGACCAGGTCCTCAAGTCTTATCGAGGATCGCCCTCATTGTGAGTTCCGAGTTCCGGCTTCCGGCTACCTGGGTGGTCACCTTGGAGGTATGAAATGGGTGGTCCGCTCACCTGGATCGATATCGCTATCTTGGGTATTGCACAGAGGATCACAGAACTTCTTCCAGTGAGTTCGAGCGGCCACCTCGTTCTGTCCGAACATCTTTGAAGCGGCGCGCTTCTCGTTTCTTCTCTCGATCCCGGCACTAGGCGTGGGCACTCTACGTCGGCGGGGACGCCGGACCGATGTCGGAATCTTCGGTCGGAGTCCGAACTCTCAATCGGCGCCGGGTCGGTCGGGCGCGAACGGGTTGGAGGGGCCGAGCGAATCCCGTGGTTCTCGGGATCGGTCCCGGGCACGGCCGGTGGGTGCGTTTCACCTTGGTTCTGCACCGGTCGCGTCGTCCGGGCTCAGCTTCGCCCGGCTCCCCCGTGCATCTGGGTTCACCCCCACATCGAGGGCTGGAGTCTCCCTACCTTCTCAACCACCAGAAGATGTCAAGAAAAGAGAGGATCACCATTCCGAGCATCGGTCCCTCCAGCTCGTCGCCTGGGGGATTCCCCCCGGCGGCTTCAGAGCGCCTCCCCGATCCCTGCAAGATCGGTTCCCGCACGTTTGGCGGGTCCCGCCTCCCGTCACAGGGCCCTTCCCTGGGTGCCACCCTGACGGGGCTTGATCTCCGGCATCCAATCAATTACGTCGGCGGCTGTCGCGACCGGCATTAGAAATAAACTGCGCGGGACCGGGGACGCGCATGGCCCCACGACCGGGGCGGCCCGGGCAAAATGCGTGCGGCGGCAATGGGCCTGTGGCCAGATGCAAGCCGGAGGTCCCGCGGTGGCATCGTGTGTCGACCGGCCAGGCGTTGGTTCGGTGCATCCGACGTGCATCCGGTGCGGAGGTTCCGCGAGCTCTGCCGGGATGTGAATGGAGAGTTTGCCGAGATCAGACGGATTCTTGACGCCCGTCGAGGGGCATCCTCATTCTGGCTTCTGAATTCCGGCTTCTGGCTACCTGGGTAGTTACAGCGCCTTCAGGATGAACAGCGTGGTGTCGTCGTCGGCCGGCACTCCGGCCTCTTGCGCCAGTTCCTCGGTGATTCGGCCGAGGATATCGGCGGCCGATAGGTGGCGGTGTGCAGAGGCGATCCTCAGGAGTTCGGGCTCTTCGAATTGGGTCTGCGCGCCGCCGCGCTCGATCACACCGTCGGTGAAGAGCACGAGAAGATCTCCCGGTCGCAGCGGAACCACCTCATCCTGGTAAAGAGATTCCTCCAGTACCCCGAGGAGGAGTCCGCCGCAATCCAGCCGCTCGACGCGACCGTCGGCTCGGACCAGTATCGGGTGCAGGTGTCCTGCGTTGGTGTAGGCGAGAAGCGAGCGGTCGAGGTCGAGCCGCCCGTGGAAGAATGTGACGAACCGCTCCGGCGCATCGAGGCCGCAGAGGCTGCGGTTCGCGCGGGCGACAAGTTCGCGCGGGCGGAGACCCGCCGCCAGTTCGGCGCGGAAGGTTGCCTGGAGGCTGGCCATCACGAGGGCCGCGGGCACCCCCTTGCCCGTGACATCACCGATGGCGATGGCGAGGTCATCAGGGCCCGCCAGTAGGCAGTCGTAGAAGTCGCCGCCGACCTCGCGGCATGGGACGGTGCTCGCCGCGAGGTCGAATCCGCGGAGTTCCGGCAGCTTTCCCGGGAGCAGCTTCTGCTGGACGGAGCCGGCCATCGCCAACTCGCGATGCAGCCCTTCGCTGTCTTTTGTCTCCAGATGGTAGTGGGCGGCCTCGAGGGCGAGGGCGGCCCGGGTCTGCAACCCCTCGAGCAGCGTGAGATCCGAATCGGCGTAGGGCGTGCCAAAGGCCCGCGGTCCGAGCACCAGCAACCCCAGCCTCCGTTCTCCCGCCGCGAACGACAGCAACACCTTGGTCTCGAGCACGGCGAGCGCTTCCAAGTCGCCCCGCGGCAGGTAGCCGTAGGGGAGCTCGGCCTCAAACTCCCCTCGAAACACCGGCCCGTGGAGTGAGTAGAGCGTGTCGGCCGCGAGTCTCCCCAGGGCGAGCCGGGTGCCTGCCGGCTCCGTGGAGGGGGCAGTGATCGTCGGTGCCGCGGGTGGATCGGCGATGTTCGGCCCCCGGGCACTTGCCTCGTCTTCGACTTCGTTTCCCGCCACCAACGTCTGGGTCAGCCGAAACGAGTCGCCCCCGGATATCGGGCGGAAGAATCCTGCGCGCATGGTGCCCAGCAGGCTGTGCACCGCTTCGAGAATTGAGCGTTCGGTGTCGTCGAGCCCGGAAGCGGGCCGCAGCGGGATCCGAGCCGCGCTTGCCGCATCCGACCGGTCGGGATCGATCCAGCGGTCGATCCGTTCCTGCAGGTGTCCGCGCAAAGGGCTCATCAGGAGCACCACGATCGCCACGATGAGCGCACCGCCTATCCGCTCCTCGACTGGCCCGGCGGCATGCAGCACCCCCCGAAGCGAGAGGTGGAGGGCGAGGTAGCAGAGCACCGCCGTCGCCGCCACCGCCGACCAGGCGAGGCTGCGCTTGACCAGGAACTCGAGGTCGAAGATCCCGTGCCGGATGATGGCATAGCCGAAAGAAGCGGGCAGGAGGAAGAGCGCGAGCGTGGCTCCCCCGATGGCCGGCAGGTTGGCCCCGGGACGCACGGCGGTCAGGGCGAGCACGAGGAGAAGCGGCAGGATCCCGAGAATCGTCCCCGCGAGCGCGACCTTGAGCTTGCGCCGCACGGTGGGGAGGGGGCTTCGCCGGTAGGCGTTGCAGAAGAGTCCCCCCGAGATGGCCAATGCGGTGAGGACCGAGAGTCCGGCCACGTTGGAGATCACGAGACTGATGGTCCTAGCATCGGGAAGGGCGCCCGCCGGCAGTCGCAGCGCCAGGCGCGGAGCGGCGAGGAGGAAGAACCCCGGCACGTAGGGAAGGACCTGCAGCCACGGGTGCCGACGCAGCGGGGCGCGTTCCCACGGGAACAGCAGGAAGAAGTGAACCAGCACGCCGGGGAAGAGCGCAGAGACGAACTCCCGAGTCAGAATGTCGAACCGCTCGCCGAACGTGCCGGGTGGCACCCAAGGACGGAAGAGAAGTGCGGCGAGGACGAGGCACAGTGCGTAGAACGCGCCGGTCAGCCGTCCCGCCTTGCGCAGGAAGACGATCGTCCCGATGAAAAGGGTAGCGATGGCGACGAGGGCGTGTGCCAACAGCCAGAGGATCTCCGGCATGGGCTGCGGTTCGGGCAGGAGCTCCACGGCGAAGGCAGTCCCGTCGCGCTCGATGGAGAGAAAGACGCCGCGATCGGGGCCGCCGCGCCGGAGCATGGCCGGCATGTCCTCCTGGTCGGCAGCAGGGATCCCGTTGATGGACAGAATGCGGTCGCCGGCGCGCAAACCGGCGCGATCGGCCGGACCTCCCGGGTAGACGAGTCCGACCATTCCGGGCCGCTCGCTCATGCCGAGGTAGGGCTCGTGTTGAAGACCGGTCGTGCGGTACCCCATGAAGGTCCCCACGAGCAGTGCGAGGGCGGCCGCCGGCCAGCGAATCCAGTGGGAGGAGACGTCGTGCAGTGTCCGATTCGTCCGGTCGGGAGAAAGTGCGGTCGCGCGCCGGACGAGCCCTCCTTTCCTCCACTCGCACGGTAGGCCGTGCCGACGCAAGCTGTCAACGACGGGAAAAATCTGCCCATCTCCGGTCAAAACTTGCCCGCCGACGCGGTGCATGAGTGCCCGTACGGTCGCGGCACGGACTGGGCCGGGATTCGAGTCACGATTCGCACGTCGATCGCTAACCGGATGATCCCGAAGGAAATCGGATCTGCCGCCCCCGGCGCTTTGAACGCTTGAGCCGGCTCGTCCGCGTTCCTTGGCACGACCCCTGCAGCTCACCCTGCGGGAGGACTGCACATGATTCGCGGCTTGTGGATTTCGGCCGCCGCGCTTTCGCCGACGACGCGGGCCCAAGAGATCCTGGCGAACAATCTGGCGAACGCCGGCACCGGCGGCTTCCGGCAGAACCGGGTGGCTTTCGAGCGTGTCGTCCAGGCTGCGGGGGCGGCCTCCGGCACTACCGGCACCGCTGCTCCTGTCGGAACTTCCGGGGCAACGGATGGGTCCGGTCTTGAAGAAGGGCTGGGTGCGGCACCTCGCCTCGTCACGCGGATCGACCCGGGGCCGGGCCCGCTGGAGGCAACGGACAGCCCCTTTCATCTGGCGGTGGCCGGGTCGGGATACTTCGCGGTTCAAGGCGCCGATGGCGAGTTGTACACGCGGGACGGGACGCTGCAGCTCGCGCCCGACGGCACGTTGCTGCACCGCAGCGGCTACCCGCTCCTCACCGAGGGCGGAGCTCTCACGGTCCCGCCCGGGGGCACCTTCACCGTGGCGAGTGACGGCACTGTCTCCGTCAACGGTGAGTCCCGCGGCAAACTTCGAGTGGTGGCGCTGCCCGATCCCGCGTCGTTGAGTCACGCCGGAACCGGACTCCTACGTTCCGCGATTCCCGGAGAGGCGGATGCGACCAGTCGGGTGATCCAGGGCTCGCTGGAAGGAGCTAACGTCGATCCCGTGCTGGCCATGGTGGACATGGTGACGCTGCTGCGCGGATTCGAGGCGAACCAGCGCGCGATCATCGCCCAGGATGGGACGCTCGGCCGTCTCGTGCAGTGGGCGAACGGGTAGTCGCAGAAGGAAAGGAGTCCGGATCATGCTCCGAGCCATGCGCACTGCCGCCTCCGGCATGCGGTCCCAGCAGCTCAACCTCGACACCATCGCCCACAACCTGGCCAACGTCAATACGACCGGGTTCAAGCGGGCGCGGGTCGATTTCGAGGATCTGCTCTACCAGACTCTGGTGCCGCCGTCGGCCGCCCAGGGAAGCCAGCCGGGTCAGCCCGTCGGGCTCCAGGTGGGACACGGCAGCCGTGCCACAGATACCGAGCGGATCTTTGCCCAGGGAGACACCGAGGCCACCGGAAATCCGCTCGACCTCGTGATCCAGGGCGACGGTTTCTTCGTCGTGCAGCGCGCGGACGGGACCAACGGCTACACGCGCGACGGCTCGCTCAAGATCGACGCGGACGGCAGGATCGTCACCGCCGGCGGAAATGTCGTGCAGCCGGAAATCTCCATTCCCGCCGATGCCACCTCGGTCACGGTGACGGCGGATGGGCGGGTCATGGTCGAGCAGGCGGGACAGAGCACCGCCACCGAGATGGGACAGTTTCTCCTCGCGCGCTTCGCCAATCCGGCGGGCATGGTTTCCGAGGGAGGCAACATCCTGAAGCAGAGCTCCGCCTCAGGCGACCCGCAATTGGGTGCTCCCGGGGATCTCGGGGTGGGCAGCATTCTCGCGGGAGCGCTCGAGCGTTCGAATGTCCAGGTGGTGGAGGAGATGGTGAACCTCATCGTGGCCCAGCGCGCGTTCGAGATGAATTCCAAGGCGATCAAGACTGCCGAGGAAATGATGCAGACGGCCGTGAACATACGGCCCGTGTGAGTCGGTCCGGGGATCGATTTCGGGGAGAGCGACGCGTGTCAAGGAAGGCTGGACATTTCGAACGGAGCGTGGCACCGGCGATGCCGGGGGAACACGGTTCGAGAGGCGTGTCCTCGGAATGGACTCTGTCGTCGCTCTCTCTTTTCCTGTTTCTCCTGGCCACGGTGTTCGGCGGTCCGGTTGTGGCGGACCCGAAGGTTTCCGCAGTCACGGCGGGACCGAGAGTTCCCCCGGTCGTGGCCGGCCCAAAGGTTCCCGCGGGCCCGGAAGTTCCCGCGGCGGTGCTTGCTCCCGTGGAGAAGGCTCTGCGCGCCGCCTGCGGTTGCGAGCGATTCACGGTGCATTGGTCGATTCAGGCCGCCGTGGCGGCCGGTGCCGCGGGGCTCGAGTCCCTTGCGGCCATTCCCGATTCGGCCTCGCTGCGGGCACGGACGGCGAGCGATGCCGGGATCTCGCTCGCGTGCCCGGATCGCGTGCCGGTCCGCCTGCGAGGCCGGCGTAACGGTCGGGTGGTGGAATACCTGACCGAGGCCCAGCCGCTTTGCGAAGGCAAGGTGCTGACCGTTGCACGAGCCGTGCGGCCGGGAACCGTCCTGCGGGCCGATGACCTCGAGCTTCTTGATGGATGGTTCGCGCCGTCGATCTGGCGCGACGCCGCTTCAGCGGCGGAGGGAAAGGCCGCTCGCCAGGCTCTGGTTCCGGGCCGTCCACTGCGCCGCGGTGATCTCGCGGAACCGGCGCTCGTGATGCGTGGCGCGGCGGTCCGCGTTCTGTGTCAGCTCGGAGGGATTGTTATCGAGGGCCGGGGTGTCGCCCGGAAAGACGGCAGCCGCGGGGAGCGAGTCGGCGTGCGTCTCGCGGGGGCGTCGAGGGATTGTCTCGGCGTCGTGATCGGTCCGGGCGAAGTCCGGGTCGACGGAGAAGGAGGTGGCTCATGAGCGCCGTAAGGGCAGGTGTGCCGGGCAGCGCGATGGGAGTACGACCCCTGAAGTGGGGATGCCCTCCCGCGCGGGCACCGCGATCGACGCGCCGGGCGCTGCTGGCGGGGCTCCTGGGCGGCGTTATCCTGACCGGCGCGCCCGGGCTCGCGACGTGGGTGGCGGCGCAGGAGCCGGGACCCTCGATCTGGAACGAAGAGCAGGGGAGTCGTTACAGCAACCGCAAGGCACGCCACGTCGGCGACCTCATCACCGTCTTGGTGACCGAGTCGTCCATGGGGTCGAACCGCTCGAGCTTGAAGACGAAAAAGCAGAGCAAGTTCAATGCGGCGGGCGGCCCGGGTTCCGGTCCGCTCAAGTTCCTGCCGAGCTTCGGCGCCAAGACCGATGTCAAGGACGAGATGGACGGAGGCGGTTCGACGGTCATCCAGGGGGAGCTCAACACTAAGATTACCGCCCAGGTGTTGGAGATCCGACCCAACGGCCACCTCGTGGTCGAGGGAAGCCGGCTCATCACGGTGAATTCGGACGAGGACAGAATCATTCTTCACGGGGTGGTCAGGCCCGAAGATATCGCCGCGGACAACACCGTTCTGTCGACCTTTCTCGCCGAGGCGGTCATCTCCTACAACGGAAAGGGCCCGGTGCGCGGCTCCGCCAAGCGTGGGGTCTTTCAGAGGATCGTCTCGTGGTTCTTCTAGACGGTGCGCGGACATGCGGCGGCCGTACGTGCCGCGGCAACGGGGTTCTGGCACTCATCCTGGCGGGCGCGCTTCTCTGTGCCGCTCCGGCACGAGCTACCCGTGTGCGCGACCTGGCGCGATTCGACGGTGTGCGTGACAACCAACTCGTCGGCTACGGGCTCGTCATCGGTCTCGATGGGACCGGGGACAAGCGGACCACCGGCTTCACCCTGCGCACCATGAGCAACCTCCTCGAGAGCATGGGAGTGACCATGCGGCCCGAGGAGATGGCGGTGAAAAACGTGGCCGCGGTGCTGGTCACGGCCACGCTGCCTCCGTTCGCCCGGCCGGGGGGGCTGCTCGACATCACCGTCGCGTCGATCGGCGACGCCACGAGTCTGCGGGGTGGCGTCCTCGTGCAGACGGCGCTGGAAGCCGGCGATGGAGCCGTGTATGCGGTAGCGCAGGGGCCGCTCCTCGTGGGCGGCTACCAGGCCGACGGCCCCGGCGGCACGAGGGTGGCCCAGAACCTTGTCACCGTGGGGCGCATCCCGGGCGGAGCCATTGTGGAGCGGGGTTCCGGTTACGAGCTGCCGCGAGGCGGTGACCTGACGCTCCTGCTTGACCGGCCCGACTTCACGACGGCCCAGCGCCTGGCGGAGGCGGTTCGCCGCACAACCGGCCGTGAGGCCTGGGCGCTCGATGCCGGCACGGTGCGCGTCGTCGTTGGCGATTCGCTTCGCGACACGCAGGTGGAGCTGATGGCGCGCATTGGCGAGACCGATGTCGAGCCCGGCGCGCCTGCCCGCGTGGTCATCAACGAACGCACCGGCACGATCGTGGCCGGCGGCCAGGTGCGGCTGATGCCGGTCGCCATCGCCCACGGCAGCCTCTCCATCAAGGTGCAGACCGACAACAAGGTCTACATGCCCGGCGCCTTCACCCCGGCCGGGACAGCGTCCCAGTCGGTGCAGAACTCCTCGATCGAGGTCTCGGATCTTGGAGGTTCTTTTATCAGCACGCCGGGTGCCTCGACCCTTGAGGACTTGGCGCACGCCTTGAACACCCTCGGTGTCACGCCGCGCGACGTCATTGCCATCTTTCAGGCGCTGCGTGAGGCGGGTGCGCTGCAGGCGGAGCTGGTGGTCCTGTGAGCGGCGAATCGCTGATCGGGCCCTCCGTGAACGGCGTTCGCGCTGCGGCTGCCTCCGGCGCTGCTGCTGCCACCTTTCCCAAAGGGGGGGTGGCGGCCGGTGCGGCCCCACAAGGAGGGACGGCGGGGGGCGCGAGTGAGAGCTCGGCGGCGGCCCGGCGCGCGGCGAAAGCGATGCGTGACTTCCAGGCGGTCTTTCTCATGGAAATGATGAAGCCGCTGACGCAGGAGCTTGCGGGGGCGCCCGCTGAGGACGCGGCGGACACCGGCTTCGGGCTTTCGAGCGGTGCCGATGTCTACTCCTACTTCTGGGGCGAGGCTCTCGCGCAGCACCTGGCTGGGGCGCTCCCAGGGCTTCCAGGATTGACCGCCGTCGAGGGAAAGCGGAGTCCTGCGACGAGTGTGGTCCCCAACGGAGGGACGCCAGCGTACAGGGGCACGATCTTTTCCGGGGAAACGCCCCCAGACGGGGGCACGACGGTCCGCGCCGGACTCTCCGCCGTGGTCGGGTCGGCGGGCCGTCTGGCGACTGCCGGGGTCTTGGCGGAGGAACTTCGTTTCGCGGGAATCCCGGTCACCGGGATCGATCCGCTCGCGGCCGGTGTCACCTTGGATGGTGTCTCCGCGCTTGCCGCGGCGGGCGCGGTGCCGGCCGATGCCACCATGGTGTCGGTTCCCTCCGATGCGGCCCTCGCCGAAGCCACCGTGGCCGCGAGCCTCTCTGTCGCGACGGTAGTACCGTCCCGCGGCGTTTCGGGCCTTTCGAAAGATGTGCACGCCCTCGCGGGGAAGGCAGGCCGGTTGTTCTCGCTGCCGGAGAATCTCGTGCGGGCCATCGTCACGGTAGAGTCCGGCGGCCGGACGAACGCTGTCTCAGACAAGGGGGCGGTCGGCCTGATGCAACTCATGCCCGGCACGGCCAAGGAGATGGGGGTCAAGGACCCGCTGAACGCGTGGGACAATCTGGTCGGCGGGGCGAAGTACCTCGCCCGGCAGCTCGAGCGATTCGGTCGCCTCGACCACGCTCTCGCTGCCTACAATGCGGGTCCCGGCGCGGTGGAGAAGCATGCCGGCGTGCCTCCGTTCGCGGAAACCCGCGATTACGTTCGCCGCGTCCTTCAGGCCAAGGCCCGGCTCGATCGCGCCAACCCCGCCGGTGCCTGAGACAGGGCTGTCGCCGCCCAACCCTCAGCCGGCGTCACCGACCGCGGCCCCGCCTCCCCGCACCTGTGATTCGGAGTAGTGCCCATGCCGCCGCAAGCGTCGGCTCCACGAGCCATGAAGCGGTGCTAGATTGTCTGGGTGAGGTCCGGCGCAGAGGCTCCGCGCCCGACCTGCCCGGCGCTCGCGGTGGCGGGGTTGCGCGAAGACGAACGTCTCCCCGACGGCCCCGACAGCCTGTCACAACCGAAGTGCGTCTTGCGACCACCCGGAAACCGACGCGCGGTTGCTCTATGAACTCGTCGGAGACGCCCGAATCCCGAGTCCCGAAGCCCACTCCGAATCTCAGCCCAAGACGCTGTCGCTTCCACCTCAAGAAGCGTTTCCATCGGGTCGATATCACTCTTGAGGAGAATCCAAGGATGACGAGGCCAGGGAAGGCAGCCGAGGGACCGGCGGAAGCGCTCGCCGCGGAGCTGGAAGCCGCGCGCGGACTCCTTTCCGTGCAACGAGAGCTGGAAGCGGCCCTGCTTGGCGGTGCTGACGGGGAAGCGGTGCTGGCCTGCGTCCGACGGCAAGAGGCCACGGTGCGAGAGGCTCAGGTGGCGACCCATGCGCGCCGTCTGTTTTTCGGCGGGCCGGGATCGCTCGAGCCTTTCCTCGCGGGACGGCCGGCGGCTGAGGCGGAGCAACTCCGGCGACTGGCCCGTGACGCGGCTGGCTTGCGTGAGGAGATCCGCGACAGCGCCCGGCGCGCCGACTATGTCGCGCGCCGCGCAGTGGAGTGGACGCGGGCCCAGGTGGAGATCGTGGTGCGCGCGGTCAGCGGGCCGGCGGTGACCTACGACGCGCCCGGCGCGTCGCGTCGGCCGCGGGGAGCGCCGTCGCTGCTCGACCGCTCGGCCTGACAGAAACGGGAGCCGTCTCCCGACGGAGGCGCACCGGGCGGAGTGCCATGAGGGCGCTCCGGGAACAGAGAGGGAAGGGAGTCCATGCCGGGTCTCGTGCAGGGATTGGAAATCGCCCGGCGCGCGCTCTTCGCGCACCAAGCCTCGCTTAACGTCACCGGGAACAACATCGCCAACGTGTCTACTCCCGGCTATACCAGGCAGGTGGTCGATCTCGTGCCGAGCCCCTCGGAGCGCACGCCCGAAGGGGTGCTCGGCACCGGCGTCGTCATGCAGTCGGTCAAGCGGGCGCGGGACATCTTCCTCGACATCCAGATCCGCGACGAGATGGGCCTGGCGGGAAAGTGGTCGGCACGGTCTAACATTCTGACCCAGGTGGAAAGCGTCATCAACGAACCGTCCGATGATGGCCTCAGCAGCCTTCTGGACGGCTTTTGGGACTCCTGGCTCGATCTCTCCAACAACCCCGAGGATCCGGCCGCTCGCTCCGTGGTGGTGCAGAGCGGCGTCACCCTTGCCGATGGACTGCGCCAGACGGACTTCCGTCTCCGCCAGATCATGGATGCCGCCGACGCCGACATCGAGCAGCGGGTGGCCAATCTGAACTCCCTCTTCCAGGAGGCGGCCAACCTGAACGCCCAGATCCGACGCGCGGAGGTGGGCGGCGGCGTCGAATCCAACCTGCGCGATCGGCGCGACCTGATCCTCGACGAATTGGCGCAGAAGGGCGGCGCGACCAACCTCGTGCGGACCGACGGCACGGTGGTGGTGCGCATGGGAGGTCGTACGGTCGTCGAGGGAAACAGCTCCGTCCCCCTCGAAGCCCAGCGCTACAACGACGACGGTCGCGTCCGAGTGCGCATCGTCTTCGCGGAGGACAAGACTTCCCCATCGTTCCTCTCCGGTGAACTGGCGGGCCTGTTGGAGGCGCGGGATCAGGTTCTGCCCGACTTCCTCAGCAAGATGGATCAGATGACGCAGGCGATCACAACGTCGGTAAACCGCATCCACGAGGCCGGCCCGTCACACCTTCCGTTCTTCCGTGGAGACCGGGCCCAGATCCTCGAGGTGGTTCCGGAGATCGCCGGCGACCCGAGCCAGGTCAATGCGGGCACCACGGGGGATGCGGGGGACAACGACATCGCGCTCGCGGTGGCGGCCCTGCGCGACGCTCGGGTCATGAGTCGCAGCACCGCCTCGATCCCCGACTTCTACCGGAGCGTCGTCGCCGAGATAGGCTCGCTCGGGCAGCAGGCCAAGTTGCTCAGTGACAGCCAGGACAAGGCAGTGCAGTCCGTCGAAGCGCAGCGGCAATCGGCCATCGGGGTGAACCTCGACGAGGAGCTGACCCGAATGATGACCACCCAAAAGGCGTACGAAGCCGCGGCCCGGCTCTTCAGCACAGTGAGCACCATGCTCGACACTCTGCTGAAGATGTAGGAGAAACGATGCCCACGCAGAGGATTTCCACGAAGACGCTCTATGACGCCATCGCCTCGTCGATCGGCGCGCGCAGCCAGCGGATCCTCAAACTGCAGTTGTCGGTCGCCGACGGGCGTGCGGTGCGCGCGCCTTCCGACGACCCGGTGCGCGCCCAGCAGGCGATGTGGTACCGGGAGCAGAAGCGGGAGAGCGAGCAGTACGAGCGGACCCTGCAGTCGGTGACGATTTCGCTGAGCGCCACCGAGAACACCCTCAGCAATATTTCCGATGTCATTTCCGAGGCGCGCGATCTGCAGGTGCGCGGGTCCAATGACGCGATGGAAAACGACGCCCGGATCGCCTATGCCGCTCAGGTCGACCAGGAGCTGGAGCTCTTGCTCAGTCTGGCCAATGACCGCTTCGCCGGGACCTATACTTTCGGCGGGCGCAACAACATGACGGCGCCCTATACGGCGGAGCGAGACGCGTCGGGGCGAATCGTGGGGGTGTCGACCAACCCCCGAGGGATCGAGGGGAAGCTCATTCGCCGGGTCGGTCCGGATGTTTTGCTCACTGTCAACGTCGCCGGGGCCGATCTCTTCGGGAAGGACGGGGCGGCGTTTCAGTCTCTGATCGCCCTGCGCACGGCACTCGAGATGGGCGACGGAGACAGGATCCGGGCGATGGCAGCCCCGATGGGAAGCGCGCTCGACCGCGTGGCGAAGGCCAGTTCCGTCCAGGGTGCGTTGTCGGGCCGGGTGGATGCTCTGCTCGGGAGGGCCGGCCGCGAGCTGATCAGCTATGAGGCCGGCCGGTCGCAGGCGGAGGATCTCGACGTGGCCCAGGCCGTTGTGGACCTCCAACAGGAACAGGTCGCGCTCCAGGCCGCCTTGAAGTCGGGGGCGCAGATTCTCAATCTGAGCCTGCTGGACTACATCGTGTGAGGGGGGACAGGATGATCCTGCATTCGAAGACGCTGGGTAGGCTGGAGGTCGGCGACAGCTCCTTCCTCTACTGTACCGACGGCCTGGTGGGGTTCGAGGAATACAAGAAGTACTACCTCGCCGAAGTGCCGGAGTACGGCCCCTTCCTCTGGATGATGTCCGTCGAGGAGCCGGACCTCGGGTTCGCCGTGGCCGACCCGCAGCTCTTTTTTCCCGGTCACTACGAGGTGAGCCTGGGGGAGTGTGATCGCGATGGCCTCGATCTGCAACCGGGGGATACCATCTCGATCTTCGTGATAGTCTCGATCATGGATGGCGGTCGGCGGATTACGGCCAACCTCAAAGGCCCGGTGGTTCTCAATCGAGGAACCGGATCTGCCGCCAGATCGTCATTTACAACCCTGCGTACTCGATGCGGCAGCCGTTGCTGGTGCCGAGCGAAGAACGGATCGCCTTTGCGGAGAACGCCCGCGGACGGGTGGCGGCCTAAGGGTGATGGAGGGAGCGGCAGGGATCGCCGCTTCGGGAGGCCCAGCATGCTGATTCTCACAAGGAAGTTCGGGGAGAACATCCGGATTGGGGACAAGATCAAGATCATCATTCTCGATGTGAAGGGCGGCCAAGTGAAACTGGGGATCGATGCCCCCGCGAACATCACCGTCCACCGCGAGGAGATCTACGAGCGAATCCGTGAGGAAAACCGCCGCGCTTCAGGGATTTCGGCGAAGGCGCTCCGGGACGTCGCCCACATTTTCAACAAAGGGAAGAGTCAGCGGGCCATCCGCCGGGGCGGGGGCGACGCGCCAACCGTGAGCGAGGTGGACAACGGCGGGGACGACGGGGAGGACGACGACGAGGACCAGCAGGACGACCGCTAAGCTTGCTCTCTTTCTCTCCCCTCTCCGTGCGGCCGCCGGGATCCAGCCCTGGCGGCCGTTTTGCTTCTGCGGTGGGGTCCACCTGTCACGTTGTCTTTCCACTGTCGCTTCGACGGTATCTTTTTCTAAAGGTTCCTTCTCGTCACCCGAAAACAAGAGTAAGGCAGCCTCCTTTTGAGGAGGCACGCCAAGCCACAGGGTACGGAAACCCGGTCCGCCCACGGGGCGACCAGAACAGGGAGTGATCCGAGATGGCAACCAGCGACCTGACCAGAATCCGGTCAAACATCCAGGGCATGAACATCCTCTCGACGCTCCGTGACGTGAACAACTCGGTGGCCACCCACCAGCTGCGTCTCGGCACGGGCCGCCGCATCAACTCGGCCAGCGACGACCCGGCGGGCATGAGCATCGCCACGAAGCTGGACAACCGTAACCGCATCCTATCGGCGGTCTACGACAACATCGGGCAGGCGAAGAACATGCTGGCGGTCGCGGAGGGCGGCCTGCTCAGCATCAACGACATCCTCGTCCTCTTGAGCGAGAAGATCATCAGTTCCGCCAGCGACACTCTGGCCGACGAAGATCGCGGGGCGATCAGCACGCAGTTGGAGTCGATGGTCGCGGAGATCGGCGACATCGCTGAGCAGACCGCCTTCGGCGGGACAGCCATTCTCAACTCTGAAAAGGTGCTCAATTTCCAGACCGGGGAGACCACGGCGACGACCTACCAGACGCGCAAGTACGATGCGGTGTCCCTCGGGCTCTCGAACCTCGTGTCGCTTACTGCTGATACCATCATCAACTCCGAGAACTATCAGGACTTTCTCAGTGAGGTCGGCACTGCTCTGAGGACGGTGAGCACCGGTCTGACCGGCATCGGGTCGCTGACCAACCGCCTCACGATGAAGGAAGCCTCGATCTCGCTGACGCAGAGCAACACCGAGGCCGCCTACAGCCGGATCCGCAACGCCGACATGGCCGCGGAGCAGTTGGAGCTGACCAAGATGCAGATCCTGCAGCAGACGGCGACGTCGATGCTGGCGCAAGCCAACACCAACTCGCAGTCGATCCTGACTCTCTTTAGATAACCGGTGAAGTAGCGGGCCGCGGCGGAACCTTGGTTCTGCCGCGGTAAGGAGGAGCCCGCACGGTGACCTGGCAAACAAGCGCTGATCCCCGCCGGATCTATCGGGCTCAGCAAGTGGCAAACGAGAGCCCCGGGCGGCTCGTGCTCTTAGTCTACGACACAGCCCTGCGGGCGTGCCGCCGAGGACAGCGCGGACTGCTCATGCGCGTGCTCCACGAGCTCATCGCGGGCCTCGACCTGGAGCAGGGTGAAGTCGCGGTGGGCCTGCTTCGGCTCTACGAGTACGCGCTCTGGCAGCTCCGCGAGGGCAACCTCGAGGAGGTTCGTCTGGTTCTCCAGGGTCTGCGTGAGGCCTGGGCGAAAGGCCTGGATGAGGAAGAGGGACGGGCGGCGGCCCGGCGCGGGAGTTTCCCGGCGTCGACCGGCGTTCCGGGGCGTTGATGTAGACGGGCGGATGGGACGATGGCTCTGACGAGCACGACGAGCACGGCTTCTACGGCAGTCCAGACAGCGGTCACGCAGTTGATGGTCACGGACCGGATTCCTCTGCAACGACTGCAGACCCAGAAGTCCGAATTGGCCGCCCGCACCACGGGGTACCAGGGGCTCGGCTCGAAGCTTTCCTCGCTGCTCACGCTCACGCGCTCCTTCGCGGCTACCGGCTCACAGAATCCGCTGCGGAGCATCACGGTGACCGGGGGAGACCCCGCGGCTTTCACCGTGACGACGGACGGTACGGCGCAGCGGGGATCGCACACGGTCGAGGTGCTGCAGATCGCCACACGCCACGCGATCGCCTCGATTCCAGTCGATTCCAGCTCTCCGGCGACGGGGAGCGAGAAGGCGGCCGCGGCCCGCGAGGCCGGTCAGGCCCGCTTTCGGATCACCGCGGACGGGATCGTGCAGGACTACACTGTCGACCTTCTCGCGGGTGCCACGAGCGGCGAGGCGATGGATGCGATCGCGGAAGCGGTAAACGTCGCCGGCGGGCCCGTCACGGCCGGGGTGGTCGCGCAGGGGAACGGCCGTTCGTTGCTGGTTCTGCAGGGCGCCACGACCGGGGAGGCCGCCCGGATCACGGCGGTTGAGGACCTCGAGGGGACCTGGATGACAGACCTCGGACTCGCGGGGCAGGAAGGGCCGGATACCCCGCTTGCTTCCACGGTGCAGTCGGCGGCCGACGCCCGGCTGCGCATCGATGGTGTCGAGGTCAGCGCGCCCGAAAACAAGATCCGTAATCTGCTTTCGGGGGTGACCCTGGATCTGCACTCGACCTCGTCTCCGGTGGCCGTGCGCGCGGAACAGGACGCCGATGCCGTGGTCAACCAAATGCAGGCCTTCATCAGCAAGTACAACGCGGCCGTCGACGAAGTGCGCACCCTGACCCAGGCCGCTGACGAGACCGGGAAGAACCGAGGTCTCTTCGCCGGCGACAGCAGCGTTTCCCGTCTGCGCACGGCGTTGCGGGATGCGGTGGCGTTACCGGTATCCTCGGGGACAACCTTGCGCAGTCTGGCCGACCTCGGGGTGACGACCGACCGGGCAGGCCATCTTCAGATGAGCGATGAGAGCAAGCTCCGCGACGTGCTTGATACCGATCCCCAGGGTGTGGAAACCCTCTGGACCGGGGCCGGCGGTGTGGCGACCCGGCTTGCCGGCGTACTGGAGGGATACAGCCCCACGGGGTCGACCTACTCGCGGCAAATCGAATCCTGGCGAAGCCAGTCGCGCGTCTTGGACCAACGCATTACCCAGGAGAACACCAAATTGTCCCGCCGGGAAAAGGTTCTTACCGCCCAGGTCGCCCAGATGCAGGCCACCGTGGCCTCGCTGAAAGCACAGCAGACGTACATGGGAAGCATTTTGGCCTCGGGCGACAGTCTCTTTGGCTAGGTTCGCCGGTTGAGGGAGAAGGCCGATGAGCGGGACTGATTCGATCCAGGACGTGACCTGCGAACGCTGCGAGGGGGCCTTCGACCGCGCCGAGTCCCTTCTGGATGAGGGCAGGCTGGAAGAGGCTATGCGCGTGCTTCAGGGGAACGAGGCCGGGCTTCGGCGGCTGGCTCAGACGGCGATAGTGGCGGCGCAGTCCAGGGAGGAACGCCGCCTTGTATCGCCCGTGGGCCGGTATGCGGCGGTTGCCGTTCCGCAAGGCGCGGGCTACCCTGGGGTGAGTGTCGGGTCGGCTCGGCTGTCGGTGCTTCTGGGCCGTACAGGCCGTCTGCTCAGCCGCTGCGAGGCGATGCGGGACGAGCACGTGGAGGAGCTCCGGTTGCTTCAGGTTAGCCGCCGCTTCCAGTCCGGTCCGTCGGTTGCCGGCACCTGGTTCAGCCGGGAGGCCTGATGTCTACGTCCCGGCGCCAGGATGACGCCGGCGGGAAGGAGCAGGAGGATACCATGGCGGTCGAAAACGTGGGACGTGGCAACATCGTCCCGATCGAGACACTCCGGCTCAACCGCTTGGCGCGGGAACGGGACGAGACGGCGGCTGTGCGCACGAACCGTGCCGAAGCGGTGGACGGGGTGAACCCCGTGAACGGGGACGTGACGGAGGCCCAACGCGCGGCTGGGGCCCGACGTGCGGCGGAGGCCCGCCCACGCTCCGCAGAGGACCGGGCGCGGCTCGTCGACCGATTCAAATCGGAGACCGCTGACTTGCCCGAGGTCCGGCGGGACAAGGTGATCGAGGCCAAAGTTCGGATCTCGACCGGTTACTACAACAACGACGAGGTCCGTCGCCAGGTGCTGCGCTCGGTTCTGGCGAATCTCCTGCCACCCTCATCGTCGGCCCGCCCTCTGCCTGAGGTGCCACCCGAGGCCCCGGGCGAGGCCGCCGTCAAGGGCGGGTCCGCGCCGGCCCCGTCGAACGAAACGTAACGACGCGCATCCCTGCCGGGCGCTCCGGCGGTACGGGTGGCCGCGAACGGGGATAAAGGCGCGCATGGACCGCGACACGAAGCACGATCAGCCGGGAGACCCGGGCCAAGCCTCTCTGGTTCGGGCGGGGGGCACCCGCGGAAACCCGCCCTGGGGGGAGGCCACGCCGACCCTGCGGCCGGAGCCCGGGATGCGTGTGCGGATTCTCATCCCGATCGATGACAGCGATGGCGTTGCCGCCCGCGTCGTCGAGGTCAAGGACGACCGGGTGCTGCTCCGGGTGTCCCGAGGCACGGATTCCCAAGGGCGGGCCCTTGTCTCCGGCGGCCGGGTGCAACTGCTCCTCGGCGGGCGAGACGCGGCCCATCTCTTCGATGCCACCGTCCTCTCCCGCCCCGAAGATGGATTCATCGCGATCCTCCTCCGTGGGCACCCTTTGCGGTTGCAACGCCGGGACTACTTCCGGCTGGCGGTGCGCCTCCCGATCGCGGTCTGCCTTCCGATCCCAGTGCACCAGGACAGGGAGGACGCGATCGGGGAGTCCGGAACAGGGGATCGGGAGTCCGACAAGGATGATGAGGACGATGAGCCGATGTTGTCCGGGTCCATGCCCGGCTCGGCCGGCGGGTCGGCGCAGGAGACCGAGATCGCCGAGGCTGTCAGTGTCATGGAACCATCCCCGATGGCCCCTGAGATCCGGATTTTCCGCCTCGCCGACCTGAGCGGCGGCGGTTGTCTTTGCCTAGATCCCGAGGATCTGCTGAGGCCCGGCAGCGTCTACGGGGCCAGTCTGGATCTCCATGATGACGAGCCGGCCCTTCACGTAAGTGTCGAGGTCGTTCGGCGCGGGATTTCCCTCGGGTATCCCTCCGCCGGCCTCCGCTTCGTTACCCTCGCGGGGAAGCACCGCGAGCGGATTATGCGGACCCTCTTTCGCGAACATCACCGGCGGGTAGCCACCGGCCGGATCTAGGCCACGGGTCGCCAATCCGGACGCCTTCCATCGTCGTCCTCTGGCATGGCCGTGGCGCTATCCGGCCGATCTTTTCCGTGTCATCCTCCGGTATCACTGAGCTTCGGAGCAGGGAACGAGTACGACCGGCGTCAGGCTTCGGGCCTTAGGCCTCGGGCCGGAGGGCGTCGAACAGTCTCTGGAAGCCGTGAGTCAGCTTGCCGTACCGGGCCACGAGCGCGGCGTGGTCCTCCGCGCTCACGGTCCGCCCTCCCGAAGCCCGAAGCCTCCGAATCTCAGAGTGTCATGCCGAGCTTGCGGCTTTCCGCGGGTTCGGCTAAGATTTGGCCGGCGCCAAGGAAGCGGTGCACCCGGGTGGTCCGGGCTGCGGTCATGGAAGGCCGACCGCTTTGGCGCAGATGGAACCCGCTATGGATGCCACGGAGCCTCGTCCTCGCCACGGGGAGGACGCCGTCGTATGCCCGGACCCGCTCGCGCGCGAGATCTTTGCGCGGATCCTTGGGACGGTCGCTGCCTGTCTCTATGCCCGCTTTCCCGACGGCTCCCTGCACCCGGTCCATGCCTCCGGCCTGGAACTCGAACCTCGTGGGGCCTGGACTCACGAACTGAAATCGGCCGCCCCCTGGGGGGCGGCGCCACCCGGCGCGGTGACGGCGCTGGCCGCGTTGCCGCGCCGCGCCGGCTTGCCTGATCCCGATTCGTCGCTGTGGCTGCGCCCCCTCCGTTGCGGCCGCGACATCGCCGGCGGATTGCTCCTGCGCGTCGCGGGACGAACCGTTCCCGCGGCCCTCCGCCGACGGCTCGATGATCCGGTGCATCTGGGTACCCTGACCGCACTCATCGAGTGGAGTCGTGCCGGGATCGAGCTCGAAGCGCTCCGGGGCTTTCGCGAGGCCGTGTCCTCGGCGCTTCCGTACGGCGTGCTGGTCGTGGACGGGCTCGGTCGCGTCACATGGACTGGAGGCCGTGCCACCGCGATTCTCGGCGTGAGTGCGGAAGAGGCGGCGGGCAGCGACTGCGCGCGGATCTTCCGGCCGGTGGGCCTGGAGCTGCACCCGATCCTGGAAGGACTGCGCGGGAGGGTTCACTCCGGCGAGATCGTCCTGGCTCGTGCCGACGGTGAGGAACTGCCGGTTTCGCTGGAAATGGCGCGGCTGCCCGGGCGAGGCGGGCGTAGTCACGGGTTGGTGGTGCTCTTTGCGGATCTGTCGGAGGAGCGTGTCTTGGAGGAGACCGCGCGGCAGCGCGACCGCCTGGCCGCGCTCGGCGAATTGTCTGCCGGGGTGGCTCACGAGATCCGCAACCCTCTGACCGGAATCGCCAACTGCGCGCAAGTCCTGCGGGAAGGGATGGAAGAGGAGGACCCTCGCCATCGCTTTCTTCGCATCATCCTCGACGAGACGGCGCGACTGAACCGCATCGTGGAGGGGCTTCTTTGCTACGCCCGGCCGAACCGTCCCGACCTGCGCGACACCGTCATGGAGGAGCTCGTGCGTCACGCCATCGACCTCGTGCGGTCCGGGCTGGAGGCAAACGGGATTCGCGTCGGCTACAAGCTGGGTGGGCGGATCCCGCGGATCTTCGTGGATCCCGCGCAGGTCGAGCAGGTGCTGCTCAACCTGCTGCGCAACGCCGAGGAGGCGATGCCCTCCGGAGGCGAAATCGTGGTTGCGATCTCGGTGGTGCGGCGGCGACCCCATCGGCGGCGCGGCCTGGGGCGGCGGGCCGATGACCGGATGCGGGTGCGACCGCGCGATGACGGCCCGCTGGTGCGATTCGTCTCGGTTCGCGTGGCCGACACCGGACCCGGCATCCCGCGCGAACTTCTCCCGCGGATCTTCAATCCTTTCTATAGCACGCGGAGCAAGGGAACCGGGCTGGGACTTTCCCTTTCGCAATCGATCGTGCGAGAGCACGGGGGATTCCTCACGGCCCGCTCGGTGGTAGGCAAAGGAACCGTCTTCCATCTGGATCTACCGGTGGAGAGGAGGCAAGGTGAGCGACGGCAGGACCAGCGACGCGCTTGAGTACACGCTCATGGTGGTGGACGACGAAGAGTCGATCCGCATCACCCTGGGCGAGGCGCTGTCCAACGAGCGGACCACCGTGCATACGGCGGGGACCGGTGGCGGCGCCCTCGAAATTCTGGAGCGCGAGCCGGTCGATCTCGTCCTTCTCGATCAGAACTTGAAAGTGTCGGGGGAGAACGGCATCGAGGTTCTGCGCGAGATTCGGCGTCGTTTCCCCGACACACTGGTCATCATGATGACGGCGTACGGGCGGATCGAAGCAGCGGTGGAGGCGACCAAGCTGGGCTGCTTCCAGTACATCACCAAGCCACTGGAGATCCCCCAACTACGGCTGCTCATCAAGAGTGCCCTGGCCACCGTCGAGCTACGCAAGGAGGTCGAGGTCCTGCGCAGCCAGCAGGAACGTGAGTTTGACGGGGAGCGCATCTTCGGCAGCAGTGAGAAGATGAAGGACCTCCTCGATAACGTGAAGAAGATCGCCCGCAGCGGCACCTCGACCATTCTGATCCGCGGCGACACCGGCGTAGGAAAGGACCTTATCGCCCGGGTCATTCACCAGACCAGCTCCGCCGGCAAGGGGCCGTTCGTAGTGCTGAATTGCTCGGCGGTGCCGGATAATCTGCTGGAGAGCGAACTCTTCGGCCACGAGCAGGGGGCTTTCACCGATGCGCGTCGCCACAAGCGCGGGCTGCTCGAGATGGCCGACCGCGGCACGCTGTTTCTCGACGAGATCGGGGAGATGCCGGCGGGGCTGCAGTCCAAGCTCCTGCGCGTCCTCGAAACCAAGACGTTCCGCCGACTGGGCTCCACCACCGACATCCGGGTCAATGTTCGCTTCATCGCCGCCACCAACAAGGATCTCTTCCAGGAGGTGGAGGCGCGCCGCTTTCGAGAGGATCTCTACTACCGCCTCTCGGTGATTCCGGTCTATGTACCGCCGCTGCGCGAGCGGCGCGAGGATATCGGACTCCTCGTGCGGTATTTCCTCGATCGCTACAACCTGGAGCTGGGGGGGCGCCTGGCCCGTGTGGCGGATACGGCGATGGAGATGCTGGCCGACTACCGCTGGCCGGGAAATGTCCGCGAATTGCGCAACGTGGTGGAGCGGCTGGTGCTCATGCACCCGGGGCCGGAGGTGCTGCCGGAGGATCTTCCGGAGCAGGTACGGCTGGGAACCGTCGCGCTCCGTCCGGATGAGGAGAGCGAGGAGGTCGTCATCCGCAGCGAACGGGTGGTTCCTCTGGCGGAACTGGAAAAGGCCGGTATTCGCGACGCCTTGGCCAAACTCCAAGGGAACAAGACCCGTGCGGCCGAGCTTCTCGGGATCAGCCGTCAGACGCTCCGCACGAAGGTGCGGGAGTACGGGATCGAGTCCATCGATACGGAGTGAGCGGGGCGCCCTCGGTGGCCAGAGACTGACCAGTCGACCCGGCTAACTGTCCGAGCCGTGACCACCTGCGTGTTCGCGAGAGTACCTTGCGTCGTCCGCCCCACTGCGGGCCAACATTGCCCGCCAGCGGCAATTCTTTCCCCCTCCGCGAGTTGAGCGGAAGCCCGGATCTGGGATGCCACAACATCTAAGCCGGCGCAAGAGTTGGCATCGTCCTTGATGCGGAAGCTCGGCGGCCGCGTCGGCCGCTGGAGGTGCCACATGCTCTCGGTAGCCAGCTTTTTCCAGGGAACCGCTTCGGGTACCGCCCGGCCCGCCCGGCGAAGCCTCGCCGCGCGCGAGGAAGAGCGCCGCCGCCTCAGCGCGGCGATACAAGAGCTCTCCGAAACTTCGCGCGTCGCCCTCGCCCTGCGGTACTTCGAGTCGGCCCGGCCCCGGCAGATCGCGATCGTGCTGGGTATTTCGGAGGAGCGGATAGAGGCGATCCTCGTGGACGCGGTTCGGAACGTGGCGGAGATTCTGCGCCGGCCGGAGGTCGTGACGCCGGCGGCGTCCGGTCCGCGACCGCGCGCGCGCCGGACCTCGGCTCGGAATGTAGGCCGGTCGTGAGGACCATTCCCGGCATGCGGATCCTGGCCGGGTCGACGCTGGCCGCGACCGTTCCCGTCGCCGCTCGAAGGATCGGCATCCCGTTCCTGGCTGCCGTGGAAAGCGTCCCGCTGGTGGAGGAGATCCGGCGGTTGCTTGCCGCATTGCTCGGCGATGTCGAGGTGGAGGTGGTCCCGCAGGAAGGGCCCCTAGCGTTGAACCGGCTTCGCGGGGCTCGGTCACGCCTGGTCTTTCTGCCGATGGATCTGCGGCTGATGGAAGGGCTGACGCTCTTGCGGGCCTTGCCCCCGGCGCGGGCCCGCCAGGTGGTCCTGCTCGTTCCTGACACGGTGGAGGGATATCGGGTGGCGTGGGAGGCGCTGTGCCTGGGCGCACGCGACTTCATGGTCACCCGGGGTGCGCCTCCGCAAAGGCTGAAGGGCGGGACCGCTGCGCGGCTGCGCCAGTTGGCCCATCTGATCAGCGCGGATGATGAGTCCCCGGCAGCGGAGTCTCTCACCTGGCCCAACTCGCCGTCGCGGCCGGCATCGTGTCTCGAGACTGGGGCTGAGGAACCGACCCGCCCCGGCGCGTCGGCCCTCGACCAGGCCGCGCCCTGGTTGCTGTTGCCGGAATCGCGGCACCTGGCCGGGCTGGCGGCATGGCTGCGGGTGCTGCCGCTAGGCGTTTCCGCGGTGGTGCGCGTGCCCGAAGGGGTCCGGTTTCTGCGGGTCGTGCGCGAGGGACTGGGACGTCTGGTCCAGCGACCGGTGCGCGAGCTGTCGGACGGGGACCGACTCGTGCCGGGGCATGTTCACCTATGGACCGACCTGGAGGTGCTCCGGGTCTGCGGCGAGGAATCATTCGTCCGCGCGCGGCTGTCTCCTTTGGCGGAGGCACCGGGGTCCTGGGGTGCACGGCGCGAGGTTCTCACCGCGCTGCTCACATCGCCGGTGTCGCTGCGACTCGCGCTGCCGGACGCCGATCTCGCGGAAGAAGAGGATCTCCTTGCCGGAGCCCGGCGGCACTCGGTTTTCCGGCTTGAGCCCGGTCCCGGGCCGGCGGGAGCCGCCCGCGAACCGGTCGAGGTTCTTGGGGGCAGAGCCCCCTAGCGGCGCAAAGCGTCCTGCGGGGGAGCGGTCCACCCATCGGAAAGCGCGGCCCTCCGTTCGGAAGGCACAGCCTCCGTTCGGGGGACAAGCGAGCGGCGGAAAGGAACCGTCGCGGCGTGAGGCGGCCTGAGCACAGAGGAGCGGGGGCGAGGACGATGGTCAGCGAAGGCGGCAAGCATAGTGGGGTCAGACGGGGCGAGCGTGGTCGACGCATCCTGGAGAGGCCAGCGGGGACTCGCTGCCTGCCGCTTCTCATGGCTTTGCTCCTGGGTCTGGCTCCCGCGGCGGCGCGCGCCGGGGACATGGAAGGCCCACTCAGCGGGACCCGTCGGCCGGGCGCGCCGTCCGAGGGCGATTACCGGCTGGAACGGATCCGCTTTGAGAACGACGGTGAGTGGCTGCGCATGACGATTCCGATCAAGGCGCCGTGGGCGCACTGGACGCTCACCGACCCGCCGCGCATCATCGTCGACCTGGGTCAGACCACGAGTTTTCTGTCCAAGGCTCCCGGTCTCTACCAGGCCCGACTCGACCGGGGTCCGGTGCGCACCGTGCGGACCAGTCAGTTCCTCTACTCGCCCCTTGACCATCGCGTGCGCATTACCCTCGACCTGTCGGAGGTGGTGCCGTACCAAGCACGCCGGGTCGGTGACGAGATCCAGATCCTGATCCCCGACCGCGGCGCGCGCACGCCGCGCGCGGTCATGATCGGCCCGGCCGGGATAGCCGGGATCGACGGCGATCCCGCCCTGGCGAACGGGACATCCCCGTCTGCGGCCGGCGGAATCGCGACCGGCGCGATGATGACGACCCTCGTGCCCCTGTCCCGACTGAGCGCGCCGCGTCCCGATGCTGTGCCGTCCGAGGTCGCCTCAGGGGAGGCTGCGCGAGCTGACGAAGAGCCGGCGCAGAAGGTCGTGTCCCTCCTGGCGGGGGGCTCGGCCCAGGTGGCCGGGGGTACGGCAGACGGAGCAAACCGTCCGCCGGCGAGGACGTTGATGGACGCCCTGAGTGAATTCGGCGGGATCGCGGTCGAGCCTGTCGCCGACGACGAGACCGACCCACCCTCTGTGTCCCCATCACTGGGGCTGGTCTCTCGCGACGGCGACGCGGTGCCCGGCTCGCGTGAGCTCGCACCGTCCCCGACTGACGTCGGGTCGGTCTCCCGCGTCGGTGGAGCCGCGACCGCGACTTCGCGGTCCACGCGCGCCTTGCCCCCCGCGCGAGCCCGCCTCACCTTCGTGCCTGCCTCCTCTCCGGGCGCCAGCGCCTCGGCGGCTTCCTCTCCCACCGCCTCGGTGCGCGAAACGCCGCCCGCGGGGGAGATGGATGGTGAGGGGGCGACCGGTTCCGCTCCGCCGGTGCCCCCCAAAGAACGTAGTGCGGCGCGTCTGCTGCGCCAGGCCGTGCTCGCCACGCTGCGAGGAGATCTTAAGACGGCCGGGGCGACGGCAGAACGGGCGCACCGTTTCTATGCGGGAACCGCGTCGGGTGATCAGTGCGGTTTCCTGGCCCGGGAGATCTTCCTCCTCCTGAAGAGACCCGCCGACGCAGGCCGGTCGGCAGCACTGCCCGCGTTGCCCTCGCTTCCCGACACCACGCGGTTGCCGCGCGCCCTCTATCTGTCCTTTGTCGACCAGTACCGGCGATCAGGTGACCTGGCGGCGGTCGACCGGGTGCTGGGCCAGTGGGGTCCGGCCTACAGTCCCCTGCCGGGGTTGGGAGCGCTGCAGTATGCGATGGGCGAGGCGTTCCTCCGCGCCGGGGACGCGGCCGCCGCCGAGGAACACCTGCGCATGGTGCCTCCGGGCGACTCGCTCCACGTGCCCGCGCTTCTGCTGATCGCCCTGGTGCAGGATCGCCGCGGCGAGCGTGAGTCGGCCCTGGAGACCTACCGCCAGGTGACCGCCCTGGGGCCGGGGCCGTACCAGGCGCGAGGACTGGCGCGTACGGCCGATCTGGAGTTCCAGCTCGGACGCGTCCACGAAGCCCTCGCCTCCTACGAACGCCTCCTGCAATCGAGCCCTCCGCGCGACGAGGAGGTTTGGGCGGTATATCAGGCCGGCAACTGCCACTTGCTGCTCGGCGAGTCTACGCCGGCCAAGGAGCGCTATGAGACCGTGGCGAAGCTGTGGCCGCAGTCGTTCTGGGCTCCCTTCGCCAAGGAACGGCTGGAGGAAATGACGTGGCGTGCCCAGTGGGCGGCCGGGAACGGTGTGCGATGAGCCGTGCGACGAAAGCACCGGCCGACCTATTGGGGGGAACGCCTCTCCATCCGAGACGCACGCCCCCTTATACGAAGGGCACGGCTCCCGCAAGCGGGGGGGCGCCGGGCGGGAAGGCCGTGGCACACGGATCTGCCTCGCCGGTGAGGCGTCAAACAAACGCCCGAACGGCGTGCGATTCGGGAGAACTCGACTCGCTGCGGCGCCTTCTCGAAGGGCGCGAGCAGCTTTGTCTCATCCTCGAGGAACTGCTGGAGGCGTCCACGGACGGAGTGGTCGCGCTCGATTTCCGTGGGCGCGTGGTCCATGTCTCCGGGGCGCTTTTCGGTTGGGCTGCGGGCCGGGATGGTGCGGCGAATCCGCCGGGTCCGCGGGGCATAGCAACGGCGTCTCCGGATCAGTGCCTCCCTCGTTCGGTGCGCCAGCGGTTGCGCCGCGAGGCAGCGGGGATCGAGGCGGGCGAGACGATTCGCTTCGAGCTCCCCTGGTCGCGCCCTGACCGCGGCACGGAACTCTATCGCGTCGTCGCCACCGCGGGCACCGATCTGGCAGGCAGTCCCGCTCTCGCGAGGCGCAGCCCCGCCGAGATAGGCCAGGGTCGCGCCGAAACAGGACGCGGTCCCGCCGAGACAGGACACGGCGGACGCCTCCTGACCCTTTTTGCGTTCTTCGACCGCACGCGCGAAGCGACGGTGGAGCGCGAGCTCGCCGAGGCGAGAAACTTGGCGGCCCTCGGGCAGATGGCGGCCACAGTGGCTCACGAACTTCGCAACCCGCTTGGAGCCATTCAGGGATTTGCCGGCCTGTTGAGCCGCGACCTAGTCGGGCAGCCCGCCCTCTTGCGGCAGGCGGAGCGGATCCTTCGCGGGGTGGAAGGGGCCAACCGCATCGTAAGCGACCTGCTTGAGTATACGCATCCGGTGGCGCCGCGGCGGGAGTCGGTGTCGCTTTCGATTCTGCTGGCGGAAAGCATCGCAGCGTGGCGTGCTTCGACACCGTCGCCTGGCCGGACGGAGGTTGACCTGTGCGTCGACCCCGATCTTCCCGATTGTTTCTGCGACGCGCGGCTCGTGCAGCAGGCGCTGCAAAACCTCTACGCCAACGCGGTTCAGGCGATGGGCGAGGAAGGGGGCACGCTCTTCGTGCGGGCGCGGGCCGCGGGACCCGCGGGACGGCCCGACCGGTTGCGCGTCGTGGTGCGCGATACCGGATGCGGACTGGGCGCCGACGAAGTAGCGCGGATCTTCCAACCTTTCTACACCACGCGCCCCGGCGGAACCGGCCTGGGGTTACCGCTGGTGCGGCGCATCGTGGAAGCGCATGGCGGCCATGTCCACGTGGTGAGTGCGCCGGGTCGCGGGACTTCCGTGGTCATTGACCTGCCGGCGGCGAGCCTCGAGTTGCCGAGCGGCCGGGACGAACCCGGCGAGGAGGATGTCGCGGGGGTCTGGGAGGAGAGAGCGGTATGAAGCCGAACGCGGAAGGTCTGACGGTACGGGCGTCCGGCGGCGAGCGCGCCGGTGGCGCGCGGATCTTCGTCATCGACGACGAGCCGCTCCTTCGGGAGTTTCTGGAGGAGACGCTGCACCGCAGCGGGCACGAGGTGATCTGCGCTGCCGGCGGTGACGAAGCGCTGCGTCGCATCTCCCTGGATCCGCCCGACCTCGTGCTTCTCGACATCCGGATGCAAGGGCGCGATGGCCTGACGTTGCTCCCCGAATTTCGGCGCCTCTGCCCCGAGGCACCCGTGATCATGATGACCGGTCACGGCACGCTGGAGTCGGCGGTGACGGCGTGGCGCGCCGGCGCTTTTGACTATCTGGTGAAGCCGTTCTCGGCCGACACCATCGATCTGGTGGTGGAGCGGGCGCTTTCGGTGGGCGCGCTGCGGCGGGAGAATGCCGATCTGCGTCACCGGCTGTCTCTGCAGGAAGCGCTTGCCCCCATGGTCGGGCGGTCCCGGGCCATGGATGACCTGCGATCGGCCATCCGCCTTGTGGCGCCCACGCGCTCCACGGTGCTGATCACCGGCGAGAGCGGTACCGGCAAGGAGCTGGTGGCCCGCGCCATTCATGAGGGTTCGCCCCGGGCCGGCGGGCCCTTTATCAAGGTGAACTGCGCGGCCGTGCCGGCCGGCCTTCTGGAGAGTGAGCTTTTCGGGCACGAGCGGGGCGCCTTCACCGGAGCCGTCGGTCGCGGTACGGGCCGCTTCGAGCAAGCCCACGGCGGGTCCCTGCTGCTGGACGAGATCTCGGAGATGGATCACGCGCTGCAACCGAAGATGCTGCGCGCCCTCCAGGAGCGCGAGTTCTACCGAGTCGGAGGGAGCCACTCGGTGCGTGTCGATGTGCGTGTGCTCGCGACCACCAATTCCGACCTGCGCGACCGGGTGCGCCAAGGGGTCTTCCGCGAGGATCTCTTCTACCGTTTGGCTGTGGTGCCGCTCATCGTGCCGCCGCTGCGCGATCGACGCGACGATGTCCTGCTCCTCGCCGCCCATTTTCTTGCGCGTTTTGCGGAGGAGAACGGACGCGCCGGCGTTCACCTGACGCCGCACGCCAGCGAACTCCTGGTCCGGTACGACTGGCCGGGAAACGTGCGCGAGCTGTGCAACGCGGTGGAACGGGCGGTCATCCTTTGTCCCGGGGTCGGGCTGGGGCCGGAGCACTTCATTCTCGAGCCCGCGCGTGCCCCCCACGGCGGGGCGGTAGGGGACTCCATGCGCGAGCGGGAGCGCGCTTGGATCCTCAGGGTGCTCAAGGAGACCGGGGGCAACCGCACCGCCGCCGCGCGGCGTCTCGATGTGAGTGTCCGAACCATCCGCAACAAGCTTGCTCTCTACGAGCGCGAGGAGGCGCAGGCTCTGGACGAAACTTTGCGCCACTTGCGGAGCGCGTGATTCCGGTGCGGCGCGGCTACTCGGGTAGCAGGAAGTCAGAGTGAAAGTCGGCACCCGGATGCGGTATCGCTGATCGGCTACCGGATGACCACCCAGCGTACCGTCTGTCGGACCGCCCCCGCCGTGTCGTGGCCGTCCAGCCTCACGAAGTAGATCCCCGTCGGGAGGGACCGGCTGTCGGTCCCGAAGTTGTCCCACTCAGCGTCCAGCTCCCGGGCCGGTATTCCTGCTCGCCGCCGAACGGGTCTGTCAAGCGCCGCCCGCCCGCGTCGAACAAGGTCAGGCGCAGCGTCGTGCTGCGTCCCACGGCCATCCCGAGCCGCGCCTTCCCCGTGGACGGATTCGGCATCATCCGGCAGCGAAGACGATCGTCCGCGGGCAGGCCGCCTGGGCCGGAAGGATCGGGGTCGTCTTCGCTCGGCGCGTCCACGCGGAGATCGACAACGTGCAGCAAGTGGTCACTGGCGCCGGAATCGGCTGCCTGCAGCCCGCGAGCGGCGAGACTGTCGGCCGACATACCCGACGGGTCGAGGACGAAATGGTTTGCCGGTGACACGGCGGAGTCGTTGTACACGAGATAATCGATCCGGCCGGGCCAGAATGTGCTCTCGGCGCTGAGCCACGTATAGCAGAGCCGCCTCTCGGTCTGCCGTGAGATTACGTCGGTGAGCGATCCGCCATCCCAATCGGGAGCGAAGTCGGGTCCGAAGGTCGCGTTGTCGCTGATGTTTCCCGTCAGCAGCGACGTGCGCGTCCCCGATGCGCCGACGAAGTTGGTGTCGCCCATGAAGAGGATCGCCGCTCCCGGGGGTAAGTCCGGCGATCCGCCCGGGTTCATGGCATCGCGGATGAAGGACAGGATGCGGTCGATCTCCTCTTGGCGTCCGGCATCGTTGTCGCAGCAATAGAGATGCACATTGATCACCAGAGTCCGCTTGCCGATCGCCGCCTCGGTGTCGAGGCAGACCGCGAGGTTGCCATCCAGCGGCCACGATCCGAGCACGGGGTAGCGGCTGACGGTGATGCAGTCGTGGTTTCCGGCGGCGTACCAGGTGCCGGGCAACCATGAGGCGACGAGAGCGCGGGTCACCTCCGGCGTGTGGTCATAGATCTCCTGGAAGCTGAGAATATCGGGAGCCACGGCCTGGATCTGTCGCTCGAACTTCGGCCGGAGGGCACCGTTCCACGGTCTGTCCGAGAGCACGTTCCAAGTCGCGACGCGCAGGTCGGTGGTGAGCCGCCGGGCCAGAGGCAAGGGTGTTTCCGTGATCGGCGGACCCTGGTCGAGCTCGTAGGAAAGTGTCCATCCCGTGTTCGGGAGGACGTCGCCGCCGGTGTCGGTGTCGCGGAGCAGCACCCGGATGGTTCTGCCCGCGTCGCCGAGGAACAGCGGATGGGTCCCGTCGGGCAGCGCATCGCGGCGAAAGGCAACCTCGAATGCCGTGCCGCTGAACGTGGGCAGGCCGATGAAGCCGCAGTCGTTCCAGTGCACCGTGACCTGCATGGCGCCGGAGTAGAAGGTCCCGGACTTGTGGCCCGGGCGCCAGACGAGGTCGGCGCCGATCCCGTTCACCGGCTGGCCGGTGGCGGCGTTGTTGTCGGTGTCGAGGGCCAGGTTGATGTTGTTCCCGCCGTTCAAGAGCAGATCCGCGCCGACCTCGAAGCGGATATAGAGGTGCCGCGGGTCGTCGGCGAGCCAGAGACGGCGGAGGTCGATGCCACTCGCGCCCGCGTCTCCGGACGCGTCGGTCCAGGCTGGTGCGGCGGCGCCCCAGTCCTCGAAGAAGCCGTCGAGGACGACCGGAAGCCTTTCGGCGCGGGCGGTGGACGCGATTCCGAGGACGGCCATGAGAGCCAGGAAGGTGGCCGCGGGCCCCCGGCGGGGAACGGGGCGGACGAGTCGGAACGGACATAAATGGGGGGTCGGATGCATGTGGAGTTCTCTCTTTCCGGGTGTCGAGCCGCGGCATTCGGCCGCCGGTCAGGTCGCCGGCCTGGATGTCGGCCTCTCGTCATCAAAGAGACTGGAGACTGCAGCGTGCCGGGTCGCCGACCATCTGCCGGCTCGGAAGAAGGCCGGCGTTCTTTTTTGGGTACGGAAAGAGGATGGCCCGCGAGGCAAACTGCTCTGTGCTTCGGTGGCTCCGTTCGAGGGCACGGCGCTTTCTCGCTCCGCGCGGCCCAGTGTGTGCAAGCGCATGATCGGGAGGCTCTTGGGCGGTTGCCGACGATGCTTTTCGGGCATGGCCGGCGGTGCGAGTCAATCCCCGGACGGCTTCTCAGTCACTTGCGGCGTTTCCGCGCGATAGGTATTCTCCCCGGCGATCCGCAAACCAATCGGACGATCGACAGGAGGAGCCCCTGAGAACGGTGACCATGACCCATGCTTTCATGTTTCTCGCCTTCCTGGGGGTCGCGACGGCCCGGGCTCAGGAAAACGGGACGATCGTGGCCTGGGGGGCGAACTCGTTCGGCCAGTGCAACGTGCCGGGGCCCGACACCGGCTCCGTGGCGATTGCGACGGGTGGTCAGGACGCCCTGGGTCTCAGGATTCCGGCGCATGGGGCCTGTTGTCACACCGATGGTTCCTGCGCCTACGGGATCCAGGACAGACGATGACCCAATCCAACGAGCGATATCAGCTTCGTCACCAGGTGCGCGTCGTCACCGCGACCAGCCTCTTCGACGGTCATGACGCGGCGATCAACATCATGCGGCGCCTGATCCAGCAGGGCGGAGCCGAGGTCATCCACCTGGGCCACAATCGCTCGGTGGCCGAGATTGTTGAGGCCGCTATCGAAGAGGACGCCCAGGCTGTGGCTGTTTCTTCGTATCAGGGTGGCCACAACGAGTTTTTCCGCTATATGGTCGACATGCTGAGGGAGCGCGGCGCGGGGCACATCCGTGTCTTCGGTGGCGGCGGCGGTGTCATCCGTCCCGACGAGATCCGCGAGCTTGAAGCGTATGGCGTCGAGCGCATCTACGATCCCGAGGACGGCCGCAAGCTAGGCCTTTCGGGCATGATCGACGATCTCCTGGAGCGCGCCGACTTCCACACCATCAGCGTTCCGGGCTCCGACGATCCGAGCACCAAGGGCGCGGCCATGCCCGACCCGAGCCGGCTCACGGTCGACGACCACGCCGCCGTGGCCCGGTTGATCACCCTGACCGAGATGGGTGCCGGCGCCTACGACTTCGTCTCCGCGGCGGTCCGCGAGCGGGCGGCGAAAAGTCAAGCCCCGGTCGTTGGCATCACCGGCACCGGCGGCGCGGGCAAGAGCTCGCTCGTCGACGAATTGGTGCGCCGATTACGTCACGACCATCCCGACAAGCGCCTGGCCGTGCTCTCCGCCGATCCTTCCAAGCGTCGCACCGGCGGGGCCCTGCTCGGCGACCGCATTCGCATGAACGCCATCCACGGCTCGGACGTTTACATGCGCTCTCTGGCCACCCGCGGCTCGCGCACCGAATTGCCCGACACTATCCGCGACGCCATCGATGTCGTTAAGGCCGCCGGCTTCGATCTCATCCTCGTCGAGACCTCGGGCATCGGTCAGGGCGATACCGCGGTCGTCGACATCTCCGACGTGGCCGTCTACGTCATGACCGCCGAATTCGGCGCCCCGACCCAGCTTGAGAAGATCGATATGATCGACTACGCCGACCTCATTTCGATCAACAAATTCGAACGTAAGGGCTCCGACGACGCGCTGCGCGAGGTGCGCCGCCAGTTGCGCCGAGCCAGGAACGCATTCGATGTCGAGCTCGAAAACCTGCCCGTCTACGGCACCATCGCCTCCAAGTTCAACGACGAGGGTGTCAACGGCCTTTACGCCGGTCTGTGCGAGATCCTCGCCAGGAAAAAGGACGCGGGCTTTGTCTGCAAGTTGCCGGCCTCGGTCATCTCCCGCACATCCAGCCAGAAGTCGCTCATCCCGGTGGATCGCAACCGCTATCTCGGCGAGATCGCGGACGCGGTCCGGGGCTACAAAGCCAGGGCCGCCACCGAGGCCGAGCTCGCCCGTCAACGTCAGCACCTTACCTGCGCCGCCGAGTTGCTCGACGGTTCGGCTCGCGAGGCCGCGCTGCTGAAGCGCGCTGAGATCGACAAGCGGCTCTCGCCCGCAAGCCTTAGCCTCATCGAAGGCTGGCAGTGCCTGCGCGACGCCTACGCCGGCGATACCTTCACCTACAAGGTGCGCGACAAGGAATTCCATTTGAACATCAGCTCCGAGACGCTGGCCGGAACGAGGATCCCACTCGTTGTCGTACCCGACCTCAAGGACGATGGCGACAAGCTCAGCTACCTGATGCTCGAAAACGTCCCCGGCGCCTTCCCCTTCACCGGCGGCGTCTTCCCCTTCAAGCGCGATGGCGAGGATCCCAAGCGCCAATTCGCCGGCGAGGGCGGCCCGGTCAAGACCAACCGCCGCTTCCACTACCTGACGCGCAACGACGACGCGAAGCGCCTCTCCACCGCCTTCGACTCGGTGACACTCTACGGCGAGGATCCGGCACCGCGTCCCGACATCCTAGGCAAGGTCGGCGACTCGGGCGTCTCGATCTGTTCCCTCGAGGACATAAAGAAACTCTACGCCGGGTTCGATCTGCTCCACCCCGGCACGTCGGTTTCGATGACCATCAACGGGCCGGCGCCGATCATGCTCGCCTTCTTTTTCAACGCTGCCATCGATCAGCAGGTCGATCTCTTCGTTGCCGATCACGGCCGCGCCCCGAGTCCCGGGGAACACGCCATCATCCGCGCCAAGACCTTGTCCACGGTGCGCGGCACGGTGCAGGCCGACATCCTCAAGGAAGATCAGGCCCAGAACACTTGCATCTTCTCCACCGAGTTCGCGCTTCGGATGATGGGCGATGTCCAGGAGTTCTTCATCGAGAACGACGTGCACAACTACTATTCGGTTTCGATTTCCGGCTACCACATCGCCGAGGCCGGGGCGAACCCCATCTCCCAGACGGCCTTCACCCTGGCCAACGGCTTCACCTACGTGGAGTACTTCCTCTCGCGCGGCTTTCCCATCGACTCGTTCGCCCCCAACCTCTCGTTCTTCTTTTCCAACGGCATGGACGCCGAGTACACGGTTATCGGCCGCGTGGCGCGCCGCATCTTCGCCGTGGCGATGCGCGAGAAGTACGGCGCGGCCGAGCGCAGCCAGAAGCTCAAGTACCACATCCAGACATCGGGCCGCTCGCTGCATGCCCAGGAGATCCAGTTCAACGATATCCGTACCACGTTGCAGGCGTTGCTCGCGTTCTACGACAACTGCAATTCGCTGCACACCAACAGCTACGACGAGGCGATCACCACTCCCACCGAGGAGTCGGTGCGCCGCGCCATGGCGATTCAGCTCATCATCCTGCGCGAGTTCGGTCTCACCAAGAACGAGAACCCGTGGCAGGGCTCGTACGTGGTCGCGGAGCTGACCGAGTTGGTCGAAGAGGCGATCCTCTGCGAGTTCGAGCGGCTCTCCGAGCGCGGCGGCGTGCTCGGCGCCATGGAGACCCAGTACCAGCGCGGCAAGATCCAGGACGAATCGATGCTCTACGAGCACCGCAAGCACACCGGTGAGTTGCCGGTGATCGGCGTCAACACCTACCTTGCCGAGAACTCCGAGAACCTCATCCCGAAGAACGTGGAACTGCGCCGCGCCACCGACGAGGAGAAGCACGAGCAGATCGACAACGTCGCGGGCCTGCAAGAGCGCAACGCCGAGCGGATCGCCGCCTCTCTCGCCGAACTGCAACGCGTGGCACTCACCGGCGGCAACACTTTCGCCCAGATGATGGAAACCGCCCGCTACGCATCCCTCGGCCAGATATCGAGCGCCCTGTACAAAGTCGGCGGCCAGTACCGACGCAGCATGTGACGGGTCTTCCGGAGCGAAAGGGGGAAGCCTCTTCCGCGCAGCGGCGTCAAGCGTGCTCGACAACGTGGACCGTCATGTCTCTCCTGGGTCGCATGATGATCGCGTTGACAACGCCGCACCGGGGGCCGCCCGGCCTTGAGCGGGCAATAGCAGGCGCTTTGGCCGCCCCGGAAGACGAGGAGTCGCGCGACGCGGTCATCCCGCGGACCCCGAGAGTCCGAAGAACGTTCCCACCTGCGAGCTGTAGGAGGTAACCGAACCACGGGTTGTCCTTTCGGGCGGTCGCCCAACGGCCCACCGTTCCCCAAGAGGCCCGCGATCTGATCCGGCGAATGTCCACGGGCGATCCGCTTTGGGGACCGCCTCGCCTGGCCGCCGGCGACAGCTCATGCACAACTTCTTTCCGCCCCCGGGGAAGAACTTTCCCACCCAATCGTCACGACCGGCCGGGCGCGGCTCGATTCTACCTTCAGACTGTCCGTTATCGGACGGAGTAGCAGTGCGTTGTCGGATCGAATACAGATCGGGATGCCGATGGCACGACCGTTGCTCAGATCGACCCGGCCCTAACGGGTCCGGGTGTCCGGGAGCAGGGAGGCTCCTTCCTTGCTCCCGGGCCCTGTGGCTTGGGAGGCGCCGGATTGGCTCTGAGGTCGCGGAGGCAAAGATGATCGGAAAGCTGCTGTTCGGAGGACGGGGTTGGAACGATATGAAGGGGGCCCTCGATGCCGGTGCCGTGCGGCAACGCGTCATCGCCTCCAACATCGCCAATGCCGCGACACCCGGCTATCAGGCCCAGGAGGTCGCCTTCGAGGATGTGCTGAGCGGTGAGAAGGGGAACCTGGCGCTGGCCCAAACGCGCCCGGGACATCTTGGCGGCAGCGTTGCTCCGTCCCCCTTGCCGGTCGTGCGGCCGCGCGGCGGTGAGGTTCCCCCGGGGAGCATCAACGATGTTGTTATCGAGCAGGAAATGAATGAGATGGTCCAGAACACCATCCACTTCCAGGCGGTGTCACAGCTTCTGGCCAATCGCTACAAGGGCATTCGCGACGCCATCCGGCCGGGCGCCTGAGGAAGGGCTGAAGGATGCGAATTTCTTACCTCACCGGCATGAACGTCAGCGCCTCGGGCTTGACGGCCCAGCGTGCGGTGATGGATGCGGCGGCCGAGAACCTGGCCAACGCGCAAACGACTCGGACGCCCGAGGGCGGTCCGTATCGTCGCAAGGTCGTCCCGCTCGCCGCGGAGGTGCAGCCTTTCACTGTGCTCAGTGAGGAGGCGACATCACCCGCCGATCTCCAGCGGACCGACCCGGACCATCTAGGGTCCGACCGTGCCTCGCGACCGGTGGCCCAGGAGGCGATGGGTGTGGTCGCGCGGGTCGAGGAAGACTCCTCCGAGGGGTCAACTGTGTACGACCCCGGCCATCCCGATGCCGATGCCAACGGAATGGTGCGGATGCCCAATGTCGATACCGCCCGCGAGATGGTGACCTTGATGGTCGCCTCGCGGGCCTACGAAGCGAACCTGGCCGCACTGCAGGCCTCTCGACGGTTGGCCGAGGCGTCGCTCAACCTGGCTCGCTGAGTAAGCGGGCGGACACGGAAGGAAAGGAAGCACCGCCATGATCGAGGGAGTCGGGGCCCGGCCGCTGAACCTGCGGATGCCGCAGGAACTTCCGGGGATGCCGAATGCCGGTGCGGCGGGTGCGGGTGGACTCGGCGCGCCGGCCACCAGCGGCGCGGGGAGCTTCGCCGGGAGCATGGAGAAGTTCCTCGGCGATGTGAACGATCTGCAGTTGAAGTCGGCCCAGGCGCTCGATGGGTTCGCGCGCGGCGAGACGGCGGACATGCACCGCGTGGTTCTGGCCCAGCAGGAGGCCTCGATCGCTTTGCGCCTCGTCAGCGAGATGCGAGACAAGCTGCTGCAGTCGTACCAGGAAATCATGCGGATGCCGGTCTAGCGAAGGTCGGCAGCCGCGGTAGGACACCGGGAAAGCGGAGGACGGAAGGACGATGGACTGGATGCAGAGAATGAGCCGGCTCTGGCAGCGGCTGAACCCCAACCAGAGGCTGCTTTTCGGCACCCTCGGGGCGGCGTTTATCATTCTCGTTGTCTCCCTTGTCGCTTGGTCAGGGCGGCCGCACTTCGCCACGCTCTTCGCCAACTTAGATCCCGGCGACGGCAGCTCCATCGTGGACCAACTTCGCACGCGCAAGATCCAGTACAAGGTGGAGGACGGCGGCCGAACCATCCTCGTCCCCGAGGCCAAAGTCTACGAGACGCGCCTCCTCCTGGCCGGCAATGGGCTGCCCGGGTCGGGCTCCGGCTACGAGATCCTCGACTCGAACAAGCTCGGCTGGACCGACTTCGTACAGAAACTGCAGTACCGGCGCGCCCTCGAAGGGGAGATCGCGCGGAGCATCCAGACTCTGGAAGAGGTACAGTCGGCCCGCATCCATCTGGTGCAGCCCGAGCCGTCGCTCTTCGTGGAGAAGGAGAAGGCGGCCACCGCCTCGGTGGTGCTGCGCCTGAAGTCGGGAACGCGGTTGTCGCCGGCCCATGTCCAGGGGATCGTCCACCTTGTTTCTTCCGCGGTGGAGGGGCTCCAGCCCGAGAACGTCACCCTGATCGACACTCGGGGCAATCTGCTCAGCTCTCCGCAGTCCGACGCAGCCCTCGGCGGCACCGCCGACCAGATCACCATCCAGCGCGGACTCGAGGAGCAGCTTACCAACAAGGTGCAGAGCTTGCTCGAGGCGGTGCTCGGTCCCGGCAAGTCGGTAGTGCGGATCTCCGCCGAGATGGACTTCCGTGTGGCCGAGCGCACGGTGGAGAGCTACGACGCCGAGAACCCGGTCATCCGCTCCGAGGAAACGCGCAATGAGACCGGCGCCGACGGGGGAAAGAGCGAGTCAGCCACCACCAACTACGAGATCTCCCGCACTCTGGAAACAACGAAGGTCCCCAGCGGAACGATCAAACGCCTGACTGCCTCGGTCTTCGTCGACGGGACCTATCGCGCGCTGCCGAAGGGCGAGAGGGAGTACGCCGCTCGCACGCCCGAGGAGATGCAGAAGTTCGACGGGATCATCAGGAACGCCCTTGGCTTTGACGCTACCCGCGGCGACCTGCTCACCGTGGAAAACGTCGCCTTCGACACCTCGGTCTTGGACCAGGAAAAGAAGGAAATGGAGAAGTCGGACCGGATGCAGTTGCTCGTTTCAGTCGGGAGTCGCGTCCTGACCGGTGCGGTGGTGCTCTTCCTGTTCTTGGCGCTGCTGAAGGCGGCGAAACGGATGCGTCCGGCCGACGGTCCCCGCGGAACCGTGGGGCATTCGTTCGACCGCACGGTGGGCGGTGCTCTGCCCGCCCTCCCGGAGAAATTGGAGGACCCGCGCGCGGTATTGATCCAGCAGCGGATTCAGGAGTTGTCACGGACCAGCCCGGACGGCCTCGGACGCCTTCTCCGCAGTTGGCTGCACGAAGAGTCCTGAGCGGGGAGAATGCCGTGGACAATGCAGCCAAGAAGTTAGCCACCGCCCACAGTCTCTCGGGGCCCCAGAAGGCCGCGCTGGTCATCGTGACCATGGGCCGTGAGGCCGCGGCCGCGGTCTTCCGCAGCATGCGGCAGGAGGACATGGAGGCCCTCACCGCGCAGGTGGCCCGTTTGGGCGACGTCGAACCCGAGACGCGCGACGCCATCCTCGGGGAGTTTGACGAAATGATGATGGCCAACTCGTACCTCACGGAAGGCGGATTGGAGGTGGCCAGGGAGATCCTCTACCAGGCGCTTGGGCAGGATCGAGCCATGGAGATTCTGGAGAAGATCCAACAGACCGAGGCGAGCGTCGGAGCGTTCCAGAAACTGAAGAACGTAGACGAGAAGCAGTTGGTCAACCTCATCCAGGGAGAGCATCCCCAGACCATTTCGCTCATTCTCGGGCACCTCAAGCCGAAGCAAGCGGCGGGCGTGCTTACCGCGCTGCCTGCCGAGGTGCAGCCCGACGTGATCTCGCGCATGGCCACCATGGGTCAGATCTCGCCCGAGGCTGTGGCGGAGATCGAGGGGGTGCTGAAGCAGCACATCTCGACCATGACTCGGTCCACGGACAGCCAGTCGGGCGGCGTCAACGTGGTGGCGGAGATCCTGAACCTCGTCGACCGTTCCACCGAGAAGAACATTCTCGGCGTGATGGAGCGGGAAAACCCCGATCTTGCCATCCAGATCAAGAACCTGATGTTCGTCTTCGAGGACGTTCTGCATCTCGGCGACCGGGAGATCCAGCGGGTGCTTAAGGACGTTGACTCCCGTGACCTCGCCGTGGCCCTCAAGCTGGCATCCGAGGACGTGAAGACCAAGATCTTCGGCAATCTTTCGCAGCGTGCCGCCGAGATGCTCAAGGACGAGCTGGACTTCCTCGGACCGGTGCGCTTGAAGAACGTGGAAGACGCCCAGCGCCGCATCGTCGACACCGTGCGGAAACTGGACGAAGGCGGTGAGATTCACATCAGCCGTGGCGGCGCGGGGGAGGAGCTCATTGTCTAGCGTGCTGTCCCGCCCCGCGCTGGAGCGCCGGGCTTTCGTTCTCCGCCCGCCGGCCACCGCCGAGGGGAGCGGCGCCTTCCTCACTGATGAGGATCTCCTGCGCGTGCGCGAAGAGGCCGCCAACTGTGCCGAGCAGCGGGTCCGCAGCGACTTCGAGGCGTGGGGGCGCGGTCTGGAGGAGCGGACCGAGAGTGCCGCGGGTGACCTTCTTCAGGCGGCCCGCGGACTTCGTGATGCTCGTGCGAAGTTCCTGGAGGATGCGGCCGACGAGGTCGTGCTGCTGGCCTTTGCCGTGGCGCGGCGGGTTCTGCGCCGGGAGGTGGAAGCCGACCCGGAAGTAGCGTTGCCGTTGGTGCGGGAGCTCCTGCAGCGTGCCGCCGCGGGCACCCATGTGACCGTCCGCCTCTCGCCGCGCGACCACGCGGTGCTTTCAGCCGCCGATGCCTTGCCCGAGTCGGCCGGCCTCGATGGCGTGCACTTCCGTCTCGATGCCGCCATCACGTCGGGCGGTGTCCTCGTGGAGACGGCCGCGGGCGGGCTCGACGGTAGAATCGAGACCCAGCTCGAGTTGATCGAGGAGGCGCTGCGGGCGCCCCGTGCGGCGGCGGCATGAGTTCGTCACTGCTCCATTCGGGCATGGCCGATGTCGGCGCAACGCCGGCTGACCCCCGGGAGATCCTCGCCTCTATGATGGAGCGATGCCGGGAGCGGCTCGCCGACTGCGACCCGGTGCGCGAGACCGGCACCGTGCTGAAGGTGGCAGGCCCCCTGGTGGAGTCGACCGGGCCCAGCGCCGCAGTGGGTGAGATCTGCCCGATCTGGTCGCCCGGTTCCGATGAGCCGATTGTCGCCGAGGTGGTCGGTTTCCGCGATCACCGGCTTCTCCTCATGGCCTACGGCTCCATGGACGGCCTGCGTTCGGGCGCCGAAGTGCGATCCACCGGCCGACCGCTGCTGGCCCCGGTGGGCGAGCGGCTCCTTGGTCGCGTCCTTGACGGGCTTGGCCGACCCATCGACAGCAAGGGCCCGCTGGAAGGCACGGTGCAGGTTCCGGTAGCCGTGCGGCCGCCGCACCCGTTGGAGCGGGAGCTGATCCGCGAGCCTCTGGGTACCGGCATTCGGTCCATCGACGGGCTCACGACGGTGGGGCGGGGACAACGAATCGGCATCTTCGCCGGCAGCGGTGTGGGGAAGTCGGTGCTTCTGGGAACCATTGCGCGGCGCACCGACGCCGAGGTCATCGTGGTCGCCCTGGTCGGTGAGCGCGGTCGCGAAGTCCGGGAGTTTCTCGAGCGCGATCTTACCGCGGAGGGGTTGGCCCGCTCGGTCGTGGTGGTGGCCACCTCGGATCAACCGCCGCTGGTCCGGGTCAAGGCGGCCCTTCTGGCCACGCGCATTGCCGAGCACTTCCGCGATGGCGGGAAGCACGTGCTCTTGATGATGGACTCGCTCACCCGCTTTGCCATGGCCCAGCGCGAGGTCGGCCTCTTAGTCGGCGAGCCTCCGACGACAAAGGGATACACACCCTCCTGCTTCGCGGCCATGGCGCAGTTGCTCGAGCGCGCCGGCATGAGCGACCGCGGATCGGTGACCGGGCTCTACACCGTTTTGGTGGAAGGCGATGACCTCAACGACCCGGTGGCGGACGCGGCCCGCTCGGTGCTGGATGGGCACATCGTTCTCTCGCGGCGGCTGGCGGTGATGAATCACTACCCGGCGGTCGACGTGCTGGAGAGTGTCTCGCGCGTCATGCCCGAGGTAGCGCTGCCGGGGCAGATGGAAGCCGCCGCGCGTTTGCGCGAATGGCTGGCCGCCTGGCGTGAGTCGGAAGACTTGATCCAGCTCGGTGCCTACGTGGCGGGGACCAACCCGCTTACCGACCGGGCGATCGAGCGTCGGCCCGAAATCGTGCGCTTCCTGCGGCAGGCCTCCGGCGAGGGAACGCCCCTCGCGCGGACTGTCTCTTGGATGATCGAACTGGCGACGGCGGGGCCCGGCGGGGCGCCCGGGGAGGATGGTCGATGAGGAAGTTCCGCTTCGCTCTGGAAGGGATCGAGCGGTTGCGCGCGCGCGACGTCCGCACGCACGAGGTGGAGTTGGCGAAGACGCGGGACGCTCTGGCGGAAGCGGAGAGAGCGCGGGAAGGAGCCGCGACGGCGCTGAGGCGCTCGGTGACGCTGGCTCCGACGGGGACCGTCGTACATGTGCGGCACCTCCTTGAGCTGGACGCGGAGCGGCGTCGACTCACCGGCGAACTGCTGCGCGAGGAGACGCGGCTGGAGGGCTCCGGTCAGGCCATGGAGTCGGAGAGGATGAGACTCCTTGAAGCGCGGCGCGGGGCGCGCGCCGTGGAGATGCTGCGCGGGCGCCGGTATCTGGAGTTCCTTCAGGCTGTGCGGCACGAGGAACAGCAGATGACCGACGAAGTGGCGGCCCGGATCGTGCGGGAGTCGAGGGCGGCGTGACGCGGCGCGGGCAAGCGGGGAAAAGTGCCCTTGGCTCGCTCCTCGGACTTCTCTTCGGGGGAGGTGCGGTATTGGTCGTGGCCGCGCTCTTCATGACCGGCCTCGCCCAGCGGGAGATCCTGCCGCGAGTGCGGGCGCGGGCCGAGCGGGCGATGGAGCGCGCGACCTCGGCGGTGAAGCCGGGGAGTAAGGCGCCGGCCGGTGATGCAGCCGGGGCCAAAGGTGGCGCCGTTGGCGCAGGCATGGGCGGTCTCACGGCCGGAGTGGCCGACTCGGCGGGTGCGGCCGGTGGGTCCCGCGATTCGATTCAGGCTCTGTCCGCTCAGATGGATACACAGAAGTCCTTCTTGGCGCAGCGCGAGGCGGACCTGAAGCGCATGCGGGCGGGGATCGACAGTCTGCAACGCAAGGCGGATGTCGTCGATGACACCGAGCTGAAGCGTCAGGCCAAGCTCTTCGCCGCCATGAAAGCCGAAGAGGCGGCGCTCGTGTTAGGGGCGATGGACGACGTCACGCTGGCGTTGCTGCTCGATGCCATGAACGCCAAGGCGGCCGCCAAGGTGATGGCCAGGCTGGACGCTGGACGCGTGGCCCGACTGGCAAGTCGAGCGGTGCATAAAGGGGAAATGACCGGCGCGGTCACGCTTGCCGGGCAGGAAGCCGGGCCCGCCGCGCGCTGAGCGGTGGGGAAAGGCGCCGAACGCGGCGCCGAACCAGGAAGGAACGCATGAATCCGCTGCCGTCTACGTTGACGCCGGCCCTGCCGGGTGCGGCTGCCGATCCGGGACTGCGGGGACGATTCCCCGAGGCTCCCGACGGCGGCGGCGCGCGCGTCCAAGACCGGGACGGGTTCGAGGCTGCACTGCAGGCGGCGAGCGTCGCCGGTTCGTTCGTTCTCACTCGCGGGCCCGCGTTGTTTTCGCGGGTGAAGCAAATGGAAGACACGCTGGAGACCGCGGCGCCGGCGACGGCAAGCAATGTCGAACCGAGGGCGTTTCTAGCGCCGATGGAGCCCCTTTCTTCTTTGGGTGCCCCGAGGACCCTTGGCTCGAGCGGAGCGCCCGGAGGTCCGGCGACCGGGACCGATGCCGAGGTCGTCGAGGTAGCGGGCGCTGCGACGGTATCTGGAACGGTCTCGGTGCCTCATGGCTCGTCGGGAGTGGCCGGGTCCTCATCCACTGTCTTGACCTCGCCGGCGGCATTGACCTCGCCCGCGGCATTGACCTCGCCGGCGGCATTGACCTCGCCCGCGGCATTGACCTCGCCCGCGGCATTGACCTCGCCCGCGGCATTGACCTCGCCGGCCGCCGTGCGCACGCCGCGCATCGCCGCCTCCACGGTCGGTGCGGCGGGTGCGCTCCCGACGGCCCGGGGTGCGCGCGCGACCCGGGTCGTGGATGGCTCTCCCTCGGCAGGGAACGTCTCGAACGGCGAGCGGTTGGGCGACGTCGGGGGACGGATCATCGAGGCCTCCGGACGTGTTGTCGGCCTCTTTGACCTGGAGGACGGCGGGGCGCTGCCGGCGGCTGGTTCGGTCCCCGCTGGTGTAGGCGCGGGAATCGCCACGCCGGGGGAGGCGACCTCCGGAGCTGTTCCGCGTGCCGCCGGCGTAGTGGCGGGCGCGAAGAGCGCCCCCGCCGGCGATGCGGTTGTGTCCATGGCTCCTGGATCCGGGATCGCTTCCAGTCCGTCGTCCGCGAGGGTGTCCGAAACGACGAGGTCCGGCGCGGCGATGACCTCTCTCTCCAGCTCGGCTTCCGGTTCCGCAGGAAGTCGGGCGATGCCGGTCTCCAACCCGGTCTTGGCTGTCGGCATGGTTGCCGGCCCTTCGGTGGAGGGTGCGCCACCAACCCCGGTGTCGGTCCCCGCTTCCGGTTCGAATGCGGGTCAGACGAGGGGTGGCGCTGCCAAGGGCGCGGCGCCGGTACCGGTTTCCCCATCGGGCTCGGTTAGTGATCAGACGACAATCGGTCCTCTGCCGGTCTCCGCGCGCTCTGCCGCACGGGCTTCCACACTAGGTTCGGCTCTCGGGCAAATGACCAATGCCCCGATGACAGCCTCCGTGCCAGGACCCGCACCAACACCCCTACCGCCCTCCGCGACAGCCTTCGGACGCGCCGAGGAATCGGGCTCGACTGGCGGAGAGAGAGTGCGGAGTGCGACGACAGCCCCGGTAGCGGTTGCGATGCCGGTATCGACCTGCACGTCGACTCCTGAACCGTTGGTGAGTGGCCCGGGGCCGGGCGCCGCGCCGGTTTCCGCGCCGGGCTCTGCGCCGGGCTCTGCGCCGTGCTCCGCGTCGGTCTCAGCGCCGCTCCCCGCGCCGGTCTCCGTACCGGTTTCCCAGCCGATCTCTGTGCCGGCCTCCGCGCCGGTTCCCGTATCAGGCTCAACTCCTGATCAGACAGCCCGGAGTGCGGCGCCGGCCTTGGCCTTCGACTCGGCTGCCGGTCAAATGATCAGCGGCCCGATCCCGGTCTCTGTGCCGGCCTCGGCGCCGATCCGCTCGCCGGTTTCCGCGTCGGTCTCAGCGCCGGTCCCCGCGCCGGCGTCCAGGTCGGTCTCCGCGCCGATCTCCGTACCGATCTCCGTACCGGTCTCCGTACCGGTTTCCCAGCCGATCTCTGTGCCGGCCTCCGCGCCAGTTTCCGTATCAGGCTCAACTCCTGATCAGACAGCCCGGAGTGCGGCGCCGGCCTTGGCGTTCGACTCGGCTGCCGGTCAAATGATCAGCGGCCCGATCCCGGTCTCTGTGCCGGCCTCGGCGCCGATCCGCTCGCCGGTTTCCGCGTCGGTCTCCGCGCCGGTCCCCGCGCCGGCTTCCAGGTCGGTCTCCGCGCCGGTCTTCGTACCGGTTTCCCATCCGATCTCTGTGCCTGCCTCCGCGTCAGTTCCCGTATCAGGCTCAACTCCTGATCAGACAGCCCGGAGTGCGGCGCCGGCCTTGGCGTTCGACTCGGCTGCCGGTCAACGAATCAGCGGTCCGATGCCGGTCTCTGTGCCATCCTCCGCGCCGATCCCCTCGCCGATCCCCGGGCCGGCTTTCGCTTCGGTCTCAGTGCCGATCCCTGCGCCGATCCCCGCGCCAGTCTCCCAGCCGATCTCTGTGCCGGCCTCTGCGCCAGTCCCCATATCAGACTCAACTTTTGATCAGACAGTCCGGAGTGCGGCGCCGGTCTTGGCATTCGAACCTGCTCCCGGTCAGTTGGCCGGCGACCCGATGCCGGTTTCCGTGCCGGCCTCTGCGGCGGTCTCCTTGCCGGTCTTGGCAGGGATTCCCACGCGAACTTCCGTGCTAGCCTCGGCATCGATCCCCGCGCGGTCTTCCTTGTCAGCCTCGGTGCCGACTTCCTTGCCGGATTCCACGCCGAGTTCGGTGGCGGCCTCCGCACCGAACTCACGATTGGTTCCCCCATCCGGCTCGGCTCCTGCTCAGACGGTGCAGAGCGTGGCGCCGACTCCGGTGTCGACTTCGATACCGGCCTCTGCGTCCGATTCGATTTCTGTTCCGATGACGGGCGGCCCGCTGCCGGTGTCCGCGACGGCCTCTCCACCGGCTTCCGCCTCGGTTTTCGCGCCGGCCTTCGCGTCGTCCGCCGCGCCGACTTCCGTGCCGAACCCGGTGTCGATTTCATCGCGATCTTCGGTGGCGCACTCAACTCCTGATCAGACAACGTCGAGTGCGACGATAGCCCCGGCGGCCGTTTCGGTTCCGATTTCGGCGTCAGGCTCGATTCCCGCGCAGATGACGGGCATCGGGACTCCGGTCTCCGTGCCGGTCTCCGTGCCGATCACAGCGCCAAGTGCGGTTCCCGGTCAGACAGTGGAGAGTTCGGCGAAGGTTCCGGTGGCTGTTTCGATGCCTGCGTCCAAGGTAACTCGCGGGCACACTGCGCGAAGTGCTGTGACGGCCCCGGCCGTCGGCGCGACGCCGGCCCCCGCGTACGGTTCGGGCCCCGATCTGTTGACGAGCGGCCCGATGCAGGCAGCTGGACCGGTCTTCGCGCCGTCCGCCGTGCCGGCATCCGTCCGGGCCTCCGTGCCGGCCCCTGAGCCGTTTTCTGCGCCGGCCGCCGAGGTCAAAGCGGTGTTCGCGCAGGGTGGGTCCGGTACAGGGAGCGCGCCGGCCGAAGCAACAGGCCCAGGCGTGACGCTGAGCCGTGGCGAACGCCCAGCGAGTCTGCCCACCGCGATTAACGTGGCTCGGACAGTGCGGTCTTCCCAAGCTTCTGTCGGGACCAGCGAGGCGACCCCTGTGTCCGAGAACCCCCTGTTCCCGAACCCGATGCCTCAGGTCCGTGCCGAAGTCTCCTCGGTGGGGGAACCCAGCGCCGGCGGTGCATCTTTGACCCCGGGCTCTTCGGCGATAGCCGCGGCAGTGCATCTACCGGCGATTCAGACCTCCACGCCGAGCGCGTCGACGGCTCCTCTGGGGCGAGTGCTCGAGTTGGCCAACCCGGTTGCGCCCCCGAATCTACCGACGGCTGTGCCCCACGCCATCAAGCTCGCCCTGCGCGAGGGGGTCGGCGAGGTGCGGATCCGCCTCTGGCCACCGGAGCTGGGTGGCATCCTGGTTCGGCTGCGGGTCAACGGGACCGAGGTCACCGCGCGGATCGAGGCCGAGCGGACGGACGTGCGGGGAATGCTTGAGTCGATGCGATCGGACCTCGGGCGGGGGATGCAGGAGGCCGGGCTGAAACTGACGCGATTCGAGATCGGTCCGGCACGCCCGAACGAATCATTGCGGGCCTTGGAGACAGTGATCCCGGCGAGCGCGGCCTCGCAGGGCGGTGGGGGCGGGACCCCGGATCGCCAGGGTCAAGGCGCCCCGGCGGGAAATCTCGGGACGTCCGGCGGCTTCAATCAGGGCGATCCCGGCCCACGCGGCGAGCACGCCGCCGGCGGACGCGCCGGAAGCGGGCGGGAAGGAACGGGCCTAGCGCCCGAGAATCGTAGGGAGAGAAGCGAGGCGGGCCTTGTGGTTCGCCATGTGCGCGGCGAAGCGGCGATTGACGCCTGGGCCTGAGCCCGGGCGGTTCGGAGGGAACGGCGATGAACATTAGCAGCACGACAGCGGCCACAGCCGCGACCGCCACCACAGGCGTGCAGGGAACGTCGCGCGAGGCGCTGGGAAAGGACGACTTCCTCAAGCTCCTGATCACGCAATTGCAAAACCAGGACCCGCTGTCACCCATGGACAACAGTCAGTTTCTGGCCCAGATGGCACAGTTCAGCTCGTTGGAGCAGATGCAAAACCTGAACGCCAGTTTCGACGAGTCGATGCTGATCTCGCAGTCCCTGAGCAATTCGTCCGCCGCGGGTTTCATCGGGCGGCATGTCCGAGCCGCCGGTGATGGCGTGACTCTCGGTACCACCGGGTCGGTGGAGCTGGGGTACTTCCTGCCATCGGATGCCGCGACAGTCACCTTGACGGTGCTGGACGAACAGGGTCGCGAGGTGCGCACGCTGACAGCCGATGAGACCACCGCGGGCGCGCACAGACTCGAGTGGGACGGGGCCGACCTGGACGGTCGTCGGGTTGCCGCGGGCTCGTACACCTTCGAGGTCTCAGCCAAGGACGCGGACGGGCTCGACGTCAGCGCGACCTCCGTCGTCACTGGCCTGGTGGACGGGATCACCTTCCAGAACGGCAGTGCCTACCTGCTGGTGGACGGCCGCGAGGTTCCGCTCTCTGAAGTGCTCGAGGTCTATCAATGAGACACGGCATGACCCGAAGGAACCAGAGGAACAGCGGGCACCGCGCCCGGTCGCCGTGTGGCCTCCGGGTCGATCTCCGGGAGGCGAATGCCCCCCGGGACGGGCCGGTCCGCTCGGGCTGACCAGACGGCAGGAAGACGGCTACCAACACGGCGCAGGAGGAAAAATCGCCATGATGCGTTCACTTTTTTCGGGTGTTTCCGGATTGGCCAACAACATGGTCCGCATGGACGTGATCGGGAACAATGTGGCCAACGTCAACACCATCGCGTACAAGGCCTCTCGGGTCACCTTCGAGGAGACGATGACCCAGATGCTCAAGGGATCGACTGCCCCCATGGGAACGTTGGGCGGCTCCAACCCCACACAAGTGGGGACGGGTGCTCGACTCGGCACCATCGACAGTATTTTTACCCAGGGAAGTATGGAGGCGACCGGGATCGACACCGACCTCGGTATCCAGGGACGTGCCTTTTTCGTGGTCTCCGATGGGACCAACCAGTTCTATTCCCGGTCCGGCTCGTTCCAGCTCGACGGCCGCGGCAACCTCGTCAATCCTGCAAACGGATTCACCCTCCAGGGATTCAGCTACAACCGCGTCACCGACCAATACGACAACCTGCCGGAGGCGATCAAGCTGCCGCTCGGCGAGGTGGAGCCGGCCAAGGCAACCGGCGTACTCTCGTTCCGCGGCAACTTCGACGCCGACTCGGAACCGCGGGGGACGCGTACGGGCTCGGCCGTCCTTTGGGGCGGGACCGGCAGCCCGGTCGCCATGGACACGCTGCTGGATGACATGAAGGCCGACCCGGGCGGCGTCCTCGACCTGCTTACGGTGGGTGACACCATCGCCTACAGCGCCACCGTCGGTGGCAACCCGATTGGCGGCAACCTGACAGTTGACGCTGTCTCGACGATGGGCGACCTCGTGACTGCGATCCAGACCTCTCTCAACTCGGTTTCTGGGGTAGCGGGGATCACTGTGAGCTTGGACAGCAACGGGCGCATCCAGGTTGCCACGCCGGACGGCCTGGGCAAGCGCGCGGAGGTGACCGGGCTTGTCATTCAGGCGGAGGATCCGACTTTGGTCCCGCGCGATGACTTCAATGGTCTCGTCGCCCTGACGGATACGCAGTCGGCGCGCGACGCCAGCGTCTTCATCGATGAAAGCACCGTCTATGACTCCCTCGGCTTCAGTCACGTCATTCGGACCGAGTTCACTCGTCTCCTCGGGGCCAATCAGTTCACCTGGGCAGCGACGGTTGATGACGGCACGACCCCGATCCTGCAAGGCGGCACGGGCAAAGTGACCTTCAACGGCGACGGCTCCTTCAACGGGCTCTTTTTCGATGCCGCGGGCGATGTCATCCCGACCAAGCTGTCGATCTCCCCGACCACCGGTGCAAAGACGCCGCTGGAGGTGGAGCTCGACCCCGGAGTTCCCGGTGGCTTCGCCGGCATGACCCTCGTCCGCGCGCCGGCCACCCTCGCGGCAACCAGTGATGGCTTCAGCAAGGGGACCGCGACCGACTTCCGCATCGATCGAACCGGCACGGTGATCAGCATCTTCTCGAACGGCGTGACCCGACCCGTGGCGAGGGTCGCTCTTTCCGAGTTCGTCAACCCTTCCGGCCTAGTGCGTTACGGGGACAACCTGTTCCAGGCCTCGACCAACTCGGGCAAGGCGCTGGTGGGGCAGGCCGGCGGAGCGGTGGAGGCGACGGTTTTCAGTGGCTCGCTGGAGCAGTCGAATGTCGATCTCGCACGGGAGTTCACCAACATGATCCTTGCACAGCGGGGATTTCAAGCGAGTGCTCGGGTCATCACCACGAGTGATGAGGTTCTCACCGAGCTGATCAACCTGAAGCGGTAAGAGCGGAGGTTTGAGATGGCGGAAGAGAGTGCGGCCAAGGCGGAGCAAAGACCGGGCGAAGAGGAGGAGGCTGCTCCCGCGGGGGCGAAAGGACCACTCATTCCTCCGATCCTGATCCGATTCTCCATCGTGGGCGGGATCCTCGCGGTAATGGCCGTGGGGGCGATCTTTCTCGTCACCGACGTCATCGCGCCGCGCCTGAAGAAGCTCGGCGAGCCGGCTTCGGCAACCGTCGAGGCGACCAAGGCCGAGGCGGTGCACGAACCGGGCGAAATCATCGAGATCAAGGACCTCATCGTCAACCCCGCCGGCTCGGGCGGGCGGCGCTACCTCAAGGTGGCGGCGGCTGTCGAGCTGGCGGCGGAAAAGGGAAAGAAGAAAAAGGAGAAGGCGCCGGCCGCCGAGGGTGACGGCGGCGGCGGCCTGCAGGACGCGCAGATCCGCGACCTGCTGATTCGCGAGCTGTCGTCGCGCACCCTGGACGAGCTGACCGACCCGATAGCGAAGGAAGAGATGCGGCAGGGGATCATCGAGGGTCTCTCGGGGATCCTCGGCGAGGGGCGCGTCACCAACGTCTACTTCACCGAGTACGTGGTGCAGTGAGCGGGCGGGACGCCGAGAAACGGGAGTAGCGAGCGTGGCAAACATTCTGTCCCAGGAAGAAATCGACGCCCTGCTGGGGGTGGTCGAGACGGAGGCCCCGGAGGCGGGAGCGGATACGCCCTCGTCGTCGCCGGCCACGGAAGGGCAGAGCTACCTGCCGTACGATTTCCGGCGGCCGAACCGTGTCTCCAAGGAACAACTGCGTTTCTTCCAGTCGATCCACGAAGTGTTCGGGCGCCAGTTCGGCAATGCCCTGTCTTCCCACATGCGCACCATCGTCGACATCGAAATCGTCTCGGCGGATCAGCTCACGTACGGGGAGTACATCCTCTCATTGCCGGCCAGTACGGCCCTCTTCCTCTTCGAGATGAAACCGCTGGAGGGGAACGGAGTCCTGGAGATGAACCCGTCCCTCGTCCTCATGATGGTGGAACGGCTTTTCGGCGGCTCCGGCGGCGGGGCGGGGATGAGTCGCGATCTTACTTCTATCGAGACCGCCGTGGTGACCAAGCTGGTGCGCCAAGGGCTGTCGATTCTCGGTGACTCCTGGGAACGGATAGCGCCGATCCAGCTGGCCTTCAGCGAGCTGATGAAGAACCCACAGATGTTGCAGTTGTTGCCCAACACCGAGACGGTGATTCTGGTCACCTTCGAATTGCGTCTGGGCGAACAGAACGGGATTCTCTCGCTCTGCTACCCCTACCTGTCTCTCGAACCGATCTTCCCCAACATGTCGACGCGCGGCGCCCTGTACGGGCAGAAGCTGCGTCATGTCGAGCACGGGAGCGACTGGATCAAACAACGCCTCGCCGACTCGACCCTGCCCGTTTCCGCCATCTTAGGGCGGACCGACTTGACGGTCGCTGAGTTCCTCCGCCTGCGGCTGGGCGACGTCATCCGGCTCGATCGCAAGGTGGACGAGGCGATCGAGGTCTTGGTGGGTGGTGAGCGGAAAGGCACGGCGTACCCCGGTCTGCGGGGACGCAACCGCGCGGTGCGGCTGGATACAGCGCTGCGCAGAGGAGATCTCCCGGATGAGTCCTGAAAGCGCGAACCCAGCCGGTGGTGGAGATATCTCGGAAGACGAACTCCGCAAGATCCTCGGCGATGACTACGACTCGGTCGTGGGCAAGGGAGAGGAGGCCGGTGCCACGGACCAGGCGGCGACGGATGCTGCGTCGGCGCCGACCTCTGCGCCGGCGCCACCGCCGGCGGCCGGCCCGGCCCCCACGGCCGCGGGTACGCCCGGGGATGGTGTCACCCCCAACATGACCGATGCCGAGGCGGAGGCGTGGGCTGCCGAGATGGAGGTGCAGATGGCGCAGGAGGCGGTTGCACCCTCGGCCGCCCCGGCGACCGCTGCGACCCCGTTCTCGTCGCCGGCGGCCACTGCCACGCTTCCGCGGCCCGCCGCCATGCCGGCGTCGGCACCGACGTCCGCGGTCCCGCCATCGGTGGTGCAGCCGGTGCAGTTCGCGCAAATCGAGGATAGCGGTGCGCGTACCCACGGCAGCATCGACGTTCTCCTCGACGTCCGTCTTCCCATCTCGGTGGAGCTGGGACGTACGGAAATGGAAGTGAAGGAGATCTTGGAGTTCGGCCCCGGAACGGTCATCGAGCTCACGAAGCTGGCCGGGGAGCCGGTGGACATCTACATCAACGGGCGGCTGGTGGCGCAGGGGGAGGTGGTGGTGGTGGATGAGCATTTCGGAGTGCGTGTGACGAGCCTCCTCACGCCGAGTGAGCGAGTGCGGAGTCTCGCGTGAACCCGGTCGTGCCGGGCAGCGCCGTGCTCATCGTGAAGCTGGCCCTTTCCCTTGGCCTTGTGGTGGGACTGATCCTCGTGCTCCAGAAGGCGGCCCGAAAGTGGGGCCACGCCCTCGGCGCCGGTGGCGGGCCGGAGGCGATTCGGCTGCTCTCCCAGCGTTCGGTCGGGCCGCGTCTTTCTCTCGCGGTGGTCGAGGTGCGGGGACGGACCTTGCTTGTTGGGATATCGCCGCAGGGGATTCATGCGGTGGCCGACCTCGACGCCTCCTCGCAGCCCGGCATCGTGCCGCGAGCCCAGGAGCAAGGGCCGCCGAGACCCGCGTCGTCCGCCTCGTTCGGTCCATGCTCTCAACCGATCGGTTACGGTCTTCCATCGGCGGCGCCGGCCGCGGGCGCGCCCGTGGGTGCGGCAGTTGGCGACCGGCATACGGTGGGGGCAACGCCCGCGCGGGGTTTCCTGGAGCGCTGGGGACTCCGCCCGCGCGGTGCGGCGTCGTTCGCTCCAACCTCCGGGCGCCCTGCCGGATCCCCGAGAGGGGGCGCGGCGGGCGGATCCGTTCCGCGTCGCGGCAGTGCTCCCCCGGCCGTCTTCGAAGACGAGCTGCTGGCCCGTCTCGCCTCGCTCCGCGATCGCTACCCCTCGCTGGCCGATCTCGAAGCCGATGCCGCGGAGGCGTGGCGATGAGCCGATCGCAGACCCGAATCCTGGCGTCTCTTCTCGGCCTCGGCGTGCTCGTCGCGCTCGCTTTGCTCTACGCCGGGCCCGCTCTGGCCGACCCGTCACTTCGCCTCTCGATGGAGCAGGGCGGCCGCAAGGAGGTCGCGACGACGCTTCAGATCGTCCTTCTCCTTACCGTCCTTTCGCTCGTGCCCGCGATCCTCCTCATGGCGACCGCCTTCGCGCGCATCGTGGTGGTCCTGTCGTTCCTGCGTCAGGCGATGAGCACGCCCCAAGTGCCGCCGAACCAGGTGCTGCTCGGCCTGGCCCTCTTCCTCACCGTCTTCGTGATGAAGCCGACCATCGACCGGGTGCAGGCGGAGGCTGTGAAGCCCTACATGGACGGGCAAGCCACCAGCGTAGAGGCGCTCAAGAAGGGCGTGATACCCGTGCGCGAGTTCATGCTCCGACAGACGCGGGAAAAGGATCTGGCGCTCTTTGTGCAGCTTTCCAAGTCCCCGCGGCCGGAGAAGCCGGAGGACCTGTCCCTGGCTGTGGTGACCCCGGCCTTTATGATCTCGGAGCTGAAGACCGCCTTCGAGATCGGCTTCATGCTCTACCTGCCGTTCATCATCATCGACTTGGTGGTCGCCTCGATCCTGATGTCCATGGGGATGCTCATGCTGCCGCCGGCCATGATCTCCCTGCCGTTTAAGATCCTCCTCTTCGTCCTCGTGGACGGGTGGAATCTGGTGATCCGGTCGTTGGTGGCCGGCTTTCATTGAGGTAACGATGACCCCGAACGAAGCCATTGTTCTCTTCCAACGCGCACTGCTCATGGCACTGCTCATGGCCGGTCCCATGCTCATCTTCGGTCTGGTGGCCGGGGTGGCGGTGTCGATCTTTCAGGCGGTGACGCAGATCCAGGAGATGACACTCACGTTCATCCCGAAGATCCTCGCGGTGGTGGCGGCCCTGTTCCTCTTCATGCCGTGGATGCTCAATCAGATGATCCGCTACACGACCGAGACGTTCGGCCGGATCTCCTTCCTGCAGTGACGAGATGATGCCGCTGCCGTCGCCGGACCGGATCGAGACCTTTCTGCTGGTCTTTGTTCGCTGCCTCACCTTCTGGTCGATCGGCCCCCTGCTGGCCGATCGGAAGGTGCCGGTGCAGGTAAAAGTCCTGGGCGGGCTGGTCACGGCGATTGCGGTCTTCTCCTCGGTCGACACAACGCGCTGGATCAAGACCGACTCGCTCCTCGTGCTGGCCTCGCTGGTGGCGCGAGAGGTCCTCATGGGCGCCGCCCTCGGGCTGGTGGCTTCGCTGGTCTTCCTTGCTGTGCGCATGGCGGGGAGTCTTCTCGGCGTGCAGATGGGCTTCTCCATCGCCAGCGTGATGGACCCGCAGACCCAGACCGAGATGTCGCTCCTGTCGGAGGTCCAAGAACTGCTGGCGGTGTTCCTCTTCCTCCTGGTGGACGGGCACCACCGGCTCTTTCAGGCCTTGGCGGTTTCTTTAGACCGAGTCCCCCCGGGGGCCATCGGCGACCCCGGGATCCTCGTGGGGGCTCTGGTTCCGCTGATCGGGGCGATGTTCGGAATGATCATCCAGGTCGGGGCGCCGATCCTGGGCGCCATGTTTCTGACCGATGCCGCCTTGGGATTTGTCGCCCGGGCGGTTCCCCAAATGAACGTCTTCATCGTGGGGATCCCGGTCAAGATCGCGGCCGGAATGGCGTTACTTGTTGTCACGGCGCCGCTCTTCTCTCGTCTGCTCCTCGTCCAGTTCAGCCGGATGGACCAGCAACTGCTCACTGTCTTGCGTGCCATGTAGGTTATGGATCGACTTCTGTTGACCGAGACCCACGGGCGGGCCCGACGGCAGCTTCCGGGACCGGTCTCCGTTGCTCATCGACCGGAGTTCGGCGGTCTCGACGCCCGTGCGGGCGGTGGTGACGTCGGGCGCGACCTACGACCCGTGTTGGCGGGATAGAACGACCAGCGAGAACTGGGTCTTCGTCACGGCGGATCGAATAGGTCGTCGAAGGTGCCGCGCATTCCCTTGCTGGTCGGCCTGTTGCGGGTAATCGGCCAACAGGAATCGATACATAGCCTGCTTCGTTGACGGTCCGCCCGCCCCCCGCTAGACTTCTCCGATAGCGCCACCACGCGCGCGTCCCACTCTGAAGCATCGAGAGGTACCATGCCCGACCCTTCCGATCCAAAGCGTCCCCGACTCGTCTTTCCCGGCTCCGATGCCGATTCCGCCCCCGCCCGCCGCATCGTGTCTCCCGGCGCCGACGCGGCGGCGGCACCCGGACCCGAGGCTCCGGCACCGACGCGGCGGCCCGGTCTCATCCTCCCGCCCGGCGCGGGACGCGAGGTGCCCGAAGACCTGCCCGAGTACCCGCGCCTGCGACCGCTCGGACTCGCGCGCGTGAGTGACGGCCGACGTGAAATGCTGCTGGTGAGCGACCCGACGGGTGTGATCCAGGGCCAGCCGGCCCTGTCGATGGAGGCGCTGCCGATGCTGCAGTTGCTCGATGGCACGACGTCGCTGACCGACATCACGAGCACGCTCATGCGTGGCAGTAAGGATCTGCGCGTCGCGAGTTTGGTGCGCGATTTCGTTGCCCGACTCGACCAGATGCTGCTCCTCGATTCGCCTCGATTCCACCAGGCGCTGCAGATGCTGCGTGACCGGTACCATCAGCTCGAGATCCGCCCCGCGGCGCTCGAGAACCAAGCCTATCCGGGCCAGAGAGCCGAGCTGGAGGCGTTTCTCGACGATCACTTTGCCGAGGCCGCGGCGATGCGCGAGCGCGCCGTACCGCCGGCCGCCGCCCAGCCGACCGACGCGCGATCGGCTACCGCACCGGCGGCGCCGCCGCGCGCGATCCTGTCGCCGCACCTCGACCCGCGCCGGGCGGGTGCGGTCATCGCGCGGGCGATGGCGGAGATCGGCCCCCGGCAGGCCCGGCCGCTGCGCGTCGTCATCTTCGGGACCGGCCACTCGTTGCTGGACGACCTGTTCGCTCTCACGCGCAAGCACTTCGAGACTCCGCTCGGCAAGGCTCGCTGCGACACCGCGTTCGTCGACCGCGTCGCCTCGCGCCTCGGCGAGTCCGCCTACCGCGGCGAGTTGGCGCATCGCGACGAGCATTCGATCGAGTTTCAGGTGATCTACCTCCTGCGACTGCTCAAGGAACATCCGTTCACGATCGTGCCGATCCTGTGCGGCGGCTTCCACTCGCTTCTCGCGGAGGGCCAAACGGCGCGCGAGGCGCCCGAGTTCGAACGACTGATCGAGGCCGTGCGGGAGGCCGAGCGCGAGCTGAGCGGTCGCACGCTCTACATCGCCGGTGTCGACTTCTCCCACGTCGGACCCCGCTTCGGCCACCCGCCGATCGACGCGCGCGTGAAAGACGAGACCGAAGCGGTCGATCGCGCGGGTCTCACCGCGGCGCTCGCGGGCGACGCCGAAGGCTGGTTCCGGGCGATCGCCGCGCAGGACGACCGTACGAACATCTGCGGTTTCGCGCCGACGTACGCTATGCTGCGCTGTGCGGATGTCACCGATGGACGATTGCTCCATTACGAACAGTGCGACGAGCCGGACGGCTCCACGGTTACGGTCGCCGCCGCGGTCTGGGGGTAGGCTGCCTCAGCACATTTCCGCTGAGCGGTCCCCAAACCGTCCGTGGGAGAGTGAAGGGGGGTATCCGGGGAAAGTGAGTCTCCCCGCCCGCGAGGCCGAGCGGCGGGCGCGCACGCGTCACAGGAGGTCAGGAAGCTGCGGATTCTGGACCGGCTTCGGGCTTCCGCGACACCGTTGCTGTTCATCATCGCCGCTGTGGGCAGCGTTCTGCCTGGTGCCGGCCGCGAGGAACGGACCGGTTCCCTTCGGGCCTGCCCGTCGCCGCGGCCGGATCGGCGGAGATCAAGGTCACAAATCCGTATATTGTTACGGAATTCCACGGCCGATACGGAACCGGTGTGCAATCGAGTGGTTTCCAGGACCGCCCGCCTGTGACTCCGCGAGGGGTCCACGTGGCGGGAGCGCTGCATCGCTGCGCCCGCGTAGGACGAACTGGCGATCCGGCTGGTGACACCCCCGGTCTAGGTCAAGAGGAGGCAATCCACACCATGTCATCCCGGATTCGTTCCCTGATCGCCTTAGCCCTGTCGATGCTTCTCCTGGCCGGAGGCCAGGCTTTGGCTCGCAAACCGAAGGCATCCGCGTCACCGAATCCGCTCCCGGCCGCGGTCCTGGGGGACGGACGCATCGCAATCCCCGCCTCCATGACCCCGGCTCTCCCGTTCGAGATCAACGCTCCCGGCAGCTACTGTCTGGTCGGGAACCGCCATTGCGCCGAGGACGGCATCCGTATCAACGCCGACGACGTCACCATCGACCTTTCGGGATTCACGCTCGCCGGGCCCGACTCCGGCGGTTCCGTCGGAATCCTCATGAAAGGCCGCAAGAATGTGGAGGTCAAGAACGGAACAGTCCGGGACTTCGGCAATCGCGGCATCTTCGACAAGAACGAGGGGGGCATGGCGCAAGGCAAACGGATCATCGGCGTGCGTGTCGTCTCGAACGGAGGCTGCGGCATCTGCCTGGGCGGAGACGGCAACCTCATCCGTGACTGCTACGTCGCGGACAACAAGGGGACCGGCGCCTGTGTCGAGCGGACGATTGTGGAGAGGAGCGTCTTCGTCAACAACACCACCGGCGGGATCGCCTGCGGCAACTACAGCCTCGTCGCTGGAAACCTCGTCACGAAAACCGAAAAGGCCGGGATCTTTGCCCGCAACGGCTGCACCATCAGGGACAACACGGTCTGCGAGGCGGGCAACACGGGGATCTACGGCGATTATGGCTGCCTGATCGACGGTAACGTTGCCTGCGAAAACAACCAGGCGAACATGCCCTGGGCCTATGCCGGCATCAAGACGGTGGGCGACTGCATCCTTCGCAACAATCTCACGCGGGGTAACTTGCAGAACAACATCTGGGTGATCCGCTCGGGGAACGTCGTCGAGGACAACCTCGCCACCGCCCCGGCCGACACTCTCGGGAACGGCTACGCCTTCGGTAACAAGTCCAACTACTTCGCCAACAACAAGGCTTCGGGCAACCAGACCGATTTCGTTGGCGAGCTACCCGAAGGCCCGGGCGACGGTGGTGGAAACCTCGCTTTGGAGCACTACGTGCCGCTTCCTCTGCCTGCTCCTTCCCCTCCGCCGCCGACTCCTGTTGCCGATACACCCAGCGGCGGCGTGCCCCCCGCCGGCCGAACGAAAGGCCCCGACAAGTAGCAGGGCCCACAGGTGATGCCGAGATGCCCTCGGACCTGCTTCAAGGCCCGGCCCTTCATGGATGCGATCACCCGGGATCGCCGCCCCCAGGAGCGTCGTCATGGTCACCGTCAACATCCATGAAGCCAGACCCGGTTCTCGTAGCTGGTCGATTCCGCAGTCAAAGGCGAAGCGTATGTGATAACGAAGGCGGGTGGGCCGCTCGTGAAGGTGACGGCGCTGGACGCCCATGCGGCACCGCGGCGGCTGGACTTCCTCGCCGGCGAGATCGCCATGCCCGACGATGTCGACCGCATGGGCGAAGCAGAAATCGAAGCTCTGTTCGGGAGCGGTTCGTCAAGTCCGCCGCGTTCGCGTGGAAGTCCGCCATCGGCACATGCTCGATCGAGAGGTCGAGAAGCAGTCGCACCGCTCGGTCGAACCGTCTGTTCGCCCAGTGGGCCTTCGCCCGTCCGAAGGGGTCCGCGAGTTCCCGGTCCAGACCCTGCTCCAGCAGGAAGCGGTTCGAGTGATCGAGATCGCCCAGCGGCGCGACACCATCGAGGCGCAACCTCCGGGGCAGGATCCGGCTTGCACGCCGCGGCACGGAGGGGCAGGTCGTCCTTACGATGGTGGCGAGATCGCCGGTAACGACCAGTTCCCTGCGAACGGCGTCTCATTGTGGGGGGCTGGCGCCTTCTGCCGCTTGTCGGGGGCCTCGGTTCCTATCGTCGAAGCAAGGTTCGGGATGATGATCCAGGTCAGACCCCGATCCCGGGCGCCATGTTTCTGACCGATGCCGCCTTGGGATTTGTCGCCCGGGCAATCTCCCAGATGGACGTGCTTATCGTGGGGATCCCTGTGCAGACCGCGGCTGGAATGACCTAACTCGTTGTCACGGATCAACGTGCCTCCAGTCTCGTCCCGCTCCGGTTCGGCCGAATGGCCCAGCAACGGCTTACCGTTTTGCGTGGCATGTAGGTTGCTCCTTCCCCTCTCGCCTCCCCCTTGGGCGGCCTTTGGATAGCGTCATGGGGGGATCGCCGACTTGGCCAACGATAACTACGGAGAGCGCACCGAGAGCGCGACACCCAAGCGACGGGAGGAAGCCCGCAATGAAGGTAAAGTCGCGCGGAGTACCGAGTTAACCAACGCCCTGGCCCTCCTGGCCGGTGTTGCCGCGTTGTCATTTCTGGGCGGCCGGCTGATGCAGCGCCTCTCCGACCTCTTTCGCTCACTGCTTGGCACTTCTCCGTCGGGGCTCGCCACCGAGGCCGGCGTCTACTTCGCTTTCCAGCGGCTCTCGCTCCAGATCACCGTGATCTTGGCCCCGCTGCTGATCAGCCTGATCGCGGTTGGACTGGCTTCCAACGTCCTGCAAGTCGGCTTCATGCTGACGGGCAAGCCGATCTCGCCGCGCTGGTCCTTGATCGATCCGATCGAGGGGTTCAAGAGGATCTTGTCGCTGCGTTCGGTCACCGAACTGCTCAAGTCGATCCTCAAAGTTTCGATCATCGGCCTCATCGCCTGGGTGACGCTGAAGTCCGACCTCGACCGGCTCGTCCCGCTCACCGGTGCGGACGGACCGACCCTGGTAGGCCAGGTGGGGGCCGCCACCGTCCGCCTCGGCTTGCGCGTCGGCCTGGCCCTTCTCGTTCTCGGCATCCTCGACTACGGCTACCAGCGCTGGGAGTTCGAGCGCTCCATCCGCATGAGCAGACAGGAACTTGAGGAAGAGCAGAAACAGACCGAAGGCGATCCGCAGGTGAAGGCGCGGGTGCGCGTGGCGCAAAGGCTTCTGGCGCGGCGCCGGATGATGGTCGACGTGGCGAAGGCTGACGTTGTGGTCACCAACCCGACGCACTACGCGGTAGCGCTCAAGTACGACCGGCCGACGATGCCGGCTCCGTTGGTCGTGGCCAAAGGGATGCGCAAGCTGGCCGAGCGGATCAAAGAGGTGGCGAAGGAGAATCGAGTGCCGGTGGTCGAGGACCCGCCGTTGGCTCGACTTCTCTACAAGGAGTGCGAGGTGGGTTCGGCGATTCCGGTGTCGGTATACCAGGCGGTGGCGCGGGTGCTCGCGTATGTCTGGAAACTCCGGGGACGGACGCAGGGAGGCCGGGTCGCGGCCTGAGGCCGTCCCCGGGAGTAGCGCATGGCGGAGAAGAAGCAGCGCAGCGGAGGCAGCGACCTCGCGGTGGCGGCGACCGTCCTTCTCATCCTCGCCATCATGATCCTACCGGTCCAGACCTGGATCTTAGACGGGCTCTTGGTCTTGAACCTGGCGATTGCCCTCGTCGTGCTGTTGGTCACCGTCTACATCCAGCAGCCGCTCCGCTTCAACGTCTTCCCGAGCTTGCTCCTCCTGGCCACCCTCTTCCGTCTGGCGGTCAACGTCGCCTCCACGCGCACCATTCTGCTGCAGGGGTATGGCGGCCGCGTCATCGAGGCGTTCGGCAACTTCGTGGTCGGCGGCAACTACGCGGTCGGCATCATCGCCTTCCTGATCCTCACCATCATCCAGTTCGTGGTCATCACCAAGGGCGCCGGGCGCATCGCCGAGGTGGCGGCCCGCTTCACCCTCGACGCCATGCCGGGTCGCCAGATGGCCATCGACGCCGATCTGAACGCCGGGCTCATCGATGAGCACCAGGCCCGCTCCCGCCGCGCCGATATCGAGCGACAGGCCGATTTCTATGGGGCCATGGACGGAGCCTCGAAGTTCGTCCGCGGCGACGCGGTGGCCGCCCTCATCATCGTCGCCATCAACATCGTGGGCGGCTTTGTGGTTGGGGTCCTGCAGCACGGCATGTCGATGGGCGAGGCTTTGCGCACCTACACGCTGCTCACCGTGGGCGACGGGCTGGTGGCGCAGATCCCGGCACTCATCATCTCGACGGCATCGGGCATCCTCATCACCCGCTCCGAAGGGCAGGGCTCGCTCGGTCTCGCTCTCGGCGGACAGTTGTTCCGGGAGCCGAAGGCCGCCATCGTGGCGGGAGCCATCTTAGCCCTCCTCGGTCTGGCCCCGGGACTGCCGGCCGTGCCGTTCATTCTCCTCGGAGGCGTCACGTTCGCCGCCGGGATGGCGGCGCGGCGCGGTCACACGCGCGACGACCTAGTCGAAGCGGACGCGGTGAAGGCGCGCTCAGCCTCCGCCCCGGAAAAGGTGGAGAAGCTCATCGACGTCGACCCGCTGGAGTTGGAGATCGGTTTCGGGCTCATCCCGCTGGTCGATGAGACGCGCGATGGGGGTGATCTCCTGCGGCGTATCACTCTGGTGCGACGGCAGTGCGCCACGGAACTCGGTCTGGTGGTCCCCGCCGTGCGCGTGCGCGACAACATCCGGCTTCCGCAGGATGGCTACGTGATTCTCCTCAAGGGGATCGAGGTGGCGCGCGGCGCGATCATCCTGGGACACGAGCTGGCCATGTCGCCCGGCGCGGGCGCGATTCCGCTCGAGGGAGTGGAGACCAAAGAGCCGGTCTTCGGGCTGGCGGCCACCTGGATCCGGCCGGAGCAGCACGGCGAGGCCGAGGTGGCGGGCTACACCGTGGTGGAGCCCTCGGCCGTCATCGCTACCCATCTCGCGGAAACGGTCAAGACCCACGCCGACGAGATCCTGGGACGCCAGGAGGTGCAATCGCTCCTCGATCAGGTGAAGCAACGCAATCCGGCGGTGGTCGAGGAACTGGTGCCGGGGCAGCTCACGGTGGGCGGTGTGCAGAAAGTGCTGCAGCGTCTGCTTCGCGAGCGGGTGTCGATCCGCGATATGGTGAGCATCCTCGAGTCGCTGGCCGACCACGCACCGGCGACCAAGGACTTAGATACTCTTGTGGAGAAGGCGCGGGAGAGTTTGGGCCGCGCCATTACGCAGCAGTATCGGGACGAGCGGGGGAACCTCTCGGTCATCTCCATCGAGCCGGCGCTGGAGCAGGAGCTGGTGCAGTCGGTAAAGCCGGGCGAGGGAGGCGGGCGACTGGTGCAGCTGCCGGACGCGGCTCGCCGCCTCTTGGAGAGTGTCTCGCAGGCCGTTCACGCCTCGCTCACACAGACCGCCCAGCCGGTGATCCTTTGTTCCCCCTACCTGCGGCCTTACCTTCGCGCGTTCCTGGAGCGGGCGCTGCCTCATGTGGCGGTTCTCTCCTACGCCGAGGTGATCGCGGCGGGGACGGTCCGAACCGTCGCTTCCGTCAGGATGGAACATGCACATCAAGAAGTTTGAGGGAAAGGACCTCAAGGAGGCCTTGGCAAGGATCCGCGAGGAGCTGGGTCCCGAGGCCGTGATTCTCGAGACGGCGCCGCATCCGCGTCCTCGTCGCGGGGTCACCGTGCTTGCGGCGCTCCCGCGCGAGGCGGGGGACGTGCGGGCTGCCGAGCCGGCGTTCGCCGCCGCGGCCTCGCCCGTCGACGGGCCCGCAGGACGCGGCGCTTTTCGCCGCCCGCTGCCGTCCCGCCTCGAGACGGCCGACACCGGCGGGCCGATCTTCGGCAGCACCAACCTCGGTGGCGTGCCTCTTCGTCCGCTGATTCCGTCCGCGCGGGACGGCGTGGAACCGGCCCTTTCACCGGCGTCCTGGCGGTCGGAGTCGGCCCCGGCATTTCCGTCCGCGCCTTTGCGGTCCGTGACAGTGCCCGCGTTCCCGTTGGCGCCCCGGCGATCCGCGACAGCGCCCGCGTTCCTGCCGACGCTGCCTCCCTCCGAGGCGACCGTTCCGTTCCCGCGGGTTGCCACCTCCCGCGCGGCCGAGGTCGAGGAGGAGACGCGGGTTCTGCGGGCACGGGTGGAGCATCTGAACCGACTCGTCCGCTCCGACCATTTCTCGGCGGTGCCGCTGCCGCTGCGCCAGCTCTACTTCGACCTCACCGACGCGGAGGTCGATGCCGACTTGGTCTTCCGCATCCTGGAGAAAATGGGGAGCGCTCCGATTCCGGGGCAGTTCACCTCCTCGCCTCCGGGCGATCTGCTGGCCTACCTAGGCTCGCTGGTGCGGACCGGTGGCGCGCTGCAGCCGGGCGAGCGGCGCGTGCTCGCCCTGGTCGGCCCGACCGGGGTCGGGAAGACGACCACACTGGCTAAGATCGCCGGTCAGGCGTGCTTCCACCGCGGCCTTTCGGTGGCGCTGGTTTCGAGCGATTCCTACCGCGTTTTCGGAGCTCAGCACCTTGCGGCGTACGCCGCGCTGATGGGGCTCCCGTTCTTCGCCGTCGCCTCGGTTGCCGCGATGCGGACGCTCCTATCGAAACGACTGGCGGACGTTGATCTTGTTCTCATCGACACCTCGGGCCGCTCGCCCAACGATCCCGGCGGCATCACTGAAATCCGGCAACTGCTGGCCGCCTGCCCGACGCTGGATGTCCACCTGGCCCTTTCGGCCAACACGCGAGCGCGGGACCTAGCGCACGCTCTCGATGCCTTCTCGGTGCTCCCGGTTCGCCACCTCGTCTTCACCAAACTGGACGAGGCGACCTCGCGCGGCGGGATGTACACCACCGCCCTCAAGGCGCGCTGTCCGGTCTCTTGGCTGGGGACGGGGCAGGAGGTGCCGGACGACCTCGAGGCGGCCACCGCCGAAGCGCTCACGCACGGCTTGCTTGAGGAGGCGTCCCATGGCGGATCAGGCCGATAAGCTGCGCAGCCTGCGCCTCGTGACGGGCGGCGTGTCCGCTGACGGGAAGACCCCGCCCTCCCATCGCGGCCGCCGGGCGGGTCCTGCTTTCGACGCTCGTGGGCCGATCCCGGACCGCCCGCGGGTCCGCTCCATCGCGTTGACCAGCGGCAAGGGCGGCGTCGGGAAGACCTCCATCGCCACCAACCTCGCCATCGCCTTTGCGCGGGAGGGGCGCCGGGTTCTCCTGGTCGACGGCGATCTGTCGCTGGCCAATGTCGACCTGCTTCTCGGGGTGGTGCCGCAGAAGAATCTCGGCGATGTCATCTTTGGCCGCGCCTCGATCGAACAAGTGGTGCTGAAGACGGTCGATGGCGTGCTTCTGCTCCCTTCCGCCTCGGGTGTGGAGGAACTGGCTGACCTCGACGACTTCCGCCGAGAACGGCTGCTGCGCGAGCTGGCCCGACTGGAGGATTCGGTCGAGCTGATCCTGCTGGACACCGGCTCGGGGATCGGACGCCAGACCATCCATTTCGCGCGCGCAGCCGACGATGTGGTGGTGGTGACCACGCCGGAGCCGACGGCGTTCAGCGACGCATATGCCACCTTGAAGGTCTTGAGCCAGGGGCGCCTTCGCGGCCGACCCGGCATCGTGGTGAACATGGCGGCCACGCCCGAGGAGGGGCGCGAGACGGAGCGCCGGATCCGTCTGGTGGCGGAGCGCTTCCTTCAGCTCAAGCCGGAATACTTAGGCCACATCGCCCTCGACCCGTCGGTAGGGCGTGCGGTGCGTCAGCAGCAACCGCTGCTGAAGGCTTTCCCGCGCAGTCCGGCCGCGGCCGGCATCGAGGCTCTGGCCGCGCGGCTGCTTGTCGATCCGCCATGGCCGGAGCCCGGAGAGGTCGACCCGGAGGGGTTCTTTCTGAAGGTGGCGAACTTCGATGGTTGAGCGGGGAGAGGATCTGCGCGGAACGAAGTCCGGGGCGGGAGCGTCCCGGGGAAAGGTGTGGCGATGAACCGGATCGTGGAGAGCCTGTCGCTCTTGCTCGCCAGCGGTGGGGCGCTCTTAGTCGCGGTCGTCGGTGCCTCGCGGGATCTCCCGCCGCTCACGCTCCTCGTGCGGGCAGCCCTCGCGGGCGGCGTCGTCTACGTCTTCGTGCGCGTGGCGGGGGATCTGGGGGGGCGCGCCGTCTTACGGCAGGTGGCCGAGCGCGAGCTGGCTCGCGAGGCGAGCAAGACACAGGGTGGCGCGGCGGGGGAAGGCCCCGACGCGCGTAAAGCAGCGTAGTCCGAGAGCACGGAGGGAACGATGCCCATCAGTCAGGCGGTGCGCAAAGCGGCGCCGGCACCTTGTCCGCAGCAGGCCCAGGTGGTTGAGAGCCGGGATACGGCGCTGCGCCGGTACTTCCCTTTGGTCAAGTATGTGGTCGATAAGATCGCCGCCGGACTGCCGAAGTCGATCGATCGGGACGACCTGATCAACACGGCGCTCATCGGCCTTTTCGACGCCCTCGAAAAGTACGATGCCGACCGCGGGACCAAGTTCGAAACCTATGCCATCTGGCGGATCAAGGGGGCAGTCCTCGACGAACTGCGCACCATGGACTGGGCCTCTCGCACCACCCGCCGCAAGGCGCGCGAAATCGAGAAGGTCTCGCAGCGCCTCGATCAGAAGATGGGGCGCGGGGCGACCGAGCAGGAGATGGCTGATGCTCTGGGCATCTCGCAGCATGAGTTCATGCGCCAGTTAGAGGAGGTGCGCGGCACCGTGCTCCTCTCCCTAGACCAGTCACTGCAGGTGGATGACGAGCACGACATCGCCGGTCTCGCCGACATGATCGAGGACAGCACCGTCGAGAACACCCTGGTGACCATCGAGCGGGAAGAGTCCCGCTACTTCCTTCTCGACTTAGTCAATGGGCTGACGGAGCAGGAACGCCTCGTGGTCGCTCTCTACTACTACGAGGAGATGACCCTGAAGGAGATCGGCGAGACGCTGAACATCTCCGAATCGAGGGTCTCCCAGATCCACACCAAGGCGATCCTGCGCCTCAAGGGAAGGCTGGGCCGGCCCCGCTGAGGGTGCCGTCGGGGGCAGAACGGAGGCGGCCGTGGGCGAGATCGGGGGAGTCAAGCAGGCCCTTATCCAGGCCCAGGCGGCAGAGCGCCTGCAGGAAGCGGCGAGGCGGATCGGGGACCATCAGCAACAAGGCTTTGCCGTAACCCTGGACCGCCAGGTCGACCACCGCGAGCACACGGTCACCGAAAAAGAGAAGGTGGCTTCCGAGGAACTTGATCCGAACGCGAAGCGGAAAAAGGAAGAAGCGCCGCGGCCGGCGAACGAGGGCACGGACGCAGACGAGAGCCCGGCGGAGCCCGGGTGGGACGAGGAGGAGGACCGGGGACGCCACGTCGACGCGCGGGCGTGAACCGGTTCGGGAAGGAATCCCGGTCATGAAGGCCAAGAAACTGATGCGGTGGACACTGGCCCTGGCTCTAACGGGCGTCTGTGCTGCTCTGGCGGTGGTCACGCTCGACGCGTGGACGGGCACGGGCGCCACGGCTCACCTGTCGGCGCCGCCGCCGGTGGTAACCTCCGCGGTGCCGATCGTCCCCCCGGCGACCGATTCTTCGTTGGCGGATTCGCCGGTGGTCGGGGCGATCACGGAGACCGCGTTGACCGTGGTCGGGCTCCCGCCTGAAGGTCCCCAAGCGGTTCCGGCCGGGTCGCCCGGCGCCGCGCGGCCGACCGGGGACGATGGGGTGATGCTGGCCGCCGCACCGCCCGTTCCGGCCGGCGAGGGGCGCCTCTTGGAGCAAATCGAAACCGCGAGGGTCGGTTTGTTCGCAGCGCAGGTGACGGTGCCGGCGCGCCCGGCCGCTCGATCGGCCTGGCTGCCGGTGATCTTTCTTGCCGGGGGGGGCGGCCTCATTGGCTGCGCTCTCGGTCTAGGTTTGGGCTCGCTGATCCTGCGCCGGCGCGCCGTCCGGCGCACGGTGGGCACGACCGCGACCGCCGCGGCCCCTTCCCGGGAGTCGCGCACGAAGGAGGTCGCGCCGGATGACTCCGCCGCAGCGGTGCTCCAAGCCGCGCGCGCCGAACTGGCCGCGCGCGCGGCTTGGGATCGCGGGTCGCCGGCCGTGAGCGCCGGCCCGGGGGCCGAGGCTCGAATACAGGCCCTTTCCCGTCTTGCCGCGGCTGGCGAGTTCGCCGCAACCGGCGAGTTCGCAACCGCGCCGTCGATCGTCTCGTCGCCGGTTCCCGCGTTGCCGGCAACCACATCGTCGACCGGCCACGAAACTGTCCCCATCCGCCCGCATCGCACCTCGTTCTTCGGGATCGCTCCGCGCCGACGCAGCACGGTGGATTATGCCCATGCCGCGAGCTTGCATGCCGCCGGTCCCCCTCCGGGTGCTTCCACGGCCGCGAGAGCGCGGGCTATCGATGCAACCGATGACTTTCCGATGCGTCGACAGGAGGCCGACCCGGTTGATCGGCGGATCGCCGCCATCGAGCGGTCACTGCTCCAAGTGGTTCGCGCCATGGAAGAGGTCGCCGAGCGGGTGGCGGATCGAGAGACGTCATCGGTACGTCTGCGCGCCGGCACCCGTGCGTCCGGGCAGGGTGCCGGGCAAGACGGCGGGCAGGACAGCTCGGGCCTCGAGCAGACTGACCCCGTCGCCCCCCGCCTTCCCAGCGAAGACGATGAGGATTCAAAACACGACGCCTTTGCTCCGCCGATGCGCGCCCCCCGCCGCCACGAGCGGGAGGCCCGGCCGCGGGTGGCTGCGTCGTCGTCGCCGATTGCGGCTTTGCGTTCGGTAGCCCCTGTGGCCTCCGGGCCCGTCGCGGCCCCGGCGCGCCCGGCCGCGAGCGTAGTCCGCGCTGTGCGTGCCTTGCGCGCCGCGCGTGATCAGACGCCCGCGGCACCCGAGCCATGGGATCTTTCTCCTGCCGCCCCGCCGCCCCGGGATCCGGCAGTCACGGTGCGACAGGAACCTGCTCCGTCGATCCCGTCAGCGTCCACGGCGGATGGTCGCGATTTGGTGCGGATCCGCCGCGCAGTGCTGCGCCTCGCCGCCGAGGGCTGGGACGGGGGGCGCATCGCCGAACAGCTCCGCCTGGGCGAGGGCGACGTCGCACTCATCGTGAAGACGGCGGGTGTCGAGCGGCGGCTCCAGCCGACCGGGCGCGGACGGTGAACGGGCCATCCGGCATCGGCCGTCCGCGCGCGACGTCGGCGGCGCCGACGGCCGCCGCGCCACCGCGGGACCGCCGCGAGGAATTGCTCGCAGCTCTCGATGAGGTGCCCCCGCTGGGTCCGGTGGCGCTGCGCGTACTTGAGCTTCTGAACGACCCGAATGCGAGCGCGGCCGATCTCGCCCGCGTGGTCTCTCGCGACCAGGGCCTGAGCGCGAAACTCCTGCGCACCTGCAACTCGTCGTTCGTGTCGCCGATCGAGCCCGTTACCAGCCTCCCGCAAGCGGTGGTCACCCTCGGCCTGCGTGCGGTTCGTAATCTGGTGCTTTTCGATGCGATGCCGGTGGGAAAGGCCGGCGGCGCCTGGACTGAGGCGGAGCAGCGGATCTGGACGCACGCGATCGGCTCGGCGCTTGGGAGCCGTCTCCTCGCGATGGAGAAGGGTGGGGTTGACCCGGAGCTGGCGTTCCTCGGCGGGCTGTTTCATGACCTGGGCCGAATTCTCCTCTTGCAGGTGCGGCCGATGACCTACAACGCACTCTGCGGCGCAGCAGCTCCCGGGCTGCCCGAGCGCTTGGTGGAGCACGAGTGCCTGGGCGCGGACCATACGGAGATCGGCGGTGCGGTTCTGCGCCGGTGGGGAATGGGCGACGAATTGGCGGCCGTCGCCGAACGCCATCACAACGATCCGGCGTCGCTCGATCCGCTGACCCTCCTCGTGGTGGCGGCCGAGTGCCTGCTCGAGACGGGGGCCGAGGAACCGCCCCCTTTGCACGTAGCGGCGGCCGCTCGGATCGGGTTGGTCCCGGCCCGCCAGGAGAATCTGCGCGAGCGCCTGCACGGGGCGCTCCAAAAGGAACAGGAATTCTTTCACTTGTCGGCGTGAGCTCGGTCGAAACGAGCGCCGCATCGGCGGGTGATTTGGAATGGCCCCGGGGAAGGGATCCGTGGGGTCTTGGGCCGGGATCGAGGAAGGGGAGTCTAGGATCATGCGCCGGAGAAACGGGAACGGTACCCAGCAGCTCCAGGATGTCACCGAGAAGTTCCGCCGCGGTGAAATCAAGCTCATCCGGATCATGGAGGAGGAAGGACTGATCACGGAGCGGGAACGCACCGGCCTGGCCGAGCGTGTCGATCGCGCGGTCACCCAGAAGCGATCCTCCGAGGTCCTTGCCACCGCGCACACCATTCATAACCGGTTGATCCGCACCCTCCAGACTGCCAAGACGGTTGGGCAGAAGACCGGTCCCCCCACAGAGCTGGATGTCTTGAGTGAGATGAGTCGCCTGATCCAGGCCGACATCGGCCGGGACCGGCTCTTCGAACAGATCCTCGACCTCATAGCCAGCGGAATCCCTTTCGAGAACGGCACCATCTTCACTCTCAATCGCACGACCGGGCAACTCGCTCCCGCGGGCGTGCGCGGGGCCCAGGTCGACCTCATCGGCGGCGTTCACTTCGACATGGGCTTTGGCTTCTCTTCATGGGTGGCCAAGCAGAAGAAGCCGATCCTCCTGAACGACCTTCACTCGTCGCAACGGGATGGCCGACCCGACATCGGCTCATTTCTCTCGGTACCGATGGTGGTGCAGGGAGAACTCATCGGCGTGCTCAATCTCTCTCACCCGGCCAACGCCGCCTTCAACGAGGATCACCTGCGACTGCTCACCCTTGTCGCCTCCCAGGCCGCGGCGATTCTCCAGCGCGTCCTCATGTACGAGGAGGTGGCCAGGCTCGCCGTCACCGACGATCTGACCGGCCTGCACAACCGGCGTCACTTCCATGATCGCCTCGCCGACGAAATCCGCCGCTGCCAGCGGTATGGCTGCTGCTTCTCGGTTCTCTACCTCGACATCGACAACTTCAAGGTCATCAACGACACGTGGGGACACGCCCTGGGCGACCGTATCCTCGCCGACCTCGGCAAAGTGATGGTTCGCTGGGGCCGCTCTTCCGACTTGGTGGCGCGCATCGGCGGTGAGGAGTTCGCGGCACTGCTGCCGATGACCGACGCAGCCCAGGCGATCCGGGCGGCCGATCGGTTGCGGGCCATGGTGGCCGATCACTCCTTCCCCCGCCGCAAACGACTCACCGTCTCTCTCGGCATCGCGTCTTTCCCCGGAGACGGGCAAACTGCCGAGGATCTGCTCAAGAAGGCGGATGCCGCCCTGTACGTGGCCAAGAAACTGGGACGGAACCGCACCGTGGCGAGCGGCGTGGCCGCGTGAGGCCGCCTCCCGGCAGAAGCCGGGAACGAAAGGGGGAGGCATGGACGCGCCTGACAACGAGGCCCGAAGACCCCGCATCCTCATCGTCGACGATGAGCCTGAACTCCTGGTCATCCTCCGGGAGTTCCTAGGGGGGGAGTTCGAGCTGGAGGAAGCCGCCACCGGGTCCGAGGCGTTGGAGATGCTGGCGCGAGGCGCCTTCGCCCTGGTGCTGACCGACATCAACCTGCCGGGAGCCGACGGGATCGCCGTGCTGCGGGCCGCAAAGGCGGCCGATCCCGAGACCGAAGTCATCATGCTGACCGGAAACGCCTCGACGATGACCGCCATCGAGGCACTCCGCGACGGCGCCTACGACTATCTGGCGAAGCCGTTCGATCTGCTCGAACTGGATCAGTCTCTGCGCCGCGCGCTGGAGGGGGCGGCGCCTGCGGGGCGAGAACCGACGGTTCGTGCAGCAGTTGCAGGTGGCCAACCTGGAACTGCAAACCAGTGAGGAGGCGTTGCGGCGCCACCGCGACGCGTTGAAGGGGATCGTGGAAGAGGCGACGCGTCGTGTGCGCACGCTGCACGAGTTGGGACGCCAGATCACCTCCTCGCTGAACCTCGAGCAGACCCTCGGTCTAGTGCTCGATAAGAGCCTGGAGCTGACCGGGACCGCGGAGGGGCTCCTCTTCCTGGCCGACGAACCGGGTGGGCCGCTCGTCTGCCGCGAGGGACGCGGGCTGATTCCGGATCCGGTCGGCGATGGGGCACTCGTCGCCGCCTTCGATTCGGTGACCGCTCGCCTGCGCGAGGGGCGCCGGCCGGCTGAGGGGACGGTCATCCTGGAGGGCGGGGCGACCCGCGAGGCGTACGCCGTTCCCCTGCTGCAGGAGGGGGAGGTGCGGGGCAGCGTCGTTATTCTCACGCCCGGGGGCGGGCTCCTTTCCGACGACGACCGTGATCTCCTCGCCGGCCTCGCGGCCCAGGCCGCCATTGCGGTGCACAACGCCACCCTCTTCACGCGCATGCGCGACATCGAGCGGATGAAGTCCGAATTCGTGGCCGTGGTCTCGCATGAGCTGCGCACCCCGCTCACAGCCATCAAAGGGACGCTCGAACTGCTCGCCGATCCGCGCTACTTCCCGGTGGAATCGAGACAAGGAGAGCTGTTCGCCATCTGCGAGGCCAACACCGAGCGGCTCGAGGCGCTCGTCAATGACATCCTCGACCTGTCCAAGCTCGAGTCGTCGCGCCTGTCCAGCCACCCCGTGGAAACGTCGCTCGCCACCTTGGTGCGCGGGGCGGTGTTGAACCTCGGCAACCTGGCGGGGCGGAAGGAACTCCGCATCGTGACCGAAGTGACGGACGACTTGCCACTGGTGCGAGCTGACGAGCGGCGGATCGTGCAGGTGCTCTTGAATCTTCTGTCCAATGCCGTGAAGTTCTCGCCGGCGGGGGCGGAGATCACCGTGGCACTGCGATCCGTTTCCGGCGGAGTCTGCGTCGAGATTCGTGACTCGGGCATCGGCATCGCGGCCGAGGATCTTCCGAAACTCTTCAGCCGGTTCCGCCAACTCGACGCGTCCAACACCAGGGCAGCGGGAGGGACCGGTCTCGGCCTCGTCATCTCGCGAGGGATCGTGGAGGAGCATGGCGGCAGGATCCACGCCGTGTCGACGCCGGGTGCGGGAAGCGTGTTCTCGTTCTGGCTGCCGGGAATCACCGCTCCCGAAGACGCCGACGAAACGGGGAGCGCTCCGGCGCCCTCTCCGGCCTTCCCGGAGCCGGAATCGCAGTGTAGCGTTGCGCGAGACTGACGGGGCCGAGTCTGGAGACAGCAGACAGTAGACAAAAGTCAGGATTCGGAAGCCCTTTGTCCGAAGCCTCAAGCCCGAAACCTGAAGCCAGTCGTATTCGCTCCCTGCTCCGAATCTCAGGACAGGAGAATCCGGTTGCAATTCCCGGGCCGCCTTCCTACCTTCGCGCACAGGCGACCGGTCTTCGGCCGCCGGCCGGGATGCGGGATGCGTCCCGGCCCCGGTCATGGGGCCGGAGGGCGGAAGGACAGGAGGCCTGAGGGAATGTCCCTGACGCAGACCGCGCGGGAGCGCCGAGATCGGCTTGTGTCGACGTCGCCCTTGACCCCCGCGTCTGTCAGCTCCCGGAGGCGCTTTCCCCGCCGGCAACAGGCGCTTCTGGCCCTGGCGGATGCCGGTCTGGCGGAGGCGTTCTTCCTCGTGGCATGGCAGCTTGCCGGCAGTGTCGGGGTACGCGTCGGGGTACAGGTCGGGGTCAATCCCATCGGAGGCCCAGTCCCCTGGCTCCTGGCGGTGTTGTTCCCCCTGATCGTAGCCAGCCGAGGACTCTACCGTCTGGGCCGCTTTCCCTCCTGGCGGGGGCAGGCGAAGGCCGGTTTGCGAGCCGTCGCCTGGTCGGCGGGTCTCAGCGTTGCGGCGCTCTTTCTCTTTGCCCGCGAGATCCCCTTCGCGCTGCGCCTCGTGCTCGTCTCCTACCACGCCATGCTGGCGGTTTGGATGGTGGTGTTGCGGCCGCTGCTCGCGGTGCTGTTGCGGCGACGGTACGTCTCGCGCGACGGCGGGCGGGAGCGGGTTCTCATCCTCGGCGCGGACGGCCCCGGTCGCTCCCTCGCCCAGCGCATCGCGGGCGGCCCGGTTCCCGCCGAGGTGGTAGCCTATGCTGACCTTGAGCTTCCCCGGACGGGATGCTTCGATCCGTTTCACTTGGTCGAGCTGGAAGGGCTGCCGGCGCTGGCCGTCGATCTTCAGGTTGATCTCGTGATCCTGGCGCGACCGGACCTGCCGCGGGAGGCCGTGGTGCGGGTGGCGGACCGGCTCGCTGCAGCGGGGGTGCAGGTGCGCGTGGCGGCCAATGCCCTCAATCGCATCATCGACTCACTGCCGTTTGAATCGTTGGGCGGCGTGCCGCTCCTGCCGGTCGGGCAGATGCCGATGACCGGCGGTGCTCAGAGGCTGAAACGGGTCTTCGATTTCGCAGCAGCCCTGATCGGCGGACTGGTCATCCTCCCGGCCGTGCTGGTTCTGGCGGTTCTTGTGCGGTTCAGCTCGCCCGGTCCGGTCTTCTTCCGGCAGATCCGGATCGGCAAGGGCGGCCTGCCGTTCACTTTCTATAAGTTTCGCTCGATGCGGGTGGACAACGATGACACTGCCCACCGAGAATACATATCGAGCCTCCTCCGCCACGGCGGTGCCGCGGCCACCGACGGTTCAGGCCGCAAGGTGTACAAGCTTGTAGATGATGCCAGGATCACCGGCATCGGCAGCTTCCTGCGTCGGACGAGTCTCGACGAACTGCCGCAGCTCATCAACGTCCTCCGGGGCGAGATGAGTCTGGTGGGACCGCGCCCCTGTATCCCGTTCGAGTATGAGCTGTACCGGGACTGGCAGAAACGGCGACTGGACGTGACGCCGGGCATGAGCGGCCTTTGGCAAGTAACGGGACGAAGCTTCGTCGGCTTCGAGGATATGGTTCTGCTTGATCTCTTCTACATTGCCAACTGGTCGTTCGTCACGGACATCAAGCTCCTGCTGCGCACGGTGCCGGTGGTCGTCTGGGGACGGGGCGGTCTCTAGCCAGGCGGGGCCTGGAGGACCGGTGGGGGAGCACGATGCACATCGGGGTAGTCGGCTGCGGCTATTGGGGACCGAACTTGGTCCGTAATCTGAGCGAGAACCGGCTGTGTACCCGACTCTCGATCTGCGATCTGGAAACGCACAAACTGGAGCGTCTGCGGCTTCGCTACCCCGCGGCCAGTTTCTTCACCGACTATGCGGAGATGCTGGCTCAGCCCGACCTGTCAGCGGTCATGATCGCCACCCCTCCCGCGGTGCACCATCCTCTGGCGAAGCAGGCGCTGGCGCGCGGGCTGCATCTCTTCGTGGAGAAGCCGTTCGTTGCCGCCTCGGAGCAGGGCGAGGAGCTGATACGTTTGGCCGCCGAGCAGGGCCGGAGCATTGCCGTCGGTCACACCTTCCTGTTCAGTCCTCCGGTGGTGAAGACGCGGGAGATTGTCGATCGCGGCGAGCTGGGGAAGGTTTACTACATCAGCTCCACCCGCGTGAATCTCGGGCTGCACCAGAAGGACATCAGCGTCGTCTGGGACTTGGCGCCGCACGATCTCTCTATGATCATGTACTGGCTGGGCGAGGTCCCCGTGGAGGTGCTGGCCACGGGGAAGGATTTCGTTCAGCCGGGCATCCCCGACGTTGCCTTTATCTTCCTGCGCTTCGCCAGCGGTGCGATCGCGCACATCCAGGTGAGCTGGCTGGCGCCCTCGAAGCTGCGTCGCACCACCATCGTCGGCTCGGCCAAGATGCTCGTCTACGACGACACAGAGAACCTCGAGCAGGTCAAGATCTACGATAAGGGGGTCAACTACAAGGATCCCGACTCTTTCGGCGAGTACCAGCTCTCCTATCGCACCGGCGATATCGTCTCTCCGCGGCTGGAGAACTACGAACCTCTGGCTGCCGAGGTGAACGACTTCCTCACGGCCATCCGCGACGGACGGCGTCCGCGCACCGATGGCCTCGATGGCCTGCGCGTGGTGCGAGTGCTGGAAGCGGCGGAACGTTCCCTCTCCAATTCGGGTCATGCAGAGGTGATTGACGACGAGCCGGGGGTGCGGTAGGCGCGATGTCTGTTCGATACCCTCCCGCTCCTGGCTGCCGGCTGTTGACTACCGGCTCCCGACTTCCGGCTACTGCCTACTGACTCCTGTCTACCGACTTCTGACTACCGGCGCGAGAAATGCGGGTTCGCTCACTTTCGCCGCAACACCACCAGGTTGTCGTTGCGTGCCTCTTTCAGCCGCCGGGTCGAGCTCCTTTCGAAGAACCCCACGAATTCGAATTTCCCGTGCAGGGAGACTAAGCTCTTGAACTCTTGTGGAAAGATCGCTTTAACGAGACGCTCATCGCGGTAGGCGGCGATTCGGCCGTGGTCATCGACCTCGAGGAGCAGCCATTCGCGATAGAGCTGTTCGAGCGGTGCGGCGGGCTCGGTGTCGTAGGTCGCCCTGACTTCAATGCCGTCCCGACTCGTGGTCCACCGTTCGACTTCTTCGGTCCCGAAAGCGGCCCAGTTCAGGTGCGCGTTTTCGATGATGTACAAGCCGCCCCGGCGCATTGCGCCGGCCAGGGAATCCAGATGGGATAGGAGCGCTTCGTTCGAAGAGACCATGAGCGAACCCATCAAGATGAAGGCGAGGTCCACCTTCGCCGGAAGTGCGAAGCGGACGAAGTTCCCTCGCACCGTCTCGATACGTGCGTCTTTCGACTTCACGTAGTCGAGCATCTCCCGATTCAGATCGAGGCCGATGCATGCGTATCCCCGCCGAACGAACTCCCGGAGTTGGAGGCTGGGGCCGCACGCGATATCGAGGATCGTTCGGACCTCGCGTCGGCCGTGGAGCCGGACAAATGTCTCGAACAGACGTACCTGCTTCGGCACGTCGAAGAAGCTGAAGGCGATCTCGTAGTATAGTGGCTGACGGTAGGCACTGGCGGTCGGCTTCTTCCGGTGCCGCCCTGGGGAATTCGTGTCTGGTTGCGAAGAAGATCTGGTCATTCTCTCCTGCCTTTCGTCTATCGGACGGGCTTCCGACCGCCTTTGGTCACTTCGATGAGCCGATCACCATCATTCTTACGGGAATTCAGGAGCTGTCAAGGGACCGACCGTGCCGGGCACCACCCACGACCACCTGAGATTCGGAGACTTCGGGCTTCGGTCTTTTCTGCTTCGGGAGGGCAAATCATGAGCCCGGAGAACCACGCCGAACTGGTGGCCTGGTACGGCCGGCTGATTGCCGGCATCGAGAGACTGCTCGACGCCCTCCGGCCCGAAGCCTGAAGCCCGAGGCCTTTCTACTCCGAATCTCGGGCGGCCACGCCCGTCCTTGACCCCTTCCGTCCCCGCCTGCTAGCGTCAGCTTTTCATCTTCGGCTGGCGTCCCCGCGGGGCGCGGCCGCACTCGGGAGGTAGCCATGCGAGAACTGGCCAAGGTCTACGACCCCGCGACGTTCGAGACGCGGTGGTACCAGCATTGGGAGACGCAGCAGCGTTTCACGCCGGCGAACGCGAGGAACGGCAAGACCTTCGTCATTGTCATTCCGCCCCCCAACGTGACCGGTGCTTTGACCATTGGACATGTTCTCAACAACACGATCCAGGATGTGCTCATCCGCGCGCGGCGCATGCAAGGCTACCGGACCCTCTGGCTTCCGGGGATGGACCACGCCGGCATCGCGACCCAGAACGTGGTCAAGAACGACCTGGCGAAGAAAGGGATCACCCTGGAGGGCCTGGGCCGCGAGAAGTTCGTCGAGTCGGTCTGGGAGTGGAAGGAGCTCTATGGCGGCCGGATCCTGCAACAACTGCGCCGCCTCGGCTGCTCCTGCGACTGGGCGCGCGAGCGTTTCACCCTGGACGAGGGGCTGTCCAAAGCGGTGGAGGTCGCCTTCAAGCACCTCTATCGCAAGGGGTGGATCTACCGCGGCCAGTATCTCGTCAACTGGTGCATCGGCTGCCAGACGGCGATCTCCGACGAAGAGGTGGAATACCGCGAGCGCCAGAGCTTCCTCTGGCATGTCCGCTACCCGGTGAAGGGAACCGACCGCTTTGTCACGGTCGCCACCACGCGCCCGGAGACGATTCTCGCCGACACCGCGGTGGCCGTGAACCCCGATGATGAGCGCTATGCCGGTCTTCTGGGCAAGATCCTCATCCTCCCGCTGCTCCACCGCGAGATCCCGCTCGTCGCCGATGAGGCGGTGGACAAGGAGTTTGGCACGGGCGCGCTCAAGGTCACGCCGGGGCACGATCCCGTCGACTTTGAGATCGGGCAGCGCCACGGCTTGCCGATCCTTTCCGCTATCGACCAGCGCGGCCTCATGACCGAAGTGGCGGGACCCTATGCCGGGATGGATCGTGAGGAGGCGCGCAAGGCGGTCGTTCGGCAGCTTGAGGAAGACGGCCTACTTGATCATCGGGAGTCGTACGATCATTCGGTCGGTGAGTGCCATCGCTGTCACACCATCATCGAGCCGTTCCTGTCGCAGCAGTGGTTCGTACGGATGAAGGAGCTCTCGCAGCCGGCGATCGAAGCCGCCCGGTCGGGCGAGGTCCGTTTCATCCCCGAACGCTGGGAGAAGACGTACCTGCACTGGCTGGACGGGATCCGTGATTGGTGCATCAGCCGCCAACTGTGGTGGGGGCATCCGATCCCGATCCTCTACTGTTCACAGGGGCACCAGGTCCTTTCCGGTGAGGAGGCGGATCCGTGCCCGCAATGCGGCTCTACCCAGTTCACGCCCGATCCCGACGTGCTCGACACCTGGTTTTCATCCTGGCTCTGGCCGTTTTCGACCTTGGGCTGGCCCGAGCAGACCTCCGACTTGGGCGAATTCTACCCGACCGACGACCTCATCACTGCCCCGGATATCATTTTCTTCTGGGTGGCGCGCATGGTCATGGCCGGATACGAGTTCACAGGGAAGAAACCGTTCTCTCTCGTCCACCTGCACGGCCTCGTGCGGGACGAAGAGGGTCGGAAGATGTCGAAGTCGCTGGGGAACTCGCCCGACCCGATCGACCTTATCGATCGCTATGGCGCCGACGCTCTGCGCTTCACCATGCTGCTGCTGACGCCGACCGGCACCGATGTCCTTTTCGGCGAGAAGAAGATCGAGATCGGGCGGAACTTCGCGAACAAGCTCTGGAATGCGGCCCGCTTTGCCCTTATGAACCTGGGCGAAGACGAGGCAGCGCTCACCGGTGCTCCCCGCCAGCCGGGGCACGGCCCCCTTCGAGGGCACGGCGGTCACACAGACCTTGCCGACCGCTGGCTGCACAGCCGGTTGCTCGCGGTCACTCTAGAGGCGGAACAGAAGCTCGATGAGTATCGGCTGAGCGACCTGGCGAGGATCCTCTACGAGTTCACGTGGCACGAGTACTGCGATTGGTACCTCGAGATGGCCAAGGTCCGGATCAACGCGGGAGGACCCGGCGCGGTCGAGGCACGGCGCGGGATCCTGTTCGGCCTGTGCACCGCGCTGAGACTCCTGCACCCGCTGATTCCGTTCATCACGGAGGAGATCTGGCACCATCTGCCCGGGACCGAGGGCGACCTCATCGACGCACCCTGGCCCGATGTGGCGACGCGACCTGCCGAGCCTGGCGGGGAACCCCTGTCGGCCGACCCGGAGGCGGAGGAGGCGATGGCGCTCCTGATGGAGACGGTGGTCACGGTGCGCAACATTCGCAGCGAGATGAATGTTCCTCCGTCGCGTGAGGCGGCGGTGACCATCCGTGCCGACGCTCGATCCGCCGCGCTTTACCAAGAGTGCGCTTCCTATCTGAAGACGCTGGCGCGCATCTCTGAACTGCACATCGGGCCCGACATTGAGAAGCCGCGCTTCGCCGCCTCCGACGTCGCCGGCAGTTCCGAGGTCTTCGTCCATCTCGAGGGGATCATCGACCTCGACCTCGAACGGTCTCGGCTCGACCGCGAACTGCAGAAGAACGAGAAGGTGCTTGCCTCGGCCCGACGCAAGCTGGAAAACCCGGACTTCCTCGACCGCGCCAAGCCGGAGGTCGTGGAGAAGGAGCGGGAAAAGCTGCTCCTGATCGAGGAGGCGATGGCGAAGCTGTCCCGCGCCCGTGGGGCGCTGGAAGCTTAGAGGGAATGCCGGGCGCGCCTCGGGGGTAGAGCCGCCGGTGCGTACTTGCAAAGGAGGATCCCATGAATCCATCGTGTCTCGTTCCCGTGCCGACGGTGACCGTCGGCCTGTTCGCCGTGGTTCTCGCCCTCGGGTCGGTTGTGGTCGCCTCATCGGCCACGGCCGCGGCCACAGCCGCCGACCGCGAACTGCGCCTGACCGTCTACAACGACAATCTGGCGCTGGTCAGCGACACGCGCACGATCCAGGTCCAGGCCGGGCAGTCCAACGTCGAGCTGGCCGATGTCCCGGCGCAGATCGACCCGACGTCGGTCCACCTGAAGGGTCTGGGGAGCCCACTGGAGGTGCTCGAGCAGAACTTCCAGTACGATCTCGCCAGTCCGGATCGGATCCTGCAGCGCTACCTTGATCAGCCGGTTGACGCCGCTCTTAAGGGAGGGGAGCTGAAATCCGGCGCGCTCCTCTCGTTCGACGGCGGCTCGCTCGTGTTGCGGCGTCCTGACGGAGGGGTCAGCCTCGTAACTCGCGCAGAAGTGGCCGATCTCCGCTTGCCGACGCTCCCCGAAGGATTGCGCACGCGGCCGACCCTGGTCTGGCTCCTGCAGGCGGAGAAGGGCGGCGCGACGCCGGTCGAGCTGTCCTATCTCACCGGTGGGCTCTCATGGCATGCGGAGTATGTCGCCGTGGCCGACGAGAAGGACACGTCGATGGATCTCTCGGCCTGGGTTTCCCTCGAGAACAGCTCTGGCGCCACCTACCCCGAGGCCAATCTCCAACTCATCGCCGGGGATGTCCAGCGGGTGCAGGCGCCGCTCCCCATGATGAAGTCGCGCGGCGGCCGTGAAGTGATGATGGCGATGGCCGATGCTTCCCAAGGCTTCGCGGAAGAAACCTTCTTCGAATATCATCTCTACACCCTCGATCGGCCCACCACGATCGCCGACCGAGAAACCAAGCAAGTCTCGCTGTTCCCGGTCGCCTCCACGCCGGTAAAGAAAATCTACGAGTACAACGGCCAGCGCGACGCGAAGAAGGTACGCATCATTCTCGAGGCCGAAAACAAGAAGGAACTCGGCATGGGGATGCCGCTCCCGGCCGGTAAGGTGCGCGTGTACAAGAAGGACTCCCGCGGCGACCTCCAGTTCGTCGGCGAGGATCAGATCGATCACACCCCGAAGAACGAGAAGCTTCGCCTCGGCGTGGGCAAGGCGTTCGACATCGTCGCGGAACGCGTCGAGCTTTCGCAGGACCGTATCACCGACCGTGTCTTTGACCGAACAATCCAGGTCAAACTGCGCAACCGCAAGACCGAGGCGGTCGAGGTGGTGGTGCAGGAATCGGTTTGGGGCGACTGGGAGATCCGCGACGCCTCGCTTCCGTTCGTGAAAAAGGACGCCCGCACCGCCGAGTTCCGGGTGGCGGTGGCGGCTGACACCGAGGCGATCCTCACCTTTACGGTCAGGCAGACTTCGTAGCCCCGTCGTGAAGGGCAGCACCGGCGGCACCGACGCGGGTGGCGGCACTGACATGGCCGGCGGCACCGATCCGGTCGGAGTCACCGGCGTGTCCGGTGGCACCGAAATAGCCCTCCGCCGCAAGCTTCCCTGGATTGCGCTACTCTATTTCGCGCAGGGGTTCCCGTTTGGCGTGATCTATGACCTGCTGCCGGTCTACTTCCGCACCGCCGGTGTCTCACTGCGGGAGATCGGCCTGCTGAGTCTTCTCGGGTTGCCGTGGAGCTTGAAGGTCTTCTGGTCACCCATCGTCGATCGGTTTGGTGACCGGCGGACCTGGTCATCGCTCTGCCTCCTGGGGATGGGCGGAATTCTGCTGATCCTGCCGATCTTTCCGTCCGGATCACTCGGTTGGGGGGTGCGCGGGCTGTTGCTGATGTTCACCGTTCTCTCGGCCACCCAGGATATCGCCATCGACGCCTACACCATCGGGCTCGTGCGCCGCGGTGAGGAAGGGGTCGCCAACTCTCTGCGCGTTTCCGCCTATCGTGCCGCCATCATTGGCATGGGGGGAGGGCTGGTGGCGCTTTCCGCGGTCGCCTCGTGGCCGATGCTGTTGCGGATAGCCGCAGTCACAGCACTTCTGCTGGCCATCGTGGTGCGGATGGCGCCGTGCGTCGCTGTTCCTCTCGAGGCACGACGGGACTTCTTCGGCCCTCTGTGGACCTGGATGAGACGTTCGTCGGCGCCGGCGATCTTCCTTTTCATCCTTCTGTTCAAGGTGGGCGATGCCAGCATGGCCCCGATGGTGAAGCCGTTCTGGCTCGATCGAGGACTCACGCCGGCCGAAGTCGGACTCATCTCTACAACCCTCGGGATGCTGATGACAGTACTCGGCGCCATCATCGGCGGGATCTTCGTTACCCGTGTCGGGATCTTCCGTGGGCTGTGGGTTCTCGGGGCACTGCAGGCAGTCTCCAATCTCGGGTACGCCGGCGTGGCCTGGCTCGGCCTGCCGCGTCCGTTTGTCTATGCCGCATCGGTCTTCGAGAGCCTGACCGGCGGGATGGGCTCGGCCGCCTTCCTGTCGTTTCTCATGAACATCTGCGAGCGCGAGCACGCGGCGGTGGAGTATGCTCTCCTCTCGGCGATTTTCGGCCTCAGTCGGTCGGTGGCGGGGGGGTTCAGCGGTTGGGCGACGGAGGGCCTCGGCTACGGCGACTATTTCGGTGTGACCTTTCTCCTGGCCATCCCGGCTTTCGTGCTGCTGCCGTGGGTCCGGCGATGGGTTCGGGAACGATCCCCCGTGCCCGCCAGGCGACTGTCTTGAATCGTGACACTTTGTCGTGGGTCGGGACATGTCGTCCGGAGGGGGAGGCTTGACCCTCGCCTGTTGGTCCGCTACTTTCCCTTCAGACAACAGGTTGGATCACTGTAGAGTTTTTGGGAATCCAGTTCGCTGGCACGGTCCTTGCCCTTTGCGCTACCGCGGTGTTCGGGTGCGGGGGCAATCCATCGGGAAGCCGGTCGGGCTGGGAGTGGGGATGGGTGAGGGGCGGTGGGCGTTGGTGGCGGCGGATGACTCCGAGTTCCAGCTTTCCCTGCGGAGGGAGTTGGCTGAGCTCTCCGAGCGGCTCCTGACGGTGCGGTCCGGGCGGGATTGCCTCCGCGCGATCGAAGACCGGCGGGTTCATTTCGTGGTGCTGGACAGCTCCTTGTCGGACGTCTCGGGAGCGCACTTGGTTCATCTCGTGCAGCAGATTCGCCCTGACGTCGGCGTCGTCCTCGCCTTTGCTCGGTCGGATCAGGCGCAGGAGTGCGAGGTGCGGCAGGCGGGTGTTCTGTTCTACGGGGATCGATCGGCGACTCGCGATATCGCCTCGGTCCTGCGCAAAGGGATGAGTTCACGGCGAGGGGACGGGTCGGGTGCGGGGCGCGCTGGGGTGCATAAGAATCAGCGGCCGTGAACTCCGAATGAACGGGCGGGCTGCGCTGGGTGCGGTCCGCCCGCGGATGCCAGTGTCAAGGAGGCGCGATGGACGAGGTCAAAGCTCCTAAGTCCCGCCCGGCCGGGCGGGTTGAGGTTCGGGTGGACGAGTGCAAGGGATGCTGCTACTGCATCGAGCAGTGCCCGCCGAAGGTCTTAGTCCTCGGCACTACCCTCAACCGCATGGGATACCGGACGGCGAAGTACGTCGGCGAGGGCTGCACCGGCTGCGGCATTTGCTTCTACGCGTGCCCGGAGCCCGGTGCCATCACGGTGTACAAAGACAAGACGGCGGTCTGAGGAGGATGCCATGGCAAGGGAACTGCTGAAGGGCAACGAGGCTGTGGTGAAAGGAGCCATCTTGGCCGGCTGTCGCGCCTACTACGGCTACCCGATCACCCCGGCGAGCGAGATCGCGGAGGCCGCGGCGCGCTGGATGCCGAAAGTGGGCGGGGTCTTTCTCCAGGCCGAAAGCGAGATCGGGGCCATCAACATGGTGTACGGTGCCGCTGCGTCGGGTGTGCGGGTCATGACAGCCTCTTCCAGCCCGGGAATCTCGCTAAAGCAGGAGGGCCTTTCGTACTGCGCCGGAGCCGAGCTGCCGCTCGTCCTCGTCGATGTCATGCGGGGTGGGCCGGGGCTCGGGAACATCGCGCCGGAGCAGGCCGATTACTTCCAAGTGGTCAAAGGTGGCGGGCACGGCAGTTACCGGCTGATCGTGGTGGCCCCGAACTCCGTGCAGGAAATGTGCGACCTGACGATGCTCGCCTTCGAACTGGCCGATACGTACCGCAACCCGGCCTGTGTCCTCACCGATGGGTACATTGGGCAGATGATGGAGCCCTGCTCCTTCCCGACGCCTGTGACCGTGCTGCCAAACAAGCCGTGGGCGGTGGGCCCGGGGGCCGAGCGGCGGGACAACCTTGTCAGCTCCATCTTCCTGGAGTCGGACGCGCTGGAGGGGCACATCCACCACATGTTCCGCAAGTACGCCGAGTGCGAGAAGCGCGAGGTCCGCTACGAGGAGTACAAGCTGGATGACGCTGAGCACGTAGTGATCGGCTACGGCATCGTCTCTCGTCTGCTCAAGTCGGCCGTGGACATGGCGCGGGCCCAGGGAGTTAAGGTCGGGCTGCTGCGCCCGATCACCCTTTGGCCGTTCCCCACGGAGCGGATCCGCGCGCTCGCGGAAAAGGTCGAGAACTTCCTCGTGGCCGAGCTTTCCATGGGGCAGATGGTCGAAGACGTCCGGCTGGCGGTAGATGGGCGGCGCCCGGTGAGCTTCCACGGGCGCGTCGGGGGGAATGTTCCCACGCCGGACGATCTGGTGCAGGAGATCCTGAAGCTGCAGGGGGTCACCCATGGCTAAGGAAAGTTTCAAGAAGGCCGACGTCTTTTACGACGGCTATGCGCGCAAGACGGCGAATGTCCCGGATCAGCTCTCCACGCACTATTGCCCCGGTTGCGGTCACGGCAATGTGCACAAGTTCATCGCCGAGGCGATCGATGACTTCGGCCTGTGCGACCGCACGGTCTTCGTAAGCCCGGTCGGCTGCTCCGTTTTCGGCTACTACTACTTCCACGTGAGCAATGTGCAGGCGGCGCATGGCCGCGCCCCCGCGGTGGCCACCGCCGTCAAGCGCGCTCATCCGGATTCCATCGTCATCTCCTACCAGGGCGACGGCGACCTCGCCGGTATCGGGGGCAACGAGATCCTGCAGGCCGCCAACCGCGGCGAGGGGATCACCGTCTTCTTCATCAACAACGCCATCTACGGAATGACCGGGGGGCAGATGGCTCCCACGACCCTGCTCGGTATGAAGACCACGACCTCGCCCTACGGGCGTGTCATCGAGAATGAAGGGTACCCGATGAGGGTGGTGGAGTTGTTCGCCTCCCTCGATGCCCCCGTCTACCTCGAACGCGTTTCACTCACCGGCACGAAGAACGTCAACCGGGCACGCCTCGCGGTGCGCAAGGCGATCCGCAACCAGGTGGAGAACAAGGGCTTCTCACTCGTCGAGATCCTTTCCGCCTGTCCGACCGGCTGGAAGATGAGTCCGGTCGACTCGAAGAAGTGGATGAGTGAGGCGATGGAGGCGGTCTTCCCGCTCGGCTGCACGAAGGACCGCTCGGAGCAGATTGCGGTGAGTACGGCCAGGGCGCGGGTCTTCGAGAAGGACGACCTGTACAACAAGATCGGTATCGAGGCGCCGGGTTCCTCGGACCAGGTTCTCGCCGCGCCGAAGGTCGATCGCCGCTACGCCGACCCTCGGATCAAGATCGCCGGGTTCGGTGGCCAGGGGGTGCTCCTCCTGGGCGTCGGCCTCGCGGACTGCGGGATGCGCGCCGGGTACCAGGTCTCCTGGCTGCCCAGTTATGGGCCGGAGATGCGCGGCGGCACCGCCAATTGCCATGTCCGCATCTCACACGACCCGATCGGCTCGCCGGTGGTGGAGCAGTCCGACGTCCTCATCGCGATGAACAAGCCGTCGATGCTGAAGTTCGAAGCCGACCTGCGTCCCGATGGGGTACTCCTTTACGACAGCTCGCTCATCGATACACCGCCCTCCAGGACGGACGTCCAGGTGTTTGCCGTGCCCGCCACGCAGCTGGGCGACGAACTCGGCTCCACCCGCGCGGCCAACATGGTCATGCTCGGGGCCTATGTGGGGTTGAGCGGCGTGCTCGATATTGACGGGGTGAAACGATCGCTGCCCCATTTCGTCAAGGCCAAGTCGATGATCGCGCTGAACGAGCGGGCCATCGAGAAGGGGGTTGCGTTCATCCGGGAGCTGCCGCGCTAGTCGCGCGGCAGCATCTGCCGAAGGTCAGGTCGGCACGCAGCACGAATGTCGGCATCCTTCGTCTGGGATCTTCGATCTCATTTTCCTACTTCCGTGATTGCCCCCAGCCCCGTCGTGCGGCACCCTTCCGGGGCATGAGCATCGAAGGGGCTGACACGGCAGCGCACGCGGGACGCGGCGAGACGGAACTGATGGACAGAGCGTCCGCGGTTGCCGTGCGTCGTCCTCAGCGCCGCGCTACCTTGCGGCACGCTCTGGAGTATGCCCTCTTCCGGGTGCTCCTCTTTCTGGTGGAGCGGCTTTCGTGGGATGCCGCGCGCCGTGTCGGGCGGACTCTCGGGACGATCACGTTTAGCGCACTTCGCATCCGCAGGCGCGTCGTCTCGGAGAATCTGGCTCGCGCTTTCCCGGCCTGGATGCCGGCGCGCCGCCTTGCAGTGGCTCGGGAGTGCTACCGCCAGTTCGGCACGACCTTCCTCGAACTCTGCCTGCTTCCTCGCACGCGGCCGGAAGACCTGATGGCGCGGGCGATTTTGGGGGATCGGGAGCAGTTCGACGCCGCGCTGCGTGAGGGGCATGGGGCGGTAATCGTCACCGGCCATCTGGGAAACTGGGAGGCCTTGGGCGCGTCGCTGGCGGCAAGCGGTTACCCGTTGTACGGCCTGGTCGCGCGCCAGCGGAATCGGCGCATCAGCGGGCAGGTGCGGCGGATGCGCGAGTCGGTCGGTATACGCATCCTCTACACCGACCGCGGGCTGATGCCGGTCATGCGGGCCCTGCGCGGCAACGGTTTCGTCGCCTTTCCCATCGATCAGGACGCCGGGCGTGGCGGGGTGTTCGTGGAATTCCTGGGGCGGAAGGCATCTGCTCCACTGGGCCCGGTGCGCTTCGCCAGACGGGCAGGCTGTCCGATGATTCCCGGCTTCTGTCTGCGGCAGCCGGACGGCACCTACAGACTGGAGATGCCCGGAGCTGTCTGGGTTCGCACGGACCTGCCGCCGGCCGAGGCCGAGCTGGAGGCGCTGACGCGCGTGACCGCCCTCCTGGAGGAGGTGGTACGCCGCTATCCTGAACAATGGTTCTGGATGCATCGGCGGTGGAAGACGCGCCCGCCGGGGGAGACGCTACGGCCGGATCACCGCGGAACACCGGAGCCAAGGCGTCGGACGAAGTAAACAGGTCTCGGAAGGGGGAAACGATGCGCCTTGTGAGTTTTGGAGAGCCGGGGCGAGAGCGTCCCGGAGTCATCATGGGGACCGGAGTCGCCGATCTTGCCGCGGCACGCCCGGCCTGGCCGTCAAGCTGGCGTGGGATCATTGCCGCGGTGTCGTTGGCCGAGGTCGAGGCGGTGGCGGCGCTGGCACCGGTGATCTCGCTCGATTCGGTCCGCCTTGGACCACCCGTCCCCGATCCGAGTAAAGTGATTGCACTGGGCCTCAATTATCGCGACCACGCCGCCGAGCAGAAGAAGGAGCCGCCCACCGCGCCGCTGCTCTTTTGCAAGGCGCCGAGTTGCCTGATCGGGCCGTACGACCCGATTATGCTTCCTCATCCGTCGGTCGAAACACGCGTCGATGCCGAGGCCGAGCTGTGCATCGTCATCGGTCGCCCTGCGCGGGAGATCCCCGAAGTCGATGCGATGGACTACATCCTCGGTTGGACCGTGATGAACGACGTGAGCGGCCGCCAGGCTCAGTACGGCGACAAACAGTTCTTCCGCGGGAAGAGCTTCGACACGTTCGGTCCCTGCGGGCCGTGGATCGTGACCCGCGACGAGCTGCCCGATCCGTCGGGGCTTTCCCTGGAGGCCGACTGGGGTGAGCATGCGATGCAACGCGGTAACACCCGGGACCTGATCTTTTCCGTCCCCTTCACGGTGAGCTATGTCAGTCGGATGATGACCCTGCTGCCCGGTGACCTCATCACCACCGGCACGCCCGCGGGCGTCGGCGTCTTCCGTGACCCGCCGGTCTTTCTCCGAAAGGGGGAGACGGTGACGATTCGCCTGGAAAAAGTCGGAGAACTGCGGAACCCGGTCCTTTAGTCCTGGCGCGGCGGCCGCGCCGGATCTCCGTCCGGTCTTCCGCGTCGCGCGGCTTTGGGCCTCCTGCAACTTCGGACCACAGGCTCGCGCCGGGCCTGTCGACTCCCGCGGGTCCTATCGGGTGGCGGCCGATCGATGCGCCGCCTGCACCTTTCGCACCTGTCGGTAGAATCCCGCGCTGAACACCCCCGACATCGCCTTCAGTTTCATCTCTTTCAGCGCGTACTTTGCCGGGTTGTCCACGAACCACCGGCACTCTTCCGGGAGCAGTACGAGACTGACGTGGATGTTCGGGGCCACGCCGATAGGCAGGTTGCTTTTCATGCAGGCTTCGTAGAGATGGCGGAAGACCGGGATCATCTCCTCGGTCTTGGGCGGGGGCACGCCGTCAAAGTCGGTTCCCTTGAGCGGGCGAAAAACACAGACGGTGGGGATGGCGCCGACGGACGTGATCCAGTCGATGGCGGCGATACTCGACTCAGGCGCCTCGAGTCCGACGACGATCTCGCCGTTGCTGACCCAGGGATCGAAGATCCCGCCGCGGCGCGGCATCTTCGCGCAGTACTCCGTTGCGTCGAGGTATTTCTTCAGACCGTATTCCCGGTCTTTGCCTGGACAGACCTCCCGAAAACGCGGCTCGTCGAAAATCTCGAAACAGAAGGAGACGCGGTTGACGCCCAGATCGCGCAGGGCGTCGTAGCGCTTCAGTTCCGGGTGCGGTGGCGTCTGGATGCCGATCAGAAGCCCGGTCTGCTGTTTGATCTCCCGAATGTACGGCTCGAGGATGTCTAGGTAGGTGTACCCGGCGTAGTGCCCGGTGTTGAAGTCTACGTAGGTGATCCCGGATTCTTCGATGGCGGCCCAGACCACCTCCAGCACCTCGCGCACCGACTTCTCGTCAGCGTCGTCCACGCCGAGGTTCAGCCCCACCGAACAGAACTTGCAGTTTGATTTCGTCGTCTCGGTCCAGTACTCGCAGACCTTGGCCGGGTAGACGCCAAGGTAGGTTCCCTGCAGCGATCCGACCGAGCGCATCTTCTTGCCGGTGCTGGTGGATCGCTCGTACCACGCGGGGCGCGGCGAGAGGGTGATCTCCGCGATCTCGGTCCGCTCGCGGTCGTCCCGCTTGATGAGGTAGCGGCCTCCGTCACGGAAGAGCACGTAGGGAGAGCGGCTCGCGAACTCCTCGGCCACCGGGATGTTCGTCCACAGGCCGTTCGGAAGGATCGCCTCGAGCCCGCTGCCGAGCCCCGCGCGGGTGCGCAGAATCGAGCGACCCCCGTCGTGCTCCACCGTGCAGGAGTCGTCGAGACGCATTCCCTTGCAGTAGAGATCGAGCTTCAAGAGTCCCGGGTTGCGGCGGACATCGGTTTCCATCGTTGTTCCTCGTGTTTCCGGCCTCGGTATCTCTCAGCCGATCGGTATGGACCCGGCCCTGACGGTGGGCCGCGCCTCGCGCCGACCGGCCCCACCGGGGGAGGATGGCGCCGGCGGCCCCGGCGACGCCCCCCAGCATACCATCGGCAGGCCAGACACCAGGGTCGATGTGTCGATCGGAGAGCGGTGTCGGGTCGCTTTGTGCCTCCCGCCTGAATCGCGGCTGCCGAGGATCAGATGATCGAGATCCGCGCGGGCCGGCGGGCCCGAACTAGGCCTCAACGACCTTCTCCCCCTTGCCGATAACGATCATGGCGGGAGGGGAACCAAATCCCTCGGCCGGCTCTTCGGCCAGTCCGTCGCGCTGTCCCTCGGCCTGTTCCAGAAATCGCTCGTCGGTCCCCGGAGGTGCCCATGTCGGTTTCCCCTCTCAAACTTCATCTCTCCTTGAAGGGGCGTCCCATCCGCGACTATACGTTTGTCCGAGAGACCGTCTCGATCGGCCGCGATCCACAGGCGGACATCCTCCTCGATAACGCGGGGGTTTCGCGCAACCAGGCGCGATTTCTGCGCGCGGCGGACGGATGGATCATTGAGGATTCCCAGAGCTCCAACGGAACCTGGCTGAACGGACGGGAAGTGAAACGTGAGCGGCTGACTGACCGAGATGAGGTCACGATCGGGAAGTTCACCTTGCGGGTGAGCCTGGTCGAGGATCGCCTCGTCCAGCCTCCACCGGGCGTCTCCGCACGGCAGCCCACTGCCGCGCAGTTTGACGGGACCACCGTCATGAGCCGGGGGCAACTCGCCGAGGTCCTCGAGTTTGCCCGCGATGGGAAAATCGCGCAGTGGGGGGAGTTGCCGGAGGAGGCAGTTCCGGTCTTGACGGCTCACGCGGGAAATCTGCGTCGTCGGCTCATTCTGGCCGCGGCCCTGCTCCTGGCGATGGGCGCCGGCGCGGCGCTCGTCGCGCTGCTGATGCACTGATCGTGCACTGATCGACCCCGCGGCCAGGGCCGCCAGAGGCTGATTGGGTTGATTGTTGGGTTGATTGCGGCCGGCTGTTTCCTGGCGGAGGAGGCTCACCCCGATCTCCGCAACCTCCCCGCGATCCGGCTCAGGATCCCCGTTCCTTGGGCAGATTCGGGCTCGAAGCCCTGCGTCAAGTCGTCGTCGCCGTGCGCCGGGCCGCCGTGCGCGCGACCGCTGCGCCTCTTGCCGACCATGCGGCCCGCTCCCTCGACGGCGTCCTCCGGCATCGTCTGGGCGCCGTGAAGCCTCGCGACCACCTGATCGCAAGATGAGATGCGTCCCGCCGGGCTGCGCGCGAGCATCCCGGCGAGCGTCTCTCGAACCTCCGGCGGGAGGCGGAGGAACTGCGGATAGAGGGAGAGGAGTCCATCAACCCATGCGGGCATCACGCCGGTCGTGATCTGGTGAAGGATGATCCCGAGGGCGAGGATGTCCGCTGCCGCCGAGCGTGGCTCATTGAAGGGGTTGTACGGATCCTTCGCGGCAGGAGCGTGCTCGTCGAAGCCGAAATCCGCCACCTTCACTGATTCCGTGTCGGTGAAGAGCAGGTTTCCGGGACGGAGCGATCCGTGCGTGATCCGGTTACGGTGCGCAAAGGCAAGCCCTTCGGCCGCCTCGCGGCCGATCCGAAGCGCCTCCGACACCGGCAAAGGCTGCAGCAGCCGGTCCCGCAGGCTGCCTCCGGTCAGGTATTCCGTCACCACGATGAAGAGGCGCGGATCCCCCGAGGCGCCGTGGACGTTCGCGATGCGCCGGTGTTCGAGCGCCGCGAGGAGCTTCGCTTCGGTGAGCCCGGCGCCGCTTCCCAGCCGCTTGCGGATGACAAAAAGCCCGTGATCGACCCGATCCTGGTAGAGGTACACGGCTCCGGTGGGCTCTTCGCGGATGACGTCGAGAAGCGCGAATTTCTCCCGGACTCGGTCGAGACCGGTCGCGGCCCGATTGCGTTGCTCGGTGCCCAGGTGTGCGCCCTGGAGAATCTCGAGCAACCGGTCGCGCAATTCGTCGGCCGAGGCGAAACGGGCGCTGGGTTCAGGTTCGAGGCAGCGCCGAATCACGGCGTCGAGTTCGGGGGAGACGGTGGGGTCGATCTCCGACGGCCGGCGAAAGAGGCCGAACGGCTTCGTCCCGGTGACCATTTCGTAGAGGACCACGCCCAGGGAGTAGAGGTCGCTCGCCGCGGCTACAGGATGGTCGCCCGTCTGCTGCTCCGGTGACATGTAGGCCAGCGTGCCGAGTACCAGATCGGAGCGGGTCTCGTCGGTGGCGGTCGCGCCCACCAGCTTGGCGATCCCGAAATCCAGTACGATCGCATTGCCTTCAAGGTCCAGCAGGATGTTCGCCGGCTTGATGTCACGGTGGATGACGCCGTTCTTGTGGGCGTATGCCAGCGCGCGGCAGACCTGGATGGCGATCTCGATCCTGTGCGTGCGGTTGAGTGCGCCCTGGACCAGCGCCTGCGCCAGGTCGGTCCCATCGAGGTACTCCATCACGAAGTAGGGCGCCCCGTCCGTCGTGATGCCGCGATCGACCACATGAATGATATTCGGATGGTTCAATCGGGCGACAATCAGACTCTCTCGCTCGAACCGCTCCCGGACCTCCGGGTTGTTCCCGAGCTTTTCCTTCAGAACCTTCACGGCGACGGGACGGTCCAAGGAGGCCTGCCGGGCGCGGTAGACCGTGCACATGCCCCCCTCGCCGATCTTCTCGACGATCTCGAAACTTCCGATCCGGCGGGGTTGGCGGTTGCGCTCGAGGAACTTCACGATCTCCTCCCAGGGATCTGCGGGCCCGGGCAAAGCCCATGGTTCGTAGATCGACCATCCGTTCCCGGGACGCGACAAGAAAAGATGACCTCCCGGGCCCGGACAGGAGTGAGAAGGATCGGGGCAGGATGACGAACCTCCTCGCGGAGAACGAGTTGTCATCGTCCAAGCACCCGACGGGAGCCGGGATGCCTGGTGTTTTCCCGCGCCGCTGCTATGCTCACACGGGCAAAGAACGGCCCTTTAGTCTGTGCCCTGTTCGAGGGTCATGTTTCCTGGATGGAGATTTCGAACGATGCGATCGAAACCACTTCACGAGGCGCTTGGAGCCGTCCCCCAGCCTGCATGCCTGCAGGGGCACTCAGTCTCGGCCGGCGACTCGCCTCTGTCACCCTCGCACGCCCAAGAGGGGATCCCGTTCCAGATGCCGCCGCCGGAGATCCTCCAGCTCGTGGACGTAAAGCTTCCGCCGACGACGCTGGTGGACCGCAACTCCCGCTACCTCGTGCTCCTCACCCGTCCGGGGTACCGATCGCTCGCGGAGCTCGCCGAACCTGATGTGAGAATCGCCGGGCTGCGGATCAACCCGCGCAATCACAACTCCTCCCGGACCGGCTATGGCAGTGGGGTCGCAATTCAGGAGATCGCCTCCGGCCGTCTGATCTCCGTCACCGGACTGCCGGACTCGATCCGCGTCGAATACGCACGTTTCTCGCCGAAGGCTCGCTATCTCTCCTTCATGGAGGTGGAGCAGGAAGGCCTCTCCCTCTGGACGATCGAGCTTGCCACCGGTTGCGCGGTTCGCCGGACTCCTTTCATTCTGTCCGCCTTGCTCGACTTCCCGTACCAGTGGTCGCCGGACGAAACCGGCATCTATGCTTATGTCCGCCCGAGCCTCGATGTTTACCCTGACCTTCCCGATCTGCCGAAGGGTCCCGCCGTGCAGGAGACGACGGGAAAAGAGGCGCCAAGCCGGACCTACCAAGATCTTCTTCGGAACCAAGCCGACGAACGGAGGTTCGACCACTACGCGGCGCGGGAGTGGTGGCGTTTCACGCTCGACGGTGGAAGCGAGATGGTGCTGGATGCCGGCATCCACCGCTCCGTCAGGCTCTCCCCTGACGGTCGCTATCTTCGGGTCGAGTCGATCCATCGGCCCTATTCGTACGAGCTTCCCTGGTACCGCTTTCCTTACCGCGTCTACATCGCGGATCGCGGCGGCACGACCATCGCAGAGCTTGCCGACAAGCCGCTTCTCGACATGATACCCATTGCCATCGACGCGACCGAGCCTGGGCGGCGCGAGTTCCAGTGGAGGGAGGATCTCCCCGCGACCGTCGTGTGGGCCGAAGCATTGGATGGCGGTGATCCCGCAGTGGAGGTGCCCCGGCGTGACCAGCTCTACCAGCTCGGCGAGCCGTTTGACGGGGAGCCGCGCGTCCTGGTCGCCACGCAGAATCGATTTCGGCGCGTCACGTGGAGTGATGCCGGCATCGCCGTCGTTTCCGACTTCCGGTGGAAGGATCGCAACGTCAAGGTCTACTTGGTGCAAACCGACCAAGACAATTCCGCGCCCCGGATCCTCTTTGACTACTCCGTGCAGGACCTCTATCACTTGCCTGGTGATTTCGTCACCGCTTTGAACGTTTTCGCCCGCGACGTCCTCCTGACGAACGACAGCGCGTCAGCGCTCTACCTGCAAGGGGAGGGATTTGCACCGGAGGGAAATCGGCCGTTCCTCGATACTTTCGCGGTTGCCACGGGAGAGACCCGTCGCCTCTGGCAGGCCGACGGCGTTGCCACCTACGAGCGAATCATCCGGGTGCTGGACATCAACGAGCAGACGGTTCTGACCAGCATCGAGAGCCCCACCGACTTCCCGAACTACTTCATCCGCCGGATCGGCACGCCCGATTCCCCCCGGCAGCTCACGCGGTTCGACAACCCGTTCAGGACGTTCGCCGGGGTCACGAAGCAGAAGATCCGCTACCAACGGGAGGATGGCGTCGATCTGTCGGCCGACCTCTATCTGCCGGCAGGCTACGATCCCACGCGGGACGGCCGGCTCCCGATGCTCCTGAAGGCCTACCCGGAAGAGTTCAAGGACAAAGCCGCGGCCGGGATGGTGGACAGCTCGCCCCACCAATTTGTCTCCCTCGAGTGGGCCTCACCCGTGTTCTGGGCGGTGCGCGGCTATGCCATCCTCCAGAACGCGCAATTTCCCGTCATTGGAGAGGGCGACCAGGAGCCCAACGACACCTTTGTGGAGCAACTCTGCGCCGACGCCCGCGCGGCCATCCAAGCCGTCCGCGACCTGGGCGTCGTGGATCCCGCCCGGGTCGGGGTCATGGGCCACTCTTACGGCGCCTTTATGACCGCGAATCTTCTCGCCCATTCCGATCTCTTCGCGGCCGGCATTGCGCGCAGCGGTGCTTACAACCGCAGTCTCACGCCGTTTGGCTTTCAGTTGGAGGAGCGCTCCTACTGGGAGGCCCCTTCGGTCTATCAGCGGATGTCCCCGCTGAACTATGCCGACAAGATTCGCACGCCTCTGCTTCTGATTCACGGTGACGCCGACAACAACCCGGGCACCTTCACGCTGCAGAGCGAGCGCCTCTTCCAGGCGATCAAGGGACTCGGCGGATGCGCCCGGCTCGTCCTGCTGCCTTACGAAAGCCACGGCTACCTGGCCAGGGAGAACATCTTTCACATGCTGTGGGAGACGGATACCTGGCTGGAGACCTATGTGAAGAACCGGAAATAGGGTCCGCGCCCCCGCAGGTCACAAAGAAACGACGCAGGATCAGGGTTCCCACGTTCCGCGGCAAGGGCGCGCAACCCGGCGTCGATCTCGACAACACCGCGGTACTCCTCCGCCACCGAAGCAGAAGGTGTAACCGATTGCCGCCAAGTGTAAACCAGACGTTACACCCGGAGGTGTCGAACCCTTCTCAGCTCGGCCGTGCGGAAGTAGATGCGTCCGCTAGGCGCCAAAATGGCGGGATGGCTGACGAAGACGCCTCTACCCAACTCCAAAATGGCGAGAAAGCCGACGAAGACGCCCATACCCAACCCCAAAATGGCGGGAAGGCCGACGCATACGCCTCTACCCAACCCCAAAATGGCAGAAAAGTTAACGAAGAAGCTATGGTCAACCCTTGACACTGGCTTGCGAGTCAACAAGTAGGCCACGTTCAGGCCTTGACACTGGCTCGCGAGTTAACAAGTAGACCACGTTCAGGCCTTGACACTGCCTTGCGAGTTAAAAAGTAGACCACGTTCAGGCCTTGACACTGCCTTGCGAGTTAAAAAGTAGACCACGTTCAGGCCTTGACACT
>CAIMUX010000087.1 GCA_903844735.1 Candidatus Eiseniibacteriota bacterium
AGCCTCTTTTCGCTCCGGCGCACTCTGGCCCCGGATCTCCTTCTCGATCTTGTAGAGTTCCCTGATGAACCCCAACCCCTGGTGCGCCAGGCTCAGCTTGCTGGGTCCCGCCCCGCCCTTCGACTTGATCTGGGCCTTTACGGCATCATCGAAGCGTCGACGCTATTGCGCCTTATCCCGAGTTCGGGATAAGGCGCAATAGCGCTGTTTCTTGGTCGGTTCCGGTGATCGTCGGATTGGCATCGCTGCTCTCCTCCTCTGGAGAACAGTGTGGCCTGGGCGCGGCGCGGTCACCAGATGGGGTTCAGTTGGCGCTTACGTATCAACGTAGATCAGGCTCGTGGCCTCAACCTCCCATGAAGGTGCGGCCCGATCCTAGTCGCCCGTGGCAAAGCTCGCAAGGGGCTGCGTCAGGCCGCTCGCATGCTCCCACCTTCCGGCCGGTCAAGCCCAGTCGCGTGACCAGGAAGCCCCTCGCAGGGCGCCGCCGACCCCGGGACGCGGGGGGACACTCCCAGAAGGCGAGGGCAAGCCTTCCCGCTGGACTAGAGTTCGACGTGACCGGTAGAATCCCGGCTCGACATCCTTGCCTACGGACGTTCTCCGTCCTGGGTGGGGGCGAATGTCCGACCGTCTTCATCAGAACCCTGCTCCATTGAGGAGAGAACGCCATGGCTCCCTCCGGAGACCGGGCGAGACGGCTTAGTTGCTTCTGCGGACACCGGACCCCATGATGACTGTCGGCAGAAAGGGCGAGCCATGTGGGTTTCCAGATCACCCGTGACCGGACGGTTGCTGCTGTCTTCGATGCTGCTGCCGGCGACGGTCCAGGCACAGAGCGCGGGTTCCCGGACTGCTCGCGAGACCATCCGCCTGGACCTCAAGACGAACATGACGATGGCCGAGGATGTCCGGTTCGAAGCGATCGGCGCCAGTTCTTCGCGACGCAGGAGATACGCCCCGAAGAGGTGATTTTCAAGGTGGCCGGAGGCGTCGGCGCAGGTTCCGAAACGAGAACGCCGCGAGAAATGACGGAGCCACGCGGAAGGAGAGAATCATGCAGGTTCGCAGGTCGGCCGTGACCGGATTGGTGTTGTTGTCTCTGCTGCTGCCGGTGACGGGCCAGGCGCAGATCGCTGGTTCCCGGGCTGTTCGCGAGACCATCCGCCTGAACTTCCAGACGAACCTCACGCCGCCCGATGAGGTGCGCGCGATCGCGATCAGCATCTGCGAGCGCACATGCACTGTCGTCGACTCCGACGGACCGGGTGTTCGTTCCGTGTCCATAGAACTGAACTACACGATTACGAACGAGGGGATCAAGACACCAGATGGCCAGCCCAAGTACCTCCACACCGCGGATGCCAGCTTGCAGTGGGGTGGGCTGATTTACAATGGGCAGGCGTGGCACGTCTCGCTCTCGTCCTCCACGAACAAGCTGGAGCTCTCCATTGTCGGCATGGCGCTGGAGATGGCGTTCCAGCAGATGCGACGCGTCAACCCGATCACATCGAGGATCACGGGCCTCGATGGAGACCGGGCCTCGGTCGACATGGGATCCAATGTCGGAATGTTCAAGGGCGCTCGCCTCGTGGCGCGTTCCACGGAAGGGAGGGAGCTCGGGCTGATCAAGATCGACGCGGTCCGGGAGAACACTTCCGAGGGCCGGGTCCTTAGAGGCCGGGATCGAATGCAGGAAGGGGACCAGGTCACGCGATGCCCTCCCTTCTGGGCGGCCCTTCTTCTTGAGGCGAATCGATTTCCAGTCCGAGCGGCCGCGAACCCACTTCTCAGACCGGGACGGCCATGGCGCGATATCCAAGCCGGACAGGTTCGTCTGACGGCCCGCTGTATCAGTAAGCGATGGAGTCAACAGGCCGGATCGGCTGGTCTCCAAGTCGCCACCGGCATCACCACGGCCGAAAAGACCCGATTCGAAGCGATCGCCGTCCAAGGCTTCGCAGCGCAGGAGATTCTTCCCGAGAAGTTGGTTCTTGAGGTGGCCGCGGGGCTCGGTTTCGGCCAGGTGCCTTCGGAGAGATGGGCTCGCCCCTCGGAGCCCAACTCTGATGGGTTGCCGGAATCAGGAACGACCAGGGTCGGCGGGTGCACTATGTTGAATGCGGTCGGCCGGCTGCACATCCTCAAAGGGCGCAACGGCTTCTTCATCCAGGCAGGGTATCGAGACATCTACGACGACCCCCTGAAGGACAAAGCCACAAAGAAGCGGATCGACGAGCAGTGGATCGAGGAGCGTCTCGACTCGCGCGGCGGGTTCTCGCTCGGCATCGGCATCAGCCGATGGTATGGACGTTGAGACCTTGATGTCCCCCTTGGAGTGAGACACGCCGCCTATCGCGACCGAAGCCCCAGGACGGCGCTTAGAAGGCAGGCGAAGTCCCCGGTCTCTTTGCGGTCGCGGCCGAGCCGGTCCCGCCACGCAGCTTGGAGTCCCTTGCCGCGGGCGGCTCGGGCCAGGATATCGCAGGCATCGATCAGGCACTTGTGCTGGATGGTCCTTGCCGCCTCTCCTCGATTCCTTTCCTCGCGATCGAGCAGCGACCATTCGGACCGCGTTCTGGCGTAGCGGAGGGCCGCCCAGAAGAGGTCCGTCTTGAGATCCTCGAGGTCGCGGCGCCCTCGTGTTTCCACCTCGATCTCCACCAGCATTTCCTGCGCGGTTGGCAGATCCATCGGTCCTCCGGCGCCACCAGGCGATCGGTGTTTCCCCACGCCCGGATCGGATAGGCTGCGATCGGCCCGTCGGTATCTCAGTACCGGGCGATCACCGTGTGGTCATCTCCGGTGATACGCGGGGTCTGGCTCCGATTGCGGAGGCGTTCGGCCCCCACCGACACTTCGTGACTGAGGTAGGGTCTCAGCTCTCCCAGCTCGAGAACTCCATCCCGGTTCGCATCGGCACTCCCGCGGACACCCTTGAGATAGTAGTATGTGAAGAGACTATGCCGCTTGTCCTGGTACCAGGAGCTGACTTGGTTCTCGGACGTGCTGGCCAGCGCGACAGAGTTCGGCGCGGCAAGCGTCGTTTCATCCACCACCAGCTTGACGGGGCTCGCGCCCTTGATGAGAGATTGGCCGGGATCTGTCTGCCCGGAGAAGCACGCATCGATCACGACCACGAGAGAACGCGCGTTGAGTCTCTGAAGGCTGCGATAGAGTGTCGCCAGTCTATACCCGGTCAAGACGATGTACTCAGGATCGCAGTCAACCGGCAGAAGGTAGGACTCCTTCGTGGCGATGTCCGGAGCGCCATGGCCACTGTAGTAGACGAACAAATCCGTTTCTCCCTCCCGGACGATTCCCCTAAGCTTACCGGGGGCAGTGCCGTCGCCGAACCACTTGACGAGATCATTCTTCGTCACATTCGAAAGCACCCTCACATCCTCGTATCCGAGCAACGTGTCGGCATACATGCCGACCGCCGCGGCATCGCGGTCGGCATATTCTACTGGGGGAATGTCCGGGCTCGTGTAATCGCGATTCCCTATGATGACAGCCACTCCGTGCGACCGCCGCTCGCGGCCTTGAGGAGGATCAACGTCAACGTCGGATGGATCGTTCATGGCCGAAGCCGCGGTCTGTGCGTACGTCAAGCCGATAGTGCGCCTTCTGAAGTCCTGCTGATTCTGGACAACGATGGCGAGCTCATTGCGCCCTTCCTTCATTCCAGTGATTCGGAAGGGGAGGGTTTCGAGCTTGTCCGTGCATTGGACACGCCCAAGGCGTCTTCCGTTCAGGAGAACCTCGATGGAGCGAAGTCCCCTGCTGTCGCTCGCCGAAACGAAGGCACCCTCCCACGTTTCGGAGCGGATCGTGCTGTCGGCGGGTAGTCCGGAGACCTTGATCTCCGTTGTCGGACTGTCGGCACCCAATGGGCTGAGCGGCGCCGGCGAGGGCGGCGTGGCCGTGATACCCGTTGCGGGCATTGCGGCCGGCTCGGAAAGAGCCACGGTCATTCGGTTGGTCACTTTGTCGAAATCGGACTGCGCAATGTCCAGCCGGATGTGAACTGCGTCGCCTCCCATCGCGCGGGGCACGGTGCTCGTGAAGCTCGTAGCGGGCGTCGTTTCGCCGGCCGGGATGCGCCCCAGGAAGACTTCTGCTGGCTGAAACACGAGCCGTGCACCGCCCGGGGCGGCATCATAGGAAATCGCCAGACGCACGTCTTCAGCGTCGAGTGTCCCTCGGTTGCGTACCAAGGCCGAGATCTCCAGCGGTCCGCTCTTGAGTACTTCGGAGCTCCCTGCACCTCTGGCTGTGGCCTCGATTTGCAAATCGGGTTGTTGGGGGCTCACGGGAATCGTCAGCGTATCCGAGGAGCTGGCGAATCCTGCCTGGGTCATCCGAATCTCGATAGGGACGACAAGAGCTTGGAAACCTCGCCGAAGAGTGACATCGAAGCTGCGGGGAATTGCGCGAGACGAAGCCTTGATCGCACCGACAAGAACGGGAGTCGACGGTTCGATAGTTGCTGCGGCGAGCCTGGAGGCGACCATGATTGTGACGTCCTGCGCATCCAGCAGGCCGTCATTCCGGGGGACGAGGTTAAAGCCTGTTCTGGTTCCGTTGCGGACGAGAGCGGCGCCAAGATCCAGTGCGAAGTGAAGCACGGGCGTGAGCGCTTCGCTCCGAAGCTCCTGGTCGATGGTGACCTGTGCAACCCCGGACCTACGATCCTGCGCGCGTATGTGGCACAAGACCGCTTTGGGCACGCGTTCGCGCGGCACCCGAACAACGATCCCGCCTTCCCCAATCGCACCCGGAGAGATGTCGCCGAGTTCCGTGCGTTGATCGCTGATCTGAAGACTCGCATCGTCCAGCGAGATCCCCAAGATGACCCCGAAGGCCGGACCGGGCCCGGCGTTCTTGATGAAGACCTGGAGATCGATGACTTCCCCATTCTGAATGACTCCGTCGCCGTTTCCGCTGGCCCGCCCTCCGCGGTCCTCCACCCGGACCTCTGCCACTTCGAGACGCGGACGTGTCAGACTCCGGACCTCCAAGTCCACAGGCACGGCCATGGATGAGAACCCTCGGCTCTCCTCCATTGAGAAAACGAATCTGGCGTGCCCGTTGGCGACATCGGGATCTACCGCCACGGGTATGACCCACTTGGCGCTTCGTCCGGGCTGGATGTTACCTGTTGTCACGGACGCCGCCACGTCCAGGGCGTCGTGGTCTTTGTTGATGCGAAGGACGGTGCCGTACGCGCAGCCGGGGCCGGCGTTTGAGGCACGCACGGTGAAGGTCGCCTCCGTTTCGGCCCCATCGAGGGCATTGTTTGGAGTCGCGCAGGCACTATCACTGAATGCGATGCTCAGCGTCAAATTGCACGGTTCATCCCGTCCCTGGGCAATTTCGGGGAGGGCGTCGACCAGCAGTGCTGCAGCGCCATTTTCGCCGCCCACTGCCATCAGCTTCCCGTCGTTGCTAAATGATACGGACAGGAGCGCTCCACAACGTGATCTGAATACGTCGGTAGTGAAACGATCCTGATCGATTCCATAGAGAGTCACCGATCCCTTGCTCCCGCCGGCCAGAAGAAACCTTCCATCCGGGGTCAGATCGATGGAGGAAATCGACTGATCCGCGACCGGCTCGCGGGAGAGGAGGACGCTTCCATCATGAAGGCCGACGGACACGATGCGGCCATCGTTTCCTCCCGAGAAGACCGACTCTCCAGTGACCTTCAATCCCGCGACAGCGCCCTTGTGGGCCGACCTGCGCCAGATTCTCTCTTCCGTTCCCGGTTTCCAGGCCGCTATCTCGCCGTCGGCCGACCCAGCGAGGAGGAGTTGACCGGAGGGATCGTAGGCAAGGGCCGTCGTGCTGCGCGAGGACGCAGAGATTGTGCGCACCAGATTGCAGGTCAGCGCATTGTCAGATGCCACAAGGAGATCATATTGCTGAACAATGCCGTTGCCGAAACCTATGGCGAGTTGTCTTCCGTCGGGACGGGCGGCAAAGGACGTCACTATGGTTTGCCCAGGAGTGAGTCGGCCGCATTGCCGATATGAACCCACATCCCAGAACCGGACCTCGCCGTCCCAGCTACCAGACACGAAAACGGTGCTGTTCGGCAACATGAGCAGGGTCCGCACATAGTCCGAATGCCCGAGCAGGCGGCCCAGGATCTCGCCCGACGGGACGGCGTGCACCGTGACATGGCTCTCGCTCGCGCAGGCCACGCGCTTCTCATCGAGTGCGAGTACAGCCCATACCGATTCGGCCGACTCCTGCAGCCAGGGCTTGCCTTGCCCCGAGGCTCCGTCCATGAGCTGCGAACTCGTGGACGCGGGTAGAAGCGACAACAGAGCGGCAAGGATTCCGACAACAGCGAGGGGCCGCGAGAGCCCACGCAAGAGCGTGGCCGGTATCGTCCTCGCAACTCGTCTCAGGCGGAACATGTTGGCCTCACAGGTCCGACGTCGGGACCCCTTCCCACCAGACAGTGAATCCAATACCGAATGTCATGCCGCCAAGGGCGCGATAGTCATGCTCCAACCACTTCTGACGAACGTGGCTGAGGGCCGGCTTACGGCCGCGCCCGTCCAGAAAGAATCGATCTTCCAGCTCTCGAGGTCGCGGCGACCTCGAGTTTCCCTCTCGATCTCCGCGAGTGTTCCCTGCGCGGTTGTCAGATCCATGGATCCTCCTGGCTTACCAGGAGATCAGCGTTTCCCCGGCGTCCCGGAATAGGACGTAGGGAGTCTGCACCACATTCCGGTTCTCGATGGCACGCTTCGGGACATTCGTCTGCAGGTAGTCCTGCATCTCCCAGCTTGTGATGCGTCGGTCGTGATTCGCATCTGCCCGTCCCTGGAGGGCCTCCAGAAGGCATCTCGTGAACACCCCGTGTCTACTCCCCTTGTCCCAGGCCGCGACCTGTCCTTCGTCGGTTGCCAGGAAGAGGTTGATTCCCATGCGGACGGTGCCCGGTCGTGTGTCGATCATCTTCACCATGCTGACGTCGCTCACCAAGGGCTCCGGCGGACCGTCGTTGCTGAACACTTGGTTCGCGAAGCAGGCGTCCAGGAAGACCCAGACGCTTGCGGCCCCCACGTCTGCGACCATGTCGTAGAGTTCCTTCGTGGCGAGCGCGCTATCTTCAATGAAGTCGAGGTCGGCCTCAAACGGAAGAATGTACGACTGGTGATCGTTGAATCCGACCGATCCATGTCCCGAGAAGAAAAAGATACAGCGGGACTTCCCCGGGACGATCAACTGCTTGACCTTGCGTAGCGCAATCCGAATCTGGTCCATGGTTGCCTCCGCATCGTTGAGACAGATGATGCGAGTCGCTGCAATCCCCATGGTCTGTTCGCAGTAGCGCTTGAAAGCCTTTGCATCCCGGACGGCGTACTCGACGGGGACGCGGGAGTTGCGATACGTCCGCACGCCGATCACGATCGCCACGTCATCGGGTCCATAGACGGATCGGATGGTCGGATTCGGCAGATCGACATCGTCGATGACCGGCATCGGAGCGGCCTCGCCACGACTGTCGACGGAGTACGCACCGATCCTCTCGAAGAACCCTTCCGGAATCTCAGCCCCCGGCTCGACTACCCCCGTCGTCGCCCGGGCCCCGACAACAGATATCGGCTGGTTCAAGCGAAGCGAGGAAAAATTCTGCTGCGTGACGTTCAACCTGTACTCAATCGACTCGGTGGCCAGAGCGCTGGGGATGGGGTCCAGTGTGAAGGCCTGGTTCCACTGACTCTCGGGTTCGAGATTGCCGACGGTGTAGTCCTTCTTGAACCTGTAGACTTGGGGAGTCCCGTTCGACGTGGTGTAGGGCCTCTCCGCCTCCAGCGTCACGACCACGTCGCGTGCCATCAACGTCCCCTGGTTCGTGAGGATCGCCATGAGCTTGCCAGGACGGCCGAGTTCGAGGGGTCTCCCGTTGCTCGTGAGGAGGGAGATCGCCAGCTCCGGGCGGCGGATCTCGGCGGGAATGTACTCCTCCTTCCTCGCGCGCGGGTTCCCTTCGGAGGAGAGAGAGAAGACCAGCGTGGCTTCGGACTTGTCGTAGGACGGTGAAAGGGCGACCGTAATGCTCGTGATCGGACTGGTGGCGCCCTCGGGGATTCGCCCGAGAGCGATCTGGGCGGGGTCGATCTCGATGCCCGGGTCCGCCGTGATCGTGCATGCGCACTCGATGGCGTCCAACCCTCCATCATTGCTGACGGCAAACGCGATGTGTCCGGTCTCGCCGTTTCGGATCTTTTCCGGCCTTTCTTTGATGATCAGGGCAAGCTGCTCCGCGGCGGTTTGGATGTCAATCGGCCCCCTCGTTGCCTCGACCCCACCGAGGCGCTCCTCGTGGACGGCGAGGCTCCATTCCAGGCGGGTGCCCTGGATCCGCCGGTCGAGCGCAATTCCGTAACGTAGCATGACTTTGTCGTTGGCGATGAGCTGGGCGATGGTTGGCGCCCGACCTGTGAGAGTCGCCCCGGCGGTGTCTAGTCGCAACTCCGGTAGAAGTCCGAACGCGGGACCCTTGCCGATGTTCGTCAGTGGGATGGTCAGCTCGATTGTTTCGCCGTTTTGGACAACGCCATCTCCGTTACCGTCCGCCAGGCCGCTACCCCCGTCACTGATCGTCGGTACCCCGAACTCCAGCTTTGGAGGAGCCGGGACCCGCACGGGCACGGTCAGCCTGAACGGAGGGCTGTTGTAACCGCGTCCCTCTTCGGCGATGAACTCGAGGTCAGCTTGGTCACCCAGGAGCGCCCTGGAGGCCTTAAGGGTGACGTTGATGGTCTCTTCTCCATCCTTCGGGATGATGCGGAACTCCTGGACCGGGGCCTCGATCTTGATCTCTGGATTGCTGCATGTCCAACGGAGCCGTATGTCCGTGGCCGAACCAGGTCCGGCGTTGCGGATGCGAACGCCGATGACCGCTTCCTCGGCTGGCTCAAGCGCATTGTCCGGGAAGTACGGGCCGTCGCCCTGCAACTCGGCCAGGATGTCCATCGCACACCCGCCGGGAGTCATCCCGCGGGAGGCGTCGGAGCAGAGAGCGACAGCCCGTTTCAGTGGTGCTTCATAATTTGCCTTCTGGAGCCTCGGGATCATGGACCCATTGATCGGCATCAGCCACGGAGCGGCGTCCTCAAACTCACAATTCACGATGGCTCCAACGATCCCGCTGGGAACAATGGTGACAATCGCCCATGGCCAATCGAAAAGGGCGCCCATCGTCATGAGAACGGTGTACTTGTGGCCTTTCACCTCATCGACCGCGAGCAACTCGCCCGACGTGAGATTGACGGTGGTAATGCGGACCACTCGACCGGTTCCGAAGGCAGCATGCTCGATGTGGATGAGAAATCTGGCGTGTCCAGACAGCGCGCGTATGGCGTCCTCAAGAATATCGTCGTCCTGAATGAACATGACGGTTCTGGGCACTGCGGCCTTCGTGATGACCTTCTTGAAATCGAAATACCACCCTTTCTGCTCCGGCTGATCCAGAGAGTCGCGGACGACGACGATGTCGTAGGGCGCTTTCGACATGGAGCCGCGGACAAACTCGATCGACGAGTAGTTGAGGTCCTTGGTCATCTGCTTGCCACAACCCGAGAAGAGAACCAGTCCTAAAGCGAAGAATATCACAACGTGCCGCTTCACCGCATCCCTCCAGTTTCGATCTCCCTGCCTCGATCGGAGACATAGAGTAGAAAACGGCCCGATGAGAGCAGCAGGAAGAGAAGTAGGGCGGCTGACGCAAGCCTCATTGATGATTTCCTGAAATGGCTCTCAGCCGCGCCAACACAAAGAGCGCCTCGGTGCCGGAGACATCTCCCGTGGGATTGAATGCGCCCTTCAGGTCCCCTGACATGAGTCCGCGTGTGGTCACCACCTTGATGGCGTTCAGGGCGTAATGATCGCTCGGAACATCCCGGAACTCCGATGCCGTTCCCACGAATCGGGTGGGGAGTCGGTCGTCATCGGCGATCCGTGTCAGAACCGACTCCAGGACCCTCGCGAAGTCCGCGCGCGAGATCGGCGCAAGGGGCAGGAAGTTTCCGTCCGGTGCCCTATCAAGCAGGCCGAACCCGAGCACCTTGTCGACATACAGCCGCGACCACCGACCCTCCAAGACGTCAGGAGGACGCGCCGCCGCGCCAGGGGTGATCGTCGCCGCCCCGCCGGGAGGGCGGAAGATCACCTGAGCGGATGGAGCGCTCCCGAATAGGTGGTCCAGGTCCAGTTCCTCAACCAGAAGGGCCGCCAGGTCCTCACGCGTGATGGCGGTCTTCGCGGCCACCTGGACGTATTCCGGAGGGGCACCCTTCGTTGCCGCTGCCTGCCGGGCCAGGCTGAGCAGCGCCTCCGTCGCCCTTTGATCGCCGGGGGCGAGTGCGAGAATGGCTCCGTACGAATCCCATGCATCCTGGGGAAGATTCAGCGCCTCCTGGACCTTCCCGATCCAATAGAGTCCATCGACGTTCTTGGGGTCCCGCTTGAGGGCCCCGGTCAGCGTCTTCTGCGCCTGCTCCGGTTTTCCCTCTGCGAGCTGCAGCCGGCCTTTGGCAATGATCGAGGCCGGATCGGAGCCGTCCAGCTTCAGTGCGCGGTCAATCGCCTTCTTGGCCGCGCGGAGGTCGCCCGACTCGATGCAAGCCAGACCAAGACCCCGGTGGCCGGGGGCGAACTGGTGATCGAGACCGACCGACCGTTCGAACTCGATCCGTGCAGCGGACGGGCGCCCGGCATCGAGTTCCGCCATTCCGCGAGAATAGGCGGTGGAAGGTGTGTCTAGAATCGACTCCGGGTGGACCATCACCTTCGGTGCGCAGCCGGCGAGCGGCAGCAGGACAAAGAAGGCAACAAGGCCTGCGAATCGCAGGGAACTGCATTTGAACCTGAGCACGGGATCTCTCCTTCTTTTGGGCGCCCATGCGAAGGCAAGGCGGTGTCCAGGGGCCCGGGTCATGAGTAAATTGCCATCATTCTCTGCAAGTATATGCTGGCGAGGAGCTTCGCCAGTACGAGGGCAATGAGAACGACAAAAACGACAGGCGTCTTGAGCTTCGAGAAGACCGTCTGAGCTATCCAGAGGAGAGTGAAGATCAAGTCAAGAGCCATCGCGATCGCTCCCAGGTTCGCGGCGTTCACATTGACGCCCATGGGCAGGACTACCGCGGTCTTCAAGTTTCGTGCGGCCCACTCAAGCTTCACGAGCGCGTCGCTATGGTCGCTGCTGGCCTCGTCGATGTGTCTGAGATGTTGAAAGGCTTTGGACGCGTCCCCCGTCTCCACATAGATGGAGCCCAGGTGGTAGTGCGCCTTCTGCACGTATGGGCTGGTCGGCAGGTACTCCGTGACCAGATCTTCCAACGGGCCGATCGCCGCCGTCTTGTTTCTCTGGAAGATGAGCCTGACCTCCCCCAGTTGCAGCAATGCATACTGACGCAACTCCTCGTTTCCCGCTTCGCGAAGGGTGGCCTCCAGCCTTCCGGCGACCTCGTCGTATTTCCCCTCGCGAAGAAGGTCATCAACCGCGGAGCGTAGTGTGCTGAGATCCTCAACGCGGGACGGTGCGGGCACGATTCTGCTCGGTGCGGCCAGAAAGGGGGTCAGCATGAAAACAAGGAGAAACAACCCGTAGCGAGTGTGCCGGTTCATGAGAGATGCGCCTCCCCAACCATTGCTACCGATACAACGGCATTCGGCCGTAGACCTTCCCGATATAGGCTTGCGTCTCAGACGGCGTATGGGATTCCAGCAGCCGCAAAATGGAGCCGGGACTCACCCCCGCCAGATCCTCCAGGCCAAACCCCGCGCCGCGTAGGGCCCGCTCGACGTTCGCCGGGCCGCAGTTGTAACCCGCGATGACGAGATGGGTGTTCTTCTCGTCCTCCTGCGTGTTCCCGAAGTAGACGTCGCGAAGAAGCTTGAGATAGGTCGTTCCGACGAGCACGTTGTGTTCGGGACGGTACAGATCCTCCGCCGCCGGCTTGCCGCCAGGCAGATCGAGGAACCGGTAGGCATCCGCTCCCGCCATAGCGGGGACGACCTGCATCAGTCCGTAGGCAGGGACGGATGACCGCGCCAAAGGGTTGAACGCCGACTCCGTGTGGATGATCGCCATCACGAGGGCGGGAGAAAGGGCGTACCTCGAAGCGTGCCGCTGGACAATGGGGGCACAGATTTCCGCCCTATGACGCAGGTGCCCGTCCGCGAGGCGAATCGTGACGGCGCGGCGAAGCCTCTTCACGTGGTCCGCTCCGACGATCACCGTCGGTGGCTCGACCTTCGTGAGAAGGCTGTCACGAACATAGGTCCGCGCCTCGCCGCTCGAGAGATACCGATCGCCCTTCCACTTGATCTGATTGGCCAACGGCACCTCACCCGAGGGGTTGTTGTTCGAAAGGACCCGGGTGAGTTCTGTCGCCAGGCGATCCTCCAGGATCTGGCGATCGGAGGACGGCTCGACCAGAACCTCCAGACGAACCTCGCCGTTCTCGAAGTCCACCTGAGAGTGACCATTCAAGCCGGCGCTGTAGCTCGACCAAACCTTCTGGGTGGACTCGTCGAAGGCCCCCCACACACCCTCGACCTCGCGGGCAAAGGCTTGAAACGCGGCGTCGGTTTCGGCGAGGTAACCGCGATAGTCCCCTTCCATTCTGGCGCTGAGGGAGTCGAATGCAGTGTCGATCTCCCGAAACGGATCGGGAGGAGGCTGAGCGCCCGCGGACGAAAAGCCAACTACGCACGCAAGCGTGGCCAGCAGCAATCGAGACGTGGCCATCGGCCGCGTCAGTCCACGACGAAAACGACGCGGCATTCCTGAAGAAAGGGCCGGATCGTGTCCGCAGCCATTACCCGTGCCGCGTCGACCGGCTTCAACAGGACGGTGCCGCTGGCCGAACCCATCGTTCCGCACGCTTTGACGAGGAGGGGCTTCGAGCCGACGCGATCGGCAGACACCGTCTCGGGGCTCTTGGCCCAGCCAGCAATGCCGATCTGCGATACGTACTTCGGATCGACGGCGAGAACCCCGTACACCTGCCTGCCCTCCTGGCCCTCAATGAAGACCTGCGGCGAGGCCACAGGGCGCATGAAATAGCCCCTCGTATCTACAACCAGACCGGTGTGGGTCGCCAACTCCGGCTCGGTCGCCTTCAGAGCCTGGACGGCCCCCTCAGGCGGTCTCTCCGCCTGCTTGATCCCGATCTTCTTGTACTCATCCCGCAAGGTCGGCAGCATGCGCGCCAGGATCCCCTCGTTGGGGTGCTCCTTGTTATAGAGCAGCAGCGCAATCGAGACCTCAGAGATCGCGATCGAGCTGTTTCTCTTGGCTGGATGTTCCTCCTGGCGGAACGTCTCGCTCAGAATGGGACCAGTGCGCACAAGCTCAGGAGGCACGCTGATACTGATCTTCCATTTGTTCATGATGGCGTTCTTCTCGTCAAAGCTCCCGCCAGCTACCTGGCGGAGCCCTCGCTTCTCGATCTCATCTTCCCGACCGACGATGACCCCGTTCAGGAACTCCCGGGCCTTGACGTAGGCATAGTCACGGGCCTCCATCTTCAGGCCTTCCTCATCCATGAGGTCTTCGGACCTTGCGATTCCCTTGAACACCATCATCCCGTTTGACCAGTTGACGAGCACGTCGGACGAGGATCCCGATTCCTCGAACGTGTAATGGGCCTTGGTCAGGTCGGTCTCATCCGTCTTGTAGGAGTCTGCCGATCCCCAGATGGCTCGCACGGCTTCGTCCCCGACCTGGGCCGCAGCGGACGCGGCCACGCAGCAAAGGACAATCAAGAGTCGCAGAAGAATCGCCACGATACCCTCCTTCATCACTTGGCTAGGACGACGAGAGGCACGGCTTTCATGATCCTCTCGCTGGGTCGAATCGAATGGATCTTGGCGTAGAGGTCACTGAACAGCTCCTCGGATAGCTGGGAAAAGTAAAACTCACCGCCGTCGTTCATCGTTCCGTTCCCCTTGGGATCGAGGAACAGGAACGGTTGCTTGGTGGCGATCACGCACATCTCCTCTTTGCTCATCTTCCGTTTCTCCGGCAGATAGGCCACGAGAGCGATGTGTGGATCCTCCGTTGATTCCGGAAAGCTGAAGGTGGAACCCGCGGAAACAGGCGCCTGCTCCTTGGTCCTGGCGTTGGGATAGAGCTGGTAGAAGACGGGGTTGCCTTCGTCGTCTGGAGTGATGTCGAGGATCGTGAGATAACAGTCGCGCGTCGGACGGACGTCAACCGTGAATCTCTCGCCGTCGTGGAGGGTCATCTGGTTGTTCCCATGTTCTGTTTCGATCGAGACATCCAGCGTGAAGTACTCGTCAATCGATGCCTTATCGTCGCATGAGCATCGGGCGCAGAGGCGGACCAAGCACTTGACGGATGTTCGTCCCTCGACCACGACGGTGTCCTGAAGGACTCTCTTTTCGACGACCCATCCGTAGGAGTTGATGTTCAGGGCTTGGAAGCTGAAAGACTCGTCCTTGTGCTTAGCGTACCAGCGCTCCGACTGGGCGCGAACGCCGCACTGTTCCTCGACGGCCTTGCCTTCTGCCAGCCGCAATGCTGAATTGTGCGCCTGCTCCACGGCTGTCTGGTTGAGGTCGCCGACCGTGACCTGACTGCTGGCTTCGACTCGGCTCCATCCGTCGGGACAGTCTTGCAGGTTCGAGGCTGCGCTCTGTGCGCCACATCGTTGAGCGGCCAGAACCGATATCACAAGGAGCACCATCCTGAGCCCGCAGCAAATGCGATCCTTCACGGAGATCCCCCAGTGGCCCGCCGGAGAGACGTTTGAAAGGCAGGCGATGTAGCATGAACCGGCAGACCAGCGTTCACTCCGGAGGCGACTCTAGTGAACGACAGGAGACCGCGCAACCGCGTTCGTCCATCCTCACGGGTTATCGTCGGCCGAAGAACCCTCCTTGCGCGGCCGAGGCGGGTCGCACCGCGGCCAGCTACCTCAGTCGCGAACCGAACGTCTCGCTTCAAGAGCCCCGAACCCCAGGGGCCACGCCTGCAAGGCAGACGGGTCGAGTCCGTCACCTCCGTACAGAAATTTCTACGACGAGGTCAACAGGCGCTGCAGGACATCATCCCCCGCCCTCCTGCAGGTGTGACCCGCTTCATGATAAAGGAATGACGCGGTCATTCCAGACCGGGGTGAGCGAGTCCCAAGCGATAGACGGCCGACACGAGCCAGGGCCCCTCTCTCCGACCGCCTTGGAGCGGGCCGAGCTGATGCTGGAGGAGCCCGCGCCGACGCGAGTTCGTGGAGACGTTCCGGAGACTGGTGCCAGGCACTGTCTTAACTCGCTGTGGCACAATACAATCGGGGCCGGCGGGACTCGAACCTTTCTGGCAACAAATCCATGACCCGTTGCTGAGGCATGACTTCGTTGCCTAACCGGTTTACTGCCAAGGTGTTGCTGCCGTCGATCTTGTCCCCTGGAGTCCCGCTGAGTTGATCCCGCCCCTTCGCTCCCCACAATTCACGTTTCCGCATCCATGAGCCACACATCTGCCACATGTCTGGCGTACAAGTAGTTATGCCGGCGCCAAGGGGCGGACGGCCCGTAGCAACCAAGAACCATCGCACTCGGCCTGGAAAGGCCTGGTGCCGGAAACGAGGTGACCGGATGAGCACCAAAGCTACCCTTTCCATCCTCTCCATCGCACTGTCTGCAGTTGTGTTTTCGGCTCCTCTCGCGACACCCTCCCCCGCCGCGGCCGTTTCGCCCCCCAATCTGTCGGGAACCTGGAAGCTCGATCGCGCACGCAGCGACGCGCCCCGGGGAGGCATGGGCCGTTCGCAGGGTTCGGAGGCACCCTTGGGAAAGGACCGTCCCGAGGGAAAACTCGAAGACGAAGGCCGGGGCGGGCGCCGTGGTGCAGACGGGCGCGGACCCCGCGGCGAGATGGGTCCCGGGAACGGGGGCCCGCCGGAGGGACGTCGCGGGCGAGGTCCGGGGCGCCTGCCGGAATCCGTGATCGTGGTCCAGACCGTCGGCGGCGTCGAGTTGCAAGATAGCACGGGCGTCGTTCTGCGACGCATCACCACCGCCGACTCGACCGGCAACGCGACTGGTACCTCGACCGGCGCGAGCCAGCCCGATCTCTCAGCGGACCCGAAAGATCCGTCCGTGATCGAAACGTCCCGCGGAATCTGGGAGGACCAGAGCCTGGTCGTCCGGTCACCCAGGCCTGATGGGCCCCAGGCCACCCAGACCTTCAGCCTGGCCGATGACGGGCAAACACTGAAAGTCACAACCCATGTCGAAGCCTCCGGCGATCGACCCGCAGTCGAGTTCACGCGCGTCTATCACAGGACGAGCAGCAAATGATCTCTCCCGTCGCCCAGACCGCCGCGCCGATCATGGAAGACATCATCATTCGGACGCAGGGACTGCGCCGCGAGTACTTCATGGGCGGGGAGTGCGTCCGGGCGTTGCGCGGCCTCGATCTCGTCGTGCGACGAAACGAGTACGTCGCGATCATGGGGCCTTCGGGATCCGGAAAGTCGACCCTCATGAACATCCTCGGGTGCCTCGACACACCCACCGCCGGCGACTACTGGTTGCACGGCACCCTGGTATCCGGGATGACGGACAAGGTTCTCGCCCGCATCCGCAACCGGGAGATCGGGTTCGTCTTTCAGACCTTCAACCTGCTTTCGCGCGCCTCGGCGCTCAAGAACGTGGAGCTTCCGCTTCTTTATGCCGGCATCGGCTCCGTGGATCGCAAGAAGCGGGCGATCGCCGCCCTCGAGCGCGTTCAGTTGGGCGACCGGATGCAGCATCGGCCCAACGAACTCTCCGGCGGCCAGCGGCAGCGCGTGGCCATCGCACGGGCCCTGGTGACCCGTCCGTCACTCCTCCTCGCCGATGAGCCGACCGGAAATCTCGACAGCAAGACAGGAGAGGAAGTTCTCGCCCTTTTCGAGCGACTGCGGGAGGAGGGGCAAACCATCATCGTGGTGACGCACGACTCGGATATCGCCGCGCACACGCACCGGCGGATCCTGCTCCGTGACGGGGAGATCGCCTCGGATGATCGGACCGGGCCCACCGCGGCGGCGGTGATTTCCAGCGGGAGGGAAAGATGAGGTGCTCGGTGTTGTTTCTGGTGACGATGCTGTCAGCGGCGACCGCAACCGGAACCCCGCGAGCGTTTGCGGATCCGTCCGCCGGCGATACTCGAAGACCTGACGCAACGGCGCCGGCGCCCGGCACTCATGCTTCGGACGCCGGCGTGACTGTAGGCTCGTCGAGCGTGATCGACCCGGTCCCCCGCCCGATCACGCTGGAGGAAGCTGTGTCGATGGCGCGGCAAAACGCTGTGGCGGTCATCAAGGCCGCCGGGCAGAAGCAAACCAGCGACGCGGAGGTCCGCTCGGCCTACGCCGCTTTCTTACCGAGTGTCAGCCTCTCGGCGGGAACGCGTCAGTCGACCAGTGTGGCCGTCGGTTCGATCACGCTGTTCGAAGGGGGTCGGCGGATCTTCGAGCTGCAGCAGGCCCGGACGCGGCAGGCCTCGGCCGTGATCGACGGAACGACCCAAGCGTTTGTCGCAACCCTGGCGGCCAAGCAGCAGTTCTTCAACGTGCTGCAGGCGCGAGAGACCGAGATGGCGGCCAAGGCCCAGCTCGCTCAGGCCGAACAGCAGGGCCGCGTCGCCAATGCGAGGGTTCGGGCCAGAACGGCGACCCGTTCCGACTCCCTGCGGGCCGAGATCCAGGTACGCAGCGCCCGAATTGCGGTACAGAACGCGCGCGATGCAGCGAGCATGGCCGGCTCAGCGCTGACGCGCATCGTCGGTTCGCCGGACCCGGTGACCGCCACAGAGGGTGACTCGCTCGGGTCTGCCGGCCTGGCGGTTACGGACGAGTCGCTTCGCGTCTTGGCCGAGAGTGGCCCGGATGTTCGCCAGGCGGAACAGGCGTTGTCGGCAGCCCAGACCGCGCGGCGCAGCGCGTGGGTCGGATACCTCCCGTCGGTGACCGCCTCCTACTCGCGTGGCACAGGCGGTGGGAGTGGGATCGCCTGGCAGGACGGAAGCGGTTTCTCCCCCACGGGTTCGATGCGGCTGTCGCTTTCGCTTCCCCTCTTCAATCAACTCCAACGGGAGGGACAGATCACGCAGGCGGAGGTCGCGGTCCACAACGCCGAAGCATCCCTGCGCGACGCGCGCCTGTCGGCCCGGGAGGTGATCTTCCAGTTGCTGGTCGCCTTCCGGTCGGCGCAGGACCGCGCCGCCTCGCAGGAACTCAATGTCGAAACCGCCGTGGAGGATCTCCGCGTGCAACAACTGCGCTACGCCGAAGGCGCGTCAACACTGCTCGATCTGCTCACCTCGCAGACCCAACTGGACCAGGCGCGCCGCGACTTGATCCAGGCCCGCTACGACCGGCGGGTGGTCAAGGCACAGATCGAGGCGCTGGTGGGACGAGATCTCTAATGGAGGATGTGATGCGACATAACAGCAAACGGCGACACCTGGTGCTATTCCTGGCCGGCCTCACGGTCGTGCCGGTCACGATCACTCTGGGGTGTGGCCTTCTGAAGCGCGGCGGGAAACAGCCCTCCGTCACCACGGAAGCCGCGGCCCGGCGTGACATCGCCGTGACGATCGAGGCGACCGGCGTCGTCGAACCGGTGGACCTTGTGGAGGTGAAGTCCAAGGCATCGGGGCAGATTCTGCGGATGCCGGTGGAAGTCGGCTCCAGGGTGCGCGTCGGCGACCTGCTCGCGCAGATCGACACGGTGGACGTGCAGAACCAGTATGAACAGGCCTTCGCCGCCGAACGGGCTGCTCGGGCGAAGGTGGATGTCTCAGCCGCGCAGTTGAAACGGGCCGAGGAGTTGTTCGCCCAGCAGGTGATCACGGTGGTGGAGCACGAGAGTTCGACCCTGGACTACGCCAACGCGGAGTCGCAGCTCGTGAAAGCCCGCACCGATTTCGACACGGCGCGGCAGCGCCGGGCGGACGCCACCGTGCGGGCGCCCGTTGCGGGGACAGTCCTCCAACAGCTCGTCTCGGCCGGACAGGTCATCGTTTCGGCCACCTCCTCGGTGAGCGGTGGCACGGCCCTGTTGCGCATGGCCGACTTGGCGCGGATCCGCCTGCGCGCTCTCGTCAGCGAGACCGACATCGGAAGCGTCAAGCCGGGCCAGGTCGCCACCGTCTCGATGGAAGCGTTCCCCCAGAGGTCGTTCCAAGGCACGGTCGAGAAGGTCGAGCCGCAGGCCGTGGTGCAGCAATCGGTCACCATGTTTCCGGTGCTCATCTCCATCACGAACGAGGATGGACTCCTCCTGCCCGGCATGAACGGCGAGGTTTCGATGCAGGTCGATCATCGCGACAACGTTCTCGCCGTTCCTCTCGATGCGGTGCGCACGGTGCGCGAACTGCCTTCCGTCGCGGCGGCCCTCGGCATGAACGCCGACTCGGTGCAGGCGCAGTTGACGCGGCGTGTCGGAAGTCGCCGGATTCGGCCGCCTGGAACACCGGGAGATGCGGACTCGACCCGCCGGCATGGCCCCGAAGGGTGGGGCGGCCGGAGTCGCGGCGCGGGCATGAACTCTCCGCCCAACGGTGGCCCCCCCACGGGTGCCGGCGGGACAGTGTCCGGGAACGGATCCCGCGGTGCTTCCGTTGAGGGCGCGAGCCGCGCTCAAGCGATCCTGATCAAGACGGCAAAGGGAATCGAGCCGCGGCTGGTCCGGCTCGGGCTCAGCGACTTTGATTATGCGGAGGTTCTGGGCGGCCTCGACGAAGGAGACCAGGTGGTGCTCCTGGGAGTCGTCGAGCAACAGACCAAGCGAACGGATGAACAGAGCCAGATCCGGCAGCGCTTGAGCGGCGGTACGCCCGGCGCGCTGCCGGGCTCCGGCGGCGGCGGCCGGCCCTCCGGAGGAGGGCACTGACATGATGCTCGGCGAAACCATGACCGTCGCTGTCGAGGCACTGCGCTCGAACAAGCTCCGCTCGCTCCTCACGATGCTGGGGATCGTCATCGGCGTCGCCGCGGTCATCGCCATGGTCGCACTGGGACGCGGCGCTCAGCAGTCGGTGAATCAGCGGATCGCCTCGCTCGGCACCACCCTCCTGACGGTCGTGCCCGGCCAGGCCCGCGGACCGGGCATGATCGCTTCCGGGTCGGATCGGGCCGCGTTGACGCTCGACGACGCGGTTGCCCTCGAAGACCGGTCCACGCACATTCTCGCCGTGCAACCGGAGATGTCGCGCCAGCTCCAGGTGCAGTACGAGAGCAAGAACACCAACACGACAATCGTCGGAACCACCGCCAACTACCTCGCGGTGCGAAAGTTCGCCATGGCGTCCGGCCGGATGTTCACCACAGGCGAAGACACCGCCCGGCGGCGGGTCGCCGTGCTCGGCTCCCAGGTGGTGCTCGACCTGGGCGTTTCGCCGGCATCCCTGCTGGTGGGCCAGGAAATCCGGATCGGCGGGATCCGGTTCGAGGTCGTCGGTCTGCTGGCATCGAAAGGACAAGGCGGCGGATTCCAGAATCCCGACGATCAGGTGCTCATCCCGATCCAGACCGCCCGCTATCGCCTGATCGGCGCCGATCGCCTGCGATCAATCAGCGTCCTGAGTCCGTCCGAGACCGAGATCCCGGCCACCATGGCCGAGATCGAAAAGATCCTTCGTCGCGAACACCGCCGGACCACCGGCCAGGTCAATGATTTCTCGATCCGCAACCAGGCCGACTTCCTTGCGACCCTGGGCGAAACGACCAAGGTGTTCACCTACCTCCTGGCCGGGATCGCCGCCGTGAGCCTGCTCGTCGGCGGCATCGGGATCATGAACATCATGCTGGTCTCCGTGACGGAGCGAACACGGGAAATCGGGGTGCGCAAGGCGCTCGGCGCGACGCAGGGCAACATCCTCCTGCAGTTTTTGATCGAAGCGATGGTCCTATGTCTGCTGGGCGGTGTGATCGGCATCGGCGTCGGAACCGGGGCGGCGACCATCCTGCGGATTGCGTTCAAGTGGAACACCTCCGTCGGTCCCTCGTCGGTGCTGGCGGCGTTTGGGTTTGCGGCCGTCGTGGGGATTCTCTTCGGGGTGTGGCCGGCGCGGAGAGCGGCGGCGCTCGATCCGATTGAGGCGTTGCGGTATGAATAGACAGAGGTTGTGGCGAAGACCGGTACCATCGCGCCTGATTCTCGACTACCCGAACGCCGGCAACATCGACGAGGCGGTTGCCTGTCGGAGGATCACGGAGGCGAAGGTCGCCGGCCTGCGCGCGGCCCTCGAGGCCGGGAGATGTCCTCCCTCGAACACCGCACTCGGAGGCGACATTCTCATCCACGGACAGAACCCGAAGGTGACCGCGCAGCTCAGGATGGAGCGACGGGGCCGGCGGCGGCGCGCCGGGTCTGGAACCCGGCGACATGGCTCCGGCGACGCTGAAGCAGTTCTACAACTGGACGCTCGGCTGCATCGGGATGACCAACCCGGACATCCGGGATCTTTATCAGTACATTCTCGACGGGACTCCGGTGCAGATCGCGCCGTGAGGCGCGCGCGGCTTCGCCGTCCTTTGTGGCGACGCATCCCCGACTCCGAGTCCGTCGCGCTCCCGCCTCAGATCTCGAAGTGGTGCGAGACCTTCACCATTACGATGTTGTTCGCCGGCGTCCGGCCCAGCGCGGACAGTGACGGCCGCAGGCTGAAGTCGCCGTCGCCCGTGAGACCCGTGCGGTCTTGCGTCCACACCACGTAGAGCGCCGAGCCCGGTGCGTACTCCCAGCGCAACACCGCGTCACCGCGCACCGTGCGGTACGTAAAATCCGGGTGTCCCAGGTCGATCGACGGCGCGGGACCCGCACCGTCCGGGTCGGCGATCACGTCCGCGTCGCCCGAGCCACCCGAAATCGTAGAGCCGCCGTCGCGCCCGTACGCGAGGAAATCGTACGCGCTCGCGCGGGCCAGTTCGCGGAACTCCGCGTAGCGCCCGGAAGACACGAGCGGCTGCACGTACAGTTGCACGGTCAGGTGCGACGTGAGCGAGCAGTCCAGACGCGCCGTGGCACCCATGGTGGTCTGCTTCAGTCGGGCAAACACATAGCGGCCGCCGTCGGTGGCCACGGCGAGCGGATCATCCGCCCGGGTCACGTACTGCGCGTCCTGGCGATTGAAGTCGAACGACGGCCCCGCCGAGAACGACAGGTTCGATGATGGCTTCCATGTCACCGCGGGATTGATCGGAATGTCCAGCGAGCCCACAACGTCCCCGCTCGGGTTCACCTCCGCGGAAGGGAATAGCCTGGACTGGCCGTTCGTGTCCCAGTACAGGTCGCCCCACCACGCGCGCGGCTGGAGCATCGCCGGCCCGCCGCGGGTCATGCGATCGCTGTAGGCGCGACCCATCCACCCACCGGAGGCCTGCCAGCTCCACGCGTTGACCTGCTCAAGGCTCGACTTGAGGAACAACTGGTTCATCGTGTGCAGGCCGCCGAAATCCCAGCTCTGCGCCACCGCGCCGATCACCCACCAGTAGTTGCGCCACGCCTTGGGCTTGTCCCACATGTACCCGAAACCGACGTGGCCGTTGATGACGTCCGAGCGCGAGCCGAAGCCCAAGTCGTTGACATCATAGCCGGGCGTGAGGAAGCCGACCGCGGAGTTGCTCATCCACGGCCCTTTCTGCCGGTTCACCCACACGCGAGCGCCCACGCCGGTGAGCGCGGTCGCGTTCGCGTCCACGCCGAGGTCGCCCCGCTCCGGGCGCTGGTAGTAGTGCTGCGGGCTGCGCTCAAGCGCCGCAATGCGCGCGGCGGTCCCATCGACGCGGGTGGCCGAGACGTGGCCGGAAAGCACCCAGGTCTTCTGCGGATCGAGGGCGGTCCAGCCGTCGACCGCCGTCACGAAACCGTTGCGGTTGAGCTGGTCCGGGAGCGATGTGCCCTCCAGCGCTCGCGCGGTCTCCATGGCCATGATCCCCAGCCCCTGCCGCTCGCCGTGGAACGAACACATGCCCCGCAGCACGCCGTAGTACGTGAGCGGCTCAACGGTCGCCGAGTGCCGGCTGCCGTCCCCGAGCTGGTAGTCCGCCGCTTCCTCGCGCGTGATCGCGTGCAGCATGCCGACGTTCCACCGGGGCGCGGGCTGCCCGGTGAGCTTGACCGCGCCAAGAATGTGCGTCGCGACGGGCATGTCGGCGTACACGGCGCCGCCGGGTACGCCGCCCTGCGGCGTGCGGCCGATGCGCCGCGTGTAGAAGAACGTCGGTTCGGGCCAGTCGAAGTTCCAGTAGTCGCTCGCACCGTTGTTCCCGCAGCGGAACACCGGCAGCCCATCGGTGAAGAACGGGCGCTTCTCGCCGTAGTAGGTCTCGACGTCGGACAGGTTCACGACTGCAGGATCGATCTCGACCTGTCCGAAGTCCGGATTGAGGGTGGCATTGAGCGTGAGGCGCGAACCGACGTTGGTGCGCAGGTCGCCGCCGATCGCGGGCGTGTAGTGGCCGCCGGCGCGGAACGGATCGCCGGGAGTGTGCACGAGGTAGGACGCCTTGCCCGTGGCGTACGGCGTCACCTCGACGACGTGCGAGGTCCTCACTCCATCAAGGCCGACGAGGTCGGGGAACCGCGACACATAGCCGCTCTGGCCGCGCGGCGTGTAGACGATCTTGTCGTCCTCGCGCGTGCGGGAGATGGTGCGCGCGAAGTTGACGCCCCAGACCATGTGCTCGCCGCCGCGGCAGCGGATCTGTGAGAACGGGAAGCGCATTTCGGCGGTCCAGCCCAGCGAGTCGCGCTGCACACGGCCGTTCCACACGCCGTCCCACGAGTCGTCGCCCCAGTCATCGTTCATGAGCGTGCCGTCGAGCTGCGTCCCCGCCGCGGTCAGGGTGAGGTAGTAGGCCGTGCGGCGATCGCGGAACGTGTCGAAGGCGACGGCGAACGCGTCCGAGCCACCGTCGCTGTCGCGCCGCGAGAGTCTCGCCACGATCGAATCGGGGTGCGTGTCCCACATGCGCGCGCCAACGTAGACCGCGTCGTCGTCGTATGCGATGCGCACCTCGGTGCGCTGCGAGGGCTCGCTGCCCTGGTGCGGGTCGTTCTGGCGGAACGCCATGACGGCGTCGGCCGACCTCCACACCGGCTCGTCGAGGATGCCGTCGACGACGATCGGGCCGGTCCGGCGTACCGCACGCACGGGCTGCGGGCGCGAGGCATCCGTCGCGTACGCGAGGGCCGCGGCGGACAGCACAAACGAAAGGGCGAGTATCCAGCGCATGCGACGGCTCCATTCGCTTCCGGTCGGCGTACCTGAGACGGGGCGCGCGGACGGCATCCCGCACCTACGGGCCTGACTCTTGAAGCGTACCGGAAAAGTGCCGGGCTGCGCCAGGAAGGTGCACGCCGCTTGCCGGGCTTCTTCGGCAACTCGGTTTCTGCTAGACTCCGCACCTGGGCTGGACGAGGAAACGAGAGCCTGCGTCCGTGGCCCTACGTAGCGATTCAGGCGGAAGTCGTGGGAGACTTGCGACTCTCGGCGAAGTCCCGGTTGCCCGAAGGGAGCGAGGACATGGGAGACATCGATCCGACCGTCCAGTATCACATTCACCTGAAGAAGGGCGACGTCGGCTGGTACGTTATCCTACCGGGTGACCCGGGACGAGTGCCGCAAATCGCGGCATTCTTCGATTCGGCGCACGAGGTCGCGTTCAATCGCGAGTTCCGCACGTACTCGGGCACCGTCGACGGCATCAAGGTCTCCTGCACCTCCACGGGTATCGGCTGCCCTTCAACGGCCATCGCGATCGAGGAACTGATCAAGGTCGGCGCCGACACTTTCATCCGGGTCGGGACAGCAGGATCGCTGCAAGACGAGGTCGGGCTCGGGGATCTCTGCATCACGACCGGGGCCGTACGGGAGGAGGGCACGACGCGGCAGTACGTGCCTCTCAGCTACCCCGCGGTGGCGGACGTCGACGTGGTTTGCGCGCTGAGGGACGCCGCGCGTGGGCTCGGGTTCAAGCACCACACGGGCATTTCCCACTGCAAGGACGCATTCTTCATCGAGGGAGACTGCGATATCCCGATCGAGGACGAGAACCGATCGATGTGGAAGGCTTGGCGCCGGTCCAATGTGCTCTCGACGGCCATGGAGTCGGCGGCGCTTTTTGTGGTGTCGTCGATCAGGTCCGTCCGCGCGGGCGAGATTCTCGCCGTCATCGGTCTCACGTTCGAGGACCGCCCGATTGTCGGCAAGATGGGTATCGATGACGCCATCAAGACAGCCATCGAGGCGATCAAGATCCTCGATCGATCCGATAGGATGCAATCGGGCCTCGGCCATCGTCCCCCACCGCCAAGCCCTAAGGAGGAACACCGACCGTGAGCCTCAAGTTCGTCGGCAAGAACATCACGCGCCCCGACGCCATCCAGAAGGCAACCGGCAAGGCGCGCTTCCTGGCTGACATCCATCTACCAGGCATGCTGTACGCCGCCATTCTGCGGCCCGGCTACGCCCACGCCCGGATCATTTCGATCGACACCACCGAGGCCGAGACGAGCGAGGGCGTCGTCAAGGTTGTCACCGGCAAGGGGTGCTCGGACAAGTACCGCTATGGCGACAACATCCGCGATCTCGTACCCATGGCAGACGAGAAGGTCCGCTACATGGGCGAGCCCCTGGCAGCGGTCATCGCAGGAAACCCCCACCAAGCCAAGCAGGCGCTGAAGAAGATCAAGGTCGAGTACGAGCCACTGCCGGTCTATACACAGGCCCTGGACGCGTTGGCTCCCGGGGCGGCCCTGATCCACGAGGACAGCGGCAGCTACTGGCACCTGCCCGGCGTGGGTCCGAAACCGGGCACCAACATCGCGAACCACTACCGCCTGCGCAAGGGGGACGCCGAGAAGGGTCTCCGGGAATCGGATGTCGTCGTCGAGGCCGAGTTCAAGTACCCCTTCGGCTCCTGCGCGGCCCTCGAGCCGCACGGCGCGATCGTCTGGTTCCAGGAGGATGGGATGATCGAGATCTGGTCGTCCTCGATCTGCCCGTTCATCATCCGCGAGGAGGTCGCCCGCGTCTACGAGCGGCCGGAGTCGGACGTCCGCGTACACATCCCCGAGGTCGGCGGCTGCTTCGGCTACAAGTCCGACATCACGGTGGAGCAGACCATCGCCTACATCGCCGGCTTCGTGCCGGGACATCCCGTCAAGTGGGTCGCCTCCCGCAAGGAGGACTTCACCAGCACGCTTCTGGGCCACGGGATGATCATCCGCATGAAGATCGGTGCCATGAGCGACGGCCGGCTCATGGCCCTGAAGACGACCATTTACCATTCCACCGGCGCGTATTCCGACACCGGGGTTCACGTTTCCATCGCCGCCGCGCACAACTCCACCGGCGCGTACGAGTACCCCCACTGCGATCTCGAATCGATTCTCACCTACACGAACACGCCGGCGGTCGGTGCCTTTCGCGGCTACGGCCACCCCGAGGCTCAGTTCGCGCAGGAGCGGCTGATCGACATCCTGGCTCGCAAGCTGAAGATGGACCCGTTCGTGCTGAGGGAAAAGAACTACCTCGGTCCGGGCAAGGTAACCGCCCTCGGCGAGCGACTCCATCAGACCAACGGCGATCTGCGCAAGTGCTCGGACATCATCAAGAAGGCGGTCTTCGAGAAACCCAAGCAAGAGGAGGACAGCGAGTACTACTACGGTCGCGGCTTCGCCGCAGTCATGAAGTCGCCCAAGGGAGCGCCGTTCTCCTCGAAGAGCGCCTACGTCAAGTTCAACACCGACGGCAGCGTGGTCATCAACTGCGGCGGCGCCGAGGTCGGTCAGGGCCTGCGCAACGTGGTCCGCCTGGTCGCCGCCGAGACGCTCAAGATCGCGCCCGAGCGCATCCATGTTTATACCGAAATCGACACCCAGTTCTCCCCCTGGGAGTGGCAGACCATCGGCTCAATGTTCACCAAACAGGGCGGGCGCGCGGTCATGCGGGCGTGTCAGAAGACCATCGAGCAGATGAAGCACACCGCCTCGCAGGTGCTGCGCTGCGACGTCGACCTCCTCGAATACGACGGCGAGTACGTCTACCTCTCGTCGGACCCGTCGATCCGCGTCGAGGTGACCAAACTCGTCCGCGGCTACATGTACGAAAACGGCATGGTTGTCGGCGAAGTCGTGCAGGCCTGCGCCGATGCGCGTTTGCCGCGCTACTCGGGCTTCGACGAAAATGGCCAGGGATCGATGGGCGTTTCGTACACCTTCGGCGCGCAAGCGGCGGAGATCCGCATCGAGAAGAGCACGGGCAAGATCACGGTCGATCACTTCGCCTCATCCTTCGACGTCGGACGGGTCATCCAGCCGCAGCAGATCCGGGGTCAGGTGACAGGCGGCGTGATGATGACCATCGGCGCGGCACTCTTCGAGGAGGTGCGCTTCGACGAGACCGGCAAGTGCGTCAACCCGTATTTCTCGAAGTACCGATTCCCCACGATCAAGGACGCGCCGCTTAGGCAGACGGTGCAGATGGTCGAGACGCCGGGGACCATCGGTCCTTTCGGGGCGCGCGGCATCGGCGAACACCCGGTCATCGGACCGCCGCCGGCCATTCTGAACGCCATTTACGACGCGACGGGCATCGAGTTTTTCGAGATCCCGGTAACCCCCGACAAGATGAAGAAGGCTCTCGACGAGAAGGCAGCCGGAGGGAACACGTGATGCCCGAGAAGATCACCTTGACCGTCAATCATGTCCCCTGCACCGTCGAGATCGAGGGGTGGGAGAGCCTCCTCGACGTGTTGCGCGATCGCATCGGCTTGACCGGGACGAAGCAGGGGTGTGACGACCTGTCGTGCGGCGCCTGCACCGTCGTGGTCAACGGCGAGGCCGTCAAGAGCTGCAAGATGTCCGCAACGCGAGCCGCCGGCGCCGACGTGGTGACCATCGAGGGGCTCGCGCAGGGGACCACGCTCCACCCCATCCAGGAGGCTCTCATCGAGGCAGGCGCCGTGCAGTGCGGCTTTTGCATTCCGGGCATCGCCATGGGACTCTATGGTCTCTTCAATAAGAACCTCGACGCCGGCGATCAAGAGATCCTCGACGCGCTCGAGGGTCACCTCTGTCGCTGCACCGGCTACGAATCAATCCTCGAGGGTGCGAAGCTCGCCCAGAAGAAGCTCAAGGCCCGGCTCTAACCCGGACGAACCGACTCAATCACTCTCACGGCCGATCGCAAGACGCCGATCGCGCCAGAGGAGGCTCACCGATGGCATTCGATATCGTCATTCAAAACGCGCGGCTCCGTCACCAGACGGGAACGGTCGACATCGGCATCGAGAAGGGCATCATCCAAGAGATCGGGAAGCTCGACGGCAAGGGCGCATCGGTCATCGACGCCGGCTCGAACCTGGTGACGGAGTCCTTCGTCAACACCCACCTCCACCTCTGCAAGGTCTACACGCTGACCATGATGGACTCCCAGGCCCTCACCTCGTATCACGGCGAGGGAATGGGGGCGGCGATGACCGCCATCGAACTGGCGGCGCGGATCAAGGAGCGTTACGACGAGACCTGGATCATCAAGAACGTGCGCAAGTGCCTGAAGTTGGCGGCGATCAACGGCAACACCCACATCCGCGCCTTCGCCGATGTCGACTCGAAGGCCAAACTTATCGGCCTCAAGGCGCTGCTCCGGGCCCGCGAGGAATTCAAGGGAATCGTCGACGTGCAGGTGGTCGCGTTCCCGCAGGACGGCGTGGTCCGCGAGCCGGGCACTGTCGACCTCATCAAGGAGGCGATGGACCTCGGGGCCGACGTCGTCGGCGGCATCCCGTGGATCGAGTACACCGAGGCCGACGAAAAGACACACATCGACGAGATGATGAAGATCGCGCAGAAGCACGATGCCGACATCTCCATGCTCGTCGACGATGCCGGCGACCCCGGGCTGCGCACTCTCGAAATGCTGGCCGTCAAGACCATCGAGACCGGACGCATCGGACGCTCGCTCGCCCACCACGCGCGGGCCATGGCGCTCTACCCGGAGCCCTACTTCCGCAAAGTCGCGGCGCTTCTCAAGAAGGCGCAGATGGGCGTGGTCTCGGATCCCCACACCGGTCCGCTGCACGCGCGGGTGCGCGATCTCCTGGCCAACGAGAACCTCGTCTGCCTCGGGCAGGACGACATCTGCGATGCCTACTACCCGTTCGGTCAGAACAGCATGCTCGAGGTCGGGTTCCTCAACGTCCACCTTCTGTGGATGACCACCTTCCCGGAGATGGAAACGATCTATGACATGCTGACGGTGAACGCCGCGCGCTGCATCAACCTCAAGAACTTCACCCTACAGGTCGGCGCGCCGGCCAACATCGTCGTCCTCGACGGCCGCTCGGTCTACGAGGCACTCTGGTACCACCGCCCGCCGCTTTACGTCGTCAGCCACGGCAAGGTCATTGACCGCAAGGCCATGGAGTCGGAGGAGTAGCGGCCGCGCCGGCGAGGCGGCCGGCCCGATACCACGAAACCCCGGGGGTCACCCCGGGGCTCGGGTTGACGGTCTGGGCGACCTGAACTGGTGGGCCAGGAATCGTGGCTTCCCGCTCGTCCCCGTACGCGAACCACCCTCGGCGGTCGGGACAACGGCTCTCACACCGCCAACCGATTTCGGGACCGAGAATGTGGCGAGAGATCACGGGGGGCCGGGGGCGGCGGGAAGGACAGGTGGATGGCCCTCGGTCCCAAGCCTGCGATTCCCATGACGCTCGCCCACCGGCCAACCATGCCGACAAACAGCTATAGCTCTTCTCTCACGTAGCTCCCGGGACTCCTGGCAACCGCCGGGAACGCCGCAAGAACCTGGCGATCCGACGTCACCAGGGGAACGCCGAGTTGTTCAGCCAAGGCGACGAACTCGCAGTCATAGGCAGAACAGACTGATTCCGAGACCAAGCGAAGCACTCGCTCCGATCGCACCAGGTATTCTCGACCCAGAAGCAGACTCTCAGCCTTCCGCTGCAAGGATAGCGCGTCCGTCAGGGATACTTCCCGCTTGCGGACATACTGGGCCAGGACACTGCGAAACTCACTGCGCCACAAGAAGGGGGCCGCCCACTCCGGGTCGCGGAGGAAGACCTCCCGCGCGAGGACCGTGCCGGAACCTCCAAGAAGCAGGTGGGCCAGCAGGTTCGTGTCGGTGACGATCAAGGCCGACCCTTGGCTTTGGCACGCCGGATGGCAGTGTCGGTCAATGGGCTCAGAGCCACGCGGCGTCGGAGTCGATCGACTTCGGCCAACCATGCCTTGGGATCGACGACCGGGGCGTTGGCCGCCTGTTCCAGGCATGTGATGATCTCGCTGTTGAGACTCCGGCGATGGAGCACCGCCCTGCGTTTGAGCCGGCCGAACAGCTTGTCGGGGATGCCCTTGATGGTTACGCTGGGCATGATTCCTACCTCCGGTTAGGTTCCACTATGCAACCATGTTGGAACCGTAGCATGGCACCGGCGTCTGGACAAGGTCATCGAGCCCATGAGGTCATCTCCAACCGTTCCGTAGCTCTCGGCCACCGTGACCGTGCTGTTGCCCGGCTGGCCGTCGACAGGGCGTCGGACGTTGGTTCGGCGTGCGCTTCGATGAAGGACTCGGTCTGGGAGACGTAGTTGCCCCAGCCCCGGAAGAAGATCTACTGCGCCCGCGCCTACTCGCGCGGGGGAAGCGCCAGGCACTTCTCGTAAAACTCCACGCGCCGAGGCTCGAGGATCGGGCGCGGGGCCACGGCTGCACCCAGCTCCAGTAGCCGCGGCTCGCCGGGATCGAACGCCGGCCACTCCGGCAATCCCGGACCGTTCGGATCTCCCGTCCGGGCGAAGCGGACCCAGTACGCCGCGAGCGTCTCGGACAGGCGGCGATCGGCATCCTGCCAGGGACGCTGCAGCAGCCGGAGGTTCGCGAATGCATAGGGCACGTCCGAGGTGTGGAACGCGCCGAACTCCGGATGCTCGGGCCAGGGGATGCCGCGCGTGAAATAGTACGCGTGCAGTGGCGCGTGGTCCCGCTCGGCGCGCGTGCGCGCCCACTGCAGGGTCCGGAGGAGCTCGAAGTCGCGCCTGCTCTGCTTCTGCGCGAGCCCGGCCTGCTCGTCGTTCGAGAACGGATAGAGCTGCAACGCCTCGTCCGCCAGCGTGTCCGGGAGCGAGCGTGCAAACGCCTCGAATGCCGCGGCCGTGACCTTTCCGTACGTGGGATCACTGCTGCCTTCGTCCGCGGTCATGCCATAGAGGATCGGCACGTCGTTCACCGGAGCGGTCGGTCCGTTCGCGGGAAGGCACCAGCCGTCCGCCACGAGCCCGAAGGGCCCACCGACCATGGTCCCGGAGGCCGCCAACCCGCGCAGCGCCGAGAGTGAGCTGTCCGGGAACGTCCTCGCCCACGCCGCACCCGCCTGCTCCGCCTCGGCGAGCGGCGGGTATCCGTCGGACGCGCCACCACTCATCAGGATGACGCGGTGAAAGAGCCCGGTCGCCAGGGGCGAGCGAATCAGCGCGGCGGCCAGCTCGGCGCCCGAAGACTGCCCGGCGAGCGTCACGCGATCGGGGTCACCACCGAAGGCCGCAATGTTCCGCCGGACCCACTGCAGGGCGGCGATGCAATCGAGCAGCCCGTAGTTCCCACAGACGTGCCGCGGGGACTCCGCGCTCAGCCCTGGATGCGCGAGAAAGCCGAGTGCGCCCAGGCGGTAGTTGACGGTCACCACCACGAGGCCGCGACGAGCGAGTTGGGCGCCGTCGTACACAGCCACCGCGCCGGATCCTCCGGTCAGCGCGCCGCCGTGCAGCCACACGAGCACCGGGCGCTTCGCACTGTCTGGAGATTGCGCGGTCCAGAGGTTGAGGTCGAGGCAGTCCTCACTCGTCCGCTCCTGCGTGACGAACTCCGCCGTCCAAGGCGGCGCGGACCATGGCACCTGCTGGCAGCACGGAGCGACGCTGTCGGCCTTGCGCACACCGCTCCAGGCCAACGGCGGCTGCGGCGGCTGCCACCGGAGCTCCCCGACCGGCGGCCGCGCATAGGGCACCCCCCTGAAGACGAGGACGCCGGGCACGCCGCTCGGGACGCCTTCGATCCCCCCGCTCTCGATATGCACCACGGCCGCCTGCGCCGGGGACGGCGACGACCCCACCAGCGCCAGTGCGAGAAGCCGGGCGACGACCCGAGCTCGCATACCAACCTCCAACGCGCAGCACAAACTCGTCTGCGGATCAGCGACTTCATCACCCCCGGGCGCCCCTCGCCCCACTGCGAACCGCCGAACAGGACTATGACCGACCTCCGGGGGCGAATGGAAGACCCATCCCCCGACGGGGAGCGCGGCGAGAAACCACTCGCCGGGTGCATTTCGCTGGATGCACCACCAGCCCTGATGACAGGGCGAGTGTTTGGAGCGGATGATCTTCTTCGGGGAGAGTCCGTTGAGAAACGCCGCCATGCTACTCTTCCCGGGGCGGGCGAAGGGATGCGGCCCGATGAGGCGAGGGAACAGAGACACGGCCGGACGGCGCGAGCGAGCAGGGAGCCGGCACAGAGGAGGATGCGATGACCTGCTGCCAGCGTGTGGTGTTCGGAGTGCTGCTGATGATCGCCACGGCGAGACCCGGCCTGTCCCAACCGCCGGAGCCGGCCGCGAAGGGGGAACCGGCGGCCGCCGCGTCGGCTGTGCCGGTTTCCGGGACCATCCAAGTGCCGGGCGGGTTGCTCTTCTACGAAGTGATGGGGCAGGGCGACTGGCTGGTCCTCATCCACGACGGGATGCTCCACCGGGAGACCTGGGACGCGCAGCTTGCCCCCTTCGGCCGGTACTTCAAGGTGGTTCGCTACGACCGGAGAGGCTACGGACGCTCCCCCGCTCCCACCGCGCCGTTCTCGGACCTGGATGACCTGTACGCTCTCTTCACCCAGTTGCAGATCGACAAGGCTTGTCTGGTCGGCATGTCCGCCGGGGGAGGGCTGTCGATCGACTTCACCCTGGCTCATCCGGAAAAGGTAGACGCGTTGGTTTTGGTCGGAGCCGTCGTCAGCGGCTATGGATACAGCATGCACATGGCCACCCGGGGCGGACATCTGACGAGGGAAATACTGTCTGATCCAGTACGAAACCGGCAGTACTGGTGCGCGGAGGATCCCTACGTGGTCGCACCCCAGAACACCGCCGCCCGGGAAAGAGTCAAGGCGCTGCTCGAGGCCAATCCTCAGAACCTGGACAACACGGCGGGTGCCCAGGCCCAACCGCCTCCGCGCCCGGCCCTAGGGTTCCTCGGGGAGATCACGGCGCCCACCCTGATCCTTGTCGGGGAGCAGGACATTCCCGATGTGCATGCCCACGCGGGGGCCATCCAGGCCGGGATCCATGGCTCGCGCCGGGTCATCATCTCCGGAGCAGGACATCTGATTCCCCTGGAGCAGCCCGAGGCTTTCAATGCCGAAGTCCTGTCGTTCCTCCAGGCCCGCGGCCTGGAAGCCGCCCTCGATGCGGGCAAGACCGAGGACATCCAGCGCATCCTTCGCCGGATCCGGGAACAGGACCCGGCGCCCAGCCCTCGGCTCGAGGCGACGGTGAATCTGCGGGCCTACCGGTTTCTCCAGGATGGGCACACCGACGACGCCCTGGCACTGTTCCGGATCGCGGTGGAGATCTTCCCGGATTCCTGGAATGCCTACGACAGCCTGGGTGAAGGCTACGCGGCCAAGGGACAAAAGGAGCTCGCCGTGAAGGCGTACAAGAAATCGCTGGAGCTGAACCCGGCGAACGACAACGGGCGGGAGGCGCTGAAGCGTCTGGAGGGTCCGTAGGCGGGCGCAGAAGACCACGTGCGTAATCCATCGAGTCGCCGTTCCGGAACCGCGCCAGGATTTGCCGCCACTCGCTCTCCGTCCGCTTGCGGCGGCCGTTCGACAACACCTGCATCCAGCCGTCCTCGTCGAAAGCCGAAGGAAACGAGCGCGCGGGCGCGGCTGGAGATCCCAGCCCTCGATCAGAAGGCGCTCGCGGGCCTCGTGGACCACATCGAGCTTGTCCTGGCCGAGGCAACCAGTGGACTGTGGCCTCCTGGGCCAGGTCGCCGTCGCCCTCGGAATCCACTCGGCGAGTCCTTTCAGACCGGACACCGGTTGGTCTTCTCGCCCGACCGGTCAGGACCTAGCTGGAGACATCCCTTCTCGCCCAGGCGGGGCAGCGGCGATCGAACGAAGATCGAAGCACTCGCCCCTGCCTGGGTGAAGCGGCTATGCTACCCAGGTTCCGCTAGCCGGAGGCCGAGTCGTGCACCGATCCGCCGAGGGGGGAGGCGATACTCGGTGGTGGTCCGTTCTGCAGCACAGGATACCTTTGCGATGCCAGGCAGCTCAGTCCGGGCCGGAGGTTGGATGCTTGCCCGCTTCGCGTTCGACCGGAAGGCCAGGAAGTGAAAGTCATGCCGCGTTTGATTCTTCTGGGTGGTCCCAACGGCGCGGGCAAGACGACCGCCGCGATGCGGATTCTGCCGGGCTTTCTCTCGTTGCGCGAGTACGTGAACGCGGACACGATTGCTGCCGGGATTTCCGCGTTTGTGCCCGAATCGGTGGCCGTGGAAGCAGGGCGCGTCATGCTGCGGCGCCTGCATGAGCTGGCCGAAATGGGCGCGGATTTCGCTTTCGAGACCACCCTTGCCTCCCGGTCGTTTGCCCGATTCTTGCGGAACCTGCAGGGGAACGGCTACGATGTGCAAGTGGTCTTCCTCTGGCTTCGGAGTGCGGATCTTGCTGTCGAGCGAGTGCACACCAGGGTTCAGGCAGGCGGGCACGAGATCCCCCAGCAGGTCGTCCGGCGCCGTTATGCCGCTGGCTGGCGCAACTTCCTGGAGCTGTATCAGCCGATTGCGGACAGTTGGCAGGTGTACGACAACTCGGGCATGGAAGAGCGGTTGGTAGCCGAAGGGTGGAGCGGCGAGAAGACCGAGGTCCACGATCTGGAGCTCTGGTCTTTCATAGAAGAAGGACCCACCAAGCCATGAATTACGAAGAGAAGCGGAAACAGCACGCGCAGATCCAGGCCGGGATGCACGTCGCGATCGCCGAGGCGGTCGAAGAGCACCGCCGCGCCGGGCGCAAGATCGCCATTTGGAGAAACGGCGAAGTGGTGCGAGTGACGGTCGAGGAAGCCAGGGAGCCCGATCTGCCGGCCACGTAGTGGGGCCTCCACCCCGGCCGCATCTGTTGCTTCCCCTCTCGCACCCAGACCTGACCGCGCGAGATGACCCGTTCGCCGCCCGTAGAGTCACAATGGGGATACGACCGCATCCTGGGAGCTCTCGCCAACCTCGGGCACAACATCTCGGACACGACGGTCGGCAACATCCTTCGAGAGCACGGCGCCGGTGTGAAAGCGGTCCGCCTACCCGCTCGTTCGCCCAATCTGAATTCCCACTTGGAGCGGTTCATGAGGAGTTTTCCCTGACCCTTGGCTCAAGAGCCCCTGTGATCGGCCGGAGCTGGCCTCATCGAATCGGCCGAAGTCCCGAATTCTCTGGATCCTAGGCTTCGCTCCAGTATTTTCCCCTTACGGGGTGACCGGTTGGAGCAGCCGGTCACGATGCCGCTTCTGTTGCTCCATGTAGTGCTCGATGAGCCTTTCCGGATCGTGCGCGCACTCCGCCGAGATTCTCTCGCGGAGAACGCCGAGAAGTGCGCAGTTTCTGGCGAAGACGCGAGAAGCCCCGAGGCATCGCCCCGGGGCTCGCGTTGACTGCCTGGCCGACCAAACCTGGTGGGCCAGCCATAGTGGCTCCCCGGACCCGCCTCCATACGAACCGCTCGGCGCGATTCGAGCAAGTGCTCTCAGGCCGCTAACCTAATCCGGGACAGACGATTCGGACAGAGACCATCGAGGGCCGCAGAGAACGACCCACCATTGACCAATTCATCTGTTGGCGGGCATCAGTCCCGCCGGAGCTGGGGTTCCTCTGCCTTAGGAGCATCTCTGATCGGCCGCCCCGCGATGGAAACGAGCGGGGCCGTGGCCTCCGGATCCCCCTGGCCTGGGCAAGTGCGCCCTCTGCTGAAGAAGGAAGCGGACCAAAGTCCACGCGAATGCCTGAACATAACCCGCTGCATTTCCGCCAATTCAGCCCGGCCGACTATTGGCACACTACGAGGTAGGTGACCATTCCCTTCGCCATCCAGCCATCCGGAACGAAGGCGTCCGACGTCCTGTCAGACCACAGGGCAACACGCGCGGGCCCACGCCGCGTGCCCGTGCATCATGGCAGGCGAACCGTGGCCAACTCCCGATCCCCCCGGCACGCTGCGCCACCCCACGCGCTGACCTCGCGAAAGTCCCCTGAGGTCCCGCGCGCCCGCCGGTGCTCTATGAGCCGATGAAGCCGGATGCTCCCCTGCTTGCCCCGACAGCTCCGATCGTAGAGCCCGATGCTGTTCTCGACGTGGACGGAGTCGGGAAGGTCATCGATCAGCCAGCCCTCGGGCAGGACGACATCGGCTTCGGTCTCCATGCGGGCGGGTGCGCCGAGGAGAGTCTCCCGCGGTGTGGCATCCGGCAGGCAGGTCGGGCTTTCCCAGGTGAGGAAGTCCGGCTGGAGCAACAGCAGGTTTCCGACGCGTTGTCCGGGCAGGGGGGCCTCGAACCGGAACCGCCAGGAGATCGAGTCGGCGACTTCCTCCAGGCCGGAGATGGCGAGGTCGCTGATACGGGCGCCGGGCAGGGACCGCGCGAGTTTCTCCCGGAAGCGGTCTGGCCGCCGCGCGGGTTCGATCCCGTTCAGCCACTCGCGCCAGGCCCAGGCGGTCGCGCCCGAGAGGAAGCTGGATACCTCGCCGCGCGCGTTCGCGGCGTCGAGTCGCAGCGTGCCCCGGTGCCGGACCGTGTTCTCCGCCGGGCGGTCTTCGGGAAGCGGCACCAGGTTGGCTACCGCGTCCTTTCCAATCACGAGCGCCCATGCCCCGTCCAGAGCGGTCGGAAGGCGGCCGAACGGGACCGACTTTGCGGTCGGGTCGAAGTAGAGAATCGAGCCGTCCGGGCGGGCGAGTGCCGTGATGCAGTGATCGAAGAACGGGGACGGTATCTCCCGTCGCACGAAGCCGCGGCCGCCGGCGCTGGTCAGCACCGGCCAGGCCTGGAACCCCGCGGAGCGGAACAGCGCAACGCAGAGGTGAGCCATGTCCTTGCAGTCGCCGTAGCGCGCGCGGCGGGTCTCCCCGACGGGGTGGGGTCGGATCTCGCCGTCCTTCAAGTAGACCTGGACGTACCCGACGCTACTACGAACCCAGGTTCCGAGCCGGGCCGCTCGTTCGTCGGCAGGCACATCGGCCGACGCCAGCTCGTGCACCAGGGCAGCGAATCCGGCCGTGTCGGCCAGCGCCTCTCGGTCGAGCGCTGCGTACCAGGAAGCGACGGCGGGCCAGGAATCCAACGCGGGCGCGGGAGTCTCGCCTGGCTCCCGATAGCGCACGAAGAAGGCCGGCGCAGCCTCGGCCGCGGGCGGAGCGAACGCCGCCTTGTCCTGTTCTGCCGCAATCGGACCCCGCGCCCAGGACTGCCAACCATCTACCCCGGGTGTCGCCGGGGCGTCCGTGAGATCCGACATGGCCGACTCGGCCCATGCCGCCTGGCTCGCCCAGCCCGCTGGCAGATGCAGGCGGTAGGTCCATCGAGTCACGGGAAGATCCCCGCGGCCCACCCGAATGTCCGTTCGCAGGCCCGGGAAGCGGGTCTCGACCTCTACCAGGAACCCGAAGATGTCGCCGGGAGAGGGGTCCGGGATCTGCACGATGGCGTCGCGGCAGTCGGAGTAGAGCGCGGAGTTGAGCAGGGTGGTTCGCGTGATCGTGTCGACTTCGCGGGCGACCTTGATGGCGGCGATCTGGCCGCTGGAGGTCATTCCGCCCGCAGCCGTGCCGCCGTGCCCGACCCATCCGTGCATCGATTCAACGTGTACCCGCGAGTTCTCGGAGAAACGGAAGTAGGCATGTTCCGCGGCGCTGCCGCGGCGCAAGTGGTAGACGATCCGAATTTCCTCGCGGGATCGACCGTCCGCGTCCACCTCGACCCGGTAGTCCCGGGAGAGCTCCACGAGGTCGGCCTTGGGGAACGCCGCCTCGCCTTCCGCGATTCCGACGGCGTAAAACCAGTCCGGCAGGTCGCCGGCCTGGGCTGGAACGGCGAAGACGCCTACCGCCAGTGTGAGGCACGCGTCGCGAAACAGGCGCGCGATCCAAGGACGCCTCATCTCGGCGCACGGCATCCCCACTTGCCGAATCCCCGGGTGCGGGTCTTCTGCGCACCGCACCCCTGTCGACCTAGCCTCCGCGGGCCCTATCCGCGTGGGGTCGACTCCCGTGCGCCTGATCCCCGCGCGCCTCACGGCCCGACCTTCGCCGGCGCCAGGACCAGCGGCTTGCCGTCGATGTCGCGCACCTCCTGGAACAGCCGCCGCAGCGTGTCGGCCCCCGCCGAGAGGAAGATGTTGTACAAGAGGTCGAGCTCCCGCTCCCGGACGATCGTCTTCCCGGCGCCGGAACCGGTGCAGCGGAACCGGAAGAACTCCGTCGACAGCGAGTCGGCCGACGACGACGCCAGCGCGTAGCCGTCGGGGACCGCCAGCTCGACGCGCGAGCGGGTCATTCTCGGGTACTGGAAGTGGATCTGGGATTCCCGCGGCTGGTCGGGAAGGGAGTAATCGTCCGCTCGAAACGAACCGAGGTTGACGATGGTCCGGCTTCCTGCCGATTGCACCTGGCCGCCCACGCGCAGGCTGCAGGCGTAGACGACGCCGGTGCTGTCTGCGCCGGCCGATTCGTCCCAGACGCGGAAGGAGGGGCCGATGCCGCCCAGCCGCGCCCTCAGGTAGTCGGCGGCCCCCTGTCCCTGCTGCCGGGTCACCTCGCGGCGCAGATCGGGGTCGCTTTCACATCGCCAGGTAGCGTGGAGTTGCCCCGAGAGATGGCCCTGTGGCTCCACGCGCAGCGTTGTCACCAGGTCGACCCGGTTGTCGCAAGCCTCGGCCATGGGAACGAGTGCGGTCAGGGGGAAACGGACGGCGATCTTCTGGTTGCTCGATCGCTCCAGGATCGCAGTCCCGTCCTGGGCCATCCAGGGCAACGTCCGGATGGTGCTGCCCTGGAACGAGGGGAATATCCAGCGGATCTTGTTCCCGGAGTCGGCGACCGCCGTGCCGCACAGCGTCAGTTGGGAGGGATTCTCCCACTGTTTGATAAAGATCCCGTCCTCGCGACTGGGCGCGTGGAACACCGTCGCGGCGTAGCCGAGGCGGCGGAGCATTCCGGTGTAGAGGGAGGCCAGGCGGTCGTCCGAGCCGCGCCCGGCTTCGAGGACCTTCCTGGCGCTGTCGTAGTTCGGCAGGTCCTCCGGGAGTTCCGCCTCCGGAAGGTCGCGCAGGTTGCGGACGGTGCGGTGCAGGAGCGCGAGGCAATCCTCGATATCGCGGTCCAGGTCCCGGGGCCGGCCGATGATCTCCTTCATCCGCGCCTCCAGGCCGCGGTCGTCACGCATGAAGTTGTCGGTCTCCTTGCCCCAATCATCGGCCACCCGCTGCCAGAACGGCGCCAGCGAGTCCTTGCGGGGGAAGCCGTACCATCCGACGAAGTAGGTCGCAATCTCGCCCTCCGCGGCCAGGTACGGCTCGTCGGGCAGGGCCGAGAGGTTGTACATCGTGATCTGCAGGTGGTCAGGCGGGGCGTTTTCGGGCAGGGCCTTCGCCTTGACCCCCGTCGCCGGCGGATTGGCGAGCAGGTAGTGCGGCTGGTAGATCAAGTCCCGCAGCAGTAGCGGGTCGCCCACGATCGCCTCGATCACCGGATACCACCAGGTCAGCTCCGCGCGAACGGTGTAGTGCCGCTGCCGGAACTGAATGCGGGGGATCCCGCCCCACGCGCGCTCGACGGTGTACCGCCACTCCAGGATGTCGCCGGGGTCAACCGAGGGGAAGGCGAGCGTCTCGGCCTTGAGGACATCCCCGGCCCGCGAGAGAACCTTCTTCTCCCGGATTTCCCGCTTTTCGACCTCGATGACCCGTCCGTCAGGCTTCATCACGCGCGCCGCCAGCTCCGCGATCCGGCCGGCGACAGGCCCCCGGATCTCGATGGTTCGATACGCCTCGATCCCATCGGCATCGAAGACCCGGACCCGGTGGTAGTACGAGTACCGGACCTGTTTTCCCTCGATCCCCGGTCGTTCGTCGATCTGCGTCCCATCGAAGATCCGCACGGCGTGCCGGATACCCAAGGCCTCGTTGGCCGGGGCGCTCCAGTCCGTGTCGGTCAAAGGCAGCCAATCGGAGTAATCGCCATCTCGGGCGAGCGATGCCCGCGGAGCGAGAATGAGCGATGCTGTAGCGACGAGAAGAACCAGGAACGCACGCGGAAGGAGAGCACGGCGGACGAGGGTCATGATCGCCTCCATTTCACGGCATGTTCGGATGGACGCGGTTTTGGTGTCCGAAGTGTTTACAGGGCTACCAGGTCAAGACCGCCCGCACCGAGGCGGTCTCCTGTCCCGCCGTCACCCGGACGAAGTATTCGTATCCCCAGGCCACGACGGTCCCGTCCGACTTGAGGCCCAGAGCGTGACACTAGCCCGCCGCGACCGCAAGCCGACAAGCATCATGGGGGTTGCCGGAGCAGCACTTACAACGCCTTCCGCTTTGCTGCCGGGTCGATGTCTGGTGAATCGGTCGCGCGGTGTGTTCACCGCGATGGGTTAGCTTGTACTATGTTGGGGAAATCATGTCAAGCGTCGGGTGAGCCGCCGACCGAGCTCCGCGGCTTGTCACCCTCCCCGTCCTCGGCGGGATTCATCACGACTATCGCCTCGCGGCGGAGACCTCTGTTCCGTCGCTTCGATCGTGGACTTCTCTGCCGGGACAAGTACGCCCTGCTCGCACCTCAGCACCGAACAATCCCGTTGAACGAGTCGGCCGCGCCCGACAACGCGAATGAGCAATCCCTTGGAGACTGTTGTTCCGGGGCGCCTTGGGTGGAAATGTTCGCCGATGGAATAATCGCGGAGCACGGCCTAATCCGCCGTCAGGCTTTGGGCTGTCCCGGGGTCCGCGGTCTGTCCTGCTCGGTCCTGGCGCCGTCAGTCTCCCACCACGGCCACATCGTCCAGGAAGTACCCGATTCCGGCCACCATGGGATCCGAGTGAAACCGGAACCGGACTTGAACCCGGTGGCCGGAGAGGGTCCCCAGCGGGATGGAAGCAAGGTGCCAGGCCCTGCTGTCGCCGGTGTACGATTGAAGCGTGGTTTCCTTCCCGTCTTCATCGAGAATGGAGATGGACACGTCATCGCACCGCTCGTGCGGGCACTGCTCGAGGGAGAACCAGGACCAGAACTCAAGCCTGGGGTTGGTGCCGGGAACCCGGAACGAGGGCGAGGTCAGAGACCCGTCCCAGTTTCCGGGGTAGATCGTGTTCATGTCGGTTCCCCAGCAGCGAAGGCCGGAGTGAGCGCCGCCCGGTCCGATGCTCGGGATGCCGAGCTCCCAGCCGTTTCCCCGGGACGTCCAGAGATCCGCCTGTTCGAAGTCATCGGTCAATCCGCCCCTGGGAATGACAAAGGGCGGGCTGTCGTAGCCGGCGGGATCGAAGTTGTCCGAACGATCGGCCAGCGTCCGCCACCGCAGGGCGATTCGGGTCCCGCCCACTTTCTGGTTCGCCTGGAGATCCCAGCGTAGGGTGCCGGATCCGCGCCGCGCTCCCCATTCCCACGTTGCCTGGGCCGGATACAGAGGATCGACCCCGGACGGCTGATCCAGAATCCGCACCTCGGGACCCGGCTCATCGGCGCGGATGTACTCGCTGAAGAGAACACGGATGCGCATGGGGCGCGGATCCGGTGCGGGGTTCTCCGAGAAGTCGGTCTGCTCCATCCGAAGGACCGTCGGCGGGATTTCATCCCGCACCCGTAGAATCGGATGGATCCCGCCGGGCCACGGGGTCGCGGCCTGATGGGGCACGACGCAGAACCTGATCTCGATTCCCGCCAGAGGTGTCGCGAGAGTGTCGTCCACGAAGCGATCAAAGCTGAGGGGGAGGACGACCGAGGCGTTCAACCTTCCCAAGGCCGGGTCGGATGGCTCTCTGTGCAACCAGATCCAGTCGGGGTGGCGGTCATCGTCACAAACGTAGATCTCGTAACCGCCGGCTCCGGTCACGGACGACCACTCCAACGCGAATTCGCGGGTATCAAAGTCGGCTCGGGCGGGTCCGGTCAGGCGCAGATCTTGGACCGATTCGGTGCAGGGGCCGGGCTGTGATCCCGATGCGCACGCACCGGGGACGCTCCACGTGAGGTCCCGCCACAGCCTCCACCGGCGGCCCCCGCCGCCGACCAGTTGCAGCTCGAGTTTCATGGCTGTGCCCGGCTCTGGGAGCGGCCGAATCGGGAGTAGCTCTAGGGCCGAGGTCGAACTCCAACGGGCGGCCAGGGGCGTGTCGTACGCCCCTCCATCCGTCAGTGACATCGAGCTGCCGTTCGCGGCGCTGGTGTCCATGGGGGACGAGAAGAGAAAACGGAGCGAGCAGGAAGTCACCTTTGGAATGTCGTGGAATGCTCCCTCCGGGATGTTCGTTTCAACCAGGCCCGGCTCGTCCGCGAGAGCGCCCGTCAAGGTGACCCGCGTGGTGGCACCGACCACCAGAGCTCCCGTCCAGGAAGGGAAGGAAACCGGGCCGCGGGGCCCGTCTTGCTCCGCGTCCCGGGGCGCCACGGTCAGCTCTACCAGCGCCGGGGGGAGATGGCGCAGTTCCACGCGTCCGGCCGAATCGGTCCAAGCCGTTCCCGGGAGACCGTCGGTCACCAGCTCGTGGCCGCTGAAGAGTCCCACCGGCCGGCTCGGGTCGAACCCCTTCCAGTTGAGTCTCACCCGCCGGCCGACAGCGGCAAACGCCGAATCGCCTCGAAGCGGATTCACCTCCAGGACCTGAAGATCGAGCGCGGCCTGAGCTTCGAGCAGGTGCACCGCAAGCGAGATCTCTCCTTGCCAGGCGGAGGTGTCCAACTCCGCCCCCAGGGAGGAGTCCGGCCGTGTGACCGGGAATGTGTACAAGACTCCCGCGTGGCCGGCGGCCGAGATCTGCGTGACGTATCGGCCCCGGGGTAGGCCCCGAAAGAGCACCAGGCCCCGGGCATCCGTGGTCTCCTGCCTGGCCGGCTCGATCAGACGACACGCGGCGCGCTCGATCTCGCGCCCGGCCGGCCAGGACACCACCCGGACGGCCACGTCGGCGCTGGACGCCGGGAGGGGCTTGGTGATGTCGCGCGTGATCTCCTTCGAGCACCCAAGGGCCACCAAGAGACAGAGCGGGAGCAGGGCTGGGAACCGAAGGAGCGGGCGACGGGCGTCCCTGGTTCGGCGGGAGCTCATGACCTTCACGACGACGCCTTCCGCCCTTGATATCTGCGGGGATCGGTGCCGGCCGCGCTTTCTCCGTTCCTGCAGGGCCCCGCCCGGAACACCACCGAGTCGCACGGCTCGCCCGGCGACCAGAGGAACGGACCCGCGCCCGACGTGAACTCGTCGCCTAGAGACGTGAATAACCGGAGATGCACCCGGCAGCTCACCTCCCGGCCTCGGAGGACGGGTGCCGTCACCTCCAGCCTCGAAGGCACGATCCAGCGCGGCCGGACCGGCGTCGGGTCGTTTCCCGGCTGCAAGAGCAGATCCACCCTGGTGCGGACCAGGGTCGTGTCCATGTTTCGATTGAACTCCCAAAACAAGGTGCAGCTTCGCAGGGAATCGCCCGGGGCTTCCGGAACATTGGTGGTGTTCACCCTGATCTCGATTCTGCGTACCTCGATTCGAATACGTACGGTGTCTGCCGCGGACAAGTCCACCCGCAGACTGTCGGTCTGATCCAAGTCTCCGCGGCCGTCGTGGTCGAGATCCGCCTGGGTGCAGACCCATGCCTGCGCCGCGGGCAGGCTGTCCACCATGATCACCCCATTCTGGTCCGCCGTGCGCTCGAAGGGCAGTCCGGCGTTGTCGAGGAACTGATCCTCAGAGGCGTCTCTCCGTTGCCACCGGGCAAAGCGGAGGACGGCATGAGGCAGATTCCACCCGCTCGACCGGTCGATCACTTCGGCCCGAAGGCCCGATCTTCGTTCCGCCAGGCGCACGAGGCGGGTGACAACGAAGGAACCCGAGGTGACGGTCTCCGAACCGATTTCGACTCGCAGGCGGGTGGTGGCGTATCCCGGCGCGGCAACAGCAACCTCGCAAAGCCCGCCGCTCAGATTCTTGAAGGAGGCGTTGCCGACAGGATCCGTTATCTCCGAGCGGTCCGTACCCAAGAGACTGCAGACCGCCCCCGGCTGGTCATGTTAAAGCGAACCGTCCGGCGCCCGCCCGGAAAGCCACACTGAGGGGCCTGTCCGCGCTCGAGCAACAGTTCCCTGGGACCATGACGACTCCTCTCTCGGCGTTCCGTGGGCCATCTTGGCCGCCGTGCCGGGAAGTCACTACTCGACCGTGCGCACGGGAACCCGAATCATCGCCGGAGTGAAGGCCATAGATGGGCATGGTCGGACGACCCGACTCCTGCCTAGCCGCGCGATGCCTGCCGCTGGCCCCCGTCGGAGCCATGGGCCCGCCGCCTGACACCCGCTTGGGCCATGTTGCCATCGCGGACGGGAATGCGGGTCGCAGACCGCTTCGGGTGACCGGGTGAAGGCTGGAGCGGAGAGGTGCAATCCGTCTTGATGGAACTACAAGGAGAGAGGTATCGGCATGAAGGTGAAACTTCTCGGGAGAGCGGACTCGAAGGATGTGCTGCGAACGATTGGAGGGGCGCAAAGGCGTGTTGAGCGGGGACCTCTTGGGAGCCGGGTTATAGGGACCGGCAATCCCCTCTATCGAGACGCCTCGAGGCTGGTTGTTATCGGCGCCGATACGAAGCCAATGATGTCCGACATACCCTACGTTTGGGTTTTTCGAGGCTGGGCGCTTCGGGTCGAAGGGGTAGACGTTGAGGGAGCAAGACTCCTGGTCCGAGGAGCCGTCTTGAAGGCCGAGGGGAAGCGAGCCAAGCATGCCAATCTAGAGCAGAGAGTGAAGCTGTTCGGGAGCCTGGAGCAGCGGCTGCTGGCAGAGGAGAAGGAGCAGCAGCGGCAGGCCAAGCTGGTGCGGCAACTGAAGGCCGAGCTGAAGCAGAATGAGACCGAGTTGGAGCATCTGCGGGGGGAACAGCTGGAGCTAAAGGAGGCCAAGCTGGCGCAGCTGCAGGCCGAGGCGGAGGAGCGGAAGCAGATCGAGCTGCAGAGAGAGGAGCGGCGGCAGAAGGCGGAGCAACGACGGCAAGCAGACCCGGCCAAGGAACAGCTGCGGAAGCAGGCAGCGAAGCAACGGCGAGCCGAGGCGAAGCTGGCCGAGCAGCAGCGGCGGCGGCAGGCAGACCCGGCATATCGGCAGGAAGCCGAACGGAACGATGAGGAGGAAAGGGAGCGGAGGCGACTCAGACGAAGTCCGCTGGGCTTCTAACAGCAAGACGCTAAGCCAGCACGCTGACATGGCGGCCAGGAGGCCAAGAGACCGTTGCCGCCATCCTCCTCATCGCTCCCCTCAATGGTCAAGGGACAGTAGCGCCTCCGACTCCCTACTCTCCCCCCTCGAACTCCGAATCCCGGAACCCAAGCGTCCTCGCATTCTCTCGAATCGTCCGCTGGAGATTCTCGTCAAAGCCGGCCGCCGACTCGGCATGGATCTCGACCGTGATCTGCACGTTCACTCCGGGCCGCTCGGTGAAGCGGATCACGAGTTCATCCACGAGGTCAGCGAACCTCTTCTTGGCCTGGACGGCATCCAGACTGATGGTCCCGTAGAAGCGTCGCTGTACCGGTGCCTTGGCACCTCCGCCCGTGCGGCCCGCGCCTCCGCCGGGGCCGAGGCCCCCTCCGCCAGTCCCGCGACCAGTGCCACCGGGGGGGTCCGCGATGACCCCTTCGCCGCCCCCGCCCCCGACCGTCCCGCCGGGCTTACCCGTGGATGCCGCCGCCTCCGCCGCCGCATACTCCCGCGCCACCCTCGGCTCGATGATCAGCAGCGAGCCATCGAACACCGGCGCGGGTAGCTTCCCAAAGCTGAACCCCGTGTACTTCCCCGCCTCCTTGCCATACGCAAACCCAAAGAAGTCCGTACTCCCCGCCCCCGCCACCAGCGCCCGCCGAAACACCTCCTCGTCCTTCAGCCGCGGCAGATACAGGTACTGGCATGTCTTCTGCCACACCTCCAGCGCCCCGACCTCGACGACCTCCGCCTTCCAGAACCAGGTCGTCAGCATCTTGGCGAGGTGAATTGGCGCCCACTCACTGATCACGAGCTCGTTCTCTCTGAGCACCAGCGCCAGTTCCTTCCCGAGGTCAGGACTGCTGGGGTTGAGCGGGAACGCCTCCCACTTGATCTCGGAGACACCGCCGACTCCCGTGCCCTCGAATGCGGGTGTCCCCCCGGAGGCGGCCTTGACCCCTTTGGGAGGCAGTGCTTCCTGCATCGGCGCGAGCAGCCACCTGTAGACCTCGCGAACCATCCGGGTCAGTGTTTCGCGGGCCTGCGCCAACGCGGCCTCGGCGTTCCTTGCCATCAGGTTGTCCAGCACGATCCGGTTGTCCCGGTAGTCATTCACGATCGACTGCCACGCCAGCAGCGTCCGGACCAGATCCTTGAGTCGGGACACACTGTCGTAATCAGCCGCCAGGAACAGAAGCCGGTTCTGCTTCTGTCGCGGCTGTTCGCCCCGGTGTTTCAGGATCTCCGCGGCGCCTTGAATCGCAAGGCCGTGGCCGGCGCGGTTGTAGGCTGCCTCGGTCGGCAAGACCACGAGTCGGAGCGACCAATCATCTGGGATATCCGCGGCGGGGGTGAACACATGGACACCACCGAACAAGCCGGGGGTGAGACTCTTCTGAAGACGCTCCCGGATGACGGGAAGGATGTCCTCCCGGTCCTGGAAGCGCTTCTTCCGCTCCTCCATTTCGCGGCGGAGGTTCGGCCGGGTGTCGAACCAGTATCGGTCGTTGGCCTGGTTGAGATAGTGCAGCCGGTCGACGAGCCGGTTGAGTGCGTCCTCGTAGAGGCTGAGCTGCTGGTCGGGCTGCAAGCAGCCAAGCAGGACTTGCCCCACCTCCAGGCCGCGCACTCTTTGTCCCGTGGTCGTGGGGGCACTCCCGAGGAAGATCGCTCGCGCCGCCCGCCGGCACCCCTGCACGCTCCCCAGGCGCGGTTCCTTGTTTTCGATCTCGGTGGTCTCGGCCCGCTCGCCGTCGATGTCGCTCTCCACCACCGGGTCCCAGCCCGGCGGCAGGTAGTAGATCACCTCGTTGCGCACGTCGGCGTCGTAGAGGGGCAGGTTGGCCGGGAGGATCAGCAGGTCGTTGTTCCCATCCTTCCAGAGCCGGTAGATCACCTTGGCCATGAGCTTCAGGACACCGCGTGTGCGCTGGAACGACTCGAGCGTCGACCAGTCCTCGTACAACCGCCGAAACACTTCTGGGTGGATCGGATAGGCGTCGCGCATCCGAGACGTGTACCGGCTGTCCTGGGTCTCCTGGGGCAGGCTGGGGTTGGCGACGTAGAGCTCCGCGAAGGCGCGACAGACGGCATCCGCGGCCGCGGCATCGTTCACCTTCGTGAAGAGACGGCGGCGGACGATCTCGAACGCCTCCTCGGTTCCGACCGGCTTCCAGAGCGCCTGGACGCGGCCGAAGTAATGCTCCAGGGCGTTCAGTGCTCCCTGTCCGCGTTGGCTTCCGGCCTCGCGGTCCGACTCGGGAAGTGAGGCAAGCAGCACCGCGCTCGGAACCATCTTCAGCGCTTCGGTAAGCGCCTGGATGAACGAGAGGTTCGAGTCGTAGGTCCCGCCCGCGTACGACTTCCCCTCCTCGAATTGCCGGATGTAGGCGACAAGTTCGTCCACGAGGACGACGCACGGGGCGTGGCCGCCGAGCAGCCGGGCCAGGACATCCTTGCCAGGCGACGTGCCGCTCTCGTCGGCCTCGCGGACCAGGGCGTACCCAGACTCGCCCCCGAGCTGCCAAGCCAGCTCTCCCCAGAGTGTGCGCACGGTGAGCCCGTCGCGCTTGCGGGGCATGTTCGGGGCCAACTGGTTGCCATCGAGGACGGCGATCGTGGCCCGCGGCAGCTCGGTGATCTTCGCGGCGTCGAGGATGGGCGGGATGCCGGCAAGGTCGGCGGAACTTGCTGTCCCCTTCGCCAGGTGGTAGACCGCCAGCATGGTGTGCGTCTTGCCGCCGCCGAAGGCGGTCTGAAGCTGGATCACCGGGTCCCCGCCGCGTCCGGCGATCCGCTTCACGACCGAGTCGAGGAGGAGTTTCATCCCCTCGGTGATGAAGGTGCGCTGGTAGAAGAGCACCGGGTCTTGGTACTCGGGTGTGGCGGTGCCGTCGTGGACGCGCGAGAGGTCGGCGGCGAACTCGGCTTGCTGGAAGGTGCCCTTCAGGACATCCTCGTGGGGGATGGCGACTTCGCGCCAGGGTTTCAGGGTCATGGGTTGGATCCCTTTCGTTGAACTGCGGGGTGCCTCGTCTGGCTGGCCAAGGTCTTCTGACCCTTCTTCGTCAGGCGGTACTTCTGCAGGCGGCTGTTGGGCTTGTCGGGGACCGTGAACTCGACACGTGCGCCTGTCAGGAGCGTCTTCAGCACAACCTTGAGCTGTCCAGAGACCCGTTCCTGCCCCAGTTGCTTCGAGATGACCGCGATGGGAAGGGCACCGTTGCTCAACAGAGCCAGAACGCGGTCTTCCAGTGACTGGTACTGGACTGGTACTGGACTGGTACTGGACTCCGGCTGTGTCTCCGGCCGTGACCCTACCCCCGACTCCACCTTTGCCCCTACCTCGGCACCAGCCGTCTCCCCCACGCGCACCCGGAAGGTCACCACCGCCGCCCCGGTGATCTCCTCGAACTTCGGCTGAGCGATCCCCGCGTCGCGGCACATTTCGACCACGCGGTTCGTCCCGCGCCCCCACTTCTCGATGAGGCCGGTTCGATGGAAGACGTCCGCAATCAGTGGGTTCCGCTGGACCGACAGGTGGTTCTGCGTCAGGGATCGGGGCGTGATGCCCTTGGGAAAACCTCCCGCGCTCCAGACCTCCACGCGATCGTCGAAGATCGCCAGCGAAACCGCGCCCCCCGCGATGGAGTAGTCGCGGTGGATGAGGGCGTTGACCAGGATCTCCCGCATGGCGTCCGGTGGGATGAGCAGCGTTTCCACCCGCCTCATTTGGCCCGGGACGATCCTCGCGGGCATCGGGAAATGGCGCTGGCAGAAGATCTCTGCTTCCTCCAAGAGCTTGAATGCCGGGCCGCGCACCTGGCGCTGGTCAAGGAACTCGGTCTTGGTCGTCCCCCGGAAGCGGGCCATGCGAAGCTCGCACTGCGGGTAGTCCGGCATGAACGTCTTGCCAAAGAGGACCACCGCGCCCTGGAGGATGCGGCCATCCGTGCGGAGACCCAGCCGGGTCAGCACATCGGGAAGGCTCCGGCCCACGGGTCCGACCAGACGTCCGACCGAGCGGGCGATGTCCACGATGCGGAAGACCTCATCGCGGTCGATGCCCTTGATGGCCATCCCCTCGGCGGGCTCGTTTTCCCAGCGCCGCTTCGTGTGGGCGCGGGCGAGGAGGAGATTCTCGTACTTCTCCTGGGACATCTTGCGCGTGGTGCTGGCTACCCGTTCATACGGGCGACCATCGAAGGTGAACGGAGCCGAATCCAGGGTCTTCGTGGTGCGAAGAATCAGAATCTCCCGTCCGTTCTCCAACGACAGCCGTTCTATCGGGAGATCCACCGGCGGCTCGAAGCGCTCAAACGCCTGCGCGATATCGCGGAGCGTCTGATCCGAGACCTGCTGCCCCTCGGGCTGACCGTCGGGACGGACCCCGAAGAGCACCATCCCGCCCGAGCCGTTCAGGAAGGCGCAGATGGTCTGCAAGCCCTCGCGCAGTTCGCCGGTCGAGCGCTTGATCTCCAGGTTCGGACCCTCTCCCGGTTTCAGGAGCCGGGCGAGGTCGTTCTCACTCGCGGGGATCTTCGGGATCATGCAGCCTCCACTTCAGCCGCGGACGGTCACGACCACAGTGTCCGTGGTCTCAATGCATTCCACCGCGGCGATGCCCGGTCTGTCGATCCAGCTCGTCACGGGACCACCTCCCAGCGTCCGCCCTTGTCGGGCCCGATTCGGCGGACTCGATTCTGCCCCTGAAGTGTCCTGAGATTGCGTTCAATCGTCCTGGCACTGACGCCGATAGCCGCGGCCAGATCGGCGATGGTGGCATCCGGGTGGTCGGCCAGCATGGAGAGAATGCGGCCCGGGGTCTTCTTGGCCGTTTTCTCCGACATTTCCTCCGACGTTTTCTCCGACGTTTTCTCCGACCTCTTCTCCCGACCCTCCTCTGGTAGGTTCCCGGGGCGCGCCGGAACGATCGGGGCCCGAAACGTCACCACGACCCAACCTTCGCGCTCCTCGAACAGCGGCGGGGGAACGCCGTGAGCCAGGCACTCCGCGATCACCCGGTTCGTACCACGCCCCCAAACCTCCACCGCCCCTGTCCGGTGAAAGGCTTCGGCGATCAGCGGATTGCGAAGTTCGGATCCGTGCGACGTCGATAGCTGTTCCACCGTCACGCCGGTCGGCAGGCGGCCGTAGCTGCGGATTTCGACCCGGTCGTCAAAGACGACGATGGCGACATGACCTCCGTAGTAGGAATAGTCCCGGTGCATGACGGCGTTGAGCAGGATCTCCCGCAGGGCGTTCGGAGGAACCGGAAAGCGATCTTCCCGGAAGATCTGGCCCTCGGGAAAACGCGCCCCCAGAGGGAGCGTTCGCTCGAGGAAAGCCATGCCCTCGCGGACCATGGCGAAGGCATGGATGTGTTCCTGGCGATTGTCCACGATCTCGCCGGTGATCTCCGTGCCACGGAAACGCCCCATCTTCAGGTGGCACTGGGGACAGTCCGACAGGAAGCTCTTCCCGTAGAGAACAAGGGCGGCCTGCGTGAGAACCCCGCCCACCCGCAATCCCAGCCGGTCCAAGATGTCGCCCGCGTCTCTGCTTGTGTCTGCGGAGATCCGGCTCTGCTGAACGGCCAGGTCCCGAGTGCGCAGAATCTCCTCGCGGTCCAAGTCGTCGAGCGTCAGCCCCTCCGAAGGGAGGTTTTCCCACCGTCGTTTGGCGTGTCCCCGCTCCAGGAGAAGCCGTTCATACGTCTCCTGTGACATCTTGCGCGTGGTGCTGGCGATCCGCTCATAGGGACGGCCATCGAAGGTGAACGGAACCGAATTCGAAGCCCCTGCAACGCGGAGAATCAGGACCTCCCGTCCGTTCTTCAGAGACAACCGCTCTATCGGGAGACTCACCGGCGGCTCGAACCGTTCGAGCGCCTGCGCGATGTCGCGCAGCGTCTGATCGGAAACCTGCTGTCCCTCGGGCTGACCATCGGGACGGACTCCGAAGAGCACGATCCCGCCCAGACCGTTCAGAAACGCACAGATCGTCTGCAGGCCCTCGCGTAACTCGCCCGTCGAGCGCTTGATCTCCAGGCTGGGCCCCTCTCCCGGTTTCAGGAGCAGGGCGAGCTCCTCCTCGCTCGCGGGGGATCTCGGGATCAAGGCAACCTCCACTTCAGCACGGGATCCTCCTCAGATATCCAGATCTGTCTGCGTCCCCACCTGCCCCGCCCGATGCGAAGCCGCCTCAATCGCCGCCCATGTCGTAATCAGCTCGTTGCACGCCCGCGCATCCTCCGCCCACCCCTTGCGCTCACATAGCGTATACAGCCGATACGCCAACTGCCGAATCGGCTCCATCCGCCCCGGCATCCGCGCCACCAGCGCCCCCGCCGCCATCTCTCCACCGGAGGTCAGCGCCCGCAGAAGGTGGTGCATCGCCTCCCAGATCGGCGTGCGCTGATCGTGCTCCGGCGACCAGTCGGTCGGGTACTCGGCGGGCCGCAACAGACGCACGGAACCCCGGCCCGAGGCGACGACCCCGGCTTGTACAACCCCTTCGACGCTGGTCCCCTTGGCGCGGGCGAGCACGTCGGCCTCGCCGAACTTTCCCTCGTCCCAGGCGTGCTCCTCGAACCAGTGCAGGCAGAACCTCGTGTCGGCGTCGAAGTCGTCCTCCGAGAAGAAGCGGTTTATGAGCTGCAGTGCGGTGCGCACGCTCATCGGCGTACCGTCGGCCTCCAGGACCGCGGTGTACTTCGAGAAGACGGCCATGCCCGGGCCGATGATCGCCTGGGAGAGGTCCACCGGCGCCACCGGCGAGTACTCGGCCCCGCGCGTCATGTCATCGAGGGCCTCAGGGAGAGCGGCATTGAGCTCGCGAAGGAACTCCCGCCGGGAGACCGAAGGGGCGGTAGCCTCGCGACGGCGGCAGACGATGATGATGCTGGAGGCAAGGACGTTGGTGCCCGAGCCAATCATGCGGTTGCCTAGTTCTGTCCGCATCGGCCAAGTGCCGCTTACGGAGAAACCAGCGCGAATCACCGCTTCGAGGAAGGTTTCCCAGCCAGTACTGGCAGTCCCTTCGGTGCATTCGGTTTCCGATTGCTTGAACGCGTAGTAGATCGTGACCGGAAACGCTCGATGGGCGTGCTCGGCCAGGCGGTGCATCGCCTGCGTCATGCCGTCGAGGAAGAAGGTTTCGGCCTTCTCCTTGCTGCCGTGGCGATAGGGCGTGGCTACCAGCTCCTCGGCCTTGGGTACCACCAGCGTGGCGAAGAGGTCCGGAAAGACGGGCTTCAACGACCGGCGCAGCCAGACGTAGAAGAAGTCCGACAGGTCGGCGTAGCCGATGTTGTCGTAGTAGGGTGGGTCGGTAGAGATGACCGAGCCATCGGTGATTGTCTGGGACTGCGCGTCTGCCTGAACCGCATATCCCGCCAGCGTAGCAGGCAACTGGTCTACCACACGCATCATGTTCTTGAGAGAGACGAGCGGATCACCGGCCATGTCACCGAAGGCATTGGCCTCGGAGTAGTCCCAAACCATCGGCAGCGCTTGCCGTCCGAATGTTGCGATGGACTGATCCATAGTGGTCTTCCAGCGACAAAGTGATGACTGGGCATCGGACATCTTGCTGATCGCCATCCCGAGATACACCCCCACCGCATCCGAGTAAGCAGTGGCGCCGGTGCCGCCAGCGTCGAGACTCTTCCCGTCATCGGCGAGGCCAGCGGCAAGGGCGTCGTGCCTCACACGCTCGCGCGCTTCCGAGACCAGATCGGCGAAGGTCGTCAGCGCCACGAGCTGACGTGGGGTGAAGAGGTCGGCAAACGTCATTAGACCGTAGTTCGGCGTCTTGAAGTCACGCGGGTTCACGGGCAAAGCGACTTCCGGTCTCCACTCCGGCTTCGCCGTGCGCGCCACCGCCTCCATCTCCAAGGTTGGCGGCAGATAGATCCGCCCGCGTCCGCCCTCTGCGACGATGGCCATGAGTCGTGCGCCCATTTGGCCAGACTTGCCCGCCTCGCGGATGTGATCGTAGGGCACCGGGACACCCGACATTAGGCAACGGAAGGCGGCGCGCTTGCCAGCCGTGGTGCCGAGCTTCGCAGCCTCGGCGTCCTTCGGGCTGCCCACCTTCACTGTGAAGCGGTAGCCGCCGCCGCCGACTACTGGCTCGACATACGTTTCCTTGCCCGCCTTCGTGGAGAGCATGAAAGTGGAGACAAGCGGCACGTCGATCTCCGAGTACGCTGGGTTGGGACTCTTCACAGTCCGCGCCCAGAGCCACGCGATGACGTTGAGCTTCTGGCCAACCAGCGGTTTCAGATCCGGCCGCGGATTGCCCGGATCGCGGACCATCTCCGCGGTAATCGCGACCTTCGGGTACAGGTGGCCGATCCGCTTCTCGGCCTCGCCCCACATGAAACCGCCGTAGTACCGCACATCCTCTGCCAAACCCTGCGCGCCGCGCCAGTTCCTCGCGACAAGTGATTTCTCACTACGGGCCGCTGGGTTCACCGGCCGTCTCCCGGCGAACTTCGGCGGGATCTCGATCATCGCCTTGTTGATCAGCACTGCCACCGGGTTCAGGTCGCTGGCGTGGGCTTCCAGCCCCAGCCGCTGCGCCTCCAGCGGCAGCGCACCTCCTCCCGCGAACGGATCGTGGAACGCCGGAAGGTGGTCCGGATCGAACAGCGTAGCGGCTTGCGGATGGTCGCGGTTCAGGTGGCAGGTCTCCCGCCAGCTCCGGCGGATCTCCGCGCGGGCTTCCTCCAGCACCTCCTCGTTCGTAGTGTTCTCCCAAAGCACGAGCTTGCGGATGATTCCGAAAAGCCGTTCCCGCTCGCTAGCGGCCTCCTTCTTGTTGACTCCGCGGCCCAGACCACGTTCGTAGCCAGGGTCGTTCACCATCTGCGCGAAGATCACGGCGCGAGCCGCAGCGAGGGGCCGCCGCGCCCACCAGAGGTGCAGCGTCGAAGGATGCCCGTGACGGATCGACTTTTCCTTCGCAGCAGCGACATTGATGTCATCCAGCGGCAGGGCGACCTCGATGAGCTTCTTGGGGCACTTGACGGTCATGGATTCCTTTCTCGCTGGGACGACTCTGCCCGCGCGAGCAGTTCGTCGCGCGTCCCGCACTCCGACTTCAGAATGTCGAACAGGCTGATCCACTTCTCCGCCGCCAGCACTCGGGCGATGCACGCATCAAAACCGAAGTTGTTCGCATGAGCCAGGCCGTTTCTCAACTTCTCGATGCCGACTAGCTCCCGCTTGAACCCCGTCACTTGCTCTCTGCCCCATAGTGCCAGGCGGCCGACGACCTTGCGCTTGTCGCAGAACTCCGACGCCTCTATGAGATCTACATCCTCGGAATTAGCTCCCAGCTTCTCCCAACGCTCCACAAGATCACTTTCGCGTTTCTTAGTAAGAGTCGATAACCACTTCTTGCTTGGCGATGGATACACGAGCCGCATCACGTCTGCCATCTGCATTTCCAGGTGCGTGATCACGGCAAACGCCAGGAGGCGCACGGGGAGCTTCTGCAAGTCACTTCGGGTTACGATTCCACATGCACCCTGGCCAGTGTGCACTAACGCGTACGGAGTGTTTCCGGCTTCACGAAGGTAGGTGATTAGAGGCGTCTCCGCAGCGACCAAGCGAACTTCACGAAACGCCTTCATCTGTGAACCTGCGTCGCCGTCGTCGCTCGTGGTCTTCAGATGCAGCACACCTACAATCTTACGGCCACGCTTCACCGGAACATGGTCGATTACCTGCGGAGACATACTTCGGCGAACCTCTCCAACCAGATCGTCGGCCTTGCAGGTCACGAGACCAAATAACGCAATGTGGCGGACATGGAGACCGGTTTCAAGCCCTCTGAGCGTCTCCTCACACACGCTGCTACTTGCCGCCCTCATGACACAGCCTCCTATTCATCAACAAGCATCGGTCGGCATTCTCCGGACAAGCCCGTGGACCGGTGCTGCCCGCTTCATTCGTCATCATCAGGGTCAGGTCTTTCCAGGTCGATCATGAATCCCTTCGACACATCCTGGGCGATGATCGCACCCGCCACGTCGCCGATCCGAGGCGGCGCGGCCGCATCCGGGTACTCTGCAAGGATCCTGGCATGGAGAGCGTCCGCCCCGGCCCGATCCAAGCTCAGAAAGTACCCGGCGCCCATGCACATGGGACAGATGGCATACGAGTTATCGGCCGGCTGATCCAGGAGACCGTTCCCCTTGCAGTAGAAACACCTCGTGCGGCACTCCGCATACAGACGGTCAGCAAGGGGGCGATGAGGCCCGACAGGCCGGAGGCCATAGATATTCTGGTAGACGGCCATGGACTCGAGTCGATCGTACTGCCACCCCACGTACTCGCCCGGCCTGCCACACGTCGAACACAATTCCGACGTGGTCAGAATCTCTCCGTCTTCGGCACAGCACGTGTACCGCCACCTCTTCATCGGCATCGGTAACCCTCCGCCCGCCCGAGCAGCTCATCCAGATCCAAGTTGATGCTGGTCACCGCCCAATCCGGCTCCTGCGTAAACGGCCGGCGCACATAGAACGGCCCCTCGCACCGCTCCTCGTCAACCAGCACGATCGCTAACAGAAACTTCTCCGCCTGATTGAGCCCGTAGATGATCTCATTGCGCGACACCGTGATCGTCGTCTGTCCTTTGGCCCGTCCCTTGACCTCGAGATGCCGACACTCCGCCAGCCGCCCCTCTGTCGCCCTCAACGTGCTCGTCACGTCCCACCCGCACTTCTGCGCCGAGACATCCACCACCTCGTGTCCGAGGGCGCGTTCAGCGGCCATCACCGTCTCCATGGCGAGCTGCTCGATCCGCGCGCGGGCGAGCGCATCGACGGCCCAGCGCGTGTCGCAGCGGCGCTGGGCCAGAAGCCCGGCCGGGATGACGAGCGCGCCACCCGCGACCACCGGCGTGGCCGAGATGACGTGGCGCATCGCCTGCAGCTCCTTCGTCCGCGACTCCAGCCGCACGGTCAGCTCGTCGATCGTCCGACGGGCGTTCTCCAGCGACAGGCGCACGTCGCGCCCGGCGGCCAGGTCGTCCTTCAGCTTGATATACCGGTCGGAGCACGTGTTGATCTCGCGGACCAGCCGCTCGTGGACGGCGGCCAGGGTCTTGTCCACGTGCCGCTCGCGCCGTCCGCGCACTTCGTCGAAGTGGTCCGGCACGAGGTGGGCCGAGGCGTGGGACAGCGCCACCTGCTCTAAGTCCCGGGTGATCCAGGGCGCCTCGAGGATGTCCTCCACCGATCGCAGGTCAAACGCGCCGATCGGTTCCAGATCAAGATGCGGCGCCCAGCCGGCGTCGATCGAGTTCCCCTCGGCGTCGATCGCCACGAACTGCATCCGCCGCGAAACCTCCCGCGACGGGTCGTGCCCTTCTTTCACGGAGTGATCGAGGATGAACATCACCCGCGGCACGACACCCGGGTCGTGGGGGTCCACCAGTACCGCCCCCTGCTTGAGCTTGTTGCGGTGTTGCTCGAGGGCGAGGTCGGTGACCGCATGCATCAGGGGGTGGCCGGGGTGGAGCAGCTCCGCCCGTGGAGCCCCCGCCCGATCGAGGAGCCGCACATACTCCTTCTCGAAGCAGACTCGCTCGTACCGGCGCAAGACCGGGTTGAGGCTGCCCCGGTCGCGGCCGGTGATCTGCCGGTCCCGCTCGCGGATCACGGCCGGGACGTGGGTGATCTCCCAGCGACCGGTCTCCCGGGGACGCAGCTCGCCTCCCAGGCCCTGGAACACCTTGGCAAAGAACGAGCGGATGAAGAACGGCTGGAGCTTGCGGGCCTCGGCCTTCTCCATCTCCTCCTTGATCGCGAAGAGCCGTTCTTCGTCGATCACCTCGTCGCAAAGGGCGTTGCGGTGGATGATCGCCCGGAGGTGCTCGGTGTCGAGGACCCCTTCCACCCGGCGCAGGAGCCGGGCGCGGATCTCGGGATCGTCGCCGTAGCGGACCGCCTCGATCAGGAGTTCGCGCAGGCTCTTCTCCTCGAAGATCTCGCCGAGGATGTCGAAGACCCGGCCGCCGAGCGCCTGACGCTCAACCTCCAGCTTGTCGAAGAGCCGCTGGAAGACATCTCCCTCCCGCGTCTCGTTGGCCACGAGATTCCATAGGTGGCAGACCTCGGTCTGGCCGATGCGGTGGATGCGGCCGAACCGCTGCTCCAGCCGGTTGGGGTTCCACGGCAAGTCATAGTTGACCATCAGATTGGCGTTCTGGAGGTTCACGCCCTCGCCCGCGGCGTCGGTGGCCACGAGGATGCGTGCGGCCGGGTCGTTGCGGAAGATCTCCTGAACCTTGCGCCGCTCCTCGCGCTTCACGCCGCCGTGGATGGTGACGATCGCTTCCGGTGTGCCGAGCAGTCCGCCGATCTTCTCCTCGAGGTAGTGGATGGTGTCGCGGTGCTCGGAGAAGATGATTAGCTTCCGCTGCCGCCCTTCGGCGTCGCGCATCTGTGGGGTGTTCTGGAGCAGCCGCGACAGCTCCTCCCACTTGCGGTCCTGACCGCAGTGGACGAGCACCCGGGCCTGCTCCTCCAGGTGTTCCAGGATGAGGATCTCCGCCTCCAGCTCCTGGATCGTCTCGGCGGCGGTGGCGTCGTCCACCAGCGCCGACTCGATCGTCTCCTGCTCCTCGGCGTTCAGGTCATCCGTGTCGTCGGGTACCGACCACTGCGGCATCTGTGCTAAGACGCTGTCGCCCCGCCGGCCCAGCTTCTCCTCCTCGACCTTCCGCTTGAGCCGGTGGTGGCGGCGGCGGAGCGACTGGTAGATTGCCTCGGGACTTGAGGCCAGGCGGCGCTGCAGCGAGGTCAGCGCGAAGCCGACCGACCCCTTCCGCTTGCCGTCCGCCATCTGGTCGACCTTCTTCCACTCCTCCTTCACGTACCCGGTCACCGCCTGGTAGAGCGCGGCTTCGAGGTCGGAGAGCTTGTAGTTGACGGTGTAGGCCCGCCGCTCCGGGAACAGCGGCGTCCCATCGAACCGCAGCATCTCTTCCTTGACCATCCGCCGCATCAGGTCGCTGACGTCCACCTTGTGCGCCCCGTCCCTCGGCTTGCCGTAGAAGCGGTCTGTGTCGAGCAGCGACAGGAAGAGCTGGAAGTCCTCCTCCTTGCCGTTGTGCGGCGTCGCGGTCATGAGCAGCAGGTGGCGGGTGGTCGAGCCGAGCAACTCCCCCAGGTGAAAGCGCTGGGTCTTGTTGATCTTGTTGCCGTAGTAGGTGGCAGCCAGCTTGTGCGCCTCGTCCACGACCACGAGATCCCAGCGCGTCTGGGCCAGCTTCTCGTGCAGGTCCTCGTTCCGCGAGAGCTGGTCCAAGCGGGCGATCACCAGCTCGTGATCGTCGAACGGGTTGCCCGTGCGGGACTGCTCGACCTGCTCCCGCGTGAAGACCAAAAACGAGAGGCCGAACTTCTCATACATCTCGTCCTGCCACTGCTCGACCAAGCTGCCGGGGGCCACGATCAACACCCGCCGGGCGTCCGCCCGCATGATCAGCTCGCGGATGTAGAGGCCCGCCATGATCGTCTTGCCGGCGCCGGGGTCGTCCGCCAGGACCAGCCGCAGCGGTTGTCGGGGCAGCATTGTCTCGTAGACGGCCGTGATCTGGTGGGGCAGCGGCTCCACGTTCGAGGTGTGGATCGCCATCATCGGGTCGAAGAGGTGGGCCAGGTTGATCCGGTAGGCCTCGGCGGCGAGCTTGAACTCCTCGCCGGGGGCGTCGAAGGCCCAGGGGCGTCCGGCCTCGGCCAGGGAGAGGTTGGGCTCGTCGGTGCGGAAGAGCATGCGTTCGAGGAGGCGACCGTCGGCGGTCTTGTAGTAGACCGTCAGGGCGTCGGGGCCGACGGGTTCGGTCGTGACGACCCGGACCACTAAGTTGGGCTCGATGCCCGTCACGGCGGCGTTCTTGCGGATGTCTTCGAGTTTCAGCATCCGGGGTCGGGCTCTTGGGTGGTCAGGGGGCCTCCTTCGGTTTCGGGGTCAGCCGGATCCGGGCTGGCCGCGTGCGTCGATCGTTGGGGGATCGTAGGGGATCCTTGGCTGCCGCTCTAGTGCCGGTTCTTGGCGGTGGACCGGAAACGCGCTGACATCATGCGGGAGGGGGTACGACAGGCGCTGACGGCCCCTCCGAAAACTGCTGGCGCTGGGCGCGTCATCATCCTCCCTTAGCGGCCACGTCGCTGCGACCATATCGCACAACCTAGTCACCTGGAATGCTGCCATCCGATGGATACGGATGGTCAGCCCGGCAAGAGCGACCCTGCGGACGCTGCTCTCGCCCGCCACCCTCCCGTGCGAAGCCGCGCGACGACCCGGTCCGCCGCTCAGACTCAAAAACCCGCCGCGCAGCCCCTCCGGCGATGCCGGTGAGTGCGGGGAGATCTCGGGCGAGCCGGGAGCATGATCGGCGAAAGGGCGGATCGTTTCGTGCACCTGCCAGTACGGAAATTTACACTGTGAAATGCGATTCAGCATGAAGCGATGCCGAGTCCCCAAAGCCGGCCGCAGCGGAACAAAGACCAGTCTGACGATCTGCACCGGCGGGCGCACCAGTGCAGACGGGAGTTCGGAAACCGGCCCGGGTGCGTGCACGATGGCGCGCACCGGTTCAAGAAGTCATCCGACCCTCTGCGAAATGGCGCGAACCGGTACGGAAATCCGCCCGAGGCTTTGCACAAATGCACCCACCGGTACAAAGATCCGTCGGTCCTCCGCACGATTGCAAACGCCGGTACAAAAAGGCGGCGGGCCTCCGGCTCGAATGCTTCTACCGGTGCGAAACGTCGCCCGACCCTCCGCACAAATGCGCGAGCCGGTAGAAAACTCGTCCGCTCCTGTGCACAAATGCGCCCGCCAGTACCAAAAGCTGTCCGACCCTCCGCACGATCGCTTCCCTCATTGCAGAAAGTCGCCCGACCCTCCGCGCGATCACTTCCGTCAGTGAAGAAACCCGACCGACCCCGCGCGCTATCCCATTTCACTTTTTGAATCTCCACCCGAGCCGGGTCCAGGACGCAACGGGTCTTCCTCCCGCTCGGACCGCCTGCTGTCAGGCGGAGCCTGCTTCTATGCCGTTCACTGTGAACGGGCCTCTGGCGCTCTCTCCCCGGCAGGCACGAGAGAGAGCCCAAACAGACAAGACCGGGACGCATCCGGACGCGGTCGTGCTCTCTGCCGAGTAAATCCTTGGATGGTGTCGATGGTGGCGAGCGCGGAAAAGCCCGCGATTACCGGTCGAATAGCACGAAACCCCGAGGCATCGCCCCGGGGCTCGCGTTGACTGCCTGGCCGACCAAACCTGGTGGGCCAGCCATAGTGGCTCCCCGGGCAATACCGTTCTCGAACCGTCCGGGCGTTCGTGGCAGCCCTCGTTGCGGCCTAACTGATTAGGGATCAATATGGTAAGTCTCACGCTTTGGCGATGACGCCTCCGGTACAGGGCGCGAGAGACTGGTTCGCAACCGATCGCGCTCGGCTGACTTCGCGCACACAACCCCGTCCGGGGCGGAAACAGACCGAAGATCCACGGCACGGCTGCTCATCGCTAACCGTGCATGCTGTAGTTCAGGACGGAGCAGCTCATGCCACCCTGCGGTCCACCGTGATAGACTAATAGATGCTGCCCCTGGGGGCGCAGGATTGGAGGCACAGATGCGATACGCACTTACGCTCAGTTTGGGCGCGCTGCTCCTGGCTGCCGGACCCGCCGATGCCGGCTTCCAGGAGAAGGGCTACATTCCCGGTTCCATGCCGGAGAGCCCGAACCTCCCCAGCCCGCCGGTCATGGAGATGAACGGGGATTTCCTGAGCCCTGAGGTGGTAGTCGTCAACCCCCACGACGGCCAGATGGAAGTTGGAATGGTCGAGTTGGGATCGAGCCAGATCAGTTGGATTCACGTGATGAACTGGCCCGAGCCGCCGGATCGCATCTACTACCTCGACGTGGACGATGATGGACTGCTGGACGCAATCATCTCGGCCACGTGCGGCGTGCTCATCGTCGGGTGGTCAGACGAAGCAAGCGCACTTGAGCCAGATGCCGGAGGAGCGGTGCGGCTCTCGGCCACGGTACGTTCCAACCCCGCCCATGACCAGTGCCAGGTCGCGTTCTCGAACTCTCGCTCCGGACCCGTCTCTGTGGTGCTCTTCGACTCCTCCGGGCGCCGCATTCGCGAGATCCTGTCCGGGTCTATGCCGCCCGGCTTCTACAGCCCCACCTGGGACGGCCGGGACGACTCCGGAACCGAGGTTTCCTCCGGGGTCTACTTCGCCAAGATCACGACATCCGAGGGGGAGCAGACGGCGAAGGTGGTGCTAACCAGATGAGGTCGTGTCGTGGTGGGCGTATTCGTGCCGCCGAGGCGGGGCGCCGCTGGGACCAGAGCTGTATGCTGCGAGAGTGATGTTGAGGAGAGAATCGGACGGTCCCCAGGCGGCTCCTCTGGCCGCGGGGGGAAGACCCGTGTTTCCCACCGGACCCCCCGGTCGCCCGGTTTCGAACCAGAGATCGCACACGGCCGATGAGAGCCGCGCGAGAATCCCTGCAGAAGCCGCACACGAAGAAGCCCCGAGAACTCTCGCTCTCAGGGTTCTCCGCTAACAGGCAAATCGCTGAAAGGACGCGAGCTAAGAGTGGCTCCCCGGGCAGGACTTGAACCTGCAACCCTGCGGTTAACAGCCGCATGCTCTACCATTGAGCTACCGAGGAACAAACCTGTCGGTGCAAAGATCGTCACCGGCGGGCGCGACCTTAAGCCGTGCATCGCCAGGACGCCATCGCGCACCGGAAGATCAAGGCTACAGTCAGCCCCTCTCGATGTCAACCCTCCCCTTCTGGACCTGAGATTCGGAGCAGGATTCGGGCTTCAGGCTTCGGGAGGGCAGGCCACGAGCTAAGGACCCGTCTGGGCCGGTGGAGATGGCCTTCCACGAATGGCTTAGGGGGACCCGCCGACGTCCGGTCCGTGGCTACCGCACCACCGTGACCCGTCGCGAAGTCGTCTCGTTGCCCGCCTCAAGACGGATCCAGTAGGTCCCCGCCTCCACAGCTCTGCCGCCCGCATCGCAGCCATCCCAGAGCTCCTGTTGGCCCCGGCCCGCCGCCCGAGGGGTGCCGGCCAGGATCGCCCGCACCTTCCGCCCCGCCACATCGTAGATCGCCAGCGAAACAGGGCCTGCCTGTACCAGATCGAACGTCACGCGCAGGGAGGACGTCGTCCGGTCAAGCGGGTTGGGGGACGACGTCAGCCACAGCCGCGCCACCGTGGTGTCCGTCGGCGGAACGTCGGTGGAGTCGATCACGAGCGGGAAGTTCAGCGCCTTGGGCCCGCCGAGCGTGACCGGCTGCGTCAGAGGCGTGTAGCCCGACGCAATCGCCTTCACATCGTACATCGACGAAACGAGCGTCAGGCTGTACTGGCCGGTCGCCGGATCGGTCTGCGTCGTCCCGATGATCTGGTCGTTCCCGGGGCGCCTCGCCTCGATCGTGGCCGCGAGCGGTACCCCGGTGCCGGCGGCGGTGACCGCACCGGTCAGCGCATAAGTAGAGGTGGGCTGGAGCGCCGCGCCGCGCACCGTCATCTGCCCGTCGACCACGGCGACACCGGTGAATGTGAGAGTCTCGTAACCGCTCTTGGTGAAGGTCAGCGTGTAGATCCCGGGCATGAGCAGGCGGTGATAGTCGCCTACTTGGAGGTCGCTCTTGATGACTTTATTCACCTGCGTGACGTTGACGTCTGCCTCGATGGGCAGGCCTGTGACCGTATCCGTGACGACACCTTTCACGCCGGTGGCGATGACTCGGTTCATATACCAGAGCATCGAGTCGCGGTTCTGGTTCCAGAACGTATCCATCAGGCTCCAGGCGGGCCACTTCGTGGTCGAGACCTCGATGCAGATGTGCAGTTCGTTGCGCCAGTTGTACGACCAATCCTGGAAGCCGCCGTGAACGACGTACCAGGCGGCGCCATTGGTGACGCCGTGGACGAAGGGAGGGGTGTTGTTGGCATACATGGGCGGGTTCAAGATGGAGTATCCGATGCCCAACTGCCAGAAGAGGGCGTCGTCCGGGGCCAGGGCCGTCCGGCAGTCCCACGGGAGGTTCATCACCAGTTCGCCGCTGTGGTAGTTGGCGCCGAGGATGAAGTTCCGCGGGTACTGGAAGTTCATCAGGTGCTGCACTTCGATCTCGCGCCCGGTCGTCGTGTCGTTCGGATCGCTGACGGGGTCGGGGAAGTTCCGGTTGAGATCGACGCCGTTTGCGTTGTAGCGCGTCCCGGCGGTCATCCCGTCGGGGTTGCTCATCGGGCAGAACCAGAGCTCGGCGCCGTTGACCAGGTTGGCGATGGCCGGGTCCGTGCTGTAGTTGTCGATCAGGTAGTGCATCATGCGGCGCGTCAGCTCCATCCCCGTGACCTCGTCGCCGTGGAGGCTCGAGCTGAACTTGAACTCCGGCTCGTTCTCCTCAATCGTGGCGTTGTCGGAGATTTTCACAAACCAGACGGGGCGGCCCAGGACGCTGTTCCCGATGTTGACGAGCTGGACAAGAGCGGGGTTGGCGGCGGCGAACTGCTGCAGTTCGGTCGTGAGCTCGGGGTAGGAGTACCAGCGGGTCCAAGTGGCGTCCTTGTTCGGTTTGACGGTGGCCGGGTCCAGCGCCCCCTCGGCCTCCCATTGACGGTAGACCTGCTCCCACATCTCCTTCGCCTGGTTCGGAACGGGGGTCACGGTGTAGCCGACCGACTGCAGCGTGGCTCGTTCCGTCTCATTCACGTAGGCGGAGACGGTGCCGGGCCGATCGGGACCGTCGGCGAGGGCCACGCCGTCAACATCGATGTTGAACGTCTCCAGCATCCGCACTTGTTCGATGTTCTTCACCGGAATCTCGACCGGATAGCGGTCGGAGAAAGCCCCGGCTGCTTCCGGACCGACGCCGACAGCGTGAGCGGAGGTGACCGCCAGAGCTGCCGCGTTAAGCAGGAACAGGGCGAACAGCACGAGGCCCGCCGCGGCACCCTTGATCTTCGTCCATGGTTCCCGCAGCCCTCGGGTGCCCATAGATCCCTCCCGTGAGTACCTGAAGATGGGTCGTGTCGGATTTCGAGCGCCACTGGCTGGGCGCCTGGACAGAGGATCCTCTATAAGCATAGCAGATGAAGTGCGCTCCCCCAACGCGGAGATCGTGATTCCGAGGCATCGCGGCGCCCCGATTCCGCCCGATTCCGGTCGCCGGAGCACAGCATCGCCCGCCGGATCGGCCAGGCTCGGGACCGTTGGGGCGTTGCAGCGGGATCGACGCGCCGATAGACTGCGGGTGGTCTGGACTCGCCCCGTGGAGCAGTCAGACCTCATGGAGGTGCGTCGCGGTGGGAAGTGTGGTTGCTTGGACGCGGGCTGGAGTTCGCCTCACCTGCCTTCTGATCATCTCTCTGGAAGTAGTATCGGTGGCTTCGGCCCGGATGAGTCCTGATGCCCCATCGCCCCCTCCCGCCGAATCAGTCCCGTCGACGCCGAGGATCCCGGGTGCCGCAGGCGCGTCAGATTGGCTGCCTGGCAGTCCGGCCGCCGCGGACTCGGCGGCTGCTGACCGGGCTGCCTCGGGGCGGCCTGGGGCGACCGCGGGGGACGCCCTGCGGCCAGGCGAGGTGATCGCGAGCGAAGGCAACAAACCCACGACAGGCGCAACCGACACCAAGGCCTCCGCCCCCGGCCGGACGCCGGCGAACCTGTCGAACCTCCCCGGCTCCGCTGCCGACTTCACGCCTGACTCCTCGACCGGTGTCGCTACTCCCTCCTTTGCCGGCCCTCCCCTGAGCCCTACAACCGCAGACCGCTTCTTGCGGCTGCCCCCCAACACTGCCACGGGCATCTCGGTCGGCTACCCCGCCTATCCGGGACTCTTCGTCGTGGCCCCGGCCGATGGTCCACTCGCGTTTCGCAGCGGTTTCACCGGGTTTCCCACCATCGGTCTGCTCTGGACCCCGGGCCTGGAGTACCGCTTCGGCCAGGAGCCGAGCACCCTTTCCCAGAACGGCGTCTATGCGTTCGGCAACGCATTTCTCGGTCGAACCTATCTGGAACACGATCGCGGATACGCGGGCGCGGAGGCCGGACTCGGATTTCGCTGGTTCATCGACGACCGGCGCGGGGTCCGCTGGATCGCGGCCTTGGAGGCGGGCGGCTACTGGCGGGGCGATCCTGTGCGGCCGCGGCATCCCTGTTTGCGATTTCTCTGGACTCTCGTGGAATGACGCCATCCGGGCGACCTCGGACCTCCGTCGCCGGGAAACCCGATCGCGCCTGCGCAGCCCTACTCCGGCGCCGCCAGCCAAGGGCCACGCCACGCGGCCTCGACGGCCCGCACTGAGCCCGGTTTCCTTCTCACATGGTCGTAGGCGAAAAGGCAGACTCCCGAGGGGGAACGCCGCCGGGCCCAGCGGAGTTGCTCCCCTAGCCCACCGGATTCCACCCGATCGGCGCTAAGGCCATATATGAGACGCAGACTGTCGGCCCCGGCGAATACGGACCGGCGGCGAAGATCATCGAGCTTGAAGATCGATGCGGTGTAAGCCATCGGAATGGCGCGGTCGATCCAGCCTTCCCGCAGCCACTGTACCCAGTCCTGCCTCACCGCCGTGACAGCCTCCTGTGGGTCGGGACGCACCGCCGCACTCAGGAGGATCCGCGGCCGGAGGGCCCGGGCGAGTTGGGCAGCCTCCGCCACGAATCGGCTTACTGCGTCCCGCTGCGACCGCGCCCGCGTGGTGTCAGCGATGATGTCACCACCGGGATCGGCTGGGTCGAGACAGGAGTCGGACGGATAGCGGACATAGTCCCAATGCAGACCGTCGAGCGGGTAGGCACGAACAAGTTCGTCGACGAGGGCCAGGAGATGCCGGCGCACATCGCCCGAACCGGGCGCGAGGTAGGCTCCCTCCAGACGGGCCCGACGCCGCTCCCCGGACGACAACCCCAGGCTCGACCGGCCGTCCGCCAGACGAAGTGCCCATCCCGGGTGCTCGCTGAGGGCATGTCCGGGCGGCGGATCACCCGGACCCGACCAGGCCACAAAGCAGTTGAACCAGGCGTGCACCCGCAAGCCTCGCGCGTGTGCTTCTTCGATGAAGAGCCGGAGAGGATCACGAGTGAGAACCTGCAGCGCAGATCCATGTATCGCTGTGAGCGCGGGCGAGGCGGGCACCAGGCGAGAAGGATAGAGCGCGTCACCGCGCACGCGGACCTGCACGAGAAGGTCGGAGGCGCCCCAAGCCGCCGCATCGCGCACCGTCTCGCGGATCGATCGGTCGGTAGCCAACTGGTCGGCCTTGACCCACACCGCCTTCCACGCTTCGGACGGTGGTGCCGCGCGGTCCGGCACAATCAGGGCGGCCGGGAGGGCGGAGGTGAGGGCGGCCGTAGTCTCCCCGGCTGTCACTGCCGGCGCGCCGGCGGACGCGACGGAGACCTCGGAGGCGAGCGGGCCGACGAAAACAGCGGAGGCGATGGAGGTAAGAACAAGCAGGGTGAAGGCGACGGCCGGACCATCCCAAGGCAGCCGCCCCGCGCGGGAGATATGACGCGGGCGGAAGGACCGTCGTCCTCCCGCCCGCATGGCCATGAGAAAACCCCAGGTCATTGTCCGCGCTGGGATCCTCGCGTCTTCTTCGGCGCAGAACCAGGACCGGTCTTGCCCTTCGTCCAGTTCCGGCCGCCCTTGTCGGCATTATCTTTGGCCCGCACCTTCCCCGACTTCTTTTCGGTGGTCTTCGCCTTCGGCTTGTCCTTCTCGGTCACAGCGTCTGTGTCCGCAGCCGCGGCAGCGGGCGCCTCCTCCTTCTTTCCTCGCCCGAAGAGGCCTCGTTTCTTTGGCTGTTCCACCGTAGCAGCCTCAGCCTCCTCGCGCCGCTTCCGGTCGGCGTCCTTCTGCTCGCGCGTCTTCACCAGCTCAAGGATCCCCATCTGCCCGGCGTCCCCCAGGCGAATCCTCGTCTTCAGGATGCGCGTGTAACCACCTTCGCGGGTGGCGTAGAGGGGAGCGATCACGTCAAAAAGCCGCTGCACCGCCTCGGGCTCGAAGAGCACGGCCGCGCAGAGCCGGCGCGAGTGGAGATTGTTCCTCTTGGCGAAGGTGATCAGGCGCTCGGCGAGCCGTCGCGCCTCCTTGGCCTTGGCCACAGTGGTCTCGATGCGCTCGTGCATGAAGAGCGCGGTGACGAGGTTGCGCAGCAGAGCCTTCCTATGGGAGGCGGTACGGCTGAGCTTGCGATGATCAAGACGATGTCTCATAGCTTACTTCCCTTCCCCGGGCCTGGACGCGGAAACGGCGCCGGCCTCTCAGATGTCCTGATCGGCATCCTCAGCGTCGTCGCCGTCCTCGACGTCGCCATCGTCCGCCAACTCCGCCAGATCCTCATCGGCATCTCTGCCGGCCGCGGGTCCCATGACCCCAAGGTAGCGAGTGACGTCCATGCCGAAGTGCAAGCCCATGGCGACCAACAGGTCCGCGATTTCCTTCAGAGACTTCTTGCCAAAGTTGCGGTACTGGAGCATCTCGGCCTCGGACTTCTGGACCAGCTCGCCGAGAGACCCGATCTTGGCCGCCCGGAGGCAATTTGCCGAGCGGACCGACAGCTCGAGCTCGTCGACGGTCTTCTCCAGCTTGGCCTTCACCTCCAGATACTCCGTGTCGACGATCTCCTCCCGCTCTTCCTCGAACGGCTCCTCGAAGCGCACGAAGAGCTTGAAGTGGTCGCTCAGAATCCTGGACGCCATGGCGAGCGCGTCCATCGGCAGCATGGATCCGTCGGTCCAGAGTTCGAGGGTCAGCTTGTCGAAATCGATACGCTGGCCGATCCGCGTGTTGTCCACCGAGAAATTGACCTTGCCCACCGGGGAGAATGCGGTGTCGAGGGCGACCCAACCGATGGGGCGTTGATCCGCACCTGGCTGCTGCTCGTAGGGAACGAAACCCTTTCCAGCCGCCACCTCGATCTCCAGCTTGAGTTCGCCGCCTTTGTTCACGGTTGCAACCGGCATAGCGGGGTTGAGCACCTCGATGTCAGATGAGATCTCGAGATCCCCCGCGGTCACCACCTTCGGACCCTTGGCATGAAACATCCCGCGCCTTGGCCCATCCCCATGGTGCTTGAAACGGAGCTTCTTCATGTTCAGGACGATGTCGGTTACGTCCTCCTGGACACCCGAGATGGCCGTGAACTCGTGCCGGACGCGCTCGTCATGGATGCGTATGGCAGTAACGGCCACCCCCTGGAGCGAGGAGAGCAGCACCCGCCGGAGTGCGTTGCCTAGAGTCGTGCCGAAACCGCGCTCCAGCGGCTCCACCACCACCCGAGCGTACGTCTCGCTAGAGACGGTCTCGTCAGAGAAAACCCGCTCCGGCATCTGGAGCACTTTCCACTTCATCCTGAGAGATCCTCCTCCTGCAGGGCGACCCGTACCATCCCTGCCGGCCCGGCCCCATACGGCCGGGCAGTCGGCCCGCGGGACAACGCCTCGACTACTTCGAGTAGAGCTCGACGATGAGCTGCTCTTGGAGCGGCACCGGGATCTGCTCCCGCGAGGGAACCCTGACGACCCGGCCGGTCATGGCCTTGTCATCGAAGTCCAACCACTCCTGCATCTCGGTGCGCCGGCGGTTTGCTACGGTGTCCTTGATGAATGACAGCTCCCGACTCTTCTCGCACACCGCCACCACATCACCCACCCGCAGCCCGTAGCTGGGGATGTCGACCTTGCGGCCGTTGACCTTCATGTGGCCATGGCGGACGATCTGCCGGGCGGCGTTCCGCGACGGCGCGATGCCCAGCCGATAGGTCACGTTGTCGAGGCGTGTCTCGAGGAGCTGCAGCAGGATTTCGCCGGTGACGCCCTTGCGCCGTTCCGCCCAGGCGAAGTACTTCCTGAACTGCCGTTCCATGATGCCGTAGATCCGGCGCGCCTTCTGCTTCTCCCGCAACTGTTGGGCGTACGGGGAGACCTTCGAGTGGCGACTCCGAGTCTGCCCGTGCTCCCCCGGGGGGTAGGCACGTCGCTCGATGGCGCATTTGTCCGTATAGCAGCGATCCCCCTTAAGGTAGAGGCGGATCCCCTCCCGCCGGCACTGGCGGCACTTTCCTTCCAGGTTGCGGCCCATCCAAATCCTCCGTCAAAGCTTACGCTCTAGGGCCGTGGTCCGGCCCGTCTCAGTACCGCGACTAGACCCTCCGCCGCTTCGGCGGGCGGCACCCGTTGTGCGGGATCGGCGTTACGTCGCGAATCGCCGTAACCTCAAGTCCCGCAGCAGAAAGCGCTCGGATCGAGGCCTCGCGGCCCGGCCCCGGGCCTTTCACCCAGACTTCAACCTTGCGCAACCCAGCCGAGAGCGCCTCCTTAGCGGAGTTCTCCGCCGCCGTTTGTGCGGCGAATGGAGTGCTCTTGCGGGAGCCCTTGAAACCGACCTTGCCGGCGCTCGCCCACGAGACGACCGCGCCGTCAATGTCGGTGATCGAAATGATGGTGTTGTTGAACGACGCGTGGACATGGACCACACCGTTCATGCCGACCTTGCGATCCCTTTTTTTCGGCTTCTTAGTCGGGCCTGCCATGGACTCTCCTCATCAGCGAGCTACCCTCTGCAACACTTCTGACTCTTCGACGGATCCGCCAGTTTACCGGACCTGCCGGATCAACGAACCTGCCGGACCAACGGGCTTGCCGGCTTGTCGGCCTCGCCGGATCGACGAACTCTCATCAACAACGGACCTGCGCTTTCGTCGGGCCTTCCCGTCCACAGGCCCTGGCCTCAACCCTTCTTACCGGGCTTGACCTTGCGCAGCGAACCGGCCGTCTTCTTCGGTCCCTTGCGGGTACGAGCGTTCGTGCGAGTGCGCTGCCCGCGGACGGGCAGGTTCCGACGATGACGCAGACCCCGATAGCACCCGATGTCCATCAGGCGCTTGATGTTCATGCTCACTTCGGTGTGGAGCGTGCCTTCCACCCGGTAGTTGTTCTCGATCTCGTTGCGAAGGCGGGCGGTCTCCTCGTCGGTCAGCACCTTGACCCGCTTGCCCGGGTCGACCCCGGTGGTGGCCAGAATCTTCCGAGCCGTGGCCGGGCCGATCCCGTAGATATAGCGCAGGGCGATTTCGACCCTCTTTTCGCTCGGAATGTCGACTCCCGCTATGCGTGCCAACGCAAACCTCCTCGATCGACAGGGATCAACCCTGGCGCTGCTTGTGCCTCGGGTTCTTACAGATCACCCGCAAAACCCCCTCGCGGCGGACGAGCATACAATGCTCGCAGATCTTCTTGACCGACGCGCGAACCTTCATCGCACCCGTCCTTCCTACCGTACCGTCGTTGGCCTCGGCCAGGGCCCCAGCCACACAACTCCCGACCCGCACCCCCGCAAACCTCGTTCGACCGATCCTCGCTCCACCGAGCCTTGCCCTTCGTGCCCTCGCTCGCGGCGTGTCCTGAGATCCCGTGCGCACCCGCCGTCAAAGCAGACTCAGGATCTCCGGGCCGTCCTCCCTCACCACCACCGTGTGCTCAAAGTGAGCGGAGAACTTCCCATCCAAGGTCACCACCGTCCAATGGTCGGCTTCCGTCCTCACTTCCCAGGTGCCCGCATTGACCATCGGCTCGATGGCCAAGACGATTCCCGGCCGGAGCACCGGTCCCGCCGTGGCGGGACCGAAATTCGGCACCTGCGGGTCCTCGTGCAGGCTGCGACCGATACCATGGCCCACCAAGTCCCGAACCACCGAAAAACCGTTTGCTTCGGCATGCGTCTGGACTGCGTGCGAGATGGCCCCCAGTCGACCACCGGCCCGAATCGCAGCAATTCCTGCGAGCAAGGCCTCCTGCGCCACGACCAGCAACTTCGCCGCCTCCGCGCTCACAGCGCCGACTGGAAACGATCGAGCCCCGTCGCCATGATACCGATCGAGGTAGGCCCCGACGTCGATCCCAACGATGTCACCCTGCTCCAGCCGCCGCTCACCGGGGATCCCGTGCACCACCACCTCGTTCACCGAGATGCACGTCGCCGCGGGGAAACCCCGATACCCCTTGAACGAGGGGACTGCCCCTCGACTTCGAATCAACTCCTCGATCCTGGAGTCAATCTCCCCCGTGGTCACCCCGGGCGCAATGAGCGTGCCGGCAAGATCCAGTGCCTCGGCCACGATGCGCGCGCTGGCCCGGATTTTCTCGATCTCATCCGGGCGCTTCAGGATCAATGTGCTCAAGCCGGCAGCGTCCCCTGCCCCTTCTCCTGGCCCGGCTCCCCGCGTTCATCGATCGCGGCGACAATCCGGCGGAAGACCGACTCGACCGGCCCCTCCCCATGGACGATCACGAGGAGTCGCCGCGCGTCGTACCAGTCGATCAGCGGCGCAGTGGCCGACACATAGACCTGCAGCCGTCGCCGCGCGGTCGTCTCTGTGTCATCCTCCCGCTGCACCAAATTCGTGCCGCAGCGGTCGCAAACCCCTTCTTCGGCCGGTGACTGCGCCAAAAGATTGTACACCGCTGCGCACCCCGGACAGATCCGTCGGCTGGTCAGCCGCTTCAGAAGCTCCATCCTGCCGACCGCGATTTTGATGACCCCATCTAACCGGTGTCCGACCGCGCCAAGCATCCGATCCAACCCCTCAGCCTGCGGAATCGACCGTGGAAACCCGTCGAGGACGAACCCACGGCTCGCGTCCTGCTGAGCCAGACGTTCCTCCACCAGTCGCTGGACCAGGTCATCCGGCATCAGCGCCCCGGCGGCCACGTGTGCCCTGGCCTCCTCGCCGAGCGCGCTCCCGGCCGCGATACCAGCGCGCAACATGTCCCCGGTCGATACCTGAGGAATGCCGTACTTCTCGAACAGGAGCGCAGCCTGCGTCCCCTTCCCGCATCCCGGCGCCCCGAGCAGGACGATCCGCATCTGCGCTCGGCCCTCTCCCAAACCGTCCCGGCGGCCCGGCTCTAGAATCGCCGGGCTTTCAACTTACCCTTCTTCATGAAGCCGTCATAGTGCCGCATGAGAAGGTGCGATTCGACTTGCTGCAACGTATCGAGGGCCACGCCGACCACAATGAGCAAGCTGGTTCCCCCGAAGTAAAAGGGGACATTCGCCGACCGCATGAGCAGGTCGGGAATCACCGCGATAAGCGCAAGGAAGATCGCCCCCGGCAGGGTGATGCGGAGGAGGATCCGATCGATGTACTCAGCGGTATGCTTGCCCGGCTGCACCCCCGGCACGAATCCTCCCACCTTCTTCATGTTCTCCGCCATGTCGACCGGGTTCACGACGATGGCGGTATAGAAGTACGTGAAGAAAACGATCAGCGCCGCATAGAACACATTGTAAGCCACGCTGCTCGGCCCAAACAACTGCTGCACCGTCTGCATGACATCGCTGTTAGGGAAGAAGCTCGCCAACGTGCTCGGGAAAATAATGATGGATTGCGCGAAGATGATCGGAATCACGCCCGCCGCCGTCACCCGCAACGGAAGGTGTGTCGTGTGCCCCCCGTACATCTTACGCCCCATGATCCGCTTGGCGTACTGCACCGGGATCTTCCGCTGGGCCTGGGTGAAGGCCACCACCACGGCGGTCACCACCAACATAAACGCGCAGAGGAAGATCAACAGGAACGGATTAATGGATCCGGTCTTGAGCATCTTCAAGGTGTTCACGATCTCGATAGGTGTACGCGCCACGATCCCAATGAAGATGACGAGCGAGATCCCGTTTCCGATCCCCCGCTCGGTGATCATCTCGCCGAGCCACATGACGAATATGGTGCCCGCCGTCATGGTCAGGATGCACAGCAGCCGGAACGTCATTCCGTGGCTGGTCAACAGGCCCGGTACCTGACCGCCCAGGTTCTCCAGGAACAGAGCAATCCCGGCGGCCTGGACGATGGAGAGCAGGACCGTCCCGTATCGCGTGTACTGGGTGATCCGCTTCCGGCCCTCCTCGCCCTCCTTCTGCAGCCGCTCGAAGTACGGGATCACCGACCCGAAGAGCTGCAGGATGATGGACGCGGAGATATAGGGCATGATCCCCAACGCGAAGATGGTCGCCTTGCTGAAATTTCCGCCCACGAAAAGGTCGTACAGGCCGAACAGCGTGCCGCCCCCACTCTGGTTGAGCCAGGCGGAGAGAGCCTCGCCGCTGACCCCCGGAGTCGGGATATGCCCACCGAGGCGGTAGACAACCAGCAGCCCCATGGTCCAGAAGATCCGACGCTTCAGCTCAGGAATCCGAAAACATGATTGGAGGGATTGCAGCATCATTCGCCTCAGGATTTGCTCTTGACCAGTTCGACCGTGCCGCCGGCGGCCTCCACCTTGCGGCGGGCGGACTCGCTCACGGCATGAACGGAGACGCGGACCGCACGATCGAGCTCGCCACGGCCGAGCAGCTTTACCGGAATCGTGGCCTTGCGTGCCAACCGCCGCTCCTTGAGCAGCAGGGGCGTCACCTCGGCTCCGGCTTCAAAGATGATCAAGGAGGAAACGTTCACCACCTGATACTCGATCCGATTGATGTTCGTAAACCCGCCCTTGGGCAACCGACGCTGGATCGGCATCTGTCCGCCCTCGAACCCCGGGGCGCTGCCACCACCGGAACGGGAACTATGCCCCTTGTGACCCCTCCCGGCCGTGCCGCCGGTCCCGGAGCCTTGTCCGCGCCCGATCCGCTTGCGCGGTCGGACAGCCCCGCGGGCCGGCTTAAGCTCATTCAGTTTCATGGATGCCTTCTCCCGGAAACGGCCTGATCGTTCTTACTTGGCTGAGCCTGTCTGGCCAAATCCGCCCAGCCGACTCTGCCCTGCTGAGTTTGCCAGCCGATTTTGCCTGGCAACTCCCTCTTATCGACTCTGCCCCGCTATCCGCGGAGCCCACCGGTCATGCGTCCTACGTCTCGTCCGCCACGGTGAACTCTTCGACCACGACCATATGCCGGACCAACCGCACCATCCCGCGGATTTGCGGGTTATCGGGCTGCTCCACGGTCTGCAGCATCCGCCGAATGCCCAGCGCCCTTATGGTCCGCTTGTGGCCTTCCTTGGCGTTGATGCCGCTACGGATTTGTCGGATTCGCAACTTCTTCATGGGTCGCCTCGACCTTCTTCCCCTTGCCGATGAAGTACCCGATCGACATGCCCCGCCTCCGCGCCACCATTGCAGCGTTCTGCAGGCCGTTGAGGGCGACCATGGTCGCGTGAACGGCGTTGTGCGGGTTGTTGCTGCCGAGGTTCTTCGTCAATACGTCCTGGATCCCAGCCACCTCGAGGACGGCCCGGACCCCGCCGCCCGCAATCACACCCGTTCCGGCCGAGGCTGGCTTGAGCAGAACTTTGCCCGCGCCGAACTCGCCCACGACCATGTGCGGAATCGTCCCCTTGATCAAAGGGATCTCCACCAAGTTCTTGCGGGCCGCCTCGGAGCCCTTCCGGATGGCGTCGGACACTTCCTTGGCCTTACCCAGGCCGATCCCTACCCGACCCTTCTGGTTACCCACCGCCACGAGCGCGTTGAACCCGAAACGCCGGCCGCCTTTGACGACCTTCGCCACGCGGTTGATCGCGATGACCCGCTCGACGAACTCAGGCTGGGCGTTCCAATCACCGCGGTCCCGCCGATCCGATCGTTCTCCTCTCAACGCCAACTCCTCCCGTTCCGCAATGCCAGGGTCCTAACACTTCGGCCTAACACTTCGGCCTAACACTTCAGTCCAGCCGTCCTGATCTCGCAGCTAGAATTGGAGGCCACCCTCTCGCGCGCCCTCGGCCAGGGCCCGAACGCGCCCGTGGTAGAGATAACCGCCGCGGTCGAAGCCAACTTTCCGGATACCCCGGTTCTGGGCGATCTCAGCGATCCGCTTGCCCACCAGCCGGCTCTTCTCGCTCTTCCGTTTACCGACCAGCGCATCCTTGAGCGTCGGGTCGAGAGTCGAGGTCCCGCAAAGGGTCCGCCCGGCCAGATCGTCAATCAACTGGGCGTAAATATGCATGTGACTGCGAAAGACAGCCAGCCGAGGAATCTCGGCCGAGCCCTCCAGCTTCTTCCGTATGCGCATGTGACGGCGCAAACGAGACGCCATTCTCTGTTCCGCGATCGAACTCATGTTCTACTGCCCACCTCCGTCCCACGCCCGGCCCACGGCCGCGCGAGAGATCTCATCCCCGGCCCTATCAGCCGGCGGATTTCCCGGCCTTGCGACGGATCTGCTCGCCCTCGTACTTGATTCCCTTGCCCAGATACGGCTCGGGCTTACGCAGTGCCCGAATCTCGGCCGCAAACTGGCCTACCTGGTCCTTGCGGATCCCCGTGATCTTGATGCGCGGCGGCTTGTCCGCCACTTCAGCCTTCAGCCCGTCAGGTACCGGGACCTTCACGGGCTGTGCGTAGCCGAGACTGATCTCGAGAGTGGTCCCGACGAGGGCGGCGCGCCAGCCGGTGCCGACGATCTCCAGGCCCTTCGAGAAGCCCTTGCTTACACCCTCAACGCAGTTGGCCACCATGGCGCGGGAGACTCCGTGCAGAGCCCTCCCCTTTTCGGGATCGCTCGGGTCGGTCTTGTTCTGTACCCGGACGATGCTTCCCTCAATCGCCACACCCATGCCGTGAAGCAGCTCGTAACTCAGCTCGCCCAACGGACCCTTTGCCGTCACCTTTTGGCCAACCACAGTGACGGTGGAGCCCGGCGGCAACACGATTGGTGAATTTCCTACGCGCGACATCTTCTCTGCCTCCCGTGTCCGCCGCCGGCTACCAGAGCTCGGCCAGCACCTCTCCGCCGATACCCGCAGCCCGCGCTTCGCGATCCGTCAGGACACCTTTGGGCGTCGTGAGGATAGCGGTGCCGAGCCCGGAGCGGACCCGAGGGATCTTGTCCCGCGGGACGTAGCGTCGGCGCCCGGGCCGACTCACCCGCTGGATGTACTGAATCACCGGGGCCGCGCTTTCATCATACTTGAGGTAGATCCTCAGGACCCCCTGCTTTCCGTCCTCCGTCCTCCGGTAGCTCGCGATGTACTTCTCGCGTAGGAGCAGGCGGGTGATCTCTTCCTTGACCCGGGAGGCCGGGAATTCGACCTTCTTGTGCCTCGCCTGGCCCGCGTTGCGGATGCAGGTGAGCATGTCTGCAATCGGATCGGTGACGCTCATCGGATAGGATTCTCCCTGCAGGTTCTCTCTAAGAGCAGGCCCTCTCTACGAAGCATTCTACCAGCTAGCCTTGACCACGCCGGGCAATTCACCCGAAAGGGCCAGCTCCCGGACGCAGATACGGCACATGCCGAACTTGCGCAGGTAGGCGCGAGGCCGGCCGCAGCGCCGACAGCGGTTGTAGCCACGGACCTTGAACTTGGGGGTCCGCTTCCACTTTTCGACGAGTGATTTCTTGGCCACCTGGACTCCTCCGCCCCCCGGCGCTATTGCCGCGGGTACCCTGGTTCGAGCTCTCTCAGTGCAAGCGGAAGGGCCATTTCAGACCCTTCAGCAACTCGAGCCCTTCTTCATCATTCCGCGCCGATGTGACCAAGGTCACGTCCATTCCGCGGATCTTCTCAACTTTGTCGTACTGAATCTCCGTGAACATCACCTGCTCCTTGACACCAAAGGTATAGTTCCCCCGGCCATCAAAGGAACGCGGCGAGAGTCCCCGAAAGTCCCGTAGCCGTGGGATGGCCACGGTCATGAGACGCTCCATGAACTCCCACATGCGCGCCCCGCGCAGCGTGACCATGCAGCCGATGGGAACACCGGCCCGGAGCTTGAAATTCGAGATCGACTTCTTGGCCCGGCGGATGGCCGGCTTCTGCCCGACGATGATCTCGAGATCGGCGGCAGCAGCATCCAGCAGCTTGGCATTCTGCAGAGCGTCGCCCACGCCCATGTTGACCACTACCTTCTGCAGCCGCGGCACCTGCATGACGGAAGTGTACGCAAAGTGCTTGACCAAACTTGGGACGACTTCGTCCTTGTAATACTGGGCGAGGCGACTTGGCGGCGGCGGGTCGATCTGAATCTCGCCCTTCTTGGCGAGGCGCTTGGGCTCTTCCTTCGCCGTGGCCTTCCCTTTGGCCTGGCCCGGGACTCCGCCCTTAGCCGGGCCTCCGCCCTTGCCCGGGCCCTTGGCCGAGCCCTTTCCACCGCCCTTACCTTTGTCCTGTTCCTTCGTCGCCTTGGCCATCTGGCTCTTCCCCCGTCTGTGCCGCCCCGCTCCACTCCGGCGTCAGCCGGATCGGCGTTCGGGCGGTACCGGTCCTGTGGGCCACCGTTTCCGGACCCTACTCGCCGGAAACACTATCCTCTGAAATTGCTGTCGACTATCAGGCGCGCCCCCGCGGGCGGCCTCCTATGTCTTTTCGATCACGTTGCCGGATCGCACCGCGATCCGAACGCTGGTGCCATCCGCCGCCTGCTCGCGCCGAACTCGGGTTGGCTTGTGCGTCTTCGGATCCATCAAGCCGACCTTGCAGGCCCGGATGGGCAACTCGCGCTCGACGATACCACCCTGCTGGTTCCCTTTGCGCCCCGGCTTGGTGTGCCGCTTCACGAGGCGGACCCTCTCCACGAGGACGGTGCCCTTCTTCGGGAAGACAGCGATAACCCGACCGCTCTTGCCCGAATCAGCCCCACTCAGCACCACAACGGTGTCACCTTTGCGGATATACATACCCGGCTCTCCCCTTCCGTCCGCCACCAGCCCTAGAGGACTTCAGGGGCGAGCGAGACGATCTTCATGAACTCCTTCTCTCGGAGTTCGCGGGCCACCGGCCCGAAAATGCGGGTGCCTCTCGGTTCTTTTTCTTTATCGATGAGGACAGCCGCGTTCTGGTCAAAGCGGATGTAGGAGCCGTCCTTGCGCCGGATCTCCTTCCGTGTCCGCACGATGACGGCGCGCGCCACCTCCCCCTTCTTAACATTGGCCCCGGGGAGGGCGTCCTTCACCGCGACAACGATGATGTCACCGATCGACCCGTAGCGCCGACGGGTCCCGCCCAGGACCTTGATGCACATGGCCCGCCTGGCCCCGGAATTGTCCGAGATGGTGAGCATCGTTTGCTGCTGGATCATTTGCCGTCACTCCTGCGCGCGTGCGCGCTCCCCGTGCCCCGCCTGACCCGCTTACGACGCGGGGTCAGCCGGGGACCGCCCCGGCTGCGCCTAGCGCGCCTTCTCCAGGATCTCCACCAGCCGCCACCGCTTCATCTTGCTCAAGGGTCGGGTCTCCATGATCTTGACCTTGTCCCCGAGACTGCACTGATTTGTCTCGTCATGGGCGTAGTACTTCTTGGTCCGTGTGACATACCGCTTGTAGAGCGGGTGCGGCATGCGCCGCTTCTGCTCGACCACGATCGTCCGGTCCATTGCCGAACTAACCACAACGCCCTCGCGGACCTTCCTCATGCTTCTCGTCGCCGTGTCCATCTGCGCCTTCCCCGGTTCAGGACTTGCCCGTCGCCGGCCGGACGCCGCGGCGGTGCTCCTGCTGAACGGTGAGGACGCGGGCGATGTCGCGCCGCACCCCCCGAAGCTGGAGCGGGTTGTCGAGCTGAGCCACCGAGTTGCGGAACCGAAGGTTGAACGTTTCCTCCCGGAGGTGTTGAAGCTTCGCGCCCAACTCCGCCTCCGTCATGTCCCGCAGGTTGCCTGCTTTGTTTTCCTTCACATCATCCTCCTGCGCCCGCCGGCTCCCCGGCCAACCATCGACCGTGGCCGCAACAGACCGGTATCACCGGACCGATCATACTGGGCCGACCGTAGAGGCCCGGCCTTGATGGAGTGGCCTCAATGGACCGAACGAACCACGACCGTCGTCTTCACCGAGAGCTTGGAGGCTCCCAAGCGGAACGCCTCGCGGGCCATCTCCTCGGGGATCCCCTCCAGCTCGAACATAACCCGTCCGGGCTTGACCACCGCCACCCAGCCTTCGGGACTTCCCTTGCCCTTGCCCATCCGGGTCTCGGCGGCCTTCTTGGTGACCGGTTTGTCCGGAAAGATGCGGATCCACATCTTCCCCCCGCGCTTGATGTGGCGGTTTATCGCCACACGTGCGGCCTCGATCTGGCGGTTCGTGACCCAAGCCGGCTCCAACGCTTTGAGACCGAACTCCCCAAAGGCAATGGTCCCGCCCCGCGTAGCCAGGCCGGTCATTCGTCCCCGCTGCTGCTTGCGGTATTTGGTCCGCTTCGGCATCAACATGGATCAGGCTCTCCCGTTACGGCCCAGCCGGACTCACCGGCAGGACCCGAATCGGCCTCCTACGGCCTTATTGGTTGCGGTCGCGGCGCTGCGGGCGCCCACCCTGCGGGGGACCCGAAGGTCCGGCCAGGTTGACCTCTTCGCCGCCGAGGACTTCCCCGCGGAAGATCCATACCTTGACCCCAATGGCACCGTAGGTGGTGACCGCGGTGGCCCGTGCGTAGTCGATGTCCGCCCTGAGCGTGTGCAGCGGCACTCGCCCCTCGCGGTAGCTCTCGGTTCGGGACATCTCCGCGCCGCCGAGCCGCCCCGAGGCCTGGATACGTATCCCCACGCCGCCGGCCCGCATGGTGGTGGAAACCGCTTTCTTCATGGCCCGGCGGAAGGAAACGCGCTGCTCCAACTGGCGCGCCACATTCTCGGCCACCAAGAAGGCGTTCACATCTGGGTTGTCGATCGACTTGATGTCGATGAAGACATCCCGCCCGGTCAGGTGCTGCAGCTCATCGCGGATCTGATTGACCTGCGTGCCGCTCCGCCCGATGACCATCCCCGGCTTCGAGGTGTAGATGGTCACTTCGACCTTGCTCCCGCCCCGGCGCTCGATGATGAGCTTGGCCACGCCACTATTGGCTAGCCGTTTCGTCAAGTACCGGCGGATGAAGAGGTCCTGCTGGAGAAAGTTCGCATAGTCCTTCTTCGCGAACCAGCGCGAGTCCCAGGTCCGGATGATCCCGAGCCTCAAGCCGATCGGATGAGTCTTCTGTCCCAAGGACGCTTCTCCTTCTTGCCCGTCAAGCCGCGACCCCGGCCTTCCGTCAGGCCTTCTTCTTCCCGTCGCCGACCACGATGGTGATGTGTGCCGATCGCTTGAGGATCGGGGTGGCCCGTCCCTGCGCCCGTGGCAGGAAACGCTTCATCGTGGGCCCGGCCCCCGCCACGGCCTGCCTCACACGCAGTTCCTCCACGGCGACCCTCTTCTGCTTCTCGTCGTCCTTGCCAACGTTGGTGGCGTTGGCTACGGCGGACTTCAAGATCTTGCCGATCTCCCGAGAGATCGGCCGGGTCGTCAGGGCCAGGACTTCCTGGGCCCGGTCCACCGGCAATCCCCGGATCAGACGCAGCACCCTGTCTGCCTTGCGCGGCGAAATCCGCACATACATGGCCTTGGCTTTCGCTTCCATGTTCCTCTCCCGGCCGGTCCACCCGGCTGCCCGTATCTCGACGGAGCTTACTTAACGGAGGTGGTCTTGGATGATTTCGCGTGGCCGCGGAAGGTCCGGGTCAGTGCGAACTCGCCCAGCTTGTGACCGACCATGTTCTCCGACACGTAGATCGGGATAAACTTGTTGCCGTTGTGCACGGCAATGGTGTGGCCAACGAAGTCGGGTGTGACCGTGGAGCGACGAGCCCAGGTCCGAACGACCTTCTTCTCCCGCACCTTGTTCATGTTCTCTACCTTCGCCGTCAACTTGGCATCCAGGTAGGGACCCTTCTTGACCGATCGCGCCATGGTCCGCGTGCCTCCGCTTACTTCTGATTCCGCCGACGGACAATATACTTATCCGACGGCTTCTTCTTACGAGTCTTCAGGCCTTTGGTCGACTTACCCCACGGAGTGCAGGGATGCCGACCGCCCGAGGTCTTGCCTTCGCCGCCACCCATAGGATGGTCGTGCGGGTTCATGGCCACCCCTCGGGTGGACGGACGACGACCGAGCCAGCGGCTCTTCCCGGCTTTTCCGGTCACGATCTTCTCGTGGTCAAGGTTGCCCACCTGTCCGATCGTGCAGTAACAGTCCAAGTCGAACATCCGAACTTCGCCGGAAGGCAAACGCAACTGAGCGTTGCGCCCCTCCTTGGCCATGAGCTGGCACCCCGAGCCGGCGCCCCGGGCAAATTGGCCGCCCTTGCCCGGAATGATCTCGAGATTGTGCACAGCGGTCCCAAGGGGGACGTTCCGCAGTGGTAGGGCGTTTCCTTCACGGATCTCGGCCTTGGGACCCGAGACCAAGGTGTCGCCCACCCCCACTCCCAATGGAGCGATAATGTACCGCTTCTCTCCATCCACATAATGGAGCAGAGCAATGCGGCTTGACCGATTCGGATCGTACTCGATGGTGGCGACCTTCGCCGGAATGCCGATCTTGTCCCGCTTGAAGTCGACCACCCGGTAGCGGCGCTTGTGACCGCCGCCGCGGCACCATGACGAGGTATGCCCGTGGTTGTCCCGACCGCCCGAGCGTTTGAGGGGGCGCACGAGAGACTTCTCCGGACCCGCACTGGTGATCTCCGCAAAGTCGGAGACCGTCTTGAAACGGAGGCTCGGGGTGACCGGCTTGAACTTTTTCAAGGCCATCAGGACTGCTCCTTCCGCTCGCCGCCCGGGAGTCGATCCCCCGAGGTGAAGGCTTCCGCGCGGACCGCACCGGGCTTCATCCCCGGGCCGTCACGCCGGACCCTCTCGTTACACTTGGTCGAACGCCTCGATCGCCTGGCCGCTTTTTAGCGTGACCACGGCCTTCTTCCAGTTGGACCGATTGCCCTGGAACCGGCCGAGACGCTTCGGTTTCCCCTGGCGATTCATGGTCCGGACCTGCGTCACGCTGACGGTGAAAATCTTCTCCACCGCCCCGGCGATCTCGATTTTATTGGCTGCCGGGTGAACCCGGAAAACATAGGCATTGGCGTCCTTGCGCAGGCGGGTTCCCTTCTCGGTGATGAGCGCCAGCTCGACGACGCTGCGGGGATCCTTCATTCCGATTTCCTCCCCGGCATACTCCCCTCCTTCAACGCGTCAAGCGCCTCGCGCGTAATCAGGACGTGCTCTGCGTGGAGCACCTCGTAGGTGTTGAGCTGCCCAGCACTGCTGGTTCGCAGCTTCGGTAGATTGCGGGCCGCCCTCAGAACCAGCGGATCGTTTCCAGGCAGCACGAGAAGACACTTAGCCGCCCCGACGCCCAAACTCCTCAGCAGGGCCACCACCTCGCGTGTCCGCCCCTCGTTCACTCCCGTACCGGCCAGGACGATGATCTTCCCCTCTTTCGCACGCACCGAGAGCGCTGAGCGCAGGGCAAGTCGGCGGGTCTTCTTCGGCAGGTCAACATGGTAATCCCGTGGTGAGGGACCGAAGGCCCGGCCACCGCCGACGTAAATGTTGACGCGGGAACTTCCTTGGCGGGCGCGGCCGGTACCCTTCTGGCGGAACGGTTTGCGGCCACCGCCGCTGACCATGCCTCGCGTCTTGACCTGGGACGTCCCTTGACGCTGGTTGCTCAGAAAAACAGTCACCACCTGCCACATGGCGTGGCGATGGATCTTTGCTTCGAAAAGTTGGGCAGGTAGCTCGACGCTGCCCACCTCCGCCCCCTGATGGTCACGTAGGGTGGTCGTTGGCATCGCTTACCGTCCTTTCAGTCCCAGGCCCTGCCTGCCCAAACCGGCCGGCCGGATGAGCACGTAGTTCCCGGCTGCCCCGGGGATGGATCCCTCGATGAGCAGAAGGTTGCGGTCGACATCGACCTTGATGACCCGGAGGTTCCGAACCGTGATCCGCTTGTTCCCCATCTGACCGGGGAGCTTGCGCCCCTTCAGCACGTGGGAAGGCCAGGCGCTCGTCCCGATCGAACCGGGCAGGTTGCCGGTCTTGGAGCCGTGGCTAGCGGGACCGCCGGCGAAATGATGGCGTCGGACCACACCCTGAAAGCCCTTGCCTTTGCTCGTCCCGACGACATCCACCCGGACCCCGACCTCGACATCCCCGACGGTGACGCTGTCGCCCGCCTTGAGGGCATGCCCGGGAGCCACATGGAATTCTCGGAGGAGTCGAACCGGGCCGCTGCCGTGGCGGGCGAGGTGCCCGCGCGCCGGCTTAGTCATGAGCCGCTCCCGAATCTCCCCGAACCCCAACTGAACGGCGTCGTACCCGTCGATCGTCGGAGTCTTCACCTGAACCACCGGGCACGGTCCCGCTTCGATGACCGTCACCGGTAGCAGATAACCCTTCTCTGTGAAGATCTGGGTCATCCCTATCTTTCGCCCAATCATTCCAATCATCGTCGTTTACTCCTGGCTCAGCCGTGGAGCTTGATCTCGATGTCGACCCCGGCGGGCAACTCGAGCTTCATCAGCGCGTCCATCGTCTGCTGCGACGACTGCGTGATTTCGATAAGCCTCTTGTGGATGCGCATTTCGAACTGCTCGCGCGACTTCTTGTCCACATGCGGCGAACGGAGCACCGTCCATACCGTCCGCTTCGTCGGCAGCGGTACCGGGCCGGCGGTGATCGCGCCGGTCCGCTTCGCGGTTTGGACGATGTCGCCGGCCGACTTGTCCAGGATCGAGTGATCGTAGGACTTCAGTTTGATTCGGATCTTCTGGGCTGCCACTTGGATCTCCGCATGCCGGTCACCCGGCAGTTGCTCCGCTTCCTGGCGGTTATCTCCCGGCGGTTATTTCCCGGCGGTTACTGATTCTTTCCTCCGGTCACCGTTTCCCTGATTCGGTCACTCAGTGATCTTGCTGACGACGCCGGCGCCGACCGTTCGCCCACCCTCGCGGATGGCGAACCGGAGCCCGTCTTCCATAGCAATCGGCGTGATCAGCTCCACCGAGATGCGCACGTTGTCGCCCGGCATCACCATTTCCC
>CAIMUX010000088.1 GCA_903844735.1 Candidatus Eiseniibacteriota bacterium
GTGTCCTTTCGGCAACGCTGCACAGGGCGGTTTCAGCAGGGGCGCGCGGGAGCGTTCGCGCCGTCATTCCCGGCGGGCGGGTGGACCGGCGGCCTTCTGAACCGGTCGGAGGAGATCGTCGGGTGCCGCGCCGCGGTCACCCCGGCGGGCTGGGCCCCGTCGTGATCTGGGCCAGGGTTGCCTGGTAGTTCCAGGGCATCCAGGCGCTGGGGTTCTGGGCCAGTTGGCGGGCGTGCCGCTGGAGGGCCACGAGGTAGTCGAACGGGTTCACGTGGTTGAGTTCGGCCGTGTGGATCAGGGTCATGAACAGGTCGCCGACGCGGGCGCCGTTCTCCGTCTTGTAGAACAGTGCGTTCTTGCGGTGGAGGACCACCCGCTTGAGCGCCCGCTCACAGATGGTGTTGTCGAGGGGCGCGCCGGGCTTGCGGAGGAACAGGGTCAGCTTCAGCCAGTGCTTCTGCGTGTAGGTGATGGCCTCGCCAAGGCCGGAGTTCGGCTCCACCAGATGTTGCTCGATCTGCTTCCGGAACCACGTCTCGAGACCGTCCATGAGCGGACCGCTCTGCTCCTGGTGGAACGTGAGACGCTCCGCCGCGGACATCTCCCGCTCGCGGGCGAGCGCGTCGTTCCGATAGACGTCGCGCAGGGTCTCGAGCACATGCCGGCACTCCTCGGGAAAGCGTCCGGCCACGTCCACGTACTGGCGTCGTGCGTGCGCGAGGCAGTTCGCCACGATGGTCTCGAACTCCCCGGCCGTGTTCCAGGAGAGCGCATCACACATCTGGATCGGGGGCGCCAACTCCCGAGCCCGTTGCGCCAGGACCTTTTCCAAGTTCTCGCCCGCGTGCTTGCGACCGGTGAAGAACAGGGCCACCTTGTGCCCGTCGGCGGTCGAGACGATGCCTGAGGTGAAGATCCCGGTGCGCTCTTTCGTGCCCGGTTCCGGCTCCGACGGCATCATCTGGAGGATCTTCATCGTCGTGTCGTCGTTGTAGAGGACCTCGCCCTGGGCCGCCTGGCGGAGGTGTTCCTCGTGGGCGGGTCCGAGCAGCCCGGCAGCCTTCGCCACCACTTCCCACTGGGTCGCGGCCGGAAACGGGATCCCCAGGTTCTTCTCCAGTTTCTCCAGGCGGTAGAAGGGAATGCCGGCCCCGTACTTCAAGAGTCCGGTCATGGCCGCCGCCGTCTCGTCGTACTTCGCCGTGCCCACCCCGTCCGGAGCGTCGGCCGTGTACACCCCGCCGCAGGCGTTGCAGCGAAGACGGTCCAACTCGTAGACCGTGGCCGAGAGCGGAGCCATCCCCCTCACCCGCACCAGAGTCGCCGGCTCGGCCTGTGTGTACACCTTGCCCTGATCACACGCCGGGCAGCGATCGCCGGGCTTGAGCGACGGGTGCGCCACTTTCACCTGGTCCGCCCCGTGGTAGGCCGCCACGCCGTGGCGCCCGTGCCCGGGTCGCTTCTCCTTCACGGTCTCCCCGTCGCGGGTGGCGCCACCTTGATCGCCGGCCACGTCACCCAGGACGCGGCTCGTCGTCTCCGTGCTGGGGCCGAAGAGCAGCCTTCGCAGCCGATCGAGGGACGTTCCCTTGGTCTCCAGCTCGCGGGTCAAGATCCCCAGGGTGTCCACCGCCGCCTTCAGCTTCTCGTGATCCTCTGGTGAGAGAGCCCCTGCGCGCGTTCGTTCCAGGATCGTCTCCAGCTCCTGCCGGTCCACCTCGAGACGGCGCGGTTCCTGCTTCGTCATCGCGTCACGCCACCCCGGAAAGCTGGGCCCGGAATCTCTTCGTCAACGGATAAACCAGCACGTCTTTCCGCGAACGATTGGCTCGGTGTGTCTGGTCGTTCTTGCCCCGACCGGTCGTCTCGCCCACGCAGACCCAGTTCGCCGCCCGGTAACAGGTGCCGCGCCACCGCGTCCGATCCACGAACGTCTCCGCCAGGTAGACCGGGTGGCTGTAGACCCGCTCCCACTCTTCCGGGAGCATCCGCACCATCCGCCCGAGCAAATGCGAGGCCAAGTGCGGCACCGCCACCCACGGCAGGATCAGGAACCGGCTGTTATAGGCCACGAACCGAATGTTCGCCCGCCGCACCTCGGCCGACCAGCCGAGGAACCGGTCGCGGGGACCCAGATGTCGCGGCGCGGAACTCCAGGCGAACGCGGCCACGGGCCGGGTACCCGCCGAGATCAGGAACTTTAGCTGTTCGCCCACAGGTTGGGTGTAGCCCAGGTAGTGGTGGGTCCGCATGAGGCTGTTGAATCGAGGCTCGTCGTCCGTCCGACGCACTTGCCGGAAGTCCAACGGTCCCAGTTCGGACAGACTCCCGCAGACCGGCGTATCGTCGATCTCTGCCACGGCCGGAGCCAGGCGGTGAGCCAGGGGGTTGGGGGGAACTCTTCGGACCGGGGGCAAGGTGAGGTGGCCGGCGCGGTGCAGCAGGAGCATCAGACCCCGGCACACCATGTCCCGCGGTCGGCCGTTCGGCTGCACCCAGTTCCAGGCCGTGCACACCTGCTGCGACAGCACGCGCCGGCTCGCCTGCGGATGCGCCGTGATCCACGCCCGGAGGAACTCCACCTCCGTCTCGGTGACCTGACGGCCACGATAGGAAAGCACCGCTGCCATGACCGAGAGATAGCAAGGTGACTGATGGAACGCAAGCTCTATTTTTGCCGCTCGTCACGCCCGTTCGTTGACCGACCGCCAGACCGGAGCCGCGCGCGTGGCGCCCGGGTCACCGCCACAGAACAGAACCTGCAGCTCGTGTGCCTGGAGGGTGGTGACCGGCTTGGTCGCGTCGGCCGGCCACCAGCGAAAACGCCCGCTCGAAAGACGCTTGTAGCACAGCCAAAACCCCTGGCCGTCATACACCAACAGCCGCAGGCCCGTACCCCGACGGTTGCGGAACACAAAGACCGCGCCCGAGAAGGGATCCGAAAGAAGCGATTGGCGACACACCCGCGCCAGGCCATCAATGCCCGAGCGAAAGTCCGCCGGCTCCACCGCCACCAGCACGCGCATCTGCGGGGTGATCTGGATCATGAACGGTGTTGCCGGAACGCCGCGACCAGGGCCGGCACATCCAGCGACTCTCGGTCCGAGAGCCGGACCACGAGCTTCGTTCCCTCCGCGTCCACGACTTCTACGACCGCGCCGCTTGGCGCCGGCCCCGGCACCAGGTGCCTCGGGTCGATCTCAACGAACCGGCTGACGCTATCCGTGTCCCCGGGCTCGCTCTCGGGGCTGTGCTCTACCCGCTTCCTCAGCGAGCCGTAGTCCAGCCGCAAGGCCCGCGCGATCGGGGCAATGCCATGGCTTCGCGCCAGAGAAACCGCGTCCCCCCACAGATCCTCGGGCATCCGCCAACGGTTCTCGCCCTGTTCACGCCACCGTTCTACGCGGACGCGAACCCTGCTCACGCTGGCTGGAAGTGCCGTTCCGTCTCGTCCCATGAGTCGCCCTCCTTCTTGAAGCCCACGACTCGGAAGGGTAGACGGGGGCTACGGGGGAGTCATGCAGGCTTGCCGAAAGGACAC
>CAIMUX010000089.1 GCA_903844735.1 Candidatus Eiseniibacteriota bacterium
AGAGTACTTCGCAGCGCGCCGAGTGAGCATGTCGAGGACTTGGCGTATCTCATGGCACGCCTGAAGGGCGATCCCCAGGCCGCGGTACTGGCGACGGATGTGGAGCCGGCCTGGACGTCCCTCAGGGCGCAAATGGAGGACTGGGACGCCAAGCGCCACGCGGTGCAGGAGTCCCAGACGAATCTCAAGATCCTAAGCCGTGCCGTGGACAACGCCGTCCGCGTGGCGCACGGCGTGATCCTCGATGCCCTGGATCGCAACCGGCACTCGCCCAAGTTCCTGACCTTCTTCCCCCGCGGTCTCACGGCGGTCTACAGGGCCTCCTACCAGGACAAGCTCACGATGGTCCGCTCGATCGCGGAAACGTGCACCCAGGAATCCGAGCCTAAGATCCTGCAGCAGGCGGAGCTCCTGCGGGCGGCGGCGGACCCGATGGACGCCGCGTTCCGGCGCCGGTCGGAAGCGCGAGTCGCGGAGTTGGCGGCCTATGGCCGGCTCCAAACCCGGAAGATTGAGGCCATGGACACCTGCCGCCGGATCGGCTTCGATCTGACCGGGCGTTTCCCGTTCAACCACGAGCGGGTGCGCACCTTCTTCCGCGTCAACTACCGTCAAACGAGTACCCCGGCGCCGGAGGAGCCTGCAGCGCCCGCGGCGGTCGAAACGCCGCCGGCCGAGGTCAAAGCTGGCGAGCTAGCGGCTTGACGGACGTACGCCCAGGGTAGCTGGGAATTACGAGGCCCCTCTCGGTGTGAAGCCGGGAGGGGCCTTCGGCGGCCGTTTTCCGGACCCTACCGAAGCGCTTGCCGCGTCAGAGTGAGTGTTCCGAAGTCCGAAGGCTCCCAATCCTCGCCATTGCAGTTGAAGCCCTGGACTGACGTAAGCGAGGTCATGGTCGTGCCCGCATCGTTGAGGATCGCCACAAAGGAGAACTGGCGGGTTCCCGAGCACACCTGGCTGGACTGCACGGTGGTTCCTGACACCTTGTTGCCGGCAACCGTGCCTGACATGGACCCACCGCCGCCGGAGGAGCTGCTTGCAGTCCCTGTGAAGGTGTTCCCCGATTGAACGAGATGCGCAGTAAAGGAAACTCCGGGCCAATTCGCGAACGCGATCGTCCACGTGCCCGTTATGCCGCCGGTCGGCACGATCGGGCCCGGATTGTCCTTTCCGCAGGCAGTGGTCAGCACCAATCCGATTGCGAGCAGACAGAACCAGATGCTCTTCTTCATCAGATCCTCCTTTGGTTCGTACCCACTTGGCCGGTGAAGCGTGTTATCACCACTGACACTCTATGGTCCGGTCCGGCAGTCCTGACCCGGAGTTCTACCGATTCACCTCCACGCCCGTCTCCCGACCGCCGACGCTGAAGAGGATCGTGTCCCCCGGCGCCGGCTCCCACCCGTACGGGACGCCCATCCGCCGGAACTCATCCCGCAGCTTCCGGAACTCCGGGAAGGACGGGCCGTCCACGAACACGCAGATGTAGCTCTTGTCCCTGTCGAGGCCGTTCACCACTTGCATGACATCGGATCCGCTTTGCAGCGCCTCGTCCATCGCCAGGCCCGGCTTCTGCCGGATGGCATAGCTCACGTCCACCGTACCGCCGTCCTTTGGCACGGACACGCTTCCCATGTCAAAGTACGGATCCTGCAACGGAAGCACCTTGTGCCGCCGCAGCATCAGAAAGACCGGCGTCAGGTCGGAGTCGTTGCGAACCAGGCTGGTGCCACCCTGGATCTTCACTTCGCCGCCGCTCGAGCCGGCCTCTCGCTTGAGCCGGTCCCGCTCGGCCTCGAGGCTCAGCAGCTCACTCGGTGACACCACTTTGGTCGCGGGTGTGGCGCGCGCGGCCCGTATCTGCCTATCGACCGCAGCCAGATCCTTCCGGATCGCGGCGAGGGAGTCGCGGCTGGCCTGGAGCTGCTTCGCGATGGCACCGGCCGCAGCCTGGTCGATCGCGCTCTGTGTCGCGCTTTGCGTCGTGCTCGGCGTCGGGTTCGGCATGGAGTTGGGCATCGAGTCCTGCGTCCGGCCTGCCGGAGGGATGGCTCGGCGGGCCTGCCGCAGCCGCTCCTCCAGCACCTGCTTCCGCTCGACCTCCCGCGCCAGCCGATCAGCGATCTCCTCGCTCTCCCGCGCCAGGTCACGGAGGGCCGCCGAAGACGCGTGGTCGGCGCGGTCCGGCTTCGACGGTGCCGACGGCTTGGCCGCACCCGAAGTGGCGATCATGACGAAGATGCTCATCGACAACCCGGAGAGAACGAGAAAGGTCAACAGGTCAACCAGGGAACCCATGAAGCGGCTCTGCGGACGTTCGCGGTGGCGCATGGCTTACTCCTCTCCCGGATACACGAGTTGCCAGGCCGCGTCGACCGGCTCGTAGCCCATCTCGATCTTGGAGGTCCTGGAACCGTTGGCTTCTTCAATGATCGCGCGATAGTGCTGGAAGGTGCCGAGCCCATCGGGCCGCACCATGAACACCACGTACCCGCTTTCTCCCGCCGCCTGCCGGAACGTCTCTTTGTCCGCCGCCGAAGGGTCAGCCGAGAGTCGCCGGTTCAGGGGCTTCACCAGGACACCCGCCTTCGAACACTCCGCGAAGGTGACCGCTCCGTCCCGGTTCGAGGCCACGCCGTGAACGCTGGTGGCCGTGACGACATTCTTCCTGGCCTCGGCCTTCTTTCCCCGCACGCGCAGGCCGGCGATCTCTTCTTGCAGGCCCTGGGCCCGGGCTGTGAGCGTGTCGGCGCCGACCTGCATCCGCCGGGAGTCCTCCATTTGCTGCTTCTCCTTCTGCTTCGCCTTGAGCTCCGCCTGCAGCTTCTGCATGTCGGCCTGGGCGGCACGAAGGGCGGACTGCCGCGCCGCGATCTCGGCCTGGGCCGCCCGCGGATCGACCGCGCGTCCGGCAGGCCCCTGCTGAGCGGCGGCCTCGGCGTCACGGAGAGCCTTCTCCAACTCCCGGACGTCCGCGCTCGACGCCTGCAGCTCGTCCTCGCGTGCCTGAAGCTCGGCGCGCATGGCGAGCCGTTGCTTCGTCGTCTGTCGCTGGGCGCCCGATGACAGCCGGCCCGTCTCGCTACCGCGGACCTCGGCCCGCGCAGAGTTGCTCCCGGCCGACTGGAGACGCTGGAACGTCGCGCTGATCAGAGCCACGCAAACCAAGAACGACATGGCCGCCCAGATCATTCCGCGCAAGGCCGGGCGCTTCGTTCGCCGCGATTTCTTGTACATGGCATCCCCCTCGTTGGCTCGCCGTGGTTCGTCGGATACTCACGCACCGTGGCCGTTGCCGCCGCGACCCGCAACCTTGATCAGAAATCTCGGCGCTTTCACCGCGGGAACCAGATTCCACCGCAGAATGCGGCCGGTGACGACGTCATTGCCCAGGCGCGCCAGTAGCGGCCGCGGCGGTGCAACGCTTTCCCGCTCGACCTTCTCCTCGCGGGACACGGCGGAATCCGGCCGAACAACCGCGGGAACAGCCTGCTCGATGTGGCGGGACACCTTCGCGTGGAGCAGATCCACGAACCGCTCCTCCCTCGATCGCACCAGGAGGGAAAGCAGGGTGACGGTCATGCCACAGCCGAGGCCGAGGAGTGTCGTGTCCAGTGCCGTGGCGAGACCCTTGGCGAACTGGCCCATGCTGGCGGTAACCGCCTCGATGCCCCCGCCGTTCGCGCCGAGCGCGGCGAAGAACGACTGGTCCAGCCCCGCGATGGTTCCCAGGAACCCGAGACCCAGCATGACCTGGACAAAGTCCATGATCGTCGCGTGGGCTCCGTTCAGATTGTCCTTGTCTTCGTCGAGCCACATCTGGGCCTGGTCCGCCGTTTCACGCCGGGACTGCCGCGCCAGGGCTGCGTCCGCGCGACAGAACCGCTCGGCCGCGAACTCCGACTCAGGACGTGCGCCGCGCGCCGAGGATCCCATTCCCCGCAGAGCACGCTCTTCCCGATGATGCGACACGATCCGATCGACGAGAATCACCAGGGTGAAGAAGTAGAGGCCCAGCGTGAACCACTGGATGATGCTGCGATTGAAGATGAACTGGTGGACCCAGGCCTGTGGGGGCAGCAGGGTGCGGAGGCCGAGGTAGAGGACCTCCAGCATGATCACGGTGGCGAGCGCGTGGCCGACCTGCAGTCGGAGTTTCATGGCGTTTCCCTCCAGGATTGAGAGGTCTTGGTCGATGCTGCCGTCCACCGGCAGGCTCCACCCCAGTTACCGATCGCGGGTCGGGTTCTCGTGGGCTCCCAGAAGATGGATACGTACAGGCGGCCGCGCTCGAATCGTGCGGTCAGGCCTCCGGAATCTCATGAGGGCGAGTCGCCGCGATCGAGGGCGGAACGAGACGCCGCAGCCGGTCACAGAGGGTGTCCCGGGAGACGCCGATCATTCTCAGGTAGATATCCAGCTCTTTGCTCCGCGAGGAAAGAAGCGCCCAGAGCAGATCGCTCTCCCGAACCCTTGACGAGCCGGCGTTCTTGGCGTTGCGCACAGCCTCTTCCTGGCACCCGCTGTAGTTCATGGTCGGTTGCTCCTCGTGCGTCCCGGGACCGCTGCGTCCCAGACTGTCGATCTGCGCGAGGGCGACCGGAATGCCGCCGGGATTCCCCAGGAAGATCTTCAGCGTCAGCTCGCCTCCGGCAGCCAGGATTCCTCGCAGGAGGTGTGAGGTCTCCAACTGGGAAGCGCCCAGGCGGCCACGGCAGATTTCGGCTTCCCGGTAGGCATGAGCCACGATCGGGTCAAGGCCGAGTTGCAGAGGGTTGATTCTCGCCGAAGAAAGGCGACAGGCCGCGATGTCGATAGCCTGAACGAACGGGCTGCTCGCCAGACAGCGTTCGGCGCCGGCCAGCGCCGCTTCGAAGGTCAGGCGCTGTTCGCCCACGCAGACGCCGGTGGATTCCAGGATCCGCAGCTCCCCAGCCTGAAGCGCGGTGACGAGGCTCTCCCGGCTCAGCAGGGGGCGGAAACGGGGTCCTCCGTCGACCCAGAACCCCACCATCGCGTGATCCGGGAGTTCCGGTCGCTCCCCGGCCAGAATCACCAGAGGCGGCACTTCCAGATTCTCGAGGCACCCGGCGAAGAAGAGGCTGAGGTCCAGGCAATTCGCATCCCGCAACGCGGAGGCGATCGGGGAGCGAACCACGTCGGGAGAATGGACCAACTGGTAGGTCAGCCCGGATGGAACGTCGGCCTGGATGATCGGCTTGGCGTACCGGATGTCGCCTTTCCGAGCGAGGCTTTCGTAGAGCGCGCGGACCGCTTGCTGGATCGCCACCGGGTCACCGGTACCTGCCGCACGCAGCGCCGTCGCCGCCTCTGTGGACTCTCCCGCCTCCCGGACGGTTCGCCGAACGGCAGGCTCGTCGGGAAGGACATAGGCGGCGATCATCCTGCGCGCGACGCCCAGGTGAGGCCACTCCCACGCGCTCAACAGGCTCAAAGGCCGGCTGGCCCGGCTCCCCCCGTTCCCCCCGCTCCCCCCGCTCAGGGCGAATTCGATGGCCGCCGGCGTGCATGCCGAAACACTTTCCAGACGCTGGGAGTGAAGCAGAGACGCCGGAGGATCCAGGCGTCGTCGTTCGCCCGGCCCGAGTCGGTCGAGGGAGAAGATGCATTCGTCCCCGAACCCGGGAACGCTCAACGACAGGTCGGCCGAGGCTTTCTCGGACGTGGAGAGGTTCCACACCGTGATCTCCGAGACCAGGGGAATCGCGCAGTACTGGAAGGCATGTCCGTACACGGGAAGGCTCTCGAGCAGGATGGACAGCGGACCGGAACGCAGGTGAAGAAGCTGATCCGTACCCGCCAGGAGAACCGTGTCACCGATTTCCAGCCGGTCCGATAACCGCAGCCGCGTCGGCACACGAGGAGCGATCCGGCGCCGGTTGACCAGAGTGCCGTTCGTGCTTCCCAGATCCTCGACCCAGGTTGCGCCCTCGTCGAAGTAAACCCGTGCGTGGATGCGGCTGACCAAGGTGTCGTCCGCAAGCGCGAGGTCCACCTGCTCCCCGTTCAGGGGCCGACCGATCACGATCGACTCCCTGGGAATCCGCCACGATCTCGTTCCGCCGGGCCCCGCCACCGCCTCGATCCTCACGTTCGCTTCTCCTTTCCGCGTCCGGCCTCGGGATCCTCCGCGCGCACCACGGTCATACCGGCGATCTGTCGCTCGGAAGCCTTGCATACCCGGACCAGGGCGGCCGTGGCATTGTCTTCGCCCCCCGCTTCATTGGCCGCGTGCACGAGCCGCTCCACACACGCCGCCGGATCCGCCGCGGAATCGATCAGATCCAGCAGCTCCTGGTCGCTGAAGTGCATCGTGATTCCGTCACTCGCCAGCAGGAAGACATCGCCCGTCTGGGCAACTCCGTAAAACGAGTCCGAGACGGCGTCGGATCCGTGTCCCAGGTGGCGGGTCAGGATATTTCGCTTGGGATGGTCGCGCATGGCAGCGTCATCGACCAACCCTTCGTCAGCCATGATCTGCACAAGGGAGTGATCGCGCGTGAGCCGCTGGATGGAGCCCTGCCGGATCAGATAGGCCCGACTGTCCCCGACATTCTCCACGAAGTAGCCGGACTCATTGAGGAGGAGGATCACCAGCGTGGTTCCCATCTGAGCGTCCGCGGAGTCTGAGACGCTGACCTGCTTGATCTCGTGGTTCGCCGTAGCCACCAGTCTCTTGAGCGACCCGATGATCCCGGGGATCGAGGGCTCCGCCGCCGGGTCACGATCGTCCTTGGGCTTCCGGTTTCCCTCTTCCCACGCGCGCACGCACTCGATCGCGGTCTCGCTCGCCTGCCGTCCCCCGGAAAGTCCCCCCATTCCGTCGGCCACGGCATAGAGGCCCGAATCGTCCGAAGCGAACCAGGAGTCCTGGTTCTCGCTCCGAACGCGGCCGACATCGCTCTTCCCGGCTGAGATGATCTTCACGCTGTCCCCCTGGGCCGTTGGAACGTCGGTCATCGTCTCGTTCCGCCTAGCTGATGATGGCGTTGCTGCTGACGTGGCGATTGCTCGTGACAACCGTCAGCTTGCCACTCTCGTCGGTCACCACGATGTCGAGGTTGCCGTCGCCATCCAAGTCGCCGACCGCCGGGCGCGAGACCACGTCCCCGCCGGCCGGGAAGGCGCCGATCTCCAGGCCCGTGGCTCCGCTGAGCACGACAAGGCCGCGGTCGGGGACTCCCACGATCACGTCCTTGCGCCCGTCTGCATCGAGGTCGAACAGCGCCGGCGCCGAGGCGATCGGGCGATTGGACGGGTTGCGGTAGGTCCAAAGCGTCGCCGCCGAGGAGGAGGACTCGAGCGCAACCAGATTGTCCCTGGTGCCACAGATGATGGTGGGAGAGTCGAACCCGAGATCGGCCACCAGAAGCATCGCCGTGATGGGCGATCCCGCCCGGAACCGGCGAATCTCCTGGAGATTCCGCCCATCCAGCACCACAAGCGTGCCGCTCGCATCCGCGCATCCGACGAGCACATCCGGGGTGCCGTCATCGTTGAAGTCGTGCAGAACAGGCGTGGTCGTCACCGGCTGGGTCACGTCCCTCTGCCAGAGGTCCTTCATCGACTGGCCATCGAGGAGGTACACCATGCCGCTCTCGCCGGCCACCACGATGTTCGGCGTGGCGCCGGACGCAGACGGGAAGACCACCGGACCGGCGCTGAACGGTCCTTTCAACGTCTGGCTCTTGCGAACCTTCCAGCCGCGGTCCCCTCCGAGGATCGTGACCACACCCTTGACATCGCACACGACCGCGTCCGGGATGCCGTCTCCGGTGAAATCAGCCACGGCTGCGGAGCTGGTGATCGCATTGCGGCCGGTCTCGTTGTTGGACCTCCAAAGCACCCGGCCCGACCGATGGACTGCGATCGCTTCACCTTCCTTCGTGGTCACCACCGCCTCGGAAACCCCGTCGCCATCGAGATCCGCCAGGACCGGCGCCGAGACGATCGTCTGACCGAGAGCCTGACGGAAGATGTCGCGCCCTCCTTTGCCGCTGATGCCGACGACGGTCCCTCCCATGGAGGCGGCGATCGCGTCCGGCGAGCCGTCGCCGTCCAGGTCGGTCAGGACGCCCCCTCCGAGGATCCCTCCGGCCAAACCGGTCGCATAGGAAGTGCGGAGGATCAGGCGGTCGATCGCCTGGGGCGTCCCCGCGACCGGCTCTGCCGTCTGGCCCCCCGTGGTAGGAGGAATCGCGGCCGACTCCGCCCCACCAACCGGCATGCTGGTCTGGCCCGCGGGTGCGGCGCTGCGCCGTTGCAGCTTGTCCCTCACCACGAGGCCGGCAATTACCGCCGCCAAGAGGATGGCGATGATTCCCGCCACCTGAAGCCAAGGCCCCCTCTTCCGAGGCTGGGGGTGCGGCGCCGCGGCCGGCTGGGTCGGCGCGGAACGACCCTCGATCCGCGGCTCCGCAGCGACCGCCGCGGCGGGCGCCACCGCGGGCGAGGCGGCGGGTGCGCCGATGGGTGCGCCGATGGGCACCCCGACTACCGCAGCCGCGTTCGCGCGGGGCACGGTGCGCGGCATCGTCTCGCCCTTGCCGCCTGCCAATCGGGGCACGGTCGGACCGGCCTCGTCGAGCTGCTCGTAGAGATACTCCCACTGGTCGAAGCGAATCCGATCCCCGGAGTGAAGCACGGCGGTGCCGATCTTCTCGCCATTGACGAACGTGCCGTTGGTGCTGCCCAGGTCGATCAGGTGGCTGGCGTCGCCCTTCCACTCCAAGATCGCATGCTGCGCGGAGACCGTGGTTGCAGGCACCACCAGGTCGTTGCTCGCGTCCCGGCCGATGGTCACACGATCCTTGGCGAGCGCGAGCTTCGTGCCGGCCTGCGCCCCCGTGCCGATGAAGAACCGACCGGCCGCGGGCTCGGCGACAGGATTCAGGCGCGTTGACATCGGCGCGGTCTTCCCCCGCTTCGCCCCGCGCACCACGACCTCGACCGGCCCGAAGCTGACCCGGTCGCCGTCGAAGATCTCCGTCTTCGTGTGGATCCTTTCCCCATTCACCGTGACCCCGTTGAGGCTTCCCAGGTCGATGAGGTACCAGGCATCCCCGATCAGTCGAAACTCGGCGTGCTCCCGCGAGATCTGCTGCTCCGGCAGAAGCAGGTCGTTGCCGGCCTCCGCTCCCACCTTCACGACGCTCTGGGTCACCTGGAACGACTTCCCCTTCATTTCCCCGCTGACGACTTCCAACTGCATGCTCATTTTCCCCTCCGTCACCGGACCGGTGATTACCTGGCCCCGGATCCGCTATTGTCTGTGTATTGGGCAACCGGATTCAGTTGCGTGATTCTGTTCTGCGCGAGTGCGAAACCGGGGGCGATCTCCAGAGCGGCCTGGAACTTCTCCCGCGCCTCGCCATAGCGTTGCTCATCCATCAGGTCGAGACCTTCCGAGTACTTCATCAGCGCACCCAGGTCCATATCCTTGTGCGTCCGGCCCGCCGCGTCGACCGCGCCACCGACCTCCTTCGCGACCTTCACCGCCAGTTCGTCAATCAGGCCCATGACGACGCGCATCTTGCCTTTCACCGAGTTTCCTTTGAGAACCTCGCCTGTTTCGGTTTTCACCAGGCGGTAGTCGATCCGGACGTCGTCGTTCATGCGCAGGAAAGAACCCATGAGGAGATAGTGCGCGCCCACCAGCCGCCCGACCTTCACGGCCAGGCTTTGGTCAAAGGCGTCCGACTTCTCGATTTCCAGCTCGTGAAGGATGTAGTCGATTCGCTCCCGCTCCACGAGGCGAATGGTGGAGGCCGTATCCTGCAGGTCCGTGGAGATGATGTCCGCGATCCCCTGGGACAGCGGCTCGAGGGCGGCGTGATCGGTTGTGGAGTTGTTCGTGAAGAAGAGTACGGCCAGCGTCCGCGGCGGCTCGGGCACTTGCAGTTCCTTCATGACGTCGTAATAGAGCCACATGAAGCGCGGCGGGACCCGGTCGGGGTCCACCTTCAGGTCGTGATTGACGTCCCAAGCCTCCCGAATCGCCCTCTTGGCCGCGTTTTCCTCCTGCTTGGCGGCATAGCAGTAGGCCCGCAGCAGCAACCCGTCAACCCGCTGCCGTGGGGTCAGTCCCGGGAGCGCCAGGTAGTCGGAGACACCGACCAAAGCGCTGTCGAGGTCCGCCCTGTTGTACCTCTCCTCGGCCCCACTCAGCAGGCCGTCGGGAGAGGTCGTGTGGACCTCTGGTGGGCTGGGAACCTGTCCGGCCGAACTCCCCACCGTGACCCAAAGGCCTGCGATCGCGAGCCACGCTGCCAGTAGAACCGTTCTCATGGAAACCTCCCCTGGATGCGACGGACTGGAAGCTTTCGGCCCGCTGGAGCAGCGGTGATCACTTCGGCTCGTCGATCTGACTACCGACGGACCTCGAAGGTTATCGTGGCCTGGCCGTCGATATGTGCCGTGATGGTCTTGGTGTCCTCGACGAACTGGTTCTCCCGATCCCGGATCCTTACGGTCAGGATGTCGCCCTCTTTGACCAGCAACGAGGTTGCAAAAGGTACACTTGCGGTAAATTGGTCGCCGTTGACGGCGAGCTTGGCCCGGGGTGCCAGACCTCCTTGCACGCCGACGCGCAGGGTCATGCGCCCTTCCTTGAGCGGGGTCGTGGGGCGGGGGGTCTGCGAGACGGGGGAGGATGGAGGGGTGGGGTTCGGGGCCGGGGGACCAGGCGAGGAGGTTTCGCCCCCTTGGTGATCCCGAGCGCTCGGGTCCTTCTGCGTGGTGGCGGAGGCTGGTTTCGGCAACGAACTCGAACGGAGTGGGCCTGGGGCCGAACTGCCACCGGCGCGTGCCCGGACGTCCTTCGGCTCCAAGGTCCCGAGCGACACTACGATCACAAAAATCACCACAGCCAGGCCGCCCGCGCCGATCCACATGGTCCGGGGAGATGGCCACCGGATGCCGGGCGTCTGCGGGATATCCGGAGGAGATACCGCCTCCTCCAACCGGGTGAGCACCACCCGGGCGTTTGCCGGCCGCTTTTCCGGTGGCCAGACGAGAAGATCGCCGAGGAGTCGGCGCAGGAGTTCGGGGTAGTGACTCAGCCGTTCGGCCTCAACCGGCACTTCCTTGCGGAGCTTCGCCCTCCACATCGCCTCTTCGGATCCGCGGAAGAGCCGCACGCCGGTCAGACACTCGTAGAGCACACATCCGAGGGAGTAAAAATCTGTGGTGCCGTGGCGGGCGCTTCCCTGGATCTGTTCAGGGCTCATATAGGGGAGCGTGCCGATGGTCATGCCCGTGCGGGTCAGATCGGGGTTCTCCAGGCACTTGGCGATCCCGAAATCGGTGAGGAGGACCCGCCCTTCCGCCCCCGCCTCCAGCAGGATGTTCGCCGGCTTGATTGAGCGTGCGCACGATAACTGAGGGTGCTTCCGCCACGATATTTGAGGGTCCGGATCATCGGCGCGCCGCCGTCGGTCTGGGCCGCGGCCGTTCGGCCGCGGCGGGAACCGCGAACACCTCAAGGTAGAGCTTCTCGTCGA
>CAIMUX010000090.1 GCA_903844735.1 Candidatus Eiseniibacteriota bacterium
CGGACCGAAGGCCGGTACGCAACGCTGCACCGGCCGCCGGTTTTTCCCGTGCGGCTGTACGGAGATTCGAAACGCGCGTCGGGATTCAGCGGCGGCTCGTACGGACTCGTGAACTCCCGTGGGACCTCTTACGGAAGGCGGTTCCGATCTCTTACACCGGGTCCGGACGGCCGAAGTCGGGGGTGGGGCGCTGTGACCTGGTGTTTTCCGGGCGGAATCTCACATTTCAGATCTCTGAACTGGTTGGCGGCCAATCCGCGGCCGCAGTGCTGAACGGCGGAGAGTAGAGGCCCGAGGCTTGAGTTCCTGCCCGGGCGAAGGGCCGGCCGGGGAGAGAAGGCAAGTGCTCGGGCGTCGGCGACGCGCGGGCGGGGCCAGCGGTCAAGCCCGGCTGCATCTCGTTGAGAAGATGCTGGTTGTGGTCTGCGGGTCGCGGGCCATTTTTTGATCTTGACCCTGGTAGATGACTGGCCGATAGTGTAAGCGTCAACGCTGGATGGTCCTGCGGGACCGCTGGTCCCCTCGGGGTTGCGACCTCGGGGGCTCTTTTTCGCAAGGAAGCCTACCCCGGCACCAACTCCCGGATCCCTTCGCGCTTCCCTCGGGGCGAACGGTTCCGAAACCGACTGGCTGGTGAGCGAAGACGGTGCATAGCGCCTGGCCTACCCCCGCCACCCCGTGATCCACCCCGACCGCCGAGCGGCCGGCGCCGCTGGCTCTGCCGGCACCGGTGCCGGGGTCTCGGCCCTCCGCGCCAGGGCGGCCGCCCGCTCCGGTAGCGACTTCACGAACCCCGGCCCGAGAATGTAGAGAGCGGCCAGGCAGGAGACCTCGAGGTCGAGCGCCTCGTTCCGCTCTCGCGTCTTGATCCAGTTCTTGAGGCGCAGCGGGTTCTCCTTCGCCTCGATGAACTCGGCGACTGCCGCCGACCAGGGGAGCCAGCCCAGAAACGGCTCCGGAGAGTGGTGCATGACGAACCCGAGCCAGTTGTTCCCGGCCTCGGTACTCCTCCTGGCAAATGCGCGCGATCTCTTCTTCGGGAATGCGCTGGACCTCGGCGGGATCCTGCGTGGCCGCGAGATTGGCCGCGACACGTTCGGGGAGTGCGATGAGCTGGTCTCGGGCTTTGCGGGCCATGTTGAAGGCGCCGACCTTGACCTCATCGGCACTCACTAGGGTGCCGCGCTGCCGGTCGAGCTCGATCTTGGCGAGATGGGCCTGGTAGACATCCCGGGCGGCGCGCGCCCTGGCGTAGCCGGTCGCGGTGCCGTTGCCGCCCTCGGCCCCGCCGAAGTCCATGGGCTCCGACGGCTCTCCAGGAATCCGGGCTTGGTTCGGCCGGCCCGTGATCCGGTTCCGCGGCTTGCTCTGATCTGTGTTCTTGCGCCACTCGCGGTCGGCTTGGTCGGGATCGATCTTCCCGTTCAGGGTCGAGATCTGTCCCGTGTTGTTGATGGCGTTCACGACGGCGTAGGCGAGCCGGCGCTGGCCGTTCTGGAGGCGGAGGACGAGTTCCGTGGAGTCGATCTGCAGGTCGATCCTCATCGGTCTCCCCGATCTTCGGCTGGATGTCGGACCTGCTGGCAGTGTCGGTAGATCGCCTCCAGGCTGATCTGGCCTCCTGAAAGCTCGACGAGCGCGAGTGCGCGGTCCGGACGTGGGGCGAACCCCTTGAGCCAGTGATAGACGGCATGGTTTGTGATCCGCAAGTCAGGGTCGCGGGCAAGCGCAGACACAATGCGTGGCACGCCGTAGTCGGCCACCCATCGCCCGAAGTCCGTATCCCAGCGCGAGGGATCGCGTCGATAGCGTCCGAGCGCCAGGGCCTCATCGCGCAGCATCACTCGTGCGGGACCGCCTCCTCTCCCCGCGGGGCCTAATGCTTACGTACCCGGTCCTGGTCCGAGATGTCGGTTGGAGCAAACCCCTCCCAAGAACAAAGGGGGGGCGAGGGCCTCGAATGGGGACAGGGTTACGGCAGGGGATGACTGATCTGGGTGCTGAAGTCGGGAGCCGGAGCAAGCGCCGACACGCTGCGTGAGACGCCGAAGTCGCTCACCCATCTGCCGAACTCGGTGTGCCAGCGGTCGGGGGCTCGCCGGAACCGCCCGAGCGCCAGCGCCTCGTCGCGAATCATCGCCTGTCCTGGAACGTCTGTGCCCCCTTGGCTCGTGCGCGAGGAGCCCTGGTACCTGGTGGTTGTGCGGTTGGGCTTCGAGAGGCATTGATGGTTTGTACAAGGACTGGTTTGGCTCCTGGGTTCGTCACGGCACTGCCTGTCCGGTCTGCTTTGGCCGTAGCCGGCCGCCCGGTCTGTGATCCAAGGACAGTTGCTCGCCTGCCGAAGCCTCCGATCAGCGCCATAGCGCGCCGTACCGTTCCCAGGTTCGGCACCGGCGTCGCGCACAGTACCGGCCGCAGGCGCACGGGCGTGGCGCGTGCCCTGGACCGTCCCCGACCGTGGGTAAAGCGTCGTACCGACCGCTCGCCCCGGCGCGGGCCAGTCTGCAGTACCGGCCACAAGCTTCGGGGCGAGGTTCAGTGTGGTACCGGCCTCTTGTCCCGGGGTGGGCTGCTCTGTACTACCGGCCTCAGGCCCCCGGCGCTTGGAATAGGTGGTACCGTCCTCGACTGCCGGAGCAACCAGTACCGGTCGCCCGGTCGTACCGGCCGCATTCGGGTACCGGCAATGGACACCTGGGCGAGGGTTGTGAGCGCCTCACAACCATGGATTGCAGCGGCTGGCCGTCGCCCGCCACTGCCAAGGCTCGGGGAGCTCAGCGAGGGCGCCGGCCACCGCTGAATCCAAGCGTTGATAGCCAGCGGAGGGCCGAAACGTCGGACTGGGGTGCGATGAGAAAAAGCCGAGGGCGTTCACCCATTGGCCGAGCTCCGTCTCCCAGCGCGAGGGGACTCGCCTGCAGCGGCCCTTGGCCAGAGCATCCCGCCGGAACTCTCGACGCCGCCCGGTCATGGCTGCGCCCCGATCCGGTCTGGGGCAAGGTCGTGCCGCCTCTGAAGGACAAAGGGGGTAGCGATCCTCAGAGGGGGGCAGAGCGCGGGGGAAGATGTCAGGCCAGAAAGGGGCGGGCGCGATTTCGGTCGGCCAGAAACTCAGGTGGTCGGGGTGGTGGGCGCAGGCCCCGGGGTGTGAGCTGTCGCGTTCTCGCTATAGATCGCAGTTGCGCAGCGCGTTGCGAGTGTGGTTCAGCGCGGAGGTCTCTGTTCAGTGGCCGTTCGCGCTGGGGCTGAGGATAACCAAGCGAAACCACCGGTCAGGTGCCGGAACTCCCTCTTTCTCGTTCTTCCCTTTCGAAGTGGTTGGTGTACCCGTCCTAAGCGGGGTACCGAGTCAGACGGTGTTCGAACTTGTCCACGGTGACCGACGCCTCAGCTAACCCGCCTGCCTGCGCGCGGTTTTGAGGAACACGACCCTTCGGAGTCGGCCCGGCGCATGCGAATTGTGACCGTCGGCGATTCCTGTTGACGGGGTTGCTCCTGAGGAGTACAGCCTCACGCGTCGTTCGACCGGTGTCCCCTACGTCGGACCTCGTTTTCTGCTGTGGGAGGAAAGTGACATGACCACTCGATCCGGATCCCTGGCCCATCTGCTGTGCGTCGGGCTTCTCCTGTTCGTCCCGGGGCTCGCCTTGGCCGGCCCCAATGAGGGCGGTACCCTCATCCTTCACGCGAATCCTGGGATTGTGTTCACCACCGACGTCCAGAACTACTGCGGGATGTCGGCCCTGGATTCCTCCGCCGCCGTCACCAGCGTGCCGTGGGAGTCCGAGAAGAAGATTGTGTTCCATGTCATCGCGGCGTTCCCGCCTGGGAGCAGCCCGCGTCTGAAGGCGCTGTCGTTCGGGATCGACTACGACCCGGCGAAGTTCGTTATGGCTGCCCGCGGGACATGCGCTGACTTCGAGCTTGCGGACGGTACCTGGCCGGCACACGGCACCGGAACCAGTCAGTCCTGGACCACGGGCACACGGACCGACTTGCTCACCGAATGCTACTGGTTTGTCGGCTACGCCTACTCAGAGCAGGAGGGCGAGGATTCGACTTCGGTCTCGCTGATCCCGCATCCGCTGCAGCACGGCGTGTTCGTGGACGACGCGTTTCCGTCGGATGCGGATACGATCGCGGCGTATGGCAGGCTGGGGTTTGGGATGGCCGGGAACGCGCCCTGCCCGGCGGGTGTGGACGGCCTGAATGAAAGCGAACCGGACGTGCCTGACGGATCAGAGCCGCCTCAGGTCGATCTCCCGGAAGCCAACCCGTGCCCGCAGGCGATGCGGCCATCGAATGACTACCAGCCGTTCGTCAAGCTCGCAATCCGCGGCGACCTTAGCAGCTACGGCGGCTGCGTGTTGATGCACGTCGACACGGACTCCTTTTACCCGGCGGCTCTCACGGACACCAACTTCCTGGCCGTGCGGGGCTACCAGGACACCGTAGCGGCTTTCAACAGCTCCGCGGATGATCCGATCACCCTGTGGGATTTGGACGCCCCGGGATGGGAAGACCCCGAGTGCGATGACACGTACTTGAACTACGACCTTCCTCGCTCCAGTCTCGCGACCAGCGTCGCTCTTCTCGTGATGGGCAGGGGGGTCGACTCCAATAAGGGAGTGGACCAGGAGGACGCCGGCCAGCCATTCCTTTCCATTGCCGCGAGATACGAGACCGATTCTCTTGTGACAGATACACTCCGCGTCGCGCAGCATGTCCGGAATCTCTATAAGTTCCCCACTGCAACATGCGGCCACCCCGTGTGGGCGGCGCCCACCGATTCTTTGGCTGGTGAGGTCTGGAGAGGGCCTGGCCCGTTCTGGGCCGATTCTGTGTGGCTTGACGTGCAGGAGATTCCGCTGCCGCCGGAGTACCGAGCAGACAAGCTGACGAGTGTGCGACTTTCACCAGGCCCCCTCAGTATCTGGTGTGAACATGGAGAGAAGACCCTCTATCCGCAACGCGAATACGCACTTGTTCATGGTCTGAGCCTCTGCACGCGGTTTCACATCCGCGGAGACCAGGACCGGGAAGTGGTTACCCAGAAGCAGAACGACTCGACATGGGCAGCCGATCCGTACGGCGGGTACATGGTCAATGGACCCTTGGTTGGCGCGACGCGGACGATAGCGACTCACGGGTGCCTTCTGACATGTCTCTCCATGATCGCGAACTACTTCGGGGCTGCTAGCACGCCAGATACTTTAAACAGTTACCTGCAACGGACCCGCGGCTGGGGCCCCAAGATGCCCTTCCTCGTGTCGGCCGTGAGGGGTCAGTCTGTTGGGGATACAGTCATCGTGGAACGCACTACAGATAGCTCATACGTCTTTCAGCACGGCGACCGCGCTGTCATAGAGCGCATTGATGGTAGTCCCATGGCGGGCGTACAACTCATTGACACCCTTTCCCACGGCGAGCTCTCATCTGTCATCCTCGATAGATACGGCACATCCGACACCATCCACACGGCGCTGCCGGTCATAATGTACGTCGAGCCGATCTTTCGGAAGATATCCAAGTTCATCATCGACTCCGGGGGGAGTCCACTCGGCTGGAAGAACGCCTGGACCGCCGATGACGTCGAGCGATCTCTCGCGCAAGCTCTGCCGGCAATTCTGGCCGTCAACCCCGACAGCCACTGCCAAGCCACGCACGCGATCCTTGGAGACGGCATGACGGTTCACTACGATCCTATTGGAGGACAGCACCGCGGAACGTACTCCATACATGATCCGGCTTCCCAGCGCGATGATCTTGTGAGCAGCCGAGGTGGGAATGTCTTCATGTATGGAATTGTCCCGTGGGTGCTGACAGGCAAGAGCAATTACGGTCAAGAGTCTGTAACCATCTCGCTGTCCGGGCCCGCCCATCTGTGGGTCTCTGTACCAGACGATGGAGGGGAGATCTGGTGGGATTGGGAGCTTGGCAGGTACGCAAGTGGCGTAGATGGTGCACTCGCAATTCGTGGACTGCCGATCGGATCCGTCGGCGACAGCGTTGCCCAGTTTGTCAGCGATCATGTCGAATTACCTGGACTATGGGATGGAGATTATGCCGTGAACGTGATTGGAGACACGAACGGATCATTCGCGCTGGACGTCTCCGGTTCTGACCGGAATGGCCACGTGACAAGCGCGCACAAGTACGGGTGTATCGTGGGCGGGGAATCATGTCATACTCTATATCGTATTCTTCCGAGCCAGGGAGCGCGGTAGAGATTCGCATGGACCCAGCCGGAGTGGATGGACGTCGGTTCAGCAGATGCGGGTTAAGTGTTGCGATTACACCGACTCCGGTTGTGGAAGCAGCCACTATACGAATCACGCTTGCGTCTGCAGCCATGGTGCGGACGAATGTGTATGACGTGGCGGGTCGCTCGGTCGGGGAGATTGCACCTCGATACTCTGTCGCTGGTGGGTACTCCATCGGGTGGCGTCCTGTGACCCCAGACGGAAGGGCGTTGCCCTCGGGGGTATACTTCCTTCGGGTAAGTGCCGGAGCTGATCTCGCGATTCGAAGGATACTGATCCTTCGATAGGAGGGGTGCTTGTGGGCTGGCGAGTATGCATGCTGGCGATGGCGCCCTTGTTGCTAGGGTGTTCCAGTCAACGCCTTGGACACGTCGAGGGGCGAGGCCTCCGTGTGGCCGTTGGCACGCAACCGAAGTCGATCGCGGACGCGACGCTGTCTGTCGACTTGAGTATGAACGCCGACATGAGGATTACGGATCCATTGGGCCGGCACTGCGATAGTGGTCCTCAGTCATCGCAAGGACCTGGCTGTATTCGATTCAACGGAGAGCTGGATCTCCCCAATGGATACCAGATCCACAACCCGGCCGTTGGTACGTACAAGTTGGAGGTTATGTCACTGGCCGCAGGGGAGATCCTTCTCCAAGTCAACCTGCAGGCCGATCGGAGGGGGGTCTGGCGGAAGTATCGGCTGGAGAGTGTGAAGAAGGAGGAGTGCCTGCAGTGGGAGTTCATGATCGCCCAGAGCCTTCCGGACAGCGTGGGCGAGGTTCGAATTGGGGATCCCGTGCACGGTGAAGGATGTGATTGGGCACGATGAGGGTTGTCCGTCCCGAAAACGCAAATTGTAGAGGTGAGGCGCCTGGTGGTCTGGTCCGTAGGAGCGAATCGGGCGCCCCAGCAGATCTGAGGTCGCTGACCGAGACGTGACCGGCACCAAAATGGCTGACGTTCACCTGCTGAAGGCGGGCTCTGGGCGTACCTCCCCTCACGGGGAAGCGGGTGAGTGAATGGGTCGTCGGCCGATCAGGCGGCGCGGCGTTCGTAGCGATGGTGGAGCCCGCCGGTCTCCGACCATGAATCGTCTTGGCACGCACCACTTGACGTAATACAAGCTAGCCCATCGCGGTGCCCTCACCGGAACCCGACAGATATCACCAGACATCGACCCGGCCGCAAAGCGGAAGGCCGTTGTGGTTGGTGCCGTGGCCATGAACCACGGCACTCTACGAGAGTGACCTTTCACACCCGCTCAACGCCCCACTCGATCTCCCGGATCGCCCCGCAGGTGCGGGCTACGTTCCAGGTCCTGATCTTGATCCGCAGGTGGGTGTTCAGCCGCTCCAGCCCGGAATCGAGCCATTCATCGGCCTCGAGGTAGATCCAGGAAGTTCCGGTGATCTCGGTCTCGGTGTGGATGAGGGTGCCGAGCTCGCCATAGACCAGAATCTCGTGCTCGGTATTCGGTTCCGGCGCGGACGTCCACCCCGAGTTGACATAGCTCCAGGCCCCGAGTCGATTGCGGTGGTACCAGGAAACGGTGAGCTCGCCGGAGATCGTGGTTGGGTAGCTCTCGTCATGGAACGTGACGCCGGTGGGGCAGTAGGGACACGCGAACCGGGGCGGGTTCCTCGCGATCACAGTTGATGTAAATCGTCCACGTCCACGATCGCCTCATACGGGGCGATGAGGGCCGCCTGGTCAATGAGGGCGGAGACCTCGCCGCCTTGGATCTCGATCGAGGCGAGATCCTGCGCCTGGACGGTCTTCTCCGTGAACCCGTCAGCCCGGTGGACGTAGGCCACCCGGACCACGCCCCGGCCACAACGAACGCCCGACGGCCGAGGTGCCGCGCGCGAACTCCGCGGCGGCGGGCTTCTGTCCGCCGTACCCCAACAGAGGGAGGCGACCTTGGCCCTCTGGGTTCTCCGCCGGCTCGCGATCCGGCTCCTGCCGCTCCTTTTCTGCGTCGCCGGCTGGTCGACCGTCGCTGGGTCTGCCTCTCCTCTTGCCGAAATCGAGGCCGACATCGCACCGTTCGGATTCGTGCGGATCGCTTCCGGGGCATTCCTCATGGGGAGTCCCGAGGATGAGCCGGGGAGATTCTCGGACGAGACCCAGCACCCGGTGACCCTGACCCGCTCTTTCTACCTATGCGATCATCTGGTGACTCAGGCCGAGTGGTCTTCCTTGATGAACCGGAACGAATCCCGGTTCCAAGGTGATCCGGATCTCCCGGTCGAGAACATCACCTGGTTCGACTCCGTGGAGTTCTGCAACGCCCCTTGACCTCGATCTGACAGACTGCTGAAGAACTCAGTCGGCCGCGTTCGGGCGGCCGCGGACCGGCCAGCGGGGGGCGCGAAGGCCACGGCCGCGGTTGCGCTCATGCCGGAGTCGGTCGCGGATCGCTGCGCCGAATGCGACATCCGCGAGCCGCATCTCGTCAAGATCGACTCGATTACGGTGCTCGTTCCGTCTCCGACCTGGTGTATAGACGCGAGCTGGAGGAGCGGGAAGCGCGAAAGGACGTGAAGGTCTGGCAGACCGCCGATCCGGGTGGCGAGACGCCAGCCTGGAAGGCCTAAGGTATACGGCATCGGATGATCACCGCCTACGCGTCCCTGGGGTCGGTCACCGGGGAGCCGGAGTGGAGGCGAGCAGCCACTCGACATCAGCCGGAGGCCTCGCAGAACATGGCGACGTCCAAGGAGGTCTCTCCGACGGGTACCGTCCAGGGGAGGATTCTTCTCATTCGTGGCCAGCGGGTGATCACTGTGAACAGTCAGATCGCTCAGAAGCTGGCTTTGCTCGAGCAACGGCTGGCAGATCATGACGACCAGATTCTTCTTCTGGTCCGGGCCATTAAGGAGCTTGCTGCTCCGCCTCAGGCGCCTAGCAAGCGGAAGATCGGGTTTGACGCATGAAGAGGAAACGCACTTCGTCCTCGGATAGCGGGGCGATGCGGGCCTTTTCGAGGAGGCCCCCCTTTCCATTGTGGCCTGAAGACCTCCAGCCGGCTTCCCGGCCGCCCCGGTGATCTACACGGGGATGCGCACCCTCGATCTACGCTGGTGATCCGCGCCTACGCCATCAGGTCCATCGTCCCATTCAAGAACGACTCATACGCCCCGAGATCGAAGTGCCCGTGCCCGGAGAGATTGAACAGAATCACCTTCCGCTCGCCCGATTCCCGCGCCGCAAGCGCGTGCCGAATCGTGCTGTGGATGGCGTGCGCGGATTCCGGTGCCGGGATGGTGCCTTCGCACTGGGCGAACTTCAAGGCGCTTTCGAAGACCTCGCCCTGGTGATACGCCTCTGCCTCCATCAGCCCGGCGGCCAAGAGATGGCTGACCAGCGGTGCTGATCCATGGTAGCGAAGCCCGCCGGCGTGCACCGGTGGCGGGATGAAGCGGTGCCCGAGCGTATGCATGAGCATGAGCGGCGTGCTCTCGGCGACATCACCGAAGTCGTATTCCCGCGGGCCCTGGGTGAGGGTCGGGCAGGCGATCGGCTCGACCGCGATGGCGCGAAGCTGCTTGCGATCGCCCTTCAGTTTGTCCTTGAGGAAGGGAAAGGCGAGCCCGGCGAAGTTGCTGCCTCCACCGTGGGAGGCGATGATGATGTCCGGGTATTCGCCGGCCAGTTCCATCTGCTGCTTGGCTTCCTGCCCGATGATGGTCTGGTGCAGCAGCACGTGATTCAGCACGCTCCCCAGGGCGTACTTGGTGTCATCCCGCTTGGCCGCGTCTTCGACCGCCTCGGAGATGGCGACACCCAGGCTTCCCGGAGAATGCGGATCCTCGGCGAGGATCGCTCGACCCGCTGCCGTCAGCTTCGAGGGGCTGGCGACGACCTCCGCCTCATAGGTTCGGATCATGATCCGGCGGTACGGCTTCTGTTCGTAACTCGCCCGCACCATGTAGACCATGCACTCGAGGCCCATGAGCTTGCAGGCACAGGCGAGGGCGCTGCCCCACTGGCCGGCGCCGGTCTCGGTGGCCAGCCTCTTCACGCCTTCCTGCTTGTTCATGTACGCCTGCACAATCGCGGTGTTCAGCTTGTGGCTGCCGACCGGGCTCACGTGCTCCGACTTGTAGTAGATGTGCGCCGGCGTGTCGAGGAACTCCTCCAGCGCGCGCGCCCGGAACACCGGGCTGGGCCGGTAGAGCCGATAGATGTCGCGCACCTCCGACGGGATCTCGATCATCGGCTCCTGCGAGACCTCCTGCATGATCAGCCCCATCGGAAAGATCGGCGCTAGGTCTTCGGGCCCGATCGGCTTCTTGGTGCCCGGGTGGAGCGGCGGGGCGAGAGGGGTCGGGAGATCCGGAGCGATATTGTAGAAGTGCGTGGGGATCTCGGATTCCGGTAGGGTGATCTTGGTATCGGTCATGACGGTCCTTCTCCTTGCACGCAGGTGCAGATGGTTCAGAGTGCGACCCCACTGCCCGAAGGCCGGTTGGTCGAGCGGGCGCGGGAGCGCGTGTCACCCATGCCATCGGCCGTCGCGCCGGATTTCCTGAGGTCGTACGATCGGGGCGCGAAGAAGGGTCGCGGCGAAACACGCTGCGTCTGGTGTAACCCCTTGACTCTCATGGATGTTGCGGTCGCTGCACGCGGGGCCGCGCGACAACCCCAAATCAGAGGACCGGATTCGCCCCGGGCTCAATGAACGACGACCAGGCGCTCCTGACTGCTCGTCCCCGCTCCGACGAGGCGGAGGAAGTAGACGCCGGCCGGAACGGCGCTACCTGCGTCATCCTTCCCGTCCCAGGTCGCTCGATGCCGTCCGGCGGCCACGACACCGTCGACCAGGACACGAATCCTCGTCCCGCCGGCATGGAAGACATCCAAACGGACCAGTCCCTCCGAACGCAGCTCGTATTCGATGGCAGCGGAATCCCGCGTCGGATTGGGACAACTACCGAGAAGAACTGCGGAGAGTGAGCCCGCGGCGAGTCCCGGACCAGCCGGAATTCCCGGATCCACCCCGGCGGGCGGGGATTGCTGGCAGGGGGGCTTCGCCACGATCAGATCCGACCGGGCCGGCTCGCCCTGCTGACCGCGGTCAGGAACGATCACGTCCAAAATTGCGGTGCGCTCACCCGTCTCGTAGTCATGCCACACGAACTCGATCCGGTACCGCCCGGCCGACACCGGTCCGATCGGCACGGGGATGTCGAAGCAGCAGAGGCACGCGCAGCCACCCCACTCGCCGAACACCTCGGTCTCGAGAACCGAAATGGACGTGTCTTGCTGTGCGACGGAGTACGAGAAATGATCGGGGCAGCAGTTGTAAAGAGCGCTGTGGTGCAGGATCGTGATGACGCCTTCACGGACCGACGTCGTGAAGTAGTCCGCGTCGATACACCAGTCCGGCTGAGCGATGCATGGAACGGCGGATATGCTCAGCAGACAAGAGAAGAGAAACGTCCGACACCTCATGGGAGGCCTCCTTTGTCGGAACCGACCTGTGAATACTCTGAACTCCCCGTGACACCCTTCGCTCCACACAGAACGGCCAGCCAGCGAGGACTGTACCGGAGCTCCGGGGCGACGGCAAGCCTCTCGTCTCCTCGGCGATTCCGCGAGATACCCCCCGTGACCGCCTTGATGCCCGTGTGTGTGCCTCTGATACCCGTGACTCGGACGATGGGGCCCCGCAGCGCGCCCGATGCGCGTTCTTCGGGGCAATCCGCGATGACGCCATCCAGGAAGCTGAGGGGGTGATTCGTGTCCCGGGGACGGCGAAGTGCGCTACACGTCAGCCCGATCGAACTGGCTGAATCGCAACCTGTTCGACGGAGAAGGCGGACCGCTTCCATCTTCCGTCGTTTCTGGACCGTGTTGGCCCGGCCACCTCGTCTTGACCGTGCTCCCCCGGATTGCGACAATGACAGCCGGTTCCGACCTCCGCCGCCTCACTGCACGCCAACGTCCGGCCGGCGGAGATCTCGGACCCAGGGCCCGCCGGAAAGGTTCGCCGCGGGAACCCCGGGCGGTTGGGCGGGGTGGATGGGGGTCACGCCGAGTTTCGGCGCAGGTGATCCGCGGGTGCGGACGAAGGGTGGGCCGATGACATTTCCAGGTTTCGCTTCCGGGATCCCCCGCCGGGCAGGATCCCGGCGCATCGGGTCTCTCCGCCGCATCGCTATGTGGATGCTCGCCTTTCCGCTCTTTGTTGTCGGTGTGTCGATGGCCTGGATTCCCATCGCCCCGGCGGCGTCGAACGGGTCCGGGGCCGAGCTCCCCACCGAGCTCAATGTCTCGGTCCGCGCGCAGCTCTCTCAGGCGACACTGCACGCCGGCGGCGAGGCGACTCTGGCGCTTGTTTACGAGATCCCGCCCGACGCCCACATTCAGGTCAACGAGTTCCTCTACGCTCAGGTGAAGGACGGCGAGCCGTTCGCGATCGGAGAGGCGCGCCGCTCCGCCACCGTCCCATTCGAAGGAGAGCCGGTGCACTCCGGCCGCTTGGTGTCGTGGCACCGGGTGCGCGTGGCCAAGGACCTGTCCCTCGGCCGACACACTTTGAAGCTGGTTGCGGGTTACCAGGGATGCTTTGAGAGGCCGGTCTTTGCCTGTTACCCCCCGGTCGATGTCGAGCTCGAGGTGCCGGTGGAGATCGTTCCCGAGGGCGCGCCGGAGCAGAAGGCCAACGATGCGTTCTTCACGAAGGCGCCCCGTGATCTTCCCCCAGCGAATGAAGTGGCGGCGGGTATGGCTTCCGGTGGCGCCGCCGGAGATGCGGCCGCGGAGGGCGCCTCGCGAAGTGGGATGGTCCTCCCTGAGCAGGCAGGCCTGGCCGGCAGGTTGCAGCAGGCCATGGCCAAGCGCTCGGTCCTGGCGTTCCTGATCGTCTTTCTCGCGGGTATCGCCACGAGCTTCACCCCCTGTGTCTACCCTATGATTCCGATCACCATCAGCTACATCGGCGGCCGCGCAAAGAGCCGCGCGCAGGGCTTCTCGCTGTCTCTGATCTTCGTTCTCGGGATCGGGCTCACCTACTCCATTATCGGCGCTGTCGCGGCGGTCACCGGATCGATCCTCGGCGCGCTCATGCAGTCGACCCCGGTGCTGATCGGGGTAGGCGCAGTCTTCTTCGCCATGGGTGCTTCGATGCTCGGCGCCTTCGATCTGGTCCTGCCCTCCGGCCTCCAGACCAAGCTACAGGGAGGCCCACGCGGGGGGATTCTGGGCGCGCTATTCATGGGGATGGTGACCGGCATCGTCGCCTCGCCCTGTGTCGGCCCGGTGCTGGCGGTGCTGTTCATTCTGGTGGGCGCCATCGGTTCTCTTCCTTTGGGGATTGCCCTTTTCTTCGTATTCGCGCTCGGGCTCGGGCTTTTGTTCCTCGTCATCGGGACGTTCGCTGGCGCGCTGGCCGGTCTCCCGCAGGCGGGAGGCTGGATGGACACCGTGAAGCACGTGTTCGGCGTCATCCTGCTCGCCATGGGGATCTACTTCGTGCGGGGCGTGCTCGGGCCGAACATCACGCTCGTAGCGTCCGGCGTGTTTCTCGTCTTTGTCGCTGTGTTCGTGGGGGCCTTCCATGCGTTGGGCGAGGAGCCGAGCCGCGGACGAATGGCGCGAAAGGCCCTGGGGCTCGTGGGTCTTGTCGTGGGCGTGTTTCTCCTTCTGGCAGGCGTGGGACGGGTCATGGGGATCGGCCTGGCCGCGGCTCCGGTGGTCGGCAGCGGACCCGCGGCCGCCGGCCACGGAACCTGGCTGCCCGACGACGTCGCGGGCCTCGCGCAGGCGAAAGCGGAGGGCAGACCGGCCGTGCTCGACTTCTGGGCCACATGGTGCGGTGCGTGCCTGGAACTCGACCACAAGACCTGGTCCGACCCGGAAGTTCGTCGCGAGCTGGAGCGATTCGTAGCCGTGAAACTGGATCTCACCGTGAAGAATGATGCGACCCGGGCGAAGCTGGCTGCCTATCGAGTGCCCGGGATGCCGACGGTGATCTTTTTCGACGCCTCGGGGCGCGAGGTGACCCGCTTTTTCGGGTTCAAACCGCCGCGGGACGTGCTGGACCTGATGCGGAGGGTGCCGTAGCTCGATCCGGTGGACAGTAGACAGAAGTCAGAATCCGGAAGCCGGAAGCCGGAAGCCCGAAGCCCGAAGCCGGTCGTATTCGCTTCCTACTCTGGTACGACTCTCAGAACCATCGACTCCGGTTCCCGGGGGAGATGTGGATCGTCTATACTGCCGACGTGTTTCCCGGGCGACCCCGGGGCGAGTCGGTCCGAAGGAGGGGTGTTGAGATGGACATCGGGGTTCCCAAGGAAACGCAGCGCGACGAGCACCGCGTCGCCGTCACGCCGCTGGGCGCGCGACGCCTCGTCGAGCACGGCCATCGCGTGTTCATCGAGTCCGGCGCCGGCGAGGGGGCGCGCTATGGCGACAAGGATTATCGCGAGGCCGGCGCGGAGGTCGCCTACCGAGTGGAGGAGGTTCTCCTCCGCGCGGAGATGGTTCTCGCCGTGGGCGGCCCTACCACAGAGCAGGTCGACTTGCTGCGGCCGGGGCAGGCTATCCTCGGCTTCCTCCACCTCGCGGTTTCCCCGCGCGACACGGTCCGCAAGCTGATCGAGCGGAAGATCACCGCCATCGGCTACGAGATCGTGGAGGACGATGAGGGGATCCTCCCGGTGCTCCACTCCATCGGCGAGCTGGCCGGGCAGATGGTGGTTCACACCGCCGCGCACCTCCTGATGACGGAGAGCGGCGGGCGCGGCATGCTCCTCGGCGCCGTGCCGGGGGTGGCCCCGGCACGCGTTCTCATCCTTGGGGCCGGCACTGTCGGCTGCACGGCCGCCCACACGGCGCTCAATGCCGGCTCCCAGGTGACCATCCTCGACAGCGACATGGCCAAGCTGCACCGGGTGGCGGAGGCGTTCGAGAATCGCGTCGTGGCGATGCTGGCCGACCGCGAGACGGTGGCCCGCTACGCCGAGGAGGCCGATGTGGTCATCGGCGCCGTCTTGGTGCCGGGCGGGCCCGCCCCCTGGCTGGTGACGCGCGACATGGTGGCACGGATGAAGCCGGGAAGCGTCATCATCGATGTTTCGATCGATCAGGGTGGTTGCGTGGAAACGAGCCGTCCGACCAAACTCGGCGATCCGACGTTCGTGGTACACGATGTGGTCCACTACTGCGTTCCCAACATGACCGCGAATGTCGCCCGCATGGCCTCCAAGGTGCTGAACAATGCCCAGCTCCCGTTTGCCATCGAGCTGGCGAACCAGGGGGTGGACGCCGCGTTGAAGATATCCCGACCGCTGAGCCGCGGGACGTACCTGCAGCACGGGGAGATTCGCAAGCAAGTGTTGGCCGGGCTCCTCGGCTCGGCTGATCGATAGGGTTCGAGACGTGTCCGGGGATGAGCACCCGGCGGGAGGAGGACGGATGACGTGGGTTGACGATTACAAGAGCAAGCTTTGCACGGCGGTGGAGGCGGTCCGACTGGTCGAGAGCGGGCACCGGGTCTACTACAGCGGGAATGCAGCCATCCCCTACTGCTTGATCAACGCTCTGGCTGGGCGCAAGGACGAACTGCTGGGGGTACAGCTCAACCACGTGCTACTCATCGGCAAGGACCCTTTCGGCGGGCCCGAGATGGAGGGGCACTTCCGTCACAACAGCCTGTTCGTCGGCCCCGCCGACCGCCCCGCGGTCAATGACGGGCGTGCCGACTACGTGCCGATCTTTCTCCACCAGATCCCGAGGCTCTTCCGCGAGCGGATTATCCCGCTCGATGTCGCCATGATCCAGGTGTCGCGGCCCGACGAGCACGGCTTCATGAGCTTCGGCGTGGAGACCCTGGCCACCAAGGCGGCGGCCGACTGCGCCCGGATCGTCATCGCCCACGTCAACGACAGGATGCCGCGTGTTCTCGGTGACTCGTTCATCCACGCCTCCCAGGTGACGCGGGTGGTGGAGGAGTCGATCGACCTGCCCGAGCTGGGCCGCAAGCCGGGCACCGAGGTGGAGCGGAAGATCGCCGACCACATCACGGAGCTGATTCCGGACGGGGCGACCCTCCAGCTCGGCATTGGCGGCATCCCTGATGCGGTTCTCTCCAAGCTGGAGGGGAAACGCGATCTCGGCATTCACACCGAGATGGTGAGCGACGGCGTGATGGAGGCGATCGAGAAGGGGATCATCACCGGGCGGAAGAAGACCCTGCACCAGGGGAAGGCTGTCCTAACGTTCGTCCTCGGTTCGCAGCGTCTCTACCAGTACGTCGACAACAACCCGCTTTTCGAGGCGCACCCCACCGAGTACACCAACGACCCGTTTGTAGTGGCCCGCAACGACAACATGATTGCCATCAATTCCGCCATCGAGATCGACCTCACCGGTCAGGTCTGCTCCGACTCCATCGGGCAGCGGATCTATTCCGGCTTCGGCGGGCAGGTGGACTTCATCCGCGGGGCGGCCCAAAGCAAGGGGGGCAAGCCGATCATCGCTCTGTCCTCGACCGCGAAGGCCGGGGAGCAGTCGCGCATCGTCCCGTTCCTCAAGCCGGGTGCCGGGGTCGTGACGAGCCGCGGGGATGTTCACTACGTGGTTACCGAGTACGGGGTGGCCCACCTCTTTGGACGCAGCCTGCGCGAGCGGGCGGAGCGGCTGATCGCCGTCGCTCACCCGAAGTTCCACGACGAGCTGGAGAAGGCGGCGAAGGAGCGGAAGCTGCTATAAGGGCCATCAGAGTTCGCGGCGGTGCTGGGGGAGGCGCTGCGCGGGGCTTACGTTTCAGAGTTACGATCGAGTGGGCCGGCCCGTGAGGGTCGGCCTTCTTCACGTGGTGCCGCCCACCCCCGTACTTCGCGAAGGCACCGTGAGGAGCTCCCGCGGCTCAATCTGAGAGTGCTGCAGCCCGTTCGGACCCCGGCATGGGTTGAAGGTACAGTGCATCGAGGTGGTCGAGGGCCTGGTAGAGGATCCGCCACCGAAGCGGAAGGTGAGACCGAGACCGGCCGGGTGTAAACCAGACGTTCCATCCGGAGCTGTCGAGCCCTTCTCAGCTCGGCCTGCGGAAGTGGATGCGTCGGCTGAGCCCCAAAATGGCTGGAAGGCTGACGGAAACGCCCATACCCAACCCCAAAACGGCGGGAAGGCCGACGAACACGCTTCTACCCAACCCCAAAATGGCGAGAAAGGCGACGAGGAAGCTATGGTCAACCTTTGACACTGGCTTGCGAGTTTACAAGTAGGCCACGGTCAAGCCTTGACACTGGCCGCGAGTTTACAAGTAGGCCACGGTCAGGCCTTGACACTGGCCGCGAGTTTACAAGTAGGCCACGGTCAGGCCTTGACACTGGCCGCGAGTTTACAAGTAGGCCACGGTCAGGCCTTGACACTGGCCGCGAGTTTACAGGTAGACCACGTTCAGGCCTTGACA
>CAIMUX010000091.1 GCA_903844735.1 Candidatus Eiseniibacteriota bacterium
TCGACGAGAAGCTCTACCTTGAGGTGTTCGCGGTTCCCGCCGCGGCCGAACGGCCGCGGCCCAGACCGACGGCGGCGCGCCGATGATCCGGACCCTCAAATATCGTGGCGGAAGCACCCTCAGTTATCGTGCGCACGCTCATTAATCGTCTCGTGGAATCGGATCTTGGGGTCGTCCTTCCCGATGTGGAGAATTCCTTTCGGGTCCACAAAGATCACCTGCTGCCGCCCCTCCGCCAGAAGCCACAGAATGAAGTCGGGGTAGAAGTTCCCAGCCTCGAAGAAGCCGACACCGCGGCCCTTGCTCAGATTTCGGAGTAGGTAGAGCTCCCGGGTCCGGAAGAACTCCGCGTTGCCGTCGTGAAACGCCTTGAGATCCTCCACAAACTGGCGCTCGCCGTCGTTCAGCGGCGCGGGGCGCACCTCGACGATCTTCTGGCGATCGACGTAGAGGAGTGGCTGGTACAGGTGCCTGCCGAACCAGATAGCCTTCATGCCCTGGAACTCCCAGGGTTTCAGGTCGCCCTTCTCGATCGCGGCTTTGAGCTCGTTGAGCTTCGCTACGACATCCTCTTTTGACCTGTCGATCAGGATGCGGTAGTAGCCATCGTCAGGGGCCTCCCTCACTCCCAGGAAGTTCGGGTCATCGCCCTGCAGATCGCGATACTCCAGGTGCGGCAATTCCCACTCGCTCTTGCGGAAGGTGTAGTACCGCTCGGTGTACTTCTTGAGCAGCGACACCGCGATCTCATCCCAAAGCCGGACCCTCTCGAACGAATCGAAGGCAAGCTCCTCGGCGGGAATCTGCAGGCGGTACCAGCTCTGGTCGCCGAGGAGCCCCTCGATGCCCTGGCGCGTCAGGTTGAGGTTGTACCAGCCGCGCTCGGCCTTGAAGCGTTCCAGCTCGAAGTAGAGCCGGTCGAAGTCGAGGAAGGCGACATGCCGGGGGCTCAGGTGGGTCTCGTATGGCGCGACGTCCCCATCGCCGCCCACCAGACCGCCCGACTTCATCGCCTGGATCTTCGGGTACCAGTTGAGCACGACCTGATTCCTCTGCAGGTATTCCGTGCTCTGGTCGCGGGCGGGGTCTGGTTTGGCCAGCGTCGGCACGGGTGCGAGCTTGCGGAAGGCATCGCCAAACTCGGTGCTCACGCCGTTGATCGTCTTCTTCAGGCGTATTGTCCGGAGCTTCTGCGTGCCGAGGTTCTTGATCACCGGCAGCAGGAACTCGATGCGATCGTCATTCGTCGGCAGCCCTTCCTCTTCGAGGAAGTCGCGGAACTGCGCCATGTAGTCCGCGTGGATGCCGAAGATGCCGAGCGTCTCCAGCACACCGATGTGTCGTGGCCGTCCCATGCCTTCCGGTAGCAGCGTCTTGCCGCTGCGCTTGAGGCTCAAGGCGTATCCCTTGAGGCGCACCCCGCGGCCGAAGAGCTGGATGATCTGCGCACCTTCCCCCTTGCCGACATTCATCAGGCCCATGGTGGAGACGCGCCAACTGCTCCAGCCCTCGGTGAACTTCTTCGATCCGATCAGCAGGTTCACCGGCGACTGAGGTTTGTTGATTCCGTGGAATAGGGAGCCCGCGAACTCGCGCTCCCCCGTGGACAGACCGTGCTCCTCGCACAGCTTCACCAGCTTGGCGTCGTCACCGACGTTGATGACGCCGAACGCTTCGTTCTCGGCGCCCAGCCGCAACGCCACTTCGCCGATCGCACCCTTCAGGTTCTCAACGTAGAGCTGACCGCCGCCGGGCGCATTGAAGAGCGTCGCGAGCGTCTCGTCGAAGACCTGCACTGGGGTGAGGCCGCAGGTGTTGAGGTACCGGAAGCGCTCGGCAAACAGGTTCCTACCCGTCGCGGTGACAAGTCCCTGGTTCAGGACGCGCTCGATCCGACCTATGCTGCCCGACCGGTCCGCCACATAGCGGGCCAGGAACTGCAGGATCTTCACGATGTCCGAAGCGTCCTGCTTGGCCAGCGTCGCCGTCACGCTTCCGCCGACAAAGATCCACAGCGGCTTCTCGATGTTGAACGGCCGGAACGTCGGGCCCTGCTCACGATAGAGCCTCTGCTGCTGGAAGAACGAAAGCAGACAGGCCACCAGATACAACTCCAGGTGGTTTCGCTGCGTCCCCTCGTCCAGGTTGAGGATCTGGTAGTCCTTGCCGAAGCCGTCGCCATAGAAGTAGCGGTAGGAGTAGTCGAACAGCGTGCTCTTGGCATAGAGCTCGATGAGCCTGGGGTTGCCCTTGACAGCCTGTCCGAACGTGGCGGAGTACTCGAACGAAAACCCCTTCTCGCAGAGGGAGTTGCGGAACCGCATCCACGCGCCCTCTTCGCCGGCGCTCGCGCCGCGATGTCCCTCGTCCACCAGCACCAGGTTGTTCCCTTCGAAGGCGTCGATGGCGATCGTCTTGGCTCCCATCTCGTCGCGCAGCCTGGTCACTTCCAGGATCTCGACCGCATGGCTGGCGAACAGCCCGCGCCCGTCCTTGTTGAACAGCTCCGCCGGGATGCCCGCCACCTCGAACTCGCGCAGGTGCTGCTGCGAGAGCCCCTCGTTCGGCGTGAGCAGGAGGATGCGGTTCAACTCGCGCCGTCGTCCGTGCCGGGTCAAGTAGTGCTGGTACTGGAGGATGTTGACATGCATCAGCAGCGTCTTGCCGCTGCCGGTGGCGCTCCAGTACGCCAGCTTGTTGAGCTGCGGCCAGGCCTCGGCGGTCTCGTCGAACGGCGCAATCTGGTCGGCCTCGGGCTTGTCGGCATTGTGGGCGACCGTCTGGACGTTCAACGCCTTGAGCAAAGCCTGGGGACCGCGGAAATAGCGGTCGAGGTAGATTTCGGTGAAGAGCAACGTCAGGTACTGGAAGTACTTCCAGACGATCGGCTGCTCGCCGCGCGTGAGGCGCCGCTCGTTCAGCCGCTGCGTGTGCCGGACGATGTTCTGGTCATACTCCAGCAGCAGATCGGTGGACAACAGCGTCAAATTGAAGAGCGGTCCCGCGAGCTCGCGGTGGAAGTGATGGATGTTGTTCTCATCGAGGCCTTCCATCCGCTCGTCGCGCAAGTGCTCGGCCAGATCCTCAAAGCGTTTGACTCGGAACAGCGAGAGCAGCCACTGGTTGAGAACCAGCTTGTGGGCGAACGGCACCTGCGGCCGGCTGTTCGCGCGGCCACGCGGAATGGCCGGCAAGGTGGGGGCCGCGGCGAGGGAACTCTTGCGGGGGCGTCCTCGCGGCATCAGCGGTCCCCCAGGGCGACGGAAGCCGCCCCAGACCCGAGACGCCCGGTTTTGCATCGGAATTGTTCCGGAATTGCAACCGGCGGCCCTTCGGTTGCAATCGCTGCACCCCACAACGGACGGCACAACAACAACATCCCTGTGCGCTGCGGGCTGGCCATTGCTGAGCTCATGGTGCGGACTCCCTCAGGTTGCAAATTCCCGGAGCCGGGCCTGGAAACCATCGTGCCCCTCTGGTCAGGCCGACGCGCTTCCGGTACGGATGCTTCTCGCTGTCGCGCGCGAACGCGGCCCAAGGTGATTGCTGCATGGCGTCGGGCGCGGCGGCGGATGGGTTGCGCGGGCGTCCCTGCGGCATCACCGGCCTCCCTCGCCGGATTCGGATTCGCCACGCGTCAGGGGGCCAACGCCTGTTTCATCGAGTGCTTTGGCCGCCAGTTGTTCCTCGATAAAGCGCTGCATCTCCTCTTTCTTCGGCAGCTCCAGCAGGTACTTCGATACGAACAGCCCGTTATCGATACCGGCCAGCGCGTACTCCACCAGGGTGTGGTCTTTCTGCGTGCATAGTAGGATGCCGACCGGCGGGTTGTCGCCCGTCGTCATCATGTTCTGGCGGTACCAGCTCACATAGGTGTTCAGTTGGCCGATGTTCTCGTGGCTGAACGCGGCGACCTTCAGTTCCACCAGAACATGGCACTTGAGAATGCGGTGATAGAACACGAGGTCCACGAAGTTGTGGCTGTCGCCGATCAGGATGCGCTTCTGCCGCGCCTCGAAGCAGAAGCCGTGCCCGAGCTCGAGCAGAAACCCTTGTAGCTTGTCCAGCAGTTGATCTTCGAGGTGGGACTCCCCCATCACTTCCTGCGGCTTCAAGCCCAGAAACTCGAAAACGTAAGGGTCGCGGATAGCGAGCGTCGGCTCGGCACGCTCCGCGCCTCGTTGCGCCAGGATCGCCAGCTTCCTCTTATCCTTCGAGAGCCCGGATCTTTCATAGTAGAGGCTGGCGATCTGCCGCTTCAACTCGCGCACAGACCAGTTGCCGCGAATGCACTCCAGCTCGTAGAAGGCTCGTTTGGTCTCGTCTTCGCATGGCAGTAGTTCCGCGATGTGGGTGAACGAGAGCCGGCTCAGAACCTCGCTGGTGGCTACCCCCAATTCGGGAGTCAGCGACTCCCGATTGCTGCCGGCGTCAGCTTGCGGCAGAAGCGTCCTCCGCAATTCGGGAGTCAGCGACTCCCGAATCCGGGGGTAGGTCAGATAGAACCGGCGGTAGCGGCGCAGCTCCCGCGGCTCGGCCCGGCTAACTCCCTTCGGGATAAGTCGCTCCGACAACCGTTCGATGAGCTGGTCACCATACTGAGCGCGATCCGTGCCTTGCTGTTCGTACTCGGTGATGTAACAGCCGATGATCCAGTTGCGCATGGTGAGACGCACGTTGACCGCCCGCGAAGCCTGCGCCGCCAGCTCGGCGTGCGCCTGCCCAATGGCGGAGACCAGGCGTTCGAAAGAGAGTTCGGGTGTCTCCGGTCTCGTCCTCCTCACACCCCCTCCATCTCAAACATCAGCCGGTGGAAGTCCTCCTCGATCAGCCGCACCTTCCAGGTGTCATCCGGGGCCTTGAGGTTCTCCAGGTTGTTGCCGCCGTTCACGTAGATGAGATCGAATTCGCTGTCCTTGGCCGAGTAGCCCTGCTTGGTGAACCACTCGTCGAGGACGAGGTTGTCCTGCTCCGGCTCGCCCGTGAGCTTGCGCCAGATGACGAGGGTGTGGCGCCCGTCCGGCGTCGTCCCGGTGACCGTGCGGAACCAGTACGGGCCATCGGCGTCCTGCTTCAGGCGGTCATTCAGGCGCAGGCGGGTCTCGCTGTCGCGCTTGAACGCGGCGCTGAAAGTCCGGGGCGCGGCGAGGTGCCTAACGGTGAGGCCAATCAGCCAGTTGAAGGTCTCTAGCAGATCGACGTTGACCTCCCGGCTCTCGTCGGAGCCCGGGCGTTTGACCTTGAGCTTGTAGGCCGTGGGGTCGGTGAAGGCCTGCACGTTGAGGAGGGACTGGCTGCCGCGGGTCTCGACGTTGAGCATGTAGCGAAGGGTGTACTGTTCCTTGAGGCCATCCGGACCCCGAGCATCCGCGGCGTCGAGCAGGAGTTGCTGCTTGTCCGTGCGGCGAGTCTCCAGGTTGTTGAGGGCGTCTTCGTAGGACTCGAGGCGGACGACCTTGATAATGCGTGGGCCGCGATCGGCTTCCTCCCGCGTGGCGAGGCGCTTGGGCTTGCCGTCCTTCCACTCCGGCGTGAAGGTGACTTTCTTAATGCGCGCGAGGAGCACGGTGTCGAAGTAGTCGGCCATTTCGACGAGGATGAACTTGCACCGGCCGCCGTCCTCGCGGTTCATGTTCATGACGGCGTGGCCGGTGGTTCCGGAGCCGGCGAAGAAGTCCAAGACAACACGAGCCTCGGCGCTTCCCGCCATCACTTGGACGACACGCCTGATGAGTTGGGTAGGTTTTGGATTGTCGAACGCGCCATATCCAAACAGGGACTTGACCTCATTCTTCGCAGCGTCTGTGTGGCCGGCAAACCCATGCTCCCAGAGGTTGATGGGCGTCATGCCTGGGCGGACGTCCGATAGGAACCGCTTAACGCTTGGCGACTCAGCCGTGCCGTCTTTACCCCACCAGTCACGCCTGTCCGTGACAATGGCATCCCAAACACTGGGTTCGCTGCGCCAAGCCCTTTCCTCGCCGAATGGCGTCCTCGTCTTCCCAGTGTGTGGATTCGTGATCGCATAACACAGACCCGGCCTTTCACGAGCCGGGCGCGGATTGGAGAACGGTATCGCCTTCCAGGGTCCGCGCGGGTCGTTGTCTGGGTTGCTGTACCGAGCGTCCGCATCATCGTCTCGAGCGAAGAGGGTCGGATGAAACGCTGGCGATGCGCTGTACAGCGGGAGGTAGTCAATCACCGAGGTGAAGTCGTCGGTGTTGTTGCTGCGCGTATAGCGCTTCTCCCAAGCCACTTGGGCGACGAAAGACTCTGGCCCGAATACAGCATCAAGCAAGAATCGCAGCCGAGTCTGTTCATTGTCGTCGATTGTCGCTGCGAAGCCTCCATCCAGGCGCAAGAGCCGGCGGCAGCTGTCAAGTCTCGAATCCATCATCGAGAGCCACGACGAGTGTCTATAATTGTCCCGATAGACGAAGCCGTCGCTGCCCGTGTTGTATGGTGGGTCCACGACGCAACATGCGACCGAGTGGGCATACCTTGCTTGAAGGAGACTCAGGGCCTGGAAGTTCTCGCTGTGAAGGCAGACCCCGTCGGCCAGCTCGTCCAAGTCGCCAAGCGCCTCGAGCAGCCGCGCCGCAACAACCGCATCGAAATGCCGCGTGTCCACCACCAGCGTTGGATGAGCCTTCAAGAAGCCGGGCCGGAGCGATACGCTGTACCCCGGCGCCGTCAGGTCGCCCCCCATTTCATCGATCGCATACAGCTTCACCCACTCCTCGCGCTGGGCCTCATTGGCGGCGATTTCCGGGTAGAACTCCTCCGGAATGCACCCCAGCGTGATGCAGTAGCTGGTCTCCACCACAAACTTCTTCTTCAGCCACAACCTCTTCTGAAAGTCCTCAAGCTGCGCCAGAAAGTCGATGATCTTCCCCGCGATCCTGCGGATGACCTTGATCTTCGACAGGTACTGTTCGACGCGCGGCGCCGTCTCGTTTTCCACGTCGTCTAGGTGCATGACTTCGTTCTTGATATAGAAGTCGAGCTCCCGGCGCAGGAATCCACCCAGATCCTTGTGGATGAAGTAATCGAAGGTGTTGCGCGCCGTGTAGCGACGCAGGTGCGCCTCCAGCCGCGTGTAGTCGGCCTGTTCCCCTCCGGCCGTGATGTGAGGCTTGCCGAGTTCCGCGATCCACGAGGCCAGAGAGGCGTCCGCCACAGACAACACACGCCGGGCGGTGAGCGGCGTCAGGTCCTTCTGCGCCGGAGGCTTGGCTCTGCCGTCGCGCGCGTCATCCGGCCAGTCCGTGAGCGTCGCGGGCCGGTACTCGAAGCCGATGACGAGTCCCTTACCCTGCTCGCCATCCTCCTCCACGATGAAGTCCCGGCCCGACTCCCCCGAGGGAACCAAGATGAACACGCGATCCCTGCCCTCGGCCGCCTTCACGTTGCCGTGCTCACCCTCCGCGACATCAGCCAGCCGAAAGTGCACGCGCATCGGCGCCTGGCTGTCCTGCGGCCGCAACCGAAACGCGTAGTCGCGCAGATACTCGCTGGTCTTGATGTAGTACTGGTCCTTGTTGGCCCAGTGGAGTGTGACCTCCTCGCCCTCGTAGGGGATGGCGTAGACCCCCGGCTTGTAGACTCGCCTAGCGAGGAAATCGCCCTCGGAGTAGTAGCGCCGGAAGAAGCTGAACAGGTGATCGTAGACCTCGCTCTCGAGCGCGCCGATGTCCACGGCTTCCGTCGCCAGCCGTGCTCGCAGCTCCCTGACCTTGGGCATCGACTCGGGGTCAGCCCCGAGCGCGTGCGCCTGCTCCACGGCCTTGGCCAGTTCCTTCTCGATCTCGGCCTTATCCGCGGTTTGGTACTGGCTGAACGAAGCCTTCACCTGCGGCAACAGATCCTTGTCGAGGAACTGCGTCACCTCGGCGCTCTTCGCGTGCATGACGCGGTACAGACCGAAGTCCAGATCGGGTTGGTTGAGCTGGAACAGCTCCTGCAGCAGGGTCTTCAGCTTCTCGAAGTTCTGGCTCATCTCGTCGGTTGTCCTCTGTTCGTCATGTCCGCCGGAGGCTCCGTCATTCGACTGTCCAGCGGATGGTAAAGAGCGCATCGGTCGCGGTGTGCTGGGACAGGCGCCGCTCCAACGATTCGATCAGGGAGTCGCGCTTCTCCATGATCTCGTCCTCCGCTTTGAAGATCTCCTGCCGCTGCCGGCGCTGCTGCTTCTCCAGCTTCTGAATCTGCTGCTGTATCCCGCGCTGCTCTTCAAGCGTGACCGCCTGTCGCGCCTGCCGCCGCAGCACCTTGATCTGTTCCTTGGTGTCCGCGAGTGCCTTCTCCGCCGACAGGACCATGTCGTCGGCCCACTTCTCCAGCTTCTCTCGCGCCTCGTTGAAGTGCACGCTGTTCTGTTCGAGCGACCGGCTTACGGTCGCCCTGGCATGCCGATCCGCCTCGGCGTTCAGCCGTCGCTGGGTGGCGGTTGGGACCGCCGCATCGCCGTCCACCCGACCTGAGCAGCCGAACAGCTTCTCCATGGTCTCCTGGTCGAGCGAAGCGCCGCTGTCATCGAAGCCGGAGAACAGCAGGTATTCCTCGCGTTCGTAGGATTCCACGACGAGTCGCGTGAGCGCGAGGAAACCGCTCTTGCCCCGGAGGGCCTCAACCGCGTGGACGTGGGCCGGATGATGCGACACATCGAAGACGATCTGCGCCGATGGCGTGGCAAGGGTCTTGGCGTTCTCCACGACATGTTCGCCCAACGGGTGGGAAAGGCGGTACAGGAACTGGCTGCGCTCGTCGCCGCCACCCTCGTCAGCGCCCGAAGTAGACGCGGGCTGCGACTTCGAGATCAGATGGTACCGGCCTGCCGCGATCTCCGGACGTGGCGGGCGGTCCAGGTCGAACGCCAGCGCATCGTCGTCGAAGCGGGCGCTACCGTCGAGCATGAATCGCGTTAGCGACCAGAATCGCCGGCCGAAGCGATCAAGCTGAGCCTTGGCGTCGTCCAGTTGCAGCCTCAGCCGTTGATGTACGTCCTCGTCGAAGTGCTCGAACAACGTTCGGCGTGTGTCGTCCATGCGCGTGCGGATCTGCTCGTCCATCTCCGCCTGCAGAGTGCGGAACGCCGCGTCAATCTCCTCGGGGGTGCGGCACTCCTGGTAGATGGCGAGAATACGCTTCTCGAAGTCCACGCCGGACTCGATGGTACCCAACACCTCGTCCGAGGCGCCGAACACGCCGTTGAAGAGGCTGAACTTCTCGCCCAGCAGCTCGAGCACGCGGCGGTCGGCCTCGTTGCGCTCGTTGAGAAAGTTGATGACCACAACGTCGTGTCGCTGCCCGTAGCGATGGCAGCGGCCGATGCGTTGCTCGATGCGTTGCGGGTTCCAGGGCAGGTCGTAGTTTATGACCAGCGAACAAAACTGCAGGTTGATGCCTTCCGCCGCCGCCTCGGTGGCGATCAGGACCGAGCCCTCATCGCGAAAGTGCTCGATGAGCGCAGTGCGCACATCCACGGCGCGCGAGCCCGAGGACCGGCCGCTGTCACGGTTCTTCTCGACCCAGCGCTCATAGATGACGGTTGCCTCCGGCCCTCCGTTGGTGCCGTTGAAGAGCACGACCTGTCCGGCGTAGCCGCGAGATTCGAGGAAGGTCCTGAGGTACTCTTGGGTGCGGCGTGACTCGGTGAAGACCAACGCCTTGCGCGCCGCGCCCGTCGCGGCCATCTGTTCGAAACCGATGTCCAGCGCGGCGAGCAGGGTCTTGGTTTTGGTGTCGGTACCGATGCTGTGCGCCCAGGTGGCGAGCCGTTGCAGGATGTCGATCTCCTCACGCAGCTTCTGTCGGTCGATGGTGCGCGGCACGCTCACGGCCTCGGCTTCGTCGGGATCCGCCAGGATCTCGTCGAGCAAGTCGTCCTCGAGGTCCTCCGCCTCGATGAGCCCCTCGGTGAACTCCGCGTCGTCCTGCACCTTCTCGTCGCGCAGTGTTTCGAGCCGCGTACGCAGCTTGTCCAGCGTCGCAGCGATGGCCTGCGAAGACGACGCCAGCAGCTTGCGCAGGACGAGCGCGGTCAAGTGGCGCTGGCGCTCGGGAAGCGCGTAGCTGTCCTCGCGCTGCAGGAACGCCGACACCGCCTCATAGAGCGCATGCTCGTCGTCGCTCGGCGTGAACGGTCGCGTGATCGGCCGCCGCTCGGTGTAGCGGATGTATTCGGTCACCTGGTTGCGGAGCGTGCGCTTGCAGAAGACCGCCAGCCGTTGCCGGAGAGCCTCGAGATTGCTGCCGGCGCTGGCATACTGGGATCGGAAGGAGTTGAGATCCCCAAACAGGTGCTCGTCGATGAGGGTCGAGAGGCCGTACAGTTCGACCAGTGAGTTCTGCAGCGGCGTTGCGGTGAGCAAGAGTTTGCGGCAGTCCTCGGTCGCCCAGCGGATGCCCTGACCAACCTTGTTGCTCGGCCGGTAGGCGTTGCGGAGCTTGTGGGCTTCGTCGATGACTACGAGGTTCCAGGCGATGGTCTTCAGCTCCTCGCGCAAGGCGTTCGCGTAGTGCATGGACATGATGAGCACGGACTTTTCGTCCAGGGGCGCGCGCCCACTTCGTTTCGCCTCGCGATACGCCTTGGCATCCAGGACCCGCGTGGGCAGGCTGAACTTGTCCCCCAGCTCCAGCGCCCACTGCTTGCGGATGGATGCCGGGCAAATCACCAGCAGCCGGCGCTTGCGTTCCGCCCAGAACTGGCAGAGTACGATGCCGGCCTCGATTGTCTTTCCGAGCCCCACTTCGTCGGCCAGGACCACGCCCTTGGAGAGCGGTGATTGCAGGGCGAAGAGGGCTGCCTCGATCTGATGCGGGTTCAGATCGACGGCGGCATCGAACAACGCCATGGAGAGGCGGTCCATGCCGCTGGTGGCGCGACGGGTGAGGTCGTGGGCGAAGTACTTGGCGTGGTGGGGGGTGAGGGTCATTGCTGGGGTGGGGGTTCCTTCCAAGGTTGGAGGACATCGTCTCGCCTGCTGTTGTCCCCGGTGGCTGCCGGAATTCTCTGGCTCGTCGCCCCGAGACCGCCCCGGTCCGCAACCGAACGCCACCAGCCGAGCGAGCGCTCTCGCGCACTGCCGGATCCTTGGGAGCCACTCCAAGGTCCCCATCTCTCCGCCACGGGTTCCCTCGCCCCCAACAAGTACTTCCGCCTAGTCGCTACCACGGCAGATGTTAGCCCCATCCGGGCCAAGGGTCAATCGGAAGCCAGAGATGACGTCATGCGGCAACTCCGCGCGCACCCCTTCGTCGGCCGCTCGGTCGCGCCGCTGGCGTTGAATTGCAGAGACTCGAAGGCGGCGACCAGCCGCTAGGCAGATCGCTCCCACTTGAGCGGGTCGGCCCCCGTCTCGCCACGCAGGATCTCGTAGACGCCATCGAAGCTCTCAGGCGAGCGGTCCCTGACCTCCAGCCACGCCCTCTCGAAGGCCGGTCGGCGAAGAATCCAGAGAATGCCCTCCGACCAGTTCTCCCACGTTCTGCCAGAAATCCTCCCTTCGCGGCGATGGAGGATCTGTTGATTCGTCAAGTCGATGTACTGGTAGAAGTCGCCCAGATGATGTCGATACGAGGCCTCGTCGATCGTCTCCCCCAGAAGCGCCGCCACGGGCGAGATCGAGAACCTCGAGGTGCTGTTCTTCTCGACTCGGCTACTACGGGGCGATGTGCTGGAGCTGCCGGTGACCGGCAGTCTTCGCCTCGTTACGACCAAGGGCGCCTGATCGATCACCGGGCCCCCACGGGGACGGATCTGGCCCCCGAGTCCCTGTACGACTGCGTGACGATCGATCGAGCCGGGGCGTGTCATCATGAGCATCGGACGAAGAAGTCCCGCTGTCTCTCTGCCAGGATCACGCGGTACCGGCCGGCATGGGTGGCCACCATCCGCCCCCCTACTCCACATCCCTCCCCGTAAGCACAAACTCAAACCGATCGCTCTCCCTCGATCTGTGCCCTTTTAACCCGGAGATCCGCGGTCCGGCCCGACCTTCCGCTGACCGAATTCCTCCCTCGGTCTCCCGCACCCGCCGAACCCCCCACCCACCCCATGCCCCGGCCTGGCCAGCCCGCCTCCCCCCGGGACGCCATCGCGAACAAGGCCGGATCCCCCGCGACACCCCCCGCCGCGCCCGTGACCAACGCCGGGCCGCAGGCTTCCCTCCCCGCCGCGCCCGTGACCAACGCCGGGCCGCAGGCTTCCCTCCCCGCCGCGCCCGTGACCAACGCCGGGCCGCAAGCTTCCCTCCCCGCCGCGGCCGTGACCAACGCCGGGCCGCATGCTTCCCTCCCCGTCAACCCCGTCCACCCCACCGGTCCGTCTTCCCAACTCTGCCTCTCACCGTGCGCCCCGCCGGCCGACCGCTCTCCCTGCGCGCCGCCGCCGCGCCGGCCCGAAGCAAGATCGCCAGAGAGTCAGGTTGTTTTGTGCGCCGGCTCGGTCGCACCGCTGAAAAGTGAAAAGCAATCGTGAGAACACCCGGTCCGAAGTCTCCACCCCGGGTTTCGGCCGTCCAAAGCACCGGTCAGAGATCCGAACTGCCGTGCGCCATCGTTCCGACACGAGTTCACAACGCTGAACGAACCGGCGCACGATGGAAGACGGCCTTTCAGCGTGCTGACCGACCGTCGGCGCCAATGCGAACAGATGGTCAGCGTTCTGTACCGACCCGCGAACGATGGCGTTCGCCGGTGCAGAACGCTGCCCGAACCTCCGAACGAATTCTTGAGCCGGTGCAGAAGGCTGTCCGACCCTCCGAACGCGTCGCCCGGCGGTACACAACGCTGTCCGACCGTCCGCACCAAGGCGCCCGCCAGTTCACAACGCGGTCCGACCCTCCGAACGACCAATCCCGCCGGTGCAGAAGGCGGACCGACCCTCCGCACGACTGCTTTCGTCAGTAGAAAACTCCGACCGACCTCTCGCACGATTGACTTTCACGTTTCAGCACCTCCCCGGGGTTGGATCGCGGACGCCACCGACGCTCCAGCCGTTCGGACCCATCTCCACCCCGCGGAGGGCACTTCTCCGACGTGCGAACACCGAACAAGCTTGCGGAGGTGTGAATCTGATTCACGGTTTTCTTCACACTGTGAATCCCATTCACACCTCTCGCGCCGCCGCCTCCGTGTTCCTCGCATGGCGGACCGCGTGCCGGGCGACGCCTTCCACGATTTCGCGCCTGCGGCACTACGAGTTACCGCGGCCACCAACGTTCTTGTCTTTTACGAACAGGGAATTCCCTCGTTTGGCACGCCTCCTGCGCTGCACCAACCCGGATGCGCAGCGGCCGCGGCAAGTCCGAAACGAAACGAAACGATCCATGTTCGAATGTCGGCGCCGCTCGCCCCCGGGGCAGGGGGCGGGCCCCGACGGGAGGAAACACAATGCAAGCCAGGACCATCCGCTCGGCACCCGCCGCGCACCTCGAGGACCTCGCCTACCTGACCGCGCACCTCAAGGCGGACCCGAAGGCGACGTCGATCGCGTCCGATGTGGAGGCCGAGTCCGCCACGCTCCAGACGCAGATCCAGGACTGGGACAGCAAGCGTCACGCGGTCCAAGAGACGCAGACGGGGCTGGGGAACCTGACCGCGACCCTGCGTAACGCCGTCCGGCGTGCCCACAACGAGATTCTGGATGAACTGGAGCACGACCGGCGCGCCCCGAAGTTCCTGACCTACTTTCCGCGCGGGGTGACGGCCTTCACCACGGCCTCGTACCTGGACCTCGTGACCGACGTCCGCTCGCTGATCCAGCGGTGCGCCCAGGACGCCAGTCCGAGGATCCAGGAACAGGCCACCGCCCTGCAGGCGGCGGTGGACCAGATGGACGCCGCGTTCGTCCGTCGCGCCGAGGCGCACGCCAACGAAGGAGCGGCCTACGGCCAGCTCCAGGTGCGGAAGCTCCAGAGTATCGAAGTCTGCCGCCGGGCCGGCAACCGCCTGGCGGAGCTCTACCCGAACCAGCAGGATCGCGTGCGCTCGTACTTCCGCAGGGTCGTTCGCCGGCCACGCGCGATGGCGTCGACCGAGGAAGAGACGGCCCCGGCGACGGGACCGGCGGCCACGGCGACCGCCGCCGAGGCAACGCCCGGTGGACCGACTCTGGTGGTGACTCCGGCCGCCACCCCTCTCGCGAGCGGTACCCCCGCCTAGCGTGAGTGACCGACAAAGCGCGGGCCCCGAGGATCACTCCCCGGGGCCCGCCGATGTCTGAAGCCTGATGCCTGAGGCCCGAAGCCCGAACCCCGACTACCCCCAGCCGAACGCCGTCCCCCTCACTCCCCGCCCAACCCCAAGGCGTTGATCCGGTGGTGCAGGTTGGTCCGTTCCAGCCCCAGCTCGACCGCCGCCCGCGTGACATTCCCGTAGTGACGTTCCAGGGCCGCCCGGATCACATCACGCTCCACCGCGTCCCGCGCTTCCTGCAGGCGTAATCCCACGTAGGGGTTCGCTCCCGCCACCTGATGTCCGCTCAATGAGTTCATGACCCCGCGGGTAACCTCCGGGGGCAGATCCTCGGGTCCCACCTCTGCGCCAGGGCGTATGAGCACGATCTGCTCGATGACGTTTTGCAGCTCGCGGACGTTCCCCGGCCAGGGATAGACATCGAGGAGCCGCCAACTCGCCTCCGACAGGCGCGGCGCCACGATCCCGTCGCGCACCGCGTACGCCGCCAGAAAGTGTTCGCCGAGGAGGCGCACATCACCTGCCCGTTCGCGCAGAGGTGGTACCTCCAGCGGGATGACCCTGAGCCGGAAAAGCAGATCCTGCCGGAAAAGACCGGCGGCCACGAGCCCCGGTAGATCCTGGTGCGTGGCGGCCACGACCCGGACGTCAACATGGACGGTGCGCGTGGCGCCCACGGGCTCGTACGCCCCTTCCTGCAGGACCCGCAGGACCTTGGCCTGGGCACGCAGGCTCATGTCCCCGATCTCGTCCAGAAAGAGGGTGCCGCGGTCGGCCGCGGCGAATCGCCCTTCCCGCGCCGAGACCGCACCGGTGTACGCCCCCGCGACCGCTCCAAAGAGCTCGGCCTCGATCAGTTCGTCGGGGATGGCGGCGCAGTTCACCTGGATGAACGGCTCCGCGGCCCGGGCACTCAGGTGGTGCAGCGCGCAAGCCACCAGCTCCTTGCCGGTGCCGCTCTCCCCCAGGATCAAGACGCGCTTGTCGGTGGGGGCGACACGCCGGATCGACTCACGCAAGGCGCACATGGGAGCGCAAGCACCCAGCAGCTTCTCCACCTCGGCGGTCCGCAGCCGCGCCACCTCCCGCCCCATCTTTCCGATCTCGGTGGCATTGCGCGCGAGCAGCAAGATCCTCTCGCGCGCGAACGGCTTTTCCACGAAGTCGTACGCGCCGAGGCGCGTGGCCTCGACCGCCCGTTCGATGGTGGCGTGGCCGGTGATCATGACCACCGGCAGGTCGGGGTGCTCCGTGCGCAGGCGCCGCAGAACTTCCATCCCGCTGAGCTTCGGGAGCTCGATGTCGAGGAAGACGGCATCCGGCAGCTCCGCCTCCACCGCGGCCAGGGCTTCCTCACCGTCTTTGGCGCAGATCACCTGATAGCCGGCCCCGCCGAGGACGATCTCCAGGCTGTGCCGGATGTCTTGCTCGTCGTCGACGACTAAGATCCGCTCAGTCATGCGATGACCAGGGGTGCTCAGAACCGGCGGGCAGTAGCGGGACGTTCATGCGCCCTCGCGATCGAAGAGCGTGCCCGAGGGCAGGAGAGGAAGCAGGGCCGTGCGCAACCTCTCCGCGATGTCCAGCGACTGGCGCGCATCGCTATCCGTCGCCTCCTCTCCCGGGTACCGGTACTCCACCGA
>CAIMUX010000092.1 GCA_903844735.1 Candidatus Eiseniibacteriota bacterium
TCGGTGGAGTACCGGTACCCGGGAGAGGAGGCGACGGATAGCGATGCGCGCCAGTCGCTGGACATCGCGGAGAGGTTGCGCACGGCCCTGCTTCCTCTCCTGCCCTCGGGCACGCTCTTCGATCGCGAGGGCGCATGAACGCCCCGCTACTGCCCGCCGGTTCTGAGCACCCCTGGGCATCGCATGACTGAGCGGATCTTAGTCGTCGACGACGAGCAAGACATCCGGCACAGCCTGGAGATCGTCCTCGGCGGGGCCGGCTATCAGGTGATTTGCGCCAAAGACGGTGAGGAAGCCCTGGCCGTGGTGGAGGCGGAGCGGCCGCATGCTGTCTTCCTCGACATCGAGCTCCCCAAACTCGATGGAATGGAGGTCCTGCGGCGGCTGCGCGCGGAGAACCCCGACCTGCCGGTGGTCATGATCACCGGCCACGCCACCATCGAGCGAGCGGTCCAGGCCACGCGCCTCGGTGCGTACGATTTCGTGGAGAAGCCGTTCTCGCGCGAGAGGATCTTGCTGCTTGCGCGCAACGCTACCGAGATCGGAAAGATGGGGCGGGAGGTGGCGCGGCTGCGGACCGCCGAGGTGGAGAAGCTGCGGGGTGCCTGCGCTTCCATGCGGGCCCTGCGCGAGTCGATCCAGCGTGTCGCCCCCACCGACAAGCGGGTGTTGATCTTGGGGGAGAGCGGCACCGGCAAGGAGCTGGTGGCTTGCGCGCTGCACAGCCTGAGTGCCCGGAGCGCGGAGCCGTTCATCCAGGTGAACTGCGCTGCCATCCCCGACGAACTGATCGAAGCCGAGCTCTTTGGGGCGGTCGCGGGGGCGTACACCGGTGCGGCGTCGACACGCGAGGGGCGTTTCGCCGCGGCGGACCGCGGCACCCTCTTTCTGGACGAGATCGGGGACATGAGCCTTCGTGCCCAGGCCAAGGTCCTGCGCGTCCTGCAGGAAGGGGCGTACGAGCCCGTGGGCAGCACGCGCACCGTTCGGGTTGACGTCCGGGTCGTGGCCGCCACGCACCAGGATCTACCGGGGCTCGTGGCCGACGGTCTCTTCCGGCAGGATCTGCTCTTCCGGCTGAAGGTCATCCCGCTGGAGGTCCCCCCGCTGCGCGAACGGGCCGGTGACGTGCGCCTCCTCGGCGAGCACTTTCTGGCGGCGTACGCGGCGCGTGATGGGATCGTGGCGCCGCGACTGTCGGAGGCGAGCTGGCGGCTCCTCGATGTCTATACCTGGCCGGGGAACGTCCGAGAGCTGCAAAACGTCATCGAGCAGATCGTGACCCGCTGGCCCGGCGCGGAGGTGGGACCCGAGGATCTGCCCCCGGAGATTAGCCGCGGGGTCATGAATTCGTTGAGCGGACCTCCGGTGGCGGGAGCGAACCCCTATGTGGGATTGCGCCTGCAGGAAGCGCGGGATGCGGTGGAGCGTGATGTGATCCGGGCGGCCCTGGAACGTCACCACGGGAATGTCACGCGGGCGGCGGAGGAGCTGGGACTGGCGCGGACGAACCTGCACAAGCGGATCAGTGCGTTGGGGCTGGGCGGGACGTAACCGTTGAACTCAAGATCACCGCAGGCCCCGAGGAGAGCTCCTCGGGGCCCGCGTGGCGTGATCTAAGCGCGCGTCCCGGAAGGACACCTCGCTAGGGAGTCGCGGGAGCCGAGGCCAGAGCTAGGGCCGGTCGGGCGGGAGCGTCGGCCACCGGTTCCGTTGCCGCCGCTTCCTTTGCCGCCGATCCCGTCGCTGCCGCCGGCTCTTCGGACGCCGGTCCTCCCGATTCCGACGCGGTCGGCCGCGGCCGGCGGGTGGTCGTGCGGAAGTACGAACGCACGCGGTCCGTTTCCTCCGGGTAGAGCTCCGTCAGCCGTGCTGCGGCCCGGCGGCATGCACCGATCGTCAGGAGCTTCTGCACCTGGAGTCGGCCGTAGGCCGCTCCTTCGTCGCCCAGCGCCGCGGCGCGACGAGCGAACGCGGCGTCCGTCTGATCCACCGCCGCCTGCAGAAGAGTGACCTGTTCTTGGACCTTCGGGCTGGGATCCTGGGCGCACTGCTGCGTCAGAGAGCGGACGGCCGTCAACAGGTCCTGGTACGAGGATCTGGTGAACGGGGCCAGCCCGCGCGGGAAGTAGGTCAGGAACCGAGCGGAACGCCGATTTCGACGCAGGTCATCCAGAATGACCTCATGGGCGTGCCGGGCGGCGTTGCGCAGGATCTCGTCCGAATTCCCCAGCCCCGTCTGCGTTTCTTGGACGCCGCGACGTTTGGTGTTCCAGATCGCGATCTGCGCCTCGAGCGCCGCGGTGGCGACGTCGAGATCAGGGATGATCTCCGCGGCGTGCGGGTCCGCCTTGAGGTGCGCGATCAGGTAGCCGAGGTCTTCGAGGTGCTCAGCGGGCGCCGAGCGTAGGGCTCGTGCTTGCATGGTGACTCCCTTCCGTCGGCGCCGATGGCGCCGACATTCGAACATGGATCTTGTGTTTCGATTGGACTTGCTGCGGCCGCTGCGCATCCGTGGGGCCGTAGAGCAACCGGCGGGCCAAACGTGGATGTCGCGTGTCTGTGAAAGATAAAAAGGATGATGGCGCCGGTAACTTGCGCGGTGGCAAGCGCACGAGATTCGCTGGCGGCGTCTGGCGCGTGATGCGGAAGGAGAAAAGCACGGCCTCGACGAGCCGCAGAGTGTGCCTGAGCGGCACAGTGTGCCGAGAAGTGTGCCTGTGCGGCACACCTCCGTGCGGTTGTTCGGTGTTCAAGCGGCACAATGACGGGCTCCGCCTGGCGGCAGTCGGTCGTAGATGTAGCATGGCCGGGCGCATCCTCGACCTGGCCCGGGCTGGTTCACAAAAAGTGAAATGCGATCGTGCGCGCCATGGGTCGGCGTTTCCCAATGACGGAAGAGACCGCGCGGCGAAGCGCGCGACCTTTCGCAGGGGCGACGGGGTCGTGCGGGGGGGCGGACAGCTTTCGGTACTGGCGGGTGGGCTCGTGCGGAGGAGCGGGCGAGTTATCTACCGGCTCGCGCGTTGGTGCTGATGGGCGGGCGCCGCTTCTCAATGGGGGAGGCGTACGTGCCGAAAGGCGGCCGACTTTTCCTACGGCCGGCCGCGTTCGCGCGGAGCGCCGGCCACCTTTTGTACCGACGGGTGCGGTCGCGCAAAACCTCGGGCGGACTTTCGTAACGGTTCGCGCCGTTCCGCAGAGGGTCGGATGACATCATCAACAGGTGCGCGCGATCGTAGAGTCACCCGGCCGGTCTCCGAACTCCCGTCTGCGCTGGCGCACCGGCCGGTACAGATTGTCGGACTGGTCCTTGTTCCCTCCGGCCGGCCTTGAGGGACCCGGCGTCAATCCATGCACGATCGCCTTTCACATTGTAGATGTTCGTACTGGCAGGTGCACGAAACGATCCGTCCTTGGGGCGATCCGGCTCCTGGCTTGCCCGAGATCTTCCCGCATTCACAGGCATCGCCGGACGGAATGCGCGGCGGGTCTTTGAGTCAAATTAGCGGACCGGGCTGTGGCGGGACTGGACTCGGGGTGGGGGCTGGCGGTAGAAGCGTCTGCGCCGTTTCTCTTGCTGGTCGAGATCGTCGCCTGTTCGCCGACGAGGATTCCGGGCCGGGTCTGGTCCGGCGCGGCCGGGCGTGGTATGGTTTCCCAGCTCGTCGATGAAGGTCCCTCGAAATCCGTTGTCGAGCGGGTAGCCGTTGAAAGTTCGGCAGCCTCCACGACGGAGTCCACTCTCGTGTCCGATCGCGCAGTGGTACAGGCACCGCTCCGCGAATACTCCATACGGCTGCATCAAGCCCAGGACGGACCCAGAAATGCCGTGTCCGACGTGCCCCGTGAAGCGGTCGCCAACCAGAGAACTCTTGCCCAAGGTCCGACTTGACATAGCCTGCTGCGGCGGAGCCGATCAAGTCGCCAGTTCCGGCTCGGCCAACCCCGCACGCCGTGGCGCAACCGGGAGTGAGGTAGAGCCAGACCGCCGACCGCGTCCGGCGGATGTGAAGCGCTTGCGGGTGCTCCAGGAGCCCTCGGTCGAGTCGGATCGTGACGGGAGTGGGGTTTCGGGTCATAGGTGGCGGTCGATTTTCGCGATGAGGTCGCAGAACAGGGCGAGCTTGGACTTTCTGATCCTCTCGGGCGGCGTGTCGCGGACCCGGTCGAGCACGCGTGTGACGCGGTCGGCCGAGTGATGCGCCAGGATCGCCGGCAGCTCTGCCTCGATCTCCGGTCCCAGGACCTCTCGCACGGGAATTGCCTGGCTTTTCGGTCTCTGGCGCCGCGGTGCCTGGCCACGAAACGAGGCGGGCGACAAGGCACGGCAACGGCGATTGCACGCGCAGCAGTCCGGCGGCGACGAGGCGCGAAAGCCAGGTGTCGATTCGGTCTTCCGCCGCGCCGAGCTCTTCGGAGAGCCGGGCCCGAGTGTGAACCACCGTCCCATTCAGTCCAGCGTGGCGGACGAGAAGGATGTAGAGAAACAAGCCGGTGCCGAGCTGGTCCACGGGACGGGGAATGTCGAACACGGCGCTGAGAACATCGATGGGGACGCGCCGGTCGGTCAGCCCTTTTCGCCGGGGCGCACCCGCCGATGGTGACTGGTATCCAATGCCGGGAGCCGGCCATTCCGGCGCCGGAGCTGGAGGCACAGATCTCGCGGGCTCTTCAAGAGGTGACGATCCCGGAGCGCGTCCTGTCGTGGCTGCTGGAGCGGGTCACCCGCGTGCTCCACGCCGAAGAAGATCGTCGGAGGCAAGTCCGCGAGACCCTGGAGAAGACCCTGGGAGAAGTCCGTCGTGAATCGGAGACTCTGCTTTCCCTCCGTCTCCGCGACCTCATCACCGACGATGTGTTCGTGGCCCGGAAGGCCGACCTGGACACCCGCATGCGTGACTTCGAGGCCCGACTCGCCGCTTCGCCGAAGTCGCCGGACGAGGTGGTACGCCTCACGGCGGACGTGTTTCGCTTTGCCTCAAGAGCCGCCCAGGTATTCCAGGCTGGGAGCGGAGTTCAGAAGCGGATGATCCTTGAGGCGGTAGGTTCGAACTACACCCTCAAGGGCAGAGAAATGTATCCACTCGGGGATCCCATCCCCCGGCCGGTATGAGGCCGGCGTTGTGGATGGCGGCAAGTGGTAGGGGGGATTAGCTGACCGGGGCCGCTTCCGTGGACTCTGCCACCTGGGTGGCCGCCCAGCTCTCGGGCAGCA
>CAIMUX010000093.1 GCA_903844735.1 Candidatus Eiseniibacteriota bacterium
ACCAGGGGTTGGGGTTCATCAGGGAACTCTACAAGATCGAGAAGGAGATCCGGGGCCAGAGTGCGCCGGAGCGAAAAGAGGCTCGGGAGGCCCAAGCCCGCCCGATTCTGGACAAGATCCAGGAGTGGCTGAAGGGGTCGCGCGACCAGGTACCGCCCAAGAGTCTAACCGGTCGAGCGTTGGGGTATCTCCACGATCAATGGCGCAACCTAGTCCGATATCTCGAGGACGGACGCCTGGAGATCGACAATAATCGCATCGAAAACGTAATCCGGCCTTTCGTGATCGGACGGAAGAATTGGCTGTTCAGTGACACAGTCAACGGGGCCGAGGCCAGCGCCAACATTTACAGCGTCATCGAAACGGCCAAGGCCAACGGTCTGGATCCATACCGGTACTTCCTGCACCTCCTGACCGAATTGCCCAAGGCGCAACGGGTGGAAGACTTCGAGAAGCTGCTTCCGACGCGCTGCACGGAGGAAGAAATCCGCGAGACGATCGGGCGGGACCCGGCGCTCGGGTGAGGATGGGGTTCAGTTGGCGCTTACCGTGATCACGCACCGCCTGCGGGCGGCGCCGGAAGAAGCAGCCGTGCGACGGGGGGTAGACCGAACGACGCTACCGGCGTCCGCGGCTGTGGCAGGGGGAGCGGTAGCGGGGGCGCCAGGCGCGGACGGCGCCCTGCAGGGCGCCCAGCGGAGCGATCCGCAAGGCGACCTGCTGAGCGCCGCCGATGCCGCCCTCTACCAAGAGCTTCGCGTCTGGCGCGCCGAAGTGGCCGATGTGGCGGGCATTCCGGTCTTCATGATTCTCACCAACCGCCAACTTCGCGACATCGTCCGCCTGCGCCCCGCGAGCCTGGCTGCGCTGGGGGGGATTTCCGGCATCGGGCAGGCGCGGCTGCAGAAGTACGGCCGTGTGCTTCTCGAACGGGTTCGGGGTGGTGCGGTCGCGGGCGCCCCTGTCTCGATTTCGGAAGCGGACGCAGACCGACCCGCGGTGACCGGCGAGCCCGGCTCCGCGCCGACTTCGGATCCTTCTTCGGAGATCCACGCGCATGCCTGAGGAGGAACTCCCGCTCTACCTGCACTGGGTCAAGTTCCTCGACTGGCTGCTGAGCCGCACCGAGAAATTCCCCCGCCGGGTGCGCCTGTCGCTTTCCAACCGACTCGAAAACCTGGCCCTCGATTTCCTGCAGGACCTGGTGGAAGCCCGGTACACACGCGAGAAGACCGCCACGCTGCGCCGGATGAATTTGCAGCTTGAGCAACTGCGGGTGCTTCTGCGCCTGTGCCACGACCGGCGATTGCTTACGCCGGAAGGCTATGAGTACGGGGCCCGGATGCTTCTCGAAGCCGGGCGCATGGTGGGCGGGTGGATTCGATCGCGGGAGGCGGCTGCCGCGTCCCGCCCGCTGTCGGCAGCTTCCGGCGGACCCTGAGGCGGAGGAAAGCGTTGTGCGTCGTGCCGACGGTCTCTTTGAGCCGATGTGCTCCTTCGCGGCGCTCCTGGCCGCCGCCCGGCGCGCTGCTCGCGGAAAGAAGCGGCGCCCCGAGGTGGCGCGTCTCCTCTGGAACATCGAGCCTGAGATCCTTGCCTTGCAGGCTGAGTTGTCGACAGGCGTCTGGCGCCCCGGTCCGTCGCGACGGTTTGTCATCCACGACCCGAAGGAACGCGAGATCACGGCGGCGCCCTTTCGGGACCGGGTGGTGCATCACGCCGTCTGCACGGCCGTCGGGCCGGTGCTGGAGCGGGC
>CAIMUX010000094.1 GCA_903844735.1 Candidatus Eiseniibacteriota bacterium
CCCCCCCCCCGACGCAGGTTCCGACACGAGGTGGACTGAGCTGGGGCTCATCGTGCCGGAGCCGTGGGATCAGCGAACGAGAACGATCTTCCCGGTCGCTGTCTGCCCGTTGCTTTCGACCCGGTAGAAGTACGTGCCGCCAGGGGCGTTCTCCTCACTGGGATTCCAGGACAGCGTCTGGGCGCCCGCGGAGACGTTCTGCAGCCCGGAGTGAACCAGGCGCCCCTGACTGTCATACACTCCCAGCTTGGCCTCGCCGCCCCGAGCCGCGCTGACAAAGAACATGGCCTGGCTGTAGACCGGATTCAGCGCCGTCACGACCAGGCCGTCCGTCACGCCGACCAGGGGATCCACCGAGGACGGCGTGCAGAACGCCGGAGCCTGAGGGTAGAACCCGCGGGCAGCGGACGCATTGTCCTGAACGTAGAGGCCCGGGCTCTTCCAACCCATGAAGATGCTGTTGTAGATCTGGGCGTCCGTACCGCGGCGCAGGTGCGCCCCCCACGTGCAGGTGCCCGTGACGTGATCCGTGCAAATGAATGTGCAATTCGTAATGACCGGGTTGTTCCGGCAGAGAGCGTCATAGTTGAACTCGTTGTTGTCCCATTCGATGCCTTTGTCCGCTCCGTTGTCGCCCCACTGCTGAGCCACAAAGAATTGAACGTTGCCGCGGTAGCCCATTTGCGTGTCGAGGCAGTCGTCGCCACCGCCGACGCCCACGAGGTACTTGCAGGTCACGCGCCCGCCGAACCACTCGAAGAGATCGTCCTTCCCGCGGAACGCCTCGAGGTGGTCCACCCGGGTGTTGATGCCCACGCTGCAGAAGGTAAACGAGTTGAGCTCGTTGTTCGGAGATAGGATGTATCCGGCGTATTCACTGCGGAAGTAGCGGAGGTCCCCGCTGCTGTCACAATCGTTGTCCCCGCAATGATAGGTCGTAGTTCCTTCGGTCAGGCAGCTCTGGCCATTCCAGCAGAGCGCGCAGTTCGCAATCGCGCGGCCGTTGAGGACGATGCCGGCGATATCGCCGGGGGCCATGCTGCCGGGTGCCTGGTCGCTGGTCAGGATGATCGGCTGGGTGGGCGTTCCCACCGCCATGATCTTCCCGCCCATTTCGATGCAGAGGAACGGCACCGTACCGCTCTCGCCGAAGATGACCGTGCCGGGCTCGATGGTGAGAGTTACGCCATCAAGCACGTTGACCCGGCCGCGGAGCAGGTAGTTGATCGTGTTGTAAAAGGTCCGATCTGCGCTGATGTTCCCCTGGACAATCACGACGAGCTTGGTGTAGTCGATGTCGGTGCGGCCTGCGCCATTGTCATTGTAGTACGTCCAGCCCTGCGTCCAGTCGGAGCCCATGGAAGCTGGGGGGACGGCGCCCCGGAAACACACGGGGTCGAGCGCCGACCATGACGGTGGCGTGGAGCAGCTTACGTCATCGCAGGCGCGGGGGTTGATGACCGGAGTGACCACCACGTCGTTGCGGCCGCTGGCCGGGCTGGTCTCGGCCGGAACCCAACTGGGGGCGGTGTGGCTGTACGGGGCGGCGAGCTGGGGGTCGAGCGAGTCGTTATACGCGAAGTTGTTGTAGAGTTGCAGAGAAGTGAAGCCTGCGGGCTGCGTCGCAACCCGCTCGATGTTGCAGAGGACTCCGTTCTTGTAGTTGTTCCACAGGATGTTGCCGTCGTAGACCATCTGCGCGCGCGCAGCCGGTCCGGCGACAACCAGGAGGGCAGCAGCGCCGATCGCCGCACGCATCCAGGTTGGCAGTTGTCTCATCGGTTCAGACCTCCTCGGGTTTGGACCAGGTTGCAGCTCCGGAAGCTGGAGAACCCCGACGCCTCCGGCACCGTGGCATCCGGCCGCTCCGGATTACCTCTTGACTCGGAGCTAAGTCTACGGACCGATTGTGCCGCCCCGGTTACGGCACGGATGCGGTTCCGAAACATCTTCCCGCGGGAACCGGGCGAGGACTTCCGCCCGGGAAGGGACCACCGGCACGCTTTGTCACTCCACTGTCACATGTTCGTATCATTCACCTGTCATGATCTCGCCGTACCGGAGCCGAGCAGGCAACCGGCTGCGCGACCCGGTCACGAGTCGGGCCCGTGCCCTGACCGCCGAGTGTTTGTTGAAGCATACTCTGCAATCAGGCGGAGACGATGATTGGCCACTCTCCACGGAATCGACGCGTTTCGGGTGGCGGCCGAATGGGCACTTGACATTCCCGGGTCTTCTGCCGCTAGTATGTCGGCTCGTGGCAGGCGTGGGGATGGACGCCGACGTCTTCGGCAGACCGCGCGGCAGTTTGGGCGCAGCACCAAACCGTTGGACCGGAGTCGGCGTCGGCCCGATTGATTCGCGAGGGCAAAGTGCACAGGATTCCCATGTCCGTCAACGCACAAGGCAATCGCGCCTTTGGTTGGATGGGCTAGCACATGGCCCACACGATCGTCATGGGGTGTCAGTGGGGAGACGAGGGCAAGGGCAGACTCGTTGATCTTCTGTCGGCATCGCATGACATGGTCGTGCGCTTTCAGGGAGGCGCCAACGCGGGCCACACCGTCATCGTCCAGGGACGGACGTTTGTGCTGCACCTCGTGCCTTCGGGCATCTTGACGGCCGGGGTCGACAACGTCATCGGCAACGGTTGCGTCGTCGACATGACCGCCCTGCGGAGTGAGATCGACGAGCTGCGGGGCGCCGGTATCGATTTATCGCCGCGCAACTTGCACGTTTCATCGGCGGCGCATCTGGTGACGCCGGTGCACAAGGTCATCGATGCCGCTCACGGGGAAGCCATCGGTACCACCGGCCGTGGCATCGGTCCGTGCTACATGGATAAGGTTGCGCGCAGCGGTATTCGGCTAGAATCGCTGGTGGATGGTACCGTGCTGAGCCGGTACCGCGCGCAATTGGCCGCGTGGCGTTCGCGCGAACCGTCCCTGGCCGACGACGAGACGCTGGATAGTCCGCAGGTGCTGGCGGACATGCAGGAGACCGCCCAGTTGGTGGCGCCCTACGTGACCGACACCCCGGCGCTGATTCATGCCGCCCACCAGACCGGAAGGCACATCCTCTTCGAAGGCGCTCAAGGCGCCATGCTTGACGTCGACCACGGGACCTATCCGTTTGTCACGTCGTCAAGTACCACGATCGGCGCAGCCTATTCCGGGTCAGGGGTCTTCTTGCCGCTCGACCGCCGCATCGCGGTGTTGAAGGCGTACACGACGCGCGTCGGCCATGGTCCCTTTCCAACCGAGCTGACCGGCGCCTTGGGGGCGGAGCTGCGCGAGCGCGGACGCGAATTCGGGGCGACGACCAAGCGGCCTCGGCGCTGCGGCTGGCTGGACCTGTTCCAGGTGCGCCAGACGGCCATGGCCAACGGCTACTCCGAAATCGCCGTCACCAAGCTTGATGTCTTGCGTGGCACTTCGCCCCTCCGCGTCGCCACGGCGTACAGCGCCGATGGTACGGTGCGTTACCAGGAGTTCGAAGGATGGGATACCGACATCACGTCGGCCTCGACGTATGCCCAGCTTCCGGACGCTTCTCGATCGTACCTTGCGTTCATCGAGTCGTACTTGCAGTTACCGGTCACCATGGTCTCGACCGGCCCGGAGCGAAGCCAGCTGCTGCACCGGGACAGGGAAGACTCGAGTTTGTGAGGCGGCGCGACTGAACAGGGGAGTCCCAGATGCCGGAACTGCGCAGTGGTGTCGACATCGAGAAGAACAGCCGCTGCTCAGCCATCGCTCACGATTGGGCCCGCCGGACCTTTGCCAACCGCCAGGGTATCGCCGGAGCTCCGCTGATGAACACGACCGGTTCGTTCTCCAACTACATGGACTACGACGGCGCGATCATCGCCATGACATCGGACGGGATCGGTTCCAAGATAGAACTGGCTGAGCGCCTCGGGTGCTATACGACTCTCGGCTTCGACCTCATGGCCATGGTCACCGACGACCTGGTCGCTAACGGCTTCGAGCCGGGAAACGTATCGAACATACTGGACGTCGACACGCTCGATGCCGCGATTGTCGACGACCTCATGCGCGGCCTCTTCGAGGCGGCCGCAGCCGCCGTGGTCGCCGTCACCGGCGGCGAGATAGCCGAGCTGGGCGATCGCGTCCGCGGCTGGGGTCCGCGGATGCATTTCAACTGGTGCGCAACGGCCATCGGTTTCATGCCGCGGACGCGCCAACCGATCGAGGGCGGGCTCGTCCGACCGGGGCAGCACCTCGTAGCCATCGAGAGCCCGGGGTTTCGCAGCAACGGATTCTCGTTGCTCCGTTCCATCATGGCGCGGTCGTTCGGGCCGCAATGGCACGAAGTTGCATGCGACGGCGGTCGCACCTGGGGAGAGGCGCTCCTGACGCCGTCCCTCATCTATGCCCCGGCGGTCTGCAAGGTCCTCGACGCGGGCTGCCGCGTCACCGGTATTGCTCACATCACCGGCGGCGGCATTCCCGACAAGCTGGGCCGGGTCCTGCGCCGAACCGGCTGCGGCGCCCGTCTGCCGGACCTATTCGAGCCGCTGCCGTTCATGTATGCGGCCGCGCGGCTGGGCGAGATTCCGCCGGAAACGGCCTATCGTCAATGGAACCAGGGTAACGGCATGCTCATGCTGGTCGAAGCGGACGACGCCGCGGCCTGCATCGCGCTGCTCGGCGCGAACGGCCTCCGTGCCCGCGACGCGGGCCTGGTGACGGACGACGCCCTGATCACCATCACCGCACAACCGGACCGTCGAGAAAACCTCGCGTTCGCGGTCGGGCAAGCCTAAGTGTCGCCTGTTGCCGTCATCCACGTGACCCTCAAGCCGGGCGTGCGCGATGTGCATGCCGAGTCGGTGGCCCGCCAGGCCGCCGACTATCTGCGCCTGGACACGGGACGGATAAAGACCGGCAAGCTCTATTCGGTGATCGAACCGCTGACGCCCGAGCAGTTGCGCCGCCTGGCCCGGGAAGCGCTTTGCGACCTGGTCATCAACGACGTCAGGGTCGATGCCAGGCCGGACGCGGCCGGCTGGGGAAGCTACCTCCTGGTCGGCAAACTGCCCGGGATCACCGACGACGAAGGCATGGCCGCGCAGCGCACGGCCGCCGACCTGTTCAACCTTCCGGGAGAGGCTCGCAGGCAATCCATCTATGTCAGCGACGTCTACTTCTTCGAGCGGGAGCTGGCGAAGTCAGACCTGCTGGCTATCGCCAGCGAACTGCTGGGCAATCCCTTGGTCCATCACTTCGACTGCGGACCGGTCCCACCGGTGCTGGCGTACGTGCCGTCGGTGTTCATCGAGGCGGATACTTCGGTCGAAACCGTAGACCTGCGCCTATCCGACGAGGAACTGCTGGCCTTGTCCCGGGACCGCCTGCTCTCCTTGAACCTCACCGAGTTGAGCGCTATCCGGGACTATTATGGCCGGCCCGGCACCGTCGCGCGCCTGGCCACGCTCGGGCGCCCCGCCCAACCGACCGACTGCGAGTTGGAGGTGCTGGCGCAGACTTGGTCCGAGCACTGCAAGCACAAGGAATTCAATGCCCTGATTACCTACGTCGACGAAGTGGCGGGCACGACGACGCAGATCGACTCCTTGTTCAAGACGTTCATTCGAGGGTCCACGGAGGCGATCTCGGAACGCTTGCGGGCCGGCGGGCACGACTGGCTCGTGACCGTGTTCAATGACAACGCCGGCGTCGTGCGCATCGACGAGCAGCGTCTCTTCGTCTGGAAGGTCGAAACGCACAACTCACCCTCGGCGCTGGATCCGTTCGGCGGGGCGATCACCGGGATTCTGGGCAACAACCGGGACCCGCTGGGCACCGGGCGGGGCGGGGCCAAGCTGCTGTTCAACACCAACGTGCTCTGTTTCGGCCCGCCGTCCTACGACAAGCCGCTCCTGTCGGGTCAACTGCACCCCCAGCGCGTCATGGACGGCGTGCGTCGCGGCATCGAGGAAGGGGGCAACAAGAGCGGCATTCCGACCGTCAACGGCGCGATCGTGTTCGATGACCGCTACGCCGGCAAGCCTCTGGTCTATTGCGGCACGGGGGCCGTCATGGATGCGAGCTATGGCGGCCGGCACAGCTGGACAAAGGAGATCGCTCCCGGCGATCGCATCGTGGTGGCCGGCGGACGGGTCGGCCGCGACGGCATTCACGGGGCGACGTTCTCGTCTGTCGAAATCGACCGGCATTCACCGAGGACCGCCGTGCAGGTGGGCAGTCCCATCACCCAGAAGCTGCTGTCGGACTTCCTGGAGACTGCCTGCCGCCAGGGCCTGGTCAAATGCTCCACCGACAACGGCGCCGGCGGCCTGTCCTCGTCGATCGGCGAGCTGGCCCTCCTCAGCAATGGCGCCGAACTGCACCTTGAACGCGTGCCGCTCAAATATGCCGGCTTGCGCCCCTGGGAAATCCTGGTGTCCGAATCCCAGGAGCGGATGTCGCTCGTCGTCGAGCCGGGAACCCTGCCCTCCCTCCTGGAGCTGGCGGACCGATTCGAAGTCGAGTGCAGTGATATCGGCAGCTTCACGGACAGCGGTCTCTTTGAGGCCTATCTCAGCGGCGCGCTGGTGGCGACCTTGGACCTGGACTTCCTGCACCACGGCGTCCCTCGCAAGACGCTGAGCGCGCGCTGGCGCCCACCGGCCACAACCGCGGCACACCTGCCACCGATGCTCGACCACAACGAGCTGCTAACCCGCTTGTTGGGCAGCGCGAACATCTGCTCGCGTGAAGAGGTGATCCGGCAGTACGACCACGAGGTCAAGGGCAAGACCATCGTCAAGCCGCTGATGGGGGCGGCCGGCGTCGCGCCGCAAGACGCCGCTGTGATGCGCCTTGGGTTCGAGGACTACGCAGGTGTCGCCATATCGTGCGGTATCCTGCCGCGCTACGGCGACCTTGATGCCTACCAGATGTCGGCTGGCTCGTTTGATGAAGCTGTGCGCCAGATCATCAGCATCGGCGGCCGGTTGCCCGACCCGGCTGCGGCCACGTGCCCGTTCTGGTCAGTCAACGACAACTTCTGCGTACCGGATTCCGTCTACCACCCCGACACGAATCCCGACGGCGAGTACAAGCTCGCGCAGCTTGTACGGATGTGCCAGGCCCTCTACGACATGGCGACGTTCTTCAATATCCCCATGACGTCGGGCAAGGACAGCATGAAGAACGACCTGCGGAGCGACGGAACCATCATTTCGGTCCCACCGACGGTCCTGTATTCGATGGTGGCGGGCCTACCGGATGTGCGCCTGGTCGTCACCAGCGAATTCAAGGCGCCCGGTGACCTCGTCTATCTCGTCGGCGCGACCTACGACGAGCTGGGCGGCTCGGAGCTGTACCGGCTGTTCGATCAGATCGGCACGCAGGTCCCTCAGGTGCGCCCGGAACAGGCGCGGCGCATCTACCAGAGGATGGGCCGGGCCCACGATCAGCGTCTGCTGGAATCGTGCCACGATTGTTCGGATGGCGGCCTGGCGGTGGCGGCGACCGAAGCGGCATTCGGGGGCGGACTGGGTATGGATGTCGAGGTATCCCCCAGTGCACCTCCGGACGGCGCGGAACTGGCGCGGCAACTGGCCGCCCTGTACTCAGAGAGCCACTCGCGCTTTGTCGCCTCGGTGCGCCCCGCGCACCAGCAGAAGTTCGAAGAGATCATGGGTCCCGATGCGCGGGCCCTGGGGCGGGTCACCGCCTCGGCGCGCGTAGTCCTGCGTTGGCAACGCCATCCGCTGGTCGAGCTGCCGACCGGCGAGCTGCTGGACGCCTGGCGCCATGGGTTGGCGCGCGCGCGGAAGGGGCGCTGAGGCATGCGCAGCGTCAACGCTCTGGTCATGACCGGCTACGGCATCAATTGCCACGAAGAGACCGCGGCCGCCTACCGCATGGCGGGCGCCCAAGCCGAGATTGTGCATTGCCACGATCTGATCACCGGGCGCGTTTCGGTGCACGACTTCGATCTGGTCACCTTTCCCGGCGGCTTCTCGTTTGGCGACGACCTTGGGGCGGGCAAAGCCCTCGCCAACAAGGTGCGCTATCGTCGCTTGCCGGGCGGCTCGACTCTTCTGGACGAATTGCAGCGTTTCCTGGCCGCGGGCAAGTTCGTTCTCGGCATCTGCAACGGTTTCCAGGTCCTGGTAAAGTCCGGCCTTCTGCCCAACGTCCGCGGTACCTGTCAGCAGGAGGCCACCTTGACAGTCAACGACTCGGGGGTGTTCGAGGATCGCTGGGTACAGTGCCGCGCTCTTCCCCATCCTGGAACGCCATTCTTGCAAGGCATCGACCGGATCGATCTTCCCGTCCGGCACAAGGAGGGCAAGCTCATCTTCCGCGATGACGCTCTGCGGGCTCGCATCGTCTCCGAAGGCTTGAATTGCCTGTCCTACTGCGACGCGGCGGGTCAGCCCACCCTGCAGTACCCGCACAATCCAAACGGCTCGGTATTGGCCTGCGCCGCCCTGCGCGACCCCACCGGTCACGTCCTGGGCCTCATGCCGCACCCGGAAGCGTACTTGTCAGCGCTCAATCATCCCGATTGGGGCCACCGTTTTCGCCAGGACCCGGGTCTCAGCCCGGAGGGTGAAGGATTGCGTCTCTTCCAGAACATCATCGCCCACTGCAGATCACCGGAGCACACATGATCACGATCCGCCGCGCTCTGCTGAGCGTTTCCGACAAGACAGGTATCGCGGACATCGCCCGTTGCCTGCACCGGCACGGATGCGAACTCATCTCGACCGGCGGCACGGCCGACGTGCTGCGCCGGGCCGGCCTGCCGGTCACCGACGTCACCGCGGTGACCGGATCCCCGGAAGCGTTTGGCGGCCGCATGAAGACGATTTCGTTCGCGCTCGAGTCGGCCATTCTCTTCGACCGCGAACGAGATGCACAAGAGGCCGCGCGGCTCGGCGTCCATCCGATCGATCTGGTCGTGTGCAACCTGTATCCATTCGCCGCTTATCGGGCCGCGGGAGCGGACCGTGCGACGTTGTTGGAACAGATCGATGTCGGCGGTCCGACCATGATCCGGGCCGCGGCGAAGAACCATCGCCATGTCGCGGTCGTGACCGACATCCTCGACTATCCCGGCTTGATCGACGAGCTCGACCGGCAGCAGGGCGCCATCGACGGGGCTCGCCGCCAAGTCCTGATGCGCAAGGCGTTCAATTGCACCGCCGACTACGACAGCGACATCGCCCAGGCCATGGACGAACTGGCCGGCGAACCATCCCTGCGCCTGGCGTTCGAAAAGGGCGCGGCCTTGCGTTATGGAGAGAATCCCCATCAGGGGGCGCGCTGGTTCCGCCGGCGCGGCGCCCCCAGCTCTCTCCACGACCTGGAGCAGGTGGGCGGCAGCGCCTTGTCGTACAACAACATCGTGGACATCCACAGTGCGCTCGATGCGGTGCGCAGCCTGCCGCTGCACGCCTGTGTGGTCATCAAGCACACCAGTCCGTGCGGTCTGGCCGTCGCGTCGAGCAGCCAACGTGCCCTGATGGTGGCCTGGGCCGGCGACCCCGTGTCCGCGTTCGGCTCCGTCATCGCGTTCAACGCGCCCGTGGATCGCGCGACGGTGGAGTTCCTGGCTCTCGATCACTCGGACAAGGCGCAGCGCAAGTTCATCGAGGCTGTGGTGGCACCCGAATTCACGCCCGGAGCGCTGCCATTGCTGGCCCAGCACAAGACTCTGCGGGTCGTGTGTTGTCAACCGGCCGCCGCGGCCGACACTCCCGGTATCAAGATCGTGGGCAACGCCGGACTGGTGCAGGATGCCGACGAGCAACTGTGGTCAACGCTCACGCCGGTGACGACCATGCGCCCCTCCCAGATCGACCGCGATCTGCTGGAATTCGGCATCGTGGCGGTCCGGCAAGTTCGCAGCAACGCCATCGTGGTCGTTCGGCGCCTCGCAGATCGTGCGTTGCAGCTTCTGGGCGTGGGAGGCGGTCAGCCCAACCGTCTCGTCTCGATCAGGTTGGCCATCGACAAGGCGCGTGACAACCTACGGGCCGAGTACGCTGGACCGGCCTTTGGTGTCGAGGCGTACACTGCCTCGCAAATGGCCGAGGCAGTGCTGGTCTCGGATGCGTTCTTTCCCTTCCCGGACAATGTCGATATGCTGGCCGCGGGCGGCATCACCCTGGCCTTGCAGCCGGGCGGATCCATACGCGACGGCGCGGTCATCGAGCGCGCCAATCAGCTGGGCGTGGCCATGATGTTCACCGGCGTGCGCCACTTCAAGCACTAGACGCGGCGAGGAGCCGATATGAACACGTTGACGACCTTTGCGACGCCTCAACTACGCAGGCTGCACCGCGGCAAGGTGCGCGACAGCTATCGAATTGACGACCGCACGCGTTTGATCGTCGTCACCGATAGAATCTCGGCGTTCGACAAGGTGTTGGCCACTTCGATTCCCCACAAAGGCGCGGTCCTCTGCGGTCTGGCCGATTTCTGGTTCGAGCGCACGGCCGGGATTGTCCCCAACCATGTGGTGCGTGCTATCGACCCCAACATCACCATCGTGCGCGAAGCCGTACCGATCATGGTCGAGGTGGTGGTCCGCGGCTATCTGACCGGGTCGATGTGGCGCGCCTACGAGAAGGGCAAGCGCCGGTTCTCGGGCGTCACGGCACCCGATGGGCTGGCGAAGAACGCTCGGTTCCGCGAACCTCTGGTCACTCCTACCACAAAAGGCAATGTCGACCTGGAGATCAGTCCCGACGAGATTGTTGGCCAGGGTTTGGCTAGCCAGGCAGTCTGGACCGGAATGCTATCAGCCGCTTTGCAGCTCTTCGCCGCGGGCAGCGAGTACCTGGCCCAGCGCGGCCTGCTGCTCGTTGATACCAAGTACGAGTTCGGGCTGATTGACGGTGAGCTGGTCGTGATCGACGAGATGCACACGCCGGACTCCTCTCGCATCTGGCCGGACGAAGCGTACAAGCACAGTCCCCAGGCGGTCGAGTCACTGGACAAGGAATACGTCAGGGCCTACCTCCTGGCGCAGGCGGAGCAGGGACCGATGCCGGACACGCTGCCGGACTCGGTCGTCGCCGAAACCACGCGCCGCTACCTGGAGCTGTACGAACGCGTGACCGGGCGGCCGCTGCCCGTCTCCGATGAGGATCTTCGGGCACGGATGGCCCGCAACCTGTCCGCGGCCGGCCTGTTGCGCGACGGCTACATTGCCATCGTCATGGGGTCCCCGGCGGACATCGACCACGCCCGGCGGATCCGCGACCTCCTTGCGGCCTACGACCTGCACGTCGACCTGCGGGTCGTCTCGGCCCACAAGAACGGCGAGGAGATCGTCGGCATGGCCGGCGAATACAACGAGTCTGTAGAGCCGGGAGCCGTGGTGGCAATCGCCGGCCTTTCCAATGGACTGGGCGGGGCGCTGGCAGCCAACCTCAATCTTCCGGTCTTCAACTGTCCACCCGCCAGGGACTTGAACGAGCTGCAGGCCTGGATTCACTCCTCTCTGTTGATGCCGTCCAGAGTCCCCGCGGCCACGGTCGTTCATCCGGACAACGCGGCCCTGGCGGCCATGCGCGCTCTCAACCTGCCGCGCCTGCGGGAGCGCTTCACATCCGAAATCGCCTCGATGAAGGCCGACCTGAAGGAGCAAGACCAGCGACTGCGGGGTTCGCGATGAACCACCCGATCTCGCCGCTGGACGGGCGCTATCGCGCGACGCTGGAGCCGTTGGCGGCCTACTTCTCGGAGGCAGCCCTCATGCGTTCCCGCTGCCTGGTCGAACTGCGCTTTCTGGAAGCGCTCGGCCGCACCGGCCGCTTCCCCGCGCTCACGGCGGCCGAACAGGAGCGCGTGGCTCAGGCGGCAGGGTCGTTCACCGACGCCGATTTCGACCGCATCAAGGAAATCGAGCGTTCCACGCGTCACGATGTCAAGGCCTGCGAGCTGTACTTGATAGAGCGGCTGCAACTGCGCGAGCCTTGGCTCGTCCATTTCGGACTGACCTCGGAGGACACCAACAACCTGGCCTATTCGCTGCTGGTGCGCGCGTACCGCGACGAACAACAATTGCCCCTCGTGCGGCAGTTGCTTCGTGCCCTCGTCGCCGATGTGCGCGCGTGGAGCGCTGTGCCGTTCCCGACCCGGACACACGGTCAGCCGGCGTCTCCGTCGACGGCGGGCAAGGAGCTGGCTGTCTTCGTGGCCCGCCTTCTCAGGCAATACCGGCAGCTGCGCGATCTCGACTTCCGGGGCAAGCTGAGCGGTGCCACCGGCACCTACGCTGCTTTCATGGCAGCCGTGCCGGACTATGACTGGGTCGCCTTTTCGCGCGACTTCGTGACCAGCCTGGGCCTGCAGCACAACGCCGTGACCACCCAGATCGAGGATCACGACACCTGGAGCGAGTACTTTGCCGTCGTCCAGCGTGTCGCCGCGATCGTGCTCGACCTCGACCTCGACATGTGGGAGTACATCTCGCGCGGATTCTTCGTCCAACGCGCCCGTCCAGGAGACATCGGCTCGTCCACCATGCCGCACAAGGTCAACCCGATCAACTTCGAGAACAGCGAAGGCAACCTCGTGCTGGGCCTGGCTCTGCTGGGCACCATGGCCCAACGCTTCGGCCACTCGCGCATGCAGCGTGACCTCTCTGACAGCACGATCGAGCGCAACATCGGCGTGGCGCTGGGTCATGTGCATCTGGCCCTGACCGAAACCCTGCGCGGGCTCGAACGGATCGATCTGGCCGCCGCGGCCTGTCGCGCCCAGCTCGACGCCTCGCCGGAGCTCCTGGCCGAGCCGTTTCAGGTGATTCTCAAGTACGCGGGGGTGCACGACGCCTACGACCGCCTCAAGGCCCTGACCCGGGGAACCGAGGTCTCCCGCGAACAGCTGGACCGACTGGCGCGTGAGTCGACCGATGATCCGGCCGTGCAACGGCGGCTCTTGGGCCTGACCGCCCCTGCCTATGTCGGCGCCGCCGAGAGGCTGTGCCAGCAAGTCGTCGACGAGGCCCTTGCGGAGATCGGTCCATGAGGGTCGCCGTAGTCGGTGCCGGCGGGCGTGAGCACGCCCTGGCCTGGAAGTGCGCCCAGGAAGTCGGCCCGGACAACGTCTATGTCGTGCCGGGAAACGCGGGCACCGAATCCGTGGGCCGGAACGTGTCGATCGCGCCGAGCGACAGCGACAGCCTTGTGCAGTTTGCCGACCAGCAGGCGATCGACCTGCTCATCGTGGGGCCGGAGGGGCCGCTGGCGGCCGGTCTCGCTGATCGTTTCCCGGGCAAGCGCACCAAGGTCTTCGGCCCGGGGGCGGCGGCGGCCCGGCTGGAGAGTTCCAAGGCGTGGGCCAAGAGCTTCATGCACCGCCATGGGGTCGCCACCGGGCGCAGTAGCGTCATCGAAGCGGGTACCGACGTGCCGGTCTGCTTGCGGGAATATCCCGACGGCGTCGTGATCAAGTACGACGGCCTGGCGGCTGGCAAAGGGGTCATCGTGTGCGATTCGGCCGAAGCAGGTCTGGCCGCGGTCGCGCGGGCTCGCGCGGCCTGGGGGGCGGCGGCGCATTTAGTGGCTGAAGAGCGGTTGTTCGGCGACGAGGTGTCGTTGATCGGGGTCACGGATGGCCGCAGCATACGCCTGCTGCACCCGGCGCAGGATCACAAGCAGTTGCATGACGGCGATCAGGGACCCAACACAGGAGGCATGGGGGCGTATTGCCCGGTCCCGCGACTGACGGCGGCGGCCCTTTCATCCATCGAACGAACCATAGTGGCACCGACCATGGACGGACTGCAGCGCGACGGACTCGCCTACTGCGGCGCCCTCTACTTCGGCCTCATGATCACGGACGATGGCCCGCGGCTGCTGGAGTACAACGTCCGCTTCGGCGACCCGGAAACCCAAGTGCTTGTTCCCGCCTTGGCCGACAGCCTGAGCGATCTGCTCTGGTCGTGCTGCTGCCACACGGCGCACGAACAGGTCGTGTCGATGCGGCCCGGGTTCTTCGTCGATGTCGTGCTGGCCTCGGCGGGCTATCCCGACGCCCCCGTGACCGGTGTACCGGTGATCGATGCGGGACCCGACCAACCCGATGCCCTGGTGTTCCACGCGGGAGTTGTTCGGTCCGGAGGCCACCTCATGACCGCAGGCGGTCGCGTGCTCAACGTCGTGGGGCACGGCGTCACTCTCGACGCCGCCATTGCGCGCGCCTATGCCCGTTGCTCCCATATATGCTTCGAGGGGATGCAGTTCCGGCGCGATATCGGGCGCCGCGCCTGGGTCACGGCGTGAAGCGCATCGCCATCTTCATCTCCGGCCGCGGGTCCAACATGGCGGCCATCCTTCGCGAAGCCGCCGACGGCATCCTGGCGGATTGCTGCCGCGTCGTTCTGGTCTTCTCCAACGACCCCTACGCTCCCGGCTTGTCGCTCGCATCCGCGGTGGAAGTGCCCGTGCTTTGCCTGCCGCCCGCCGGCCTCTCCAAACCCGCTTTCTACCAGCGCCTGGCCGCCCGGCTCGCGCCCTATTCCCTCGACTACCTGGTTCTCGCCGGCTACATGAGCATCCTGCCGCCGACCTTCGTGGGCCTGTATGCCGGCCGCATCATCAACATTCATCCGGCGGACACCGCGCGGCATCACGGGCTGCACGCCTATCGATGGGCCTTCGAGCACCGGCTGCCGCAGACTATGATCACCGTGCACTACGTCGACGCCGGGGTGGACACCGGGCCGGTCATCATGCAGGCGCCGGTCGACCTTCGGGGAACCGTTTCATTGGAGGAGGTCGAGTGGCGCGGCCTGCCCGTCGAGCATGCGGTGTACAGCCGAGCACTTCGCGCCGTTTTCTGCGGCCCGGCCCGGGCGTAGAGAACGGCCCCCGGCGCCCTATCACAGGAGGACAGGATGTGCGGCATTCTCGGCATCTGCGGGCAGGAGGACGTGGCCGGCGAGCTGCTGCAAGGCCTGACCGCCATCCAGCATCGGGGGCAGGACGCCGCCGGGGTCGTCACTCTCGACAAGTTGTTCTCCCTGCGGAAGGGGCTGGGTCTGCTCTCGCACGTCTTCGGCGACGTGACCCCCGCCGACCTGCCGGGCCGGTGCGGCCTGGGCCACGTGCGCTATGCCACGATCGGCTCCAACGACGTGCTAGACGCACAGCCGATCGTCGCCAATTATCCGTTCGGGATGGCTATGGTGCACAACGGCAACGTGGTCAACTTCACGGAGCTGCGCCGCACGCTGTACGACGAGCACCACCGTCTGCTCGAGACCTCCAACGATGTGGCCCTGATCTTGTATACTTTCGCCAGCGAGCTGGAGACCAAGAACCTGAAGGCCTTGACCCCTGACGACATCTTCGATGCCGTCACCGCAACGCAACATCATGTGCTCGGCGCCTATTCGGCCATTTGCATCATAGCCAATGTCGGCTTTCTGGCGTTCTCCGACCCGTTCGGCATCCGGCCCATCGTCATGGGGCGTAAGTATACCGCTCACGGCATCGAATATGTCTACGCCTCCGAGAGCGTGTGCCTGGACTTTCTCGGTTGCGAGCGGGTCTGCGATCTGGCTCCGGGCGAAGCGATCTTCATCGACACGCAACAGCGGATTCATCGCCGCATATGCCGGCAGGAACAGCAGGCGTTTTGCGTGTTCGAGTACATCTACTTCGCACGCGAAGACTCGATCATTCACGACCGGCTGGTGGCCCACGAGCGACTCGCTCTGGGGCGACGCCTGGCCGCCCGCTGTCGCGCGCGCGGGTTGCAGCCCGACATCGTGATCGATGTGCCGTCGTCGTCGTACTTCTTCGCGGCTGGGCTGTCCGAGGCCCTGGGTGTGCCCTACCGCCGCGGCCTGGCCAAGAACAACCACATCGGCCGCAGCTTCTTGGCGCCGACCCAGGAGACGCGCGAGCTGCTGGTGCGCCAGAAACTCAACCCGATCGCCGGGGTCGTGGCCGGCGCCAAGGTGGCCGTGGTCGACGATTCCATCGTGCGCGGCACGACGTCGAAATACCTCGTCACGTTGTTGCGGCAGGCCGGGGCGGCGGAGGTCTACTTCCTCTCCGCGGCTCCGCCCATCCGGTTCCCCTGCGTCTACGGGATCGACATGTCGGTGAGGCGGGAGATCATCGCCGCCCACTGTTCCCTCGACCAAATTCACGAGTACCTGGCCGCCGACGCCGTGCTGTTCCAGGAACTGGACGACCTGAAGGACCTCTACAAGGACTTGCCGTGTTGCTTCGCCTGCTTCACCGGCGTCTATCCGACCGGTGTCTCGGCCGAGCTTCTGGCGCAGATCGAGCAGGAACGGGTCTGCTCGATGCGTTTGTAGGCGCCCCTGCGATCCTCGATCGCGCCGGCCGCTTCGGTGCAAGCCTTCGGAATTCCCTTTTGACACTTCCATGTCACCATCGTGTCGCACGACCGTAACAATCACCTGCCACACTTCTCCCATACCGAAGCACGACAGGTTGCCGGACGGTGCGGGAAGTCCCCGCGCACGGCGAGGGAAGCTTCGACGAGGAGGAGGAACACGTGAAGGGTCTGACGTCGTGGGTCGCCGGAACAATGGTGCTGGCCACCCTGCTGTGCGCACCCGCAAAGGCCCAGGACCGCGCGACATCGGGTTCCGAGAGTTCAGCGGCCGGATTGGACGCGACCAAGGGCCGAGTCGAAGCGATGGGCGAGCAGGTCGCGACCATGCAGTCCGATCTCGACAAGCTGAAGAGGTTCAAGTTCTCAGGCTACGTCCAGGCTCGCTACGAGCAGAACGAACTCAGCAAGAACACGATCGCCGTGACCGCGAGTTCCGTCACGCCCGCGAACACGAATCGCTTCTACATTCGCCGCGGGCGGCTGAAGCTCACCTACGACTCGAGCCCATTGAGCCAGGCGGTGATCTACCTCGACGGGGGCGCCGACCGCGCCGTGACGCTCCTCGAGGCGTATGTGACCCTCCGGGACCCCTGGACGCCCAATCACCGCCATGCCTTCAACGTGGGCCAGATGAACGTTCCGTTCGGATACGAGGTGGAGCGCTCCTCCAGCGTCCGGGAGCTCCCCGAGCGCTCGAAGGCCGAGAACGTCCTGTTCAATGGCGAGCGCGACCGCGGCTTCAACCTCACCAGCCAGTGGCTCCCGAAACTCCAGACCGTCGTGGGACTGGTCAACGGCCCGGGGATCAAGCACACCGACTTCCCGAATTCCGCCCCGCGGAAGGGAAAGGACGTGGTGGCCCGCGCGCGCTGGTCGCAGGGGATCTTCGACGTGGCCGGATCGATCTACTCCGGCAAGAACGTCATCCCGATGGCCGACAGCAGCCTGGCCAAGGACAAGAGCCTCACCCACGACAAGACTCGGTACGGTGCCGATGCCCAAGTCTACTACCAAGCCCCCAGTCTGGGCGGCGGATCGCTTCGGGGCGAGTTCTATTCCGGGCATGAGGCCAACCCGGACTCGGTGAAGAGCCTGGCCCCGGGTCGCGTGCTGAAGAAGGGGAAGAACATCGACCATCTCGCGACCGATTTCACCGGCTGGTACGCAATGTGGGTGCAGAACCTTGGGGAACGGCTCCAGGTCGCCGCCCGCTACGACGTCTTCGATCCGAACACCGACGTCGAGCACGATCAGTACGAGCGCCTTGGCACTGCGGTCAACTACTTCTACGACGGAAACACGCGGATCACCGTCGCCTACGACGTCCCGAAGACCGACAAGTACCGCAAGACGACCAAGACCTGGTACGACCCCCAGGACAACCTGTGGACCATTCAGCTTCAGCATAAGTTCTAGTTGGGCTCAGCTCAGATCAACCGGATCTGGAAACAGGCATTCCGGCGGAGCCGCTTCAGGGTTGCTTCGCCGAACACCCAGGAGGTTAAGAAATGAACATGAAGCGAATCCTCGCGGCCGCCGCGCTGGCGGGCTTTATCGCCGGGCCGGCGGCGCTGGCCGGACGCTCCCTGACGATCAAGGGCTCGGACACGATGGTGATTCTCGCCCAGCGCTGGGCCGAGAAGTACATGGGCTCGCACGCCGACGTCGTCCTGCAGGTCACCGGCGGCGGCTCCGGCGTGGGCATTGCGGCCCTCATCAACGGCACGACCGACATCGCCACCGCCTCGCGCAAGATGACGCAGGACGAGAAGCTGAAGCTCCGCGACCGCTACCAGACGATGGGCGTCGAGATCCCCACCGCCAAGGACGGGCTCTCCGTCTACTTAAACGAGAAGTGTCCCGTCCGGGAACTCACCTTCGATCAGCTCAAGCTGATCTACACGGGCAAGATCACGAACTGGAAGGAGGTCGGGGGCTCCGACGCCCGCATCACGCTCTACAGCCGTGAGAACAGCTCCGGAACCTACGCCTTCTTCAAGGAGGTCGTTCTCGGCGGCGCCGACTACGCCCCGAATTGCCAGACGCTCCCCGGGACCGCCGCGGTGGTCAACGCCGTGGCCCAGGACGAAGACGGGATCGGCTATGGCGGCGCCGCCTACGCCAAGGGCATCCGAGACTGCGCCGTGAAGCGGGACGCACAGAGCCCCGCCGTGCTCCCGAACGCGGCCACCGTGAAGGACGGCTCCTACCCTCTGAGCCGGAGCCTCTTCTTCTACCTGCGCAAGAGCCCCGTCGGTGACATGAAGAAGTTCGTCGACTGGGTGCTCTCGCCGGAGGGCCAGGCGCTCGCGACCGAGGTCGGGTACTTCCCGCTCTAGCCGTGACCGGTCTCGGAGGACAAGTGCCGACAGCTTCGAACGACAACCACGGCCGGTCCGGGAGGTTCGCCTCTCGGCCGGTCCCCCTCCGGGGCTCGCGTGAGACCCGGGAGCGCTTCATTGTCCTGGGCCTGCGCCTGTGCGCTTCGCTGGCGGTGGTGGGCCTCGGCTTGATCATTGTCTTCGTGTTCCGGGAAGGACTCCCCGTCCTCTTCGACCCCGCAACCCGGCAGGAGGCGAGCCTCCACGGGTTCTTCTCGACACCGATCTGGCAGCCGGTGAGCGGCGTTCCCAAGTACGGCCTGTTGCCGTTGTTGCTGGGCACGCTGAAGGCGACGCTCGTCGCCATGACGCTCGCCACCCCTCTTTCCGTGCTGGCCGCCGTCTACACCTCGGAGTTCGCGCCGCCAAGAGCCCGCGAGATCATCAAGCCCGCGGTGGAACTCCTGGCCGGCGTGCCTTCGGTGGTGCTCGGTTTCTTCGCCCTCGTCGTTCTGGCCACCTGGCTGCATCACGCGCTCCACGTGGGAACCCGGTTGAATGCTCTGAATGCCGGGGTTGCCCTGGGCCTCGCGGTGATCCCGACGGTGTTCAGCGTGGCCGAAGACGCGCTCCGCGCGGTGCCCAACTCCTACCGGGAAGCGTCGCTGGCGCTGGGCGCCTCCCGCTGGCAGACCGCCTGGAACGTCACGCTCCCCGCGGCCGCCGCGGGTGTGACCGCCGGGATCCTGCTCGGCTTGGCGCGCGCGGTGGGCGAAACGATGATCGTGCTCATGGCGTCCGGGAACGCCGCCATGGTCTCCGGCAGCGTGTTCGACTCGGTGCGGACCCTCTCGGCCACGATCGCCGCTGAGATGGGCGAGGTCGTGGTGGGCAGCCCCCACTACGCCACCCTCTTCTTCCTCGGAGGAATGCTCTTCCTCATCACCTTCGTGATCAACACGCTCGCGGGGCTCTTGGTCGAGCGGATGCGCAGAAAGCTGGGGACCGCGTGAACAACACTGCATCCCTGCTGGTGGCACGGTCCCCGGCCACACCGCCTCTGGGCCCCCTGAGCGCCGGCTCGCCCGAGTCGACCCGCCGCGTCGGCGCCGGCTTCACCGTGCTCGCCGGCTTCGCCGCGTTCACCATCATCGCCATGCTGGCCGTGATCCTCGGCAACATCGTCATCTACGGGTGGCGCTCCGTAACGTGGGACTTCGTGTCCACCGCGCCGCGGGAGGGGATGACCAAAGGGGGGATCTTCCCGGCGATCTTCGGGACGGTGTCCCTGGTCGTGCTGATGGTGGTGGCGCTCGTGCCGTTCGGGGTCGGGGCCGCCATCTACCTGCACGAGTACGCACGGCAGGACTCGTGGCTCACCCGGTTAGTGCGCTTCGCCACCACGAACCTCGCCGGCGTGCCAAGCATCGTCTTCGGACTGTTCGGGCTCGGCTTCTTCATCCAGTTCGTGGGCCGCAACCTCGACCGCGGGCTGGGGCTCGACGTCACGTGGGGCAGGCCGTCACTTCTCTGGGCGGCGTTGACGCTGGCCCTGCTCAACCTGCCCGTCGTCATCGTGACCACCGAGGAGGCGTTGCGCGCCGTCCCGCGGCACATGCGGGAAGCCTCGCTCGCCCTGGGTGCCACGCGCTGGCAGACGGTGCGCCACGTGCTTCTTCCGCAGGCACTGCCGGGGATTCTGACCGGGACCATCCTCTCGGTAGCCCGCGGCGCCGGGGAAGTCGCGCCGATCATGTTCACCGGCGCCGCCTACTTCCTCCCGTACCTCCCTCACTCCCCCTCGGATCAGTTCATGGATCTCGGCTACCACGTCTACGTCCTCGCCACGCAGTCCCCGGACGTCGAGGCGACGCGCCCCCTCCTGTACGGGACCGTCGTGGTTCTCCTGCTCCTGACCTTTCTCCTCAACTTCGCCGCCGTACTGCTCCGCGCCCGGTTGCGGATGCGGCTGGCCGGAAGGAACTAGGGCATGCCCGGCAACGAAGTCATCCCCATGGAGGCACCCGTCGTGATACCGCCCATTCCGGAAGCGGAGGAGCGAAACGGCGAGCTTGGGCCGCCAGACGAAGCTCACCGCGGCAAGCCGTTTCCGCGGGACGAGGTTCGTACCGCCGGTCCCGTCGCGAAGGGTGGAATTCGCAACGGCGTGCGGCCGCCAACAGAGGAGCGGCTCGATGATGCCGCCATCGAGGCGATCCTCCGCGTGCGGGAGTTCAGCCTCTTCTACGGCCAGACCCAGGCGCTGAAGAAGGTCAGCCTGGACATTCACCCCCGGGCGGTGACCGCGATCATCGGCCCCTCGGGTTGCGGAAAGAGCACGCTGCTGCGCTCGTTCAACCGGATGAACGACCTCATCCCGGGCATCCGCACCGAGGGAGAGATCACCCTGCGCGACCTCAACCTCCGAGCCGCGACCACCGATGTCGTCGACCTCCGCCGCCGCATCGGCATGGTGTTCCAGCGGCCCAATCCGTTCCCGAAGTCGATCTTCGACAACGTGGTCTTCGGCCTGCGCATGCTCGGACTGCGCAACCGGGCCGAGCTGGAGGCCCGGGCCGAAGAGAGCCTGCGCCGGGCAGCCCTGTGGGAGGAGGTCAAAGACAGCCTGGGGCGCTCTGCGCTCGCCCTCTCCGGCGGGCAGCAGCAGCGCCTGTGCATCGCCAGGTGCCTGGCAGTCCAGCCCGAGATCATACTCATGGATGAGCCGACCTCCGCGCTCGATCCCGCCGCCACCGCCCGGATCGAGGAACTGCTCATCCGGCTGAAGGCGAACTACACAATCGTCATCGTCACCCACAACATGCAGCAGGCGGCGCGGGTCTCCTCGTTCTCGGCATTCTTGCTGAACGGCGAGCTGATCGAGTACGACGAGACGATCCGGATCTTCACCAATCCCAGGGTTCAGGCCACGGAGGACTACATCACTGGAAGGTTCGGCTAGCCGGCGGGATCGCCGGAGCACCCACTCGGCAGTCAAGGCCGCGTGGTTTGCTCCCCATCGACCCGTTTCCCGTCAGTCGAATCGACCCGCCGACAGCGCCTCGACCAACTCCGTCCAGGGCAGGATCCGGATTCCGTCCACGACCCGCGCGCTGGGCTCCATGCACACACACAGGAGCCTCTTCAATGTCTCTTCCTCCGCCAGAGCTCGCAAGCCCTTGAGATCGCCGGCGGTCACAAAGGACGCCATGCCGGTCAAAGCAGGATTCTCCCGCGCCTCTGGATCTGCTACGATCCCTCCGCGTCATGGCATCAATCCTGGTCATCGAGGATGAGAAGGACCTGCAGAAGGTCCTCGACTACAACCTCCGGCAGGCGGGACACCAGGTGTGGATCGCCTCCCGCGGTCGGGACGGTCTGCGCCTCGCCAAGCAGCATCGTCCCGACGTGATCCTGCTCGACCTGATGCTCCCGGACATCCCGGGCACCGACGTCTGCCGTTCCCTGCGCGCCGCACCCGAGACCTCGGCAGTCCGCATTCTGATCTTGACCGCCCGCGGCGAAGAGATCGATCGCGTCATCGGCTTCGAACTCGGAGCCGATGACTACGTTGTGAAACCGTTCAGCGTCCGGGAGCTGCTCCTCCGCATCCAGGCGGTTCTGCGCCGCGGTGGCCCCCAAGCCCGGGCTTCCGCCATCGTGCACTTCGGTACGCTCCGCCTGGACCGGGAAGCCCACCGCACCTGGGTCGAGGACGAGGAGGTCGAGTTGACGGCC
>CAIMUX010000095.1 GCA_903844735.1 Candidatus Eiseniibacteriota bacterium
AGGGTCGGTCAGCGTGCTGTACTGGCAGGCGCCGTCGTGCGGAGGGTCGGTCAGCATGCTGTACTGGCGGGCTTCGTCGTGAGAAGGGTCGGTCAGCATGCTGACCGTGCGGGCGCCGTCGTGCGAAGGGTCGGTCAGCACGCTGACCGTGCGGGCGCCGTCGTGCGAAGGGTCGGTCAGCACGCTGACCGTGCGGGCGCCGCCGTGCGAAGGGTCGGTCAGCACGCTGAACTCGTGTCGGAACGATTGCTCACGGCAGTTCAGCATGCTGACCGGGCTGTGGACGGCAAAAACTCGGGGTGGGGACTTCGGACCGGGTGTTCTTACGATTGCTTTTCACTTTTCAGCACTGCGACCGAGCCGGCGCACAAAATAACACGGCTCTTGGGCGATCTTGCTTATGACCGGCGCGGCGCCGCCGCTTAGGGAGAGCGGTCGGCCGGCGGGAAGCACGGTGAGAGACAGAGTCGGGGAGACGGACCGGTGGGGCGCACGGGGGCAGCGGGGAGGGCAGCATGTGGCCGACCGTTGGTCACGGGGGCGGCGGGGGGTGTCGCGGGAGATCCTGGGGCGAAGCCTAGGATCCAGAGAATTCGAAACTTCAGTCGATTCGATGAGGCCGGTTCCGGCCGATCACCGGGGCTCTTGAGCCAAGGGTCAGGGAATTCGGCAGCTCGAGGACGTAGCTGTCCGACGGAGTCGCGGAGCAAGTTCCGAACCTCACCAGCCGAGGTTTCTATGCAGCTTCCCGATGGTACCGCAGCATGCCGCCGAGCCGTTCCCGGCATTGAACCTGGCCAGTCGAACGACCGACTTCCTCGCCGCCCTCGATCAATCGGTTGCCCAGCCCCTGGTGATTCCTCTCCGTGTGAAAGTGAGCGAGAAAGTCGGTGGTGGCCTTCCGCAAAGACGCTTCGCCGAAGAAGATCTTGCGATCCAAGCATTCCTCTTTCAGGCTGCGCATGAAGCGTTCCAGATGGGAATTCAGATTGGGCGAACGCGCCGGCGATCCGGACGTGCGTCGTGCGGCAGGCTGATCCCCGGGGTCTTCTCGTAAGCCGGGCACGGCGTGCCTTCGGGCTAGGGCAGCGTCGTCACGACAAAGCTGCTTTCGCAGGCAGCACCCAGGAGATCCGCCGCCGCTGCCCTGATCGTGTACTCGCCGCGCTGCAGTGGGCCCGCGATGACGCCGGTGAAGCGATCGTTGATGAAAGTCGGGCTGTCGATCCGGGCCTGGTTTCCCGACGGGTCAAGAACGGTCACCGACGCCGACCGCGGGTCCACACCCACCCCGGCGTCAGCGAAGGACACCTCGATCTGCATGTCCTCCGCAGCATCGACCGTGGGGGCCATCGGCTGCAGGATGTTGACCACCGGACAGCTCATGTCCACGACGAACCGCTGCGCAACATACTTAGCGCTGCTGTTGAATGCCCAGTCCCGGACGCCCTCGTTGTAGACGCGCCTCTCCAGGGACTCGGAGTCATATGCGCACCCGGTATCCCAGAAGATTCGCGGCGATCCGTTCACCCCGACGGTGTCGAGGACACAATCCCATCCCGGGCCGTCGCTGTTCTGTTCGATCGACGCCTCCGAGTACCAGGTGATCTCCACGATGTCGTTGTCTTCGATCACACCGCCGCCTACCACCGGTATCAAGACGGCCAGAGTGTCAGTTGGGTCGTACTCGTCCAGCGAGATGGGCATGCCATTCTGCGTCATCCAGGGCTCGAGTTCGTCGAGCGTGCCCATGTGCAGCAGCGTCCGAACCTCGATGTTGTCGTTGTCGTCCGGGTGATCGCCCGGCGGCGGCGGGTCCGGACGACGGATTCGCCAGACGTCATACTTCAGGGCCGGGCTCGTCTGGATCCAGCAGTTCACATAAGGTGTCGCCGGATCGAGCCAGGTGCTGTCCGGTCCGGACACGGGGTAGCCTCGTCGCTCGTCTGGATCCAGAATGCCGTCGCAGTCCAGGTCCGGGTAGTACCACGGTCGATCCGGCTGGAACAGAATGCCGCCGCCGTCGTCATACAGCTTGGCTAACAGCCGCCTGTGCTGAGGGTTTATGTAACCCAAGACACTAACAAGATACGGACTGCTCACGAATCCGCCGGCCTCGACGATCGGGGATGTGCGGTCCACACTGAACGGGTAGTCGTTCAATTCGATCCAGTCGTCGGTGCCATCCAGCACCTTGAACCGAACGGTCAGCCTGTGCGCGCCGTGGGCCAGCCCGTCCCGCGGGTAGGTGGAGTGGTGGTAGACCAGCTCCAGTACCGACTGATCCTGGCTCGTGTACTCGAGTGAGGCCGCGCCGTTGCCGCGAACGTAATCCGCAGAGTCATCATCGTCGATCCAGGTGGCCCAGTAGTCGCCGTCGATCATGAGCTCCAAGTTGTGCGGGTCCACAACCTGGCCGCCCGGGGCACGCAGTTCGACCACGATGATGGGATCAGCGTCGGTCCACCAGCCGGTGCCGTACGGGCTGTGGGGCCAGATATTCGAGACGAGCACCAAAGGCGGCGGGGTGCAGGTGTTCGTCCCGCAGACGCCGGCCTCGGTCCAGGTGCTGGTCCCGGTGCAATTCGCCCGTGTCGTAACCGTGCAGGTGCCGGCGAGCGCACAGCAGGCGCCGTCCGGCTGGGGGCACGAATTCGGATCGCAGACGCCGGCCGAGGTCCAGGTGCCAGTCCCGGTACAGTTCGCCTGCGTCGTCACAGAGCATGTACCGGTCGTGAGGCAACACGACCCGACCGTCGGCGCCGTCAGCGTTTCGTCCCGCCCGCAACCGGCCAGAACCATCGACAGCAGCACCACCAGGATCAGCAGCCTGTGCATGGCCCGTTCTCCTTGTGTCTACGTTCCTCGTACCCGAGCGTTCGTCGCCGACGAGAGTACTTCTCGGCGGCAAGGAGCGAAAGGGACTGCTTGTGCCGGTGGCGATCCGGTCTCCGGGCGTCCACGGGGCGCCGATTCCTCCGATCCGCCGTGCGACTGCGTGGGGCCGCCTGTTCATCGAACGCCGGCGATCAAACTGTGGCGCTCTTGCCACAGGTGTGCCGAAAAGCGTGCCGATTCGGCACACGCGCTCCCCGCCGTCGTGATGGCGACGACTCGCGCAACGCCCATGCGCTGATGGACCAATCCGATAACATCACGCACAACCGCAAATTACCGGTCTCTTCCCCGTTCATGCGTCCGGCCCTCCGTGTGGCACCGATCTTTGGTGTGCCCGGGCATGACGCTCACACCGACAAGCAGGCCGCACGGACGGCCGCATCGACCGCCATGCGCGGTGGGAGTCGCAGGAGCAGTGCGGGACGGAGCTACCCCGATCGCGAGCACGGCCCCCAGCGGGCGGACGCCCCCAACACGAGGCACGCCGGGGCAGGCCGGCGCGCCCGAGTCTACGGCGGGGAAAGCGGCAACCGGACCTCGCGCGAAACACTCATGACCGATCCATCAAGCGCTTCAGCTCGGCAACTCGGGTATTCGGGACGGACAGCCTATCGGTCCGGAGGACCGCGGCGGCGCTGACGTCGGGCACGTCTAGCGAAAGATCAACCGGCTCGCCCCCGTCATCGCATAGGTCGTAGCCTCCGCCCCGCACCGAGGCAGCGGCCCCGCGTATCCTGCGCCGCCGAGATCCTGCAACGCCTGGGAGACGGACGGTTGGCTCAGCTTCCAAAGACGCCTTAGTTCCTCCTGGGTCGGGGTCGCTTCAGACCCGAGTTCCTGGGCCCACGCCGTGAGCTGCCGTTGTCGGGTCGGCGAGAGCGTTTGCGCCAGGAGTTCGGCATAGCGCCGCTGCAGCGCCGGGCGAAGACTATCGACCGAGAGGGATGCCCCGGGAGCGTCTCCCACCAACCCCACCAAGAGCGTCACCCCCTCTTCGAGCGCCTTGAACAGACCGCGCAGGTCACCCCGAAAGAGCGGGTACAGCGCAGCCACCGCCTCCGGAGCCACCGGCGGCGTCGCCGGCCGCCGGGGGTCGCGAACGACATGCCGATAGCGCGCTTCGAGCAGGGTTTGCACGTCGGGCTCGGGCATCGCTTCGAGCGCCAGCAAGGAGAACACCGAGCGAAGCTGGGGGTGCGCCGCGGTTGCGCCTGTCACCGCCTCGGTGGTTCCGACGAGGAGTACGTGCAAGCCGTCCTGCAAGAGGACGGGGTCGCGGAGCGAGCGCAGAATGTCGGCCGCGTTTGCCACGTCGCGATCACTCAGGTTCTCAAGATTGTTGAGGTGGAGCACGATTCCTTTCGCGTGCTCGGAGGTGATGGCCAGCAACTCGCGGATGACGCGCGGTCCGTCCAGCAGAAGCCCCGCCGTGGGAGTCACCGCCGCCGAGCTCTGTGACGCACTAGCCCCGAAGCCGGCGAGCGACACACCACCGCCACCACCGACCAGCCGGAAGGCTCGCACGTACTGCTGCGCCCGCTGCATGACCGGGTGGTCAGCCGTCTCTGGCCGAGTCGTCAGGATCGCCTCGTAGACCCCTTCCAAGACCCGGCCCATGACCCGCTCGGCGGTGTCATCGGGGTAGAACGGGATGACTCCCTGCGTAGCCCAGTAGCCATGGGCAAGCGCGGCGGCCTTGACCGACTGGACCAAGGTGGTCTTGCCGACACCGGGCGCACCACCCACGGCCTGGCGCGATGAACCCGCACCGCCGATCCCGGCCAGGAGACGTTTGAGCTCGGCTCCGCGGCCGACGAAGAGGCTCATCGGATAGCGCCGACCCGACTCTCCCAGGGTCGTCTGGAAGTAGGGGTTCTCCTGTAAATTGAATAGGTTCCAGTAGTTAGGTAGGCCATCGGCCACGAGGTTGCGAGCCATTGCCTTGCCCCCATTTCAGGCCAATTGAAGCGTCTATAGGCACATTGGCCTATACACTACAGTATTCGCCATGTCAAGGGCCGGGCCGATACAGAGCCTCCGAGGCCGCGCCGAGCACGTGACCCGGATCTCCTGGTGTCCCCCACCGCCCGCATGCGCGAAGACCCGAACTCTCTTGTGCCCCCCATATCCGGCGCGCACACAAGGTCGGACACCGACGGGCGACCAAGCAAAGCCGGACCCTGGGGAGATGTCTCCGGGGTCCGGCTTTGCGTCGCGGCCGGGTGTCACAGCCGGGCGTGTCACGATTTGTATCGCCTCTTGGACCTAAGTGTCACGATTTGTGTCGCTTTTCGTCGCTAAGCGTCACGATTTGTGTCGCCACTCCGGCAAAGCCGCCCTGACTTGTCGCGCCGTACGGCTCGATGGCACCGAACGGTCCCATCGCGCGCCATCCTGCGGCCCGACGCGGGTCGACACGGACCAGCGCACCACCGCACACGCCGCTGCACGACATTGATTTCGCTCTCCGAGCAATCCCCGTCGCCTCTTCGCTCCGTCAACACGCAAGAATCGCGATGGCATTCTGCTCCCGCGGTGATGCCGGGGCCGGACTGTCGCGGCCAGCGGAGTTTCTCTCTTTCACAAATAACGGCGGTTCCGTTTGGCCCGAGTCTTGCAAAACGTACCATCGGAATCGCAGCCGCCGCGGCGAGTCCAGGACACGCAATCGACCAACGTTCGAATGTCGGCGCCATCGGCGCCGGCGAAAGGAGACCGAGCGGTAGTCCGAGCACTGAGCGCCGCATCCGCGGAGCACCAGCAAGACCTGTCCTATCTGTTGGCGAGCCTCAAGGCGGATCCGCGCGCAACGGCGATCGCGCCTGACCTGGAGACGACCTCCGGGGCGCTCAAGACGAAGACCGAGGACTGGACCACCAAACACTTCGCCGTACGGGAAACGCAGAGCGGGCTGGGCATCGCCGACGAGCCGTCCGCTCCCTGGCGCAGCGGTGCGCGCAGGATCCGAGCCCGCAGGTCCAGGCACAGGCTGACCTCTTGGAGGCAGCCGCTGATCAGATGGACGCCGCGTTCGCGCACCGGGCCGAGGCCCTGGTCGCCGAATCGTCGTCCTTCGGCGAGCTCCAGGTGCAGAAGCTCCAGGCGATCGACACCTGCCGCCGGGTGGGGTACCGCCTGGCGGAGCTCTACCCCGAGGAGCTCTCCCCGGGGCCTGCTCGAAACCCGCCATTCAGGTCACGCCGACGTACACGTCACACCGCACACCACAAACCACCCCATCATCTCGCGGCATCCGCCGTCCGAGTATGGGAAGGAGACGAGCCACGACTCCATGGATGACGACCATTGTCACTGTTGCCTTCGTGGGACCCATCGGACTTTCCGTGCGCGCCTCGTTTCTCCCTCTTTGTAGTCTCATCCTCGCTTCCCGACCGCCCGTGCGAGAGGTACATTCGCCGCTGTGGATGCAGCGCCGCGCGCCCATGACCAGGGGAGAACCGGATGCCCGACCCAGATTCCCGACCTGCCCTGAAGCTGCTCCAGACCGTCTACGGCTACGAGACCTTCCGGGGTGACCAGGAAGCGATCATCGAGCACGTGGTTGGTGGCGGCGATGCCTTTGTCCTCATGCCCACCGGTTCCGGCAAGTCGATCTGCTACCAGATTCCGGCCCTGATCCGCAACGGGCCGGGGGTCGTCATCTCTCCCTTGATTGCCTTGATGCATGATCAGGTCAGCGCCCTGCGACAGCTCGGGATCAAGGCCGCGTGCCTGAACTCCAGTTTGTCTATGGACGAGGCACGGCGGACCGAGGGAGCGTATGTGCGCGGTGAGATCGACCTGCTCTACGCGGCTCCGGAACGGCTGGTGACCCCACGCTTCCTCGAGCTCTTGGACCGGGTTCGACCCGGCCTCTTCGCCATTGACGAGGCGCACTGCGTCTCGCAGTGGGGACATGATTTTCGCCCCGAGTACCTGCAGCTTGCATTCCTGCGGGAACGCTTCCCCGGGGTTCCCCGCCTCGCCCTGACGGCCACCGCGGATGAAGCGACGCGGCGGGACATCTTGGTGCGGCTCCGGCTGGACGACGCCCGGCTCTTCATCGCCGGATTCGACCGCCCGAACATCAGCTACACCGTCACCCCCAAACTGGACACGAAGAGTCAGCTCCTTCGGTTTCTGCGCCGGGGTCATGCAGACGACAGCGGCATCGTCTACTGCCTGACGCGACGCCGCGTCGAGCAGGTGGCGGGTCTTCTCGTCACGCATGGCTTCCCGGCCCTGCCCTACCACGCGGGGTTGGAGGCGCCCCAGCGGCGGGAGCACCAGGACCGCTTTCTGCGGGACGAGCGGACTGTCATGGTGGCGACCATCGCGTTCGGCATGGGGATCGACAAGCCGGACGTGCGCTTTGTCGCTCACCTGGATCTGCCCAAGAGTCTCGAAGCTTACTATCAGGAGACTGGCCGGGCCGGCCGCGACGGCCTTCCAGCCGAGGCCTGGATGACCTACGGCCTCTCTGACGTTGTAACTCTGCGCTCCTTTACCGCCCAATCCGAAGCGGACGAGGACCACAAGCGGATCGAGCGGCACAAGCTGGATGCGCTCCTCGGCTTCTGTGAAACCACTCGGTGCCGCCGCCAGGTCATGCTGGAGTACTTCGGTCAACAACTGCCCGTTCCGTGCGGCAACTGCGATACTTGCCTGAACCCGATCGAGACTTGGGAGGGAACGGTGGCGGCCCAGATGGCCCTCTCCGCGGTCGCCCGCACCGGGCAGCGCTTCGGCGCGGCGTATCTGGTCGCCCTACTCCGGGGTGAGCCGACCGAGCGCATGCAGCAGTTCGGCCACGACCGGTTGAGCACCTTCGGTGTCGGCAAAGATCTGACCAAACCACAGTGGCACTCGGTCTTTCGACAGTTGGTGGCGGCCGGGCTTCTGAACGTCGACATCGAGGGGTACGGGGGCCTACACCTCGATGGGCGGAGCGGCCCTGTACTGCGCGGCCAAGAGGCGATTCACTTCCGGCGCGATCCTCTTCTCAGTGAAACGCAGACAAGGAAAGGGCGGGCGGAGCCCGCGGGAGGAAAGCGCACCCGGGTCGGCAGGAAGGGTGAGTCTGGCGAGGAGGCTGACCTGGGGCGGAAGCGCGCCCGAGCCGCCGGGAAGACCGAGTTCGACGACGAGGCCGACCAGGTACTGTTTGACGCGTTGCGGCAAACTCGGCGGGAGCTGGCCCAGCAGCAGGGCGTCCCGCCCTATGTGATCTTCCACGACACGACGCTGCGGGAGATGGTGCAGTACCGCCCGGCCGACGCGAGCGCGCTGACTGCGCTGAGTGGGGTGGGTTCGGTCAAGCTGGGTAGGTATGGCGAGGCGTTCCTGGCCGTGATTCGGCGAAACACCCCGGAATAGCCGGTCCAGCGCCTCTCTCTTCATCTCCACACGGGTGCGGGAGGGAGTGTCAGCCCGAAGGTCTCGTTCCGCGCCACCGGGGCCGCGAGAGGCGCACGGTTCTTCTCGTACGCACACCCGCCGATAAGGAGCACGACAGCCAGCAAGAGCTTGGCGGGAAAGCCGGTCAGGTGCTGTCTCATGTCGTGCCTCCCGGGCTCGGCAACCGTGGGCAAGGAAGGGATCGCACTGGGGACTGAGCAAGACGGATGCCACCCGGCCTTTCTCCTGTAACTCGTTGACCGTGCTCGACCGACCCGACCAGCTTCAGAACACCGGAGGCGCGAGGCGGGGCGGCACCCCCAACACCGCCAGGTCGGAATCACGATCCGGGAGCGAGAAGTGCCCGGTGCTCGCTTCCGGCAATCACTTGTGGGCTCATGGTTCGCATGAGCCGGACCCTGCGGTTTCCCGCACTCCGCCGATCCTCCCGAGCAAGCGCAGGAACCCATCAAGGATCGTCAGCGGGTGGGGCGGGCACCCGGGAATGTATAAGTCCACCGGCACCTCGGCGCCTGCTCCTCCCATCTGCTCCGGCTGCTCCCGATATAGACCACCGCTGATGGCGCAGGCCCCGACTGCGATGACGAGCTTGGGGGACGGGACGGCGTCGTACGTCTTCCGCAAGGCCAGGCGCATGTTCGTCGTGACCGGTCCGGTGATGAGCAGGCCATCGGCATGGCGGGGCGCGGCGACATACTGGATGCCGAAGCGACCGATGTCCCAGCCGATGGTGGTCAGCACGTTGGTGTCGGCCTCGCAGGCGTTGCAGCCGCCGGCGCTCACGACGCGCAACTTCAGCGACCGGCCGAAGAGCCGGCGGGTCTTGTCCTCGAGGGCCACGGCCAAGCGCGGCCCCTCGGCGCCGAGAAGCAGGTCCTCGCGCGTCCGCGTGGCGAGTCGGTAGTCGCCTCCGCAGGCGAGGGCGTCTGCGGGACAGGCCGCCCGGCATTCGTCACAGAAGAGACACCGACCCAGGTCGATCTGCATGCGACTCTTCTTCGGCCGACCCCCTTCGTTCCCCCGTGTGCTTTCTTTGCTCTCCGCGCCCCCCACGATCCGGATCGCATCCGCAGGGCAGACCTCGGCGCAGGCGCGGCAGCCATCCACGCATCTCTCGGCCTCCAGCTCCGGTCGCCCACGGAATCGCTCCGGCAGCGGCGGCGGCGGTCCATCGGGAAACGCCGGCGTGCGAAAGCCCTGATGACGGCGTGCTCGAAGGATTCTCAGCATGGGGTCACCCGATTCTTCATAGATCGTGTCCGCAGTAGGACAGGTTGAAACTCTTGTTACACAGCGGGAAGTCGGAGATCGGCTCGCCACGCATCGCCAGGGCGAGTCCGAACCAGTTGTGAAACGAAGGATCGACGATCTTGTATCGCGCGAAACGCCCCGCGCCGTCGGTCAGGACTGCGTGGCAGATCTCGCCGCGCCATCCTTCGACCAGCGATACGACCAGGCTCTCCGGCGCCGGCGGCGCGACGGCGGCCAGGGTTCCACCCCGCGGCAGGTTCGTCAACTGCTCCTGGATGAACGCGACCGAGCGCAGGATCTCGATCTCGCGAACGTGGGCGCGGCCGAACACATCGCCGGTGTCCCAGGTCACCGTCGGGATATGGGTGAACCGGTAGATTCCGAAGGGGGCATCCTGGCGAACGTCCCGGTCGACGCCGCACGCCCGGGCCGCGGGTCCCACCAGACCGATCTCCATGCAAGTCTCGCGGCTGACCGTGCCGGTGTCCTCAAAGCGCTCGGTGACCGACGGCGTATCCCACATCAAGCCGATCGCCTCCGCGGCGTCCCGAGCGGCTTCGGCCAGGCGATCCTGCAATTCGGCGATCATCCCGGCGGTGACGTCGTACCCGACGCCTCCGGGTCGGATGAAGCCGCGGCCGAAACGGCTGCCGCAAAGAAGCGCCGACAGATTGAGGACGTCGCCGCGGATTCGCCCGCAGTACGACGCCGTGGGCAGAAAACCGACATCCCCGGCGAGTGCCCCGAGATCGCCCACGTGGTTGGCGATGCGCTCCAACTCCAGGGCGACCCCGCGCAGAGCCATGGCGCGCGGAGGGACGGTGCTGTGGGCGAGAGCTTCCCGGGCTTGGCAGTAGGCCGTGGCGTGGCCGATGCTCGTGTCGCCAGCCGCGGTTTCCATGAACGGCATCGTGCGTTTGTCGGGCCCCCCGACGAGGGCGCGCTCAATCCCGCGGTGCTGGTAGCCGAGGGCGATCTCCAGATGGAGGACCACCTCGCCGTGGCATTGGAAGCGAAAGTGGCCCGGTTCGATAACCCCCGCGTGTACGGGCCCGACAGCGACCTCGTGGATCTCCTCTCCTTCGACGGAGTAGAAATCTGTGACGCCGGGACGTGGATCTTGCTCGGGATCGCGGCCCCAGGCGTCTCGGCCGGGCTGCCACGAGCGATGAAACCTCATCGGCTTCAGCCACGGATGTCCCTCGGGAACGACACCCCATTGCTCCGCAAGCTCCCGTTCGAACAGGTGCGCCTGCGGGCACGCTCCGGTCAGTGCCGGGTAGCGACCGTCGACCGCCATCGCCAGCACTCCCAAGGGGCCTGCGTCCGGCATGGCCAGGACGGCAAACACGAGGAGGCGTCGGTCCTCTTGCGGCCGGCCGAAGAACGCAACCAATCGGGCGCCGTCGCGGACCGAGTCGATCACCGTCTCTCGGAACGTCACGACCGGAACCACCGGCACGTCTCCCACGGGCAGAACCTCCGCGTTCTCCGTGTGGACCAGGCGACGGCCGGACATCGCTACTGCACTCCCAGGGCCCGCAGGGCTGTGTTGATCGTCTCGCGTAGGGGTAGAGGGATCCAAAGCCCAAGAACCAGCACGCCCATCCCCAGAACAAGCGGCGGGAGCCAGGCAAGGATCGACTCCTTCGACGGAACCATCGCCGCCCCGGTCTGCTCTTTCCGCGTCTTCGGTCCTTCCTGTGTCCCTGCCTCTTCCGGCGCCCCCAACCGTCCCTGCGCCCCCGCTCCCTCCCGCTCCCCGAACGACATGCGCAGGAAAACGCCGGCCATCCCGACAAAGATCACCGTCAGGAACACCAGGTACAGAACCGCCACCAGCCAGTGACGCCCGTCGAGCGCGCCCTTCAGGATGGTGAACTCGCTGACGAAAAGGCCGAACGGCGGCGTTCCGGTGATGGCGAAGAAACCGGCCACCCAGAGAACCCCCGTGATGGGCAGCACACGGAGCATGCCGTTGACCCGCGTGGTCGACTTGTCCTGGTAGGCGGCCAGAATGTTGCCCGAGAGGAGAAACAACATCGCCTTGGTCAGCGAATGGTTCACCGTGTGCAACAGCGCCCCGAAGCCGGCCGCGCCGCCGAGCCCCACGCCGAGTGCTGCAATCCCCATGTGCTCGACGCTTGAGTAGGCCAGCATTCGCTTGTAGTCGGCCTGCCCCACAATGAATGCCGCCGCGAAGCCCATCGAAACGAGGCCGAGAAGAACGAGCAGGCCACCGCTGAACGCCCCCAGACCGGCCGCCACGCAGACCGCATGCACGCGCAGGATCGCCAGGAAAGCGCAGTTCAGCAGAGCGCCGGAGAGCAGCGCGGACACCACGGAAGGCGCCTCGCTGTGCGCATCGGGCAGCCATGTGTGCAACGGCGCCAACCCCATCTTGGTCCCGTACCCGACCAGCAGGAGCAGAAACGCTGCTTTCAGCCAGACCGGATCAAGCAGACTTGCCTGCCGCACCAGGCCGGCCACCGTGAGAGGCCCACTTCCGGACGACGACGCCACCACGAGGAAGAAGTTGCCGAGCAGAGCGATGGCGATCCCCACCGAGCAAATGAGCAGATATTTCCAGGCAGCCTCGAGTGAGCCCGAATTCCTGTGGAAGTGGATCAAGGGCGCGCTGGCCAGGGTCGTCGCCTCCACCGCCACCCACATCAGGCCAAAGTGCTGCGACGCGATCACCAGCGTCATGGTCCCCAGGAAAAGCAGGAAGCAGCCGGTGAAAGTCGCCTCGGGTGCGTTGGAAAAGAGGAACCCGTCTTCGGCGGGGGGCCGCGGGTGCTTCTCGCGAGCGAGGTAGCCGACCGCATAGATCGCCGCCGCCAAGGTGAGGACACTGGTGATGCCGAGAAACAGCAACTCCAGCGACCCCAGCGCCAGCCAGCCGCCAAGGGCCGTGAGCGGTCGTGCAAACCATGCGCGTGCCAGCAGGCCGGCGTGAGCGATGGGAACGGCGACGAGCAGCGCCCGGCGCACGCGATCCCCCCGGAGGAAGAAGGCCAGTGTCCCCGCAAGCAGCGGGAGCATGATCAGCGCAGGAATCACCGGAACCATCCCGCGGTGCACGCGTGCCGGGTCGGAACCTGTCGGTGTGGCCGCCGTGCCGCGTTCATCGCCTCAATCCTTCAACGCCGACAGACGGTCGGCGTCGATGTGATCGAACTCGCGGTTGATCTGGTAGACCATGATGCCCATCACGAAGACCGCCATGAAGGCGTCGAGAAGGATCCCCATCTCCACCAGAAACGGTTCCTTCTCCGCGAAGGCGAGGCCGAAAGCGAAAATCCCGTTCTCCATCGCGAGATAACCGAGAACCTGCGTGATCGCCTTGCGCCGGGCCACGATCATGAAGAGGCCCACCATGATGGTGAACAGCGCCACCGGGACCAGGAGGGAGGAAGTCGCCGTCGGAGGAAGCGGAAGCCGCCCGCCCAGCCAGAGGGCGAGAGCCAGAAGCCCGCCTCCGGTGAGGAGCGAAGGTGTATAACCGACAATCGGCGCGAGCTCTCGGCGGGATCCCGACTCGCGCACGGCGCGAATCAGAAGCGCCGGAAAGACGATCCCCTTCAATACGGTACTTACAGCGGCCTGCAGCACGACCCGCAACCCCAGGTGCCCCCCTTGGGAGACAAGGGGAATCAACCCGAGCAGTATGCCCTGCAACGCCACGACGCGGATGCACGAACCGAGCCGGCTGGCGCCCAGGAGACGCATGTTGGCCAGAACCACGAATACGATCAGCGTATCGACCAGGCCCTTCAGGGCTGTTTCCCAACCGTTCACGCCAGCACCATGAGAAGAGCCAACAGGGAAAGAAGCGTCGCTCCTACCAGCAACTGCGGCACGCGAACAAGCCGCAGACGCGCCATTGTCGACTCGATCACGCCGGTGACCACCGCCAGCAGGAACATCCCGGCCAGACCGCCGAGCATCGCCGGCACCGGCGGCGCCCCGTGTAGAGGAATGAGGATCCCGACCGCCAGCGACCCAAGGAGCCAGAGCTTCAGCGCCGCGCCGTATTGCAGAAACGCCAGGTCGGGACCGCTGTGGTCGAGGATCAGGACCTCGTGGATCATCGTCAGTTCCAGGTGCGTGTTCGGATCGTCAAATGGGATCCGCGCGTTCTCCGCTAGGTAGACAACCCCGAACGCCGCGGCCACGAGCAACAGCACAGGCCCGCCGCCTTCCACGAGCGATACCGGGGCCAGGCGCGTATATACATCCGACAGCGAGACGCTCCCGGCCTCGCGGGCCATCGCCACCAGACCCAGAAGCAGCGCCGGTTCGGCCAGGGCCGAAAACGTGACCTCACGGCTTGCGCCCATCCCTTCGAAACTGGAGCCGGTGTCGAGCGCCGCGGTCACAAGACTGAAGCGCGCGAGCCCCAGCAGATAGGCAAAGAGCAACAGGTCCCCGGGAAACGCCAGCAGCGCGCGCGCATTCGCGAACGGCACGATCGCGAGCGCCACCAGCAGGGCCGCCAGCGCCGCGCTGGGTCCGGCGCGGAACACCCAGGTGGTGGTCGTGCTGTAGACCACGTCCTTGCGGAGGAGCTTGCCGAGATCGAAGTAGGCCTGAAGCAACGGCTGTCCCCGGCGTCCCGCCAGCGCCGCCTTGGTCCGGTTGATCACCCCGGGGAGCAGCGGCGCCAACAGCAACGCCAGCAGAACATGGACGACGGCTACGACGATCACCAGGTCACCCCAGCTTCCAGGCGAGGAGAATGAGCAACGTCAGAGCGATGTAGAGAACGTACAACTGAATCATGCCTCCTTGTAGCGGGCGGAACCTCAGCAAGAAGCGGCCGATGGCTGCGAAGACGGGTGCGTAGATCCCGTCCTGGACCGGATCCGGCGTGGTCGTCCGCAGGTGAGCCTCCTTCGGAAACAGCCCAACAGGTGTTGTGATCTCGCGGCGCGTCCACCCGGATAGACCCAAGAGACTCGTCAACGGGTGAGCGTAACTCGACGCCGTGTACTGCATCCGTGTCGTGGGAGCGGCATATCCGCAGTCCCAGGTCGGGGCCGATACCACACGCCGGCGGGCGAGCAGCCTCCGGCGCGCCAATGCCATCCCGAGAAACGTGACGAGCAGAGCCCCGGCCCCCAGCACGACGAGTCGCAGGGAGCCCGCGACCCAGGTGACCGACGTCTGCATCTCGGCGGGGGATGCACCGGACGCGACCCGAATCGCCTCTGCCGCGGCGCCGGGCAAGAGCGGGGCACACAATCCGACAACCCCGCACCCGGCCGCAAGAATCACCATCGCCACGCGCATGGCGGGAGCGACTTCGCCGGCATCGGCCGCAGCGGCGCTCCGCGGTTCCCCGAGGAACACGATGCCGAACGCCTTCGTGAAGCAGGCCGCCGCCAGGCCGCCGATGAGCGCCAGCGCGGTGATGACCACGACTCCCGAGACGGCGAACGATCCGGTGGCTGAGGTGGCCGCGCAGAAGGCGGCCAGATAGACCATGGCCTCGCTGACGAAGCCGTTCAGTGGCGGAAGTCCGCAGATTGCGACGGCCCCAACCAGAAATGAGGCGCCCGTCACCGGCATGTGTCGCAGCAGCCCGCCAAGAGAATCGATCTCCCGCGTGTGGGCGGCATGCGCAACGGCCCCGGCGGCAAGGAAGAGGAGCCCCTTGAAAAGCGCATGATTGAACACGTGGAGCAGTGCGCCTCCGAACCCGAGGACCGCGACGACCGGGAGATGGTGGCTGCGGCCGAGCAAGCCGACCCCGATCCCCAGAGCAATGATCCCGATGTTCTCCACGCTGTGGTAGGCCAGGAGCCGCTTGAGATCATGCTGCGCCAGAGCAAAGAGCACGCCGTAGACACCCGAAACCGCACCGATGCCCACCAGCACCCAGCCGAACCACGGCGGCGGCGGCCCGAGAAACGTCAGCACGCGCAGAAGTCCGTAGATCCCCGTCTTGATCATCACGCCCGACATCACCGCGGACACATGGCTGGGCGCTGCCGGGTGCGCCTCCGGCAGCCAGCCATGAAGAGGAACAAAGCCGGCCTTCGTGCCGAACCCGACGATCGCCAGGAGGAAGATGATCCCCGACAGCCGCGGCCCGCCCTCCCCGATCCGGAAGGCGTTGAAGTCGAGGGTGTCGCAGCCCCGCCCCAGGAGCAGAAACATCACGAGAAGACCGGCCGTGCCGATGTGCGTGGCGATCAAGTAGGTCCGCCCGGCCCGACGGACTTCGGGCCTTCCGTCTTCGAACATGACTAAAAAGAACGAGGCCACCGACATCAGTTCCCAGGCGAGGAGCAGGAGCATGCCGTTCCTCGCGACCACCACGAGAAGCATGCCGGCGATCAACACGTTGTACATCAGCCAGGAAGTAGCCACCGTCCGACGAGGTCCGCCGTCGCGCAAGCCGGCTGCCCCGTAGAGGGCGGCGATCGCGCCGAGGAGCAGGATCGGGATGATAAAAAAAGCCGAAAGACCGTCGAGGCCGATGGAGAGGGAGCCGAGGGGCATCTCCCAGGGCAGGTCCAGGGTCATGACGTTCCCGCCCGCGAGGACGCGGATCGCGGGAATGATCCCCAGGACTGCCGCGGCGAAGACCGAACCGGCCGCGACCCGCCCGGAGCCCCGGCCATGACCAGGCCAGGCCAAAGCCACCAGCCCACCGAGCAGCAATACGCCGAGAGAGGCGAGCAGGAGCGGCATGACTATGCGGTGCTCCCCGGCGGGATGTTCCCCGACGGACTCCCCGGCGCCTCCGCCTCCGTCCGACGCAGTCCCGCGACGATCTCCTCGCGGGAGCCCGGGCGGGCGAGCACCGACTTGAACGACTCGTCCCGCAGAACAAACGCCAGACGGGAAAGCACGTGCAGGTGGGCCCGAATGGTTGGGCTCACGATGGTGAAGAGCGTCTGCACCGGAAGTCCGTCGATGGCGTCGAAATCGATCGGGTACTCGAGGAAACACAGAGTGATCGTGGGGCGAGGGATGTGCATCACGATCGGGTTACGGACATGCGGGATGGCGATGCCCTCGCCGATGCCGGTCGATCCCAGCGACTCGCGCGCCATCAACACCTGAAACAGAAATGAGCGGTCGACCTCCTCCGGCAGGGGCATCACATCGACAACCGCCTGAAGCACCGAGGGCTTGTCCCGCCCGCCGACGCGGTAGTGGATCCCGCCGATGGAGAGCGCCTCGACCAGGGTCGGGAGCAACCCCTGCAGCGGATCCTCCGGCTCGCGAAAAAGATCCGGGGAGACATTGATCCGTTGGGCCGTGGCCAACTCGAGCAGCTCCGCACGATTGAACCGGTACTGCTCGTTCACCCGGTAGGCCGGGAGCCGCCCTTCCTTGATCCAGCGGTAGATGGTCTTTTCCGAGACCGCCAGGAGACGGGCCGCCTCCCGGACACCAAGCTGCATCGCACCCCTTCCCGTGTCAACGGTGGACACGACCGGACGCGTTCGGACACGGGCTGCAGTATGCTCGCGTGTGTGCCGGATGTCAAACGGCTGGGCTGCACATCGAGCGCCACCACCTACGGATCAAGAAGCATCCGGCGCGCCACCCCATCGAGGCGGGCCCCCCCCGCATCCCAGATTCTCCCCAACCGCTCCGCACGAGCCCGCATCTGCCGGCCCACTCCGCGAAGTCCGTCGGGCGTAGGGAAGAGGATCTTGTCCTGTCGCAGGCTGAGAATGCCGGAACGGCCGCTATGATCGTGTCCGTAACCCATGGCAACCCCGTACCACTCCCCCTGCCACCGGCCGAGCATGAGTGCCGTGATGTCGGTGTCGTCGATGGCCCCGCCGAGCAGGGCGTCGATCCAAGCATCAATATCGATCTTCACCTCACCCTCGACCGAGGCAAAGAGATGGACATCTTCGAGGTCAATGGTACGGGTCTCCGTGTGATCGCCCTTCTGCTCCGACTCCGAGAGGCGGATCTTGCCGACTTCCCACTCGCGGAACACGCACTGCTGCGAGGCTGTAAAGCTTCCCGGGTGGTATCCCAGGATGCTGTAGGGAACCGGCAGGTCGATCGGCTCTTGGAACTCGAGACGAATGAGCGCAGTCCAGCCCGGCTTCACCGGCTCACGCGTGATCGAGACCACGCTCTCGTACGGCAGTCGGCTCTTGCCCCCGATGCGGGCAACCTCTTGTCGCAAACGTTCCTGCGTGATGGTGCCGTATGTTCCCGAGGTCACGAGCCGTGTGAGGATGGAGAAGATCGGGTCATTCACTCCGGGTTGTCGTTCAAGAACAGCGGGGAGGCCGATGTGCACAGAATCCGAAGCAAGCGCGTCCGGGACGGCAGGGAGCGTGTCAGCGGGTGTCGTCGCGACAGGTCGGGCGATAGCGTCGGCGCAGGCTGGCGGTCCAGCCAACCCGAGGCCGGCGAAGAGAATAGTGCCTGACAAAGCGAGTGGGGCGAGTGCGAGGCGATGTGTCTTCATTCGCTGATTATCGCACGCCGTCTAGTTTTCGCAGCGCCGCGCGCACGTCCGGGTTGGCCGGGTCCAAGCGTCCGGCCAGGCGATAGGCATCCCGGGCGCTCTCCGGATCGCGCACGGATTCGAGAACCGCCCCGAGCCGGACCTGGAACTGCGCGAGGTTGGCGGCCAGCCCGCCGCGCTGCGCCAGCGCCACCAGTCGCTCCCCATCACCCTCCATCGCCGGCCGGAGGGTTCGGAACCCGTTGAGATATTCGCGGCCATGGAACACCAGCACACCGAGCTTCCAGCGGACGATGAGCTCGCCGCCGAGAGTCAGCGCCCGGCCGTAATCCGGGTGCTCGCGCAGGCACTCGCGGAGTTCCTCGAACGCGATGTCGTACGCCCCGAATCCGGCGAATCCCTGTGCCAACAACGACCGGAATTCCGGGCCCGGAATCAGTCGAGCGGCCTCGCGAACGCGAAAGAGGTGTGCTAGGCACTGCTGACGCGCCTCCTCGTCCTCTCGCGGCTCCACAAAGGTTCCCGGCGGCACGTCGTACTCGAACCAGGTCCAGGCCACGCGGCCCACCGGCTGGAGACGCTGCAGCCACGCATACGCCTTGGGCCCACCGTTCAACACGCCATACAATGCGTTGGCATTGACGAGGATCGGTCCGTTCACGGGCCAGAACGCGTAGGGGTCGATTCTGTACGGCAGTCCTCGCTTCTCCACGTAGTTTCGCAGAGAGCGATCGTTCTGCCCCCAATCGTAGTTGCTGTCGATGAGGACCCGGTGCCCGTTCTTGGCGCCACCCACGAGGAGATTGAAATACGACAGATGATGTGGCGTGATGGCCGCGGCATGACCGATGACCGTGAGGAGCAGGACGCCGAGGGCCAGTCGGGGCCAGAAGAGTCGCACAGAAGCTGGATCCGGCGACCGCGACGCACCGCTTTCGCGAAGATCCCGCACCCTCCCCATCTCCCACACCCGCACGGCCCCCCGCCCCGCCGCCACCGCAAGAAACGGGTAGATCATCAGCACATGCCGCAGCCCGATATCGATGCTTCCCACCATGGCCGGCACGAGGAACAACACAATCGGCGCGGTTGCGAGGAGCAGCTCCCGCCGAGGCTGCCGCCGCACGAGACCGAACCCGGCGAGCAGGAGCTGCGCGATCGGCGTCTTCACCAAGATCGCCACGGGGAAGTAATACCACCAGCCGGTGTTCGAGTACTTCCCCAGCAGGTAGGCGAAATGCCCCTGTTCGGCATGCACAAGGACACCGCGCAACGCTTCGAGAAGTTGCGGCGGAAGGAAAGCGCCCCCTGTCCCGGGGGCATGCCGGTAGACAATCCACGCCACCACGGCCCAGACCGCCGGGAGCAGGAGCCAGCTTGCGAAGTACTTCCCACGCTGCGTCCGTGGAGCCGTAACTCCAAGTATCACAAGTGCGTACGGATAGAGCAACAGTGCTTGCACCTTCACGAGTCCCGCCACGGCCAGTGCGATCGCCAGCATCGCCACACGTCGCCACCCCGGCTTGTCCACACACCGGTCGAGCAGAAAGACCGCCAGGAAGATGAAGAACGCCACCGGCAGATCGAGGGTCGCCACCGTCGAGTGGGCGAGCAGGTTGGGGCAAAGGGCGGCGAAAAACAGCGCCACCAGCCCGGCGCCGGATCCGTGTCTCCGCCTGGCAAAGTGCCAGACGAGGAAGCAGAGACCCCATCCCAGCAAGATCCCCGGCAAACGGAAGAGAAACAGGTGCTGCTCGGTCCAGAGCGAGTAGTCGTGGGTGAGCAGCGCGGCAGGCGCGGTGAGCAGCAATTGGCCGAGCGGAAAATTGCCCACCCCGCCGGCGAACACACCGGACTTCCAGTAGAGCCATCCCGATGGAATGTGCGCCGCCAGCTCGTCGCAGGTTCCCGAGTTGAGGAGAGCGGCAACCACGGCGTTACCGAGAAAGAGGGCCAGAAGAAGCGGCGCTGGCCAGCGGCGCGCGGGAAGGCGCCACCGATCCGCCGCAGCGAGCCAACGGGAGAGATGCATAGGAGCGAGTTTCCACAGTAGTGTTGTGGGTGTCAACGGAATGGACGCACCCGTGGTTCATTGGTGGCGAGGAAAACCGATGGGCGCACAAGAAGGCGCGCCCGCGCCGTGTCCGCGGACGGCATAGGCCAAGTGACCGCCTTCCCTGATCCGGAAGACGGCCACCTGCATACTGGACCCACGACGAGTTCAGCTCATCCTGAACGACCCTAGAGCGCGGAGTCTACCTTGAGCGCTTCCGCCAAGAGAGCCCGGCACCAGTGAGGAGAACGAAACCGAGCAACGCAAGACCGGTCGGCTCGGGAACGTCAGTGAAATTAGTCGGTTCGGCATCCCCGACAAACCCCTGCATCCCCACGTAGTCCCGCTTCAAGTCCGCCCCCTGAGGGTTGTAGTAGGTAAGACGCTGCCCGGCTGTGAAGTGGGAATAGACGTCACTGAGAATTGTGGTAGCATATTGTCCCATTCCGGAGCCCAAGGCCACGCTGGCGGCGAAGTCCGAGTAGCCCGCGCCGCTTCCGGTCTTGGCCGCGTTCCAGCCGGCACTCGAGTAGTTCGCGCGCCAGGACAGCTCGTGGCTGATCTCCCACAGCGCGAGCTGGACCCCGGCGGCCTTCACACCATCGGTTCCAACGTCGCCGTACTTGTCATAAGCCCACGCGGCCTCGCTGGTGTTCCACGGTGGAGGATTGGCCGGATCAGGGGGGATGATCTGTGGAGTTATATTGTTCCAGACCTGCCCGATGGTACTGAAGGTGTGGAAGACATCCAGGCAGTAGAGCGGGCTGGAAACAACGACTCCGTCATACTTTGCGGCGAAATTGCCAACCCCATACGTGCCGGACTGAGATCTAATGGTGGTGCCATCCCAGTACTTCGCGCTCACGCTGGCACCGCCGCCATAGGCAAGCCAGTTCGTGAGTTGCAGGGTGCCGGCGTTGGCCGTCCCAAACGACAGGACCACCAATATGGCGATGGCCATTGGGATTCGAGAGCCTCTTGTCATGTCCGTGTCTTCCTCTCGCCGATGTGTGCTAATCAAGTCAAGTCCGCGTATCTCGCGCATGATTCACTATAGCACATCTTTAGCGCCACGTGGCTCACAATTTTTTCTTGGCTCCCAACTCATTGTCTTGAAATGAAATATGCCCATGCGTGCATGCCGGTGGCCGCTGGCACTTTTCCATCAGCAAAGTTCGCCGATTTTTCCGACCCCACTGTCGATGCGAGTCGGACCTGCAGTCGGCGATGCTGTTCGTGGGGGAGCACCCCTCGCTGTCTTGACCCTTATCCTCCCGGCCCTTAGTCTCCACTCGTCCGAACGCGCAAGCCATCCGGGTGTTCGGCTCTAAAGGGGATTCTGTCGCATCACAACCACCAGAGGAACGTCAGCCATGAGCATGCAGGAGGATCTTGACCGCACCGACTTCGACGCCCTGGTCCACACCGTCCGCCAGGCTGTGCGAGAGGAGTTCAACCGCGTAGGCCACACACCCCCAGCCGATTACGAGATGGCGTCCCGCTGGGAGGGAGGCGAGGTCGTGATCAAGCCCAGCCGCCCCGGACTGGCCGAGAAGGTCATCCCCGTCGACGGGTTCTTCCACAAGATCGTGATGGTGCGCGAGCGGCTCCGCGTCCTCGAACAGAAGATCAATAACCATCCGAAGCTCGCCGACGCCGACCGGATCGAGTTGGAGGACTACATCACAAGGATCTACGGGAGCCTCACCACTTTCAACTTCCTCTTCGAGAACCGAACCGATGGATTCGTTGGTCAGAGCGGGGAGCGTCCGTAGACCGCACGACACGAGAAACCGTTCGGGTCGACTTCTGTAGTATACTGGTATTCTTATGGAATGCGAGGCGCCCCTCTGCGGGGCCCTGGAGTGGCCCGAAGGCAAACAATTGATTGGTGGAGGCATGGATGAACCGCAACTGGGTATCGGCGCAGATCCTCGTCTTGGCACTTCTGATCGTTCCCGTTCTTGCGGCCGCGCAGAGCCCGGGCACGTCGGGGGCGACCCCGCCGGGCACCCCCACGCCGCGCCCGGCGCCGGACTCGAAGTTCCTCACCATGGACGGCAAGACCGTCTCTCTCTCCGACTACAAGGGGAAGGTCGTCCTTCTGGACTTCTGGGCTACCTGGTGTGGTCCCTGTCGGATGGCAATGCCGGGACTGCAGAAAATGCATGAAACGCTGAAGTCCAAAGGGCTGGTGGTCCTCGGTGTCTCGCTCGACAAAAACCCACATGTCCAGGTTCCACCGTTTCTCAAGAAGATGGAGATCACCTACACCAACTTTGCGGATAACCCGAAAGATCCGTGCAGCCTGAAGTGGAATGTGCAGGCGATCCCATCGCTGTATCTGATCGATCGGAAGGGGAACGTCGTGCGCTGGTGGCGCGGGATGGCGCCGGAAACTGTTCTCTTGCCGGCGGTTGAGGAAGCTCTCTCGGGCAAGAAGTAGGTTTCAGTCGTCCACCGGCCGCCTGCGCGTACACTTCAACCGCGACCGCCGCACCTTCTCGTCCAGACGTTCCGCGCGCGAGGCCGCGGTGGGTTTCGTCGCCCGACGCGGTTTGGGCTTGTGGCGCCGGGCCTCCAGCGCCTCGCGGATCCGTTCCAGCGCGTGGAGCCGATTCGCCGACTGGCTGCGGCTCTCCGTGGCGATGCGGGTCAGGCCGGTGGGTGGGTGGACCACGCGCACCGACGACTCTGTCTTGTTTTTCTTCTGACCGCCCGGTCCCGATGACTTGTACGGGGTGACCTCGCATGCCTTCCCGAGGTCGAGCAGCTCTTTCGTCCAACGCAACGCCACCGCGTGCCTCCGGGGAAAAAGGAAGGGGGAGGACCAGGATCGCAGGAGGAGGACTGCGCCCCGGCCCTCCCCCAGTGTGATCGGCGGGGGGCTACCGATCGAGAAACAGTTTTACATCCGGGGAGATTCCGGGCTACCCGAGGTCTCAGCCTCCTCCATCGCCCAGGCGGCGCCTGGCTGCACGAGGGGGCCGTCCTCGATCTGGATCCACGGGCCGTTACGGTCCCCGCACCAACCGCACTGGTCCAGACCGTCTGCGTTGCCCTGGCGCGTGACCGCGGCTGGGACTGCCATCGTGGCCGCGTCGCCGATCCCGGTCGGCGCCGAGGGGGCGGGCGCCAGCGCCGGCTCCGGGGCCGACGCCGGCGTGCTCTCCGCCTGCTCCATCCAATCACCGTGTACCGGCACCTGTCCGTTGCCGTGAAAGAGCTCCTCGACTTCGAGGATGAGGACGATCTCGTCGTCGCGCGTGCGGCGGCCGACCATCTTCGTGAGGCTGCTTTTCATGCCTTGGAGGTTCGCCGGCAGTTCTTCGATTGATCCGTTCTTCAGCCGCTCGATCGACTCGACCTCATCGACAGCGGCTCCCAGAGACTGGCCGTTGAGGGTGAGCACCACCACGATCTGGCGGTGCGCGTGAATCAGCCGCTCCCGGATCTGGGGCAGAAGGCGCGTGAAGGCGGCCAGCTCCTTCTCCTGGAAACGACGGAAAGCGGTGCTTGCTTCGAGGGGATTCGTCTCGACGGTCTGCATCACGCGCACGGCGGCGGCGTGAAGACGGGCATGGGGCTCTTCGAGCTTCGTCAGGTGCAGACGAACGAGCGGATTCTTGGTCTTCAGTGTGCCGAGCCACTCTTGGAACACGCAGGCGTGAGCATCGATGCCCGCGGCGTGGCCATCTCGAATGGCCGACTCGAGGGTCTCGGCCAGGTGATAGTGCTCCGCTTCAGCACGCCCCAGCCCGTCGGTAAGCAGCTTGATGTCAGCCTCGGCGGTAGCGACCCCGAGTCGCTGGCGCATGTTGATCGTCGGCGTCACCTGGCCGCGCAGCGAGACCAGCCCCATCACGAACTCGGGCATGTTGGGAACATGCGTGACCGCGGGCATCTCCGCCATCTCGCGGATATGCGAGGCAGGCACCCCGAACAACTGGTCTCGGACGCGCAGCAGAACCCAGGGGACGGTCAGGTCGATCATGGCAGCTCCTCCTCGACGACACGCGGGCGGGCCGGCATTGCGCGACCCACCCGGTGCCTGGGGGAGAGTGAATCAAGAGCGGTGCCAGGGCGGTTTAGAGACCCCGAGGGGTGGGGGTCTTGATCGGTTTTGCGCGGTCTCCCAGATGGACTAGAACGTCTAGCTCCTTACGACATGGGAGGATGGGCTGGGCTCCGGAGATCCTTCTTGCGAGCCATGGCGAGAAACAGACCTGGGAGCGTCCGCACGCCAATCGGGCTCGATGGGTCCACGCGGGTGTCCTTGTGCAATCTCGATCGGGCAAGCCGCACGGTGGAACATCGGGAGAGGGCAGGAGGCAATGAGATGAGCGGAAGAAAGGTAGATCGGTCAGAAAGCGGGTCGCCGGTGGATGCCCGGCGGGTCTAACATCCAAAAATTGCGCGGGTTACCTTACATTTTCAGGAGCTACTCAGGTAGCCGGAAGTCAGGGGGCAGCAGCCAGAGTGAGGACGCTCCTCAACGAGATTTGAGGAGTTGCCGGTGTGGCGAGCGGCTCATCAGCTTGTGCTTGAGGCCTACCGTTTGTCTCGGACATTCCCCCCGAGACTCCGAGGCCCGCGTAAGCTGGACCCTTTGCTTCCAAAGGCAGGCCCCGGGGTGCGCCCCAGTGCCAGGCGTCACTACGGCATCGCCCGGTTCATGCTCGACGACCTGCTCCGAAATTTCGTCGTCCCATTCGCACATCACAAGATCAGACTCGCGGACCGGGGATCGCCAACCTGTCGGCTACGCGAACACCCGCAACTGTGCGGGATTTCACGCCTAACTCATTGAAAATCAATTCGGTAGGGACACGTGTGGGCGAACCCGCCAGCAGAACTGTCGGCGATCCTTACAGGACTCCCGCGTCTGCCCCTGTTTCCTGTCATCAGGCAGCGGCCTAATCCCAAATACAGAATGGCGTTACGGGATTCGCTCGCCTTCCGGCACGACATTTGTGGATGGGCACTGGGATTTGGCAGGTGAATGGGTACGGCCGACGACGCTGCCGATTGGTTTGGAATGGGAGGTTCACATGACAGCATCGAGAGTTCGCTCTGTTGCGCTCTGTTTCGTGATGTTGCTATTCACGGGGACTGCGGTCGTTTCGACGGCCCGGGCCCTTACATTGATCGAGCACCCGACCTACGGTGAGCCTTGGCTGGATCGCGACAAGGGTACCAATGCCGCCGACTGGTCGATCCTTCGGACCCTCTATGGCGCGGGCAACTTCGAGCGTGTGGACGACAGCATGGATCAGATCTGGTGGGAATACGATGGGACCGCGGACGCAATGGCGAAGTACGCTGGGCACAAACACGAAATCGGCTACACCAAGGGCACGGCTGGCGGGGTCACTGAAATGTCTGACACCTCTGGCGACGGATACTATGTCACCGGCGGTTTCACTTTCAATTTCGATCCCAACGACGCGTTGCGCTTCAATTTTAGAGACATCAATACAGGCAACCTTTGGAGTTCCCTGCAGTCAGAGAACACCCTCGACGCTTCGAACGACCACATGGTGGCTTTTGCCATCACTGGTGGCCCCTCGAAGGGGCACTTCGCTCTCGCTTGGGAAGACTTGGCGCTAGGTGCATCGGATCGGGACTACAATGACATGGTCATCGAAGTGGCGCAGACTCAGCCGTTGAGTTACCCCCGGTCTGAAGACGTCCCCGAGCCTGGCTCGTTACTCCTTCTGGGACTGGTACTTCTGGGTGCCGGCGGGGGCATCGTCAGCAGTCGGCGGCGTTAGGCAGGCCTCGGACCCATTCTGAAGGCAGTCTGTCGGTCCCCCGGGCAGTCCGTGCCCCCGGGGGATCGGTCTTTTTTGTCACCGGCTGTCGCATCCGGTGCACTTCTGCCGCTCTCTTGAACTTCCCGTTCGGGAAGCCTCCCGGCCTACGCCGTCATCTCCCCGAGTTGCCCCGGTGGAGCCCTCGCCCTGTGTAGGAATCACCTCGTCCGGAACCGCGCACGGGAGAATACATTGCGCCATTCTTGACATGCCCGCTCCTTGTCGCGTATCATTGTACCGAGGGAGTTGATGATCGGTTCGACCGTGCCCGACCGCCGTTTGGGTAGAACGGGCACGGACCAGCCCAGCCAGGTGGTCTCTCGGAAGGATCCGTAGGTCGCCGGACTCTCATCCGTCGGTGGTCTGAGGAGGCGTTGTCATGAGAAGGGTCAGCGTGATCCTGTCGGTCCTCAGTCTTGTTGGATTCCTAAGCGCCACGGCCAACGCTCAGAGTGTCGGCAACTACGCTCCAGTGACCCGAACGACCGGCATCACCTACACTTCGATCGCCTCCACAGGGGCGAGCATGTCCGGCTGGCGTAATGCCACGGTCACGGACGACAACCGGAGTGCGCTGCAGCCCATCGGGTTCACCTTCTACTATGACGGACAGGCGTACACGAACTTCAGTATCTCGACCAATGGCTACATGGATCTCTCCTCCTCGGTTGCTGTCGGGACCGGCGGCGGTGCGTACGGCTTCCTGAACCAAGCGTTCAGTATCACGGCCGGGACTCTGCTTTCCCTGGCCCCCTTCTATGACGATCTCGTGCCTTCCGGTATCCCAAATACCCAGGAATCGCTTGACGCCGGCTTCAAGCACCAGGTCGACGGTTCGCCGGGGAACCGGGTCCTGACCGTTGAATGGAAGGGGCTCGAGGTCTACCTCAACTCCACACCGGATTTGAACTTCCAGGTTAAACTCTACGAGGCCACAGGGGTCATTGCGTACGTCTACGGAACGATGACCCCCGGCGCAGCTACCTACACCTACAGCGTAGGCATCAACGGTCCCACGATGTCGGCATCACCGACGGCATCCGAGCTTCTCACCCAGCAGACCCCTAACGGCACGACTTTCAACTCTACGCCGTCGAACGCCCTAGCCACGATCCCCGAGGCGAATAGCAGACTCACCTTCACGCCCGCTCAGAACGTGTCGCCCGTGGCCCCGACGAACCTGACCTTTTCCTCGGTGACCCAGACGGGACTGACCGTCGGCTGGACGGACAATTCCGCGACGGAAACCTATTTCGCGGTGTTCCGCTCTGCCGACGGCAGCAGCTACTCGCCAGTCGGTTCTGTGGCATCGACCACGGCGGGGGAAACCGGCGCCACGTACTCCATCGAGCAGACCGGCCTTGCTCCGGGCACGACCTACTACTTCCGCGTTACAGCCAACAATGAGGCCAGCGCCCCGTCCGGCTATCTCAGCGGCAGCCGAGCGACCACCCCGGCCGGAGAGATCACCAGCGTCCAGGCCGGAAATTGGAGCGCCACATCGACATGGGGCGGCGCTGTTCCAACCTCGCTGGACAACGTCACCATTGCGGACGGCCACACAGTCACGATCGATGTCGCGGCGGTCTGCAACAATCTAAAGGTCGGTCAAGGGACTTCCGGGATCCTCCAGTACGAAACCGTAACCGCCCGTACCCTCACTGCGGGCGATAGCGTTACGATCACGAACGGCGGAACCTTGCGAACGGGAGCCTCCGGCACCGTGATCACCCACGTGCTTTCCGTCGGTGGCAATCTGACGAACAACGGGATCCTCGACTTCAGCACCAACAGCAACACCGCCGGCGCCGACATCACCTTCACCGGCGCATCGCGTGCCGCTTTCGGCGGCACGGGGGCCACGACCGACATCCGGACGATGACGATCAACAAGGGGACGTCGGCGTCGTCGATTCTCGAGCTGAACCCGAGCAGCTTCACGGTGCGGGGAACGACCACCGATGGGCCGCCATCGGCCTTCCTGACCCTCACCAACGGTACGCTCAAGATCTCCGGGATCTTCACGGCGAGCCACCGGACCTTCACGAGCGTCAACTACACGATCGCCGCGACGGCCGGATTCTGGCTTAATAACCCGAACTACACCGTGACCGGCCAGACCGGCTCCCCTGTCATTAGCGGACTCTTCCGACTGACACAGGGAACTTTCAACGTCGGAACGGGTGTTGGCAACTCGATGCCGCTGGGAATCGGGAGCACGACGACGATTGAGGGTGGAGCATTGAACATCACCGGCAGGCTCTGCGTTTCAGCCGCCGCGAACACGATCACATACGTTCAGACCGGTGGAACGATCACCGTAAATATGGGCGGGACCGGAACCGGGCAACACTCGCCGATTCTGGCCAGCTTCGACCTGGGAACCTCGGCCGCGAGCTCGGCCACGCTCACCGGCGGTCTGATCATCCTGGAGCTTGCCGGAACCGAAACACAGGGACCGCGCGATTACCGTAACAACGCCGGCATCCAGACCGTGGACGCCGCGGCAACCCTCCAGCTTGGCGACGGATCCTCCGGGGCGGCCAAGAACTACCAGATCCAGGGGTACGCACCCAGCCTTGTCATCACCAACACGTCGGCGAACCACTCGGCCACGCTGCTGGGAACGACCTATGTCGGAAACACGACCATGAACACGGGCACGACACTAAACCTGGGCACAGCTACCCCCCTTACGGGCTTCCGTTGCGTCACCTATGGCGCGTCATTCACCAACAACGGAACGCTGAACGGGACGACGGCGAGCAGCGCCCTTTACTTTCTCGGCACGGGCTCGGCGCTGCGGACCAGCGGGCCCGAGGATCCGGCATCCGAAACCGACACACCCATGGGGATAACCCAACCCGTCACCGGCTATGTGAGCGACGGATCGTCCACCCGTGTCACGCAGACCTACGAGGGCTCGGGGACGGTCACTGCACCCCTCACCGCCCTGGAGATCGACAACACAGCCGGAGTGACGATGGGCGCCGGTCTCGCCACCGCCAGGGTGAACCTCCTTCGCGGGACGCTCACCAACAGCAACCTGATCACCATCGACAATGGCGGCGAGACCGCCGGGGTCACACAGATCGGGTTTGCCGGCAACACGAGCCCTGGCGGATCCTACGATGTTGCTCCGACCTTCAGCTACGGCAGTGGTGGCTATTCGGTTATCTATGCCCAGGAGAGTGCTGCCAGGACCTCCGGCTACGAGATTCCTGATGATCGCAGCATTGCCTCGATGACGATCAACAACACGAATGGGGTGACACTCTCGGGTGGCGACCTGACCCTGACCTCGGGGCTGACGCTCACGGTCGGGAACGTCACCACGGATGCGAACATCCTTGCTATCTCCTCCTCGGGTTCAGTGACCCACACGAGCGGGCATGTCGTGGGAAACCTCCGGAAGCATGCCGCGATGGGCCGCTCGGTCGCCTGCAACTTCGAGGTGGGGGACGGGAGCGACTACGCCCCCGTATCCGTTGTCTTCGACTCTGTGACGACGGCCGGACATCTGACCGCCACCACCACACCCGGAGATCATCCACAGATCGCTACGTCCGGCTTGAATGCGGCCAAGACAGCAAATCGGACATGGAACCTCGCCAACGGCGGTGTAGAGTTCAACTCCAGCCCGGGCTACGAAGTGACTCTTACTTTCGTCCCGAACGACCTGGATGCGGGCGCGAATCCTGACAGTTTCTCTGTGAAGCGGTACGAGCCCTCAGCGTGGTCCACGCCGACCACCGGCACGCGGACCTCCACGAGCACGCAAGCGATAGGGCTCAGTTCCTTCGGGGACTTCGCGCTCGGCGAGAGGGTCAGCTACACCATAGCGGCATCGGCGGGGGACAACGGTACGATCAGCCCGTCGGGCGCAGTGACGGCGGCGCACGGAGCGAGTCAGGCGTTCACGATCACGCCGGACTCGTGCTACGTGGTGGCGGACGTCTTGGTCGACGGGTCGTCGGTTGGCGCAGTGACAAGCTACACGTTCAGCGATGTCCAGGCGAACCACACGATCGCTGCCTCGTTCGCGGCCGCAACCTACACGATCACGGCCTCGACCGGAACGGGCGGCTCGATCAGTCCCGCCGACTCGGTGACGGTCAACCGCGGTGCGGACTCGACGTTCACGATCTCGCCGGACTCCTGCTACGTGGTGGCGGACGTGCTGATCGACGGCACCTCGGTGGGCCCGGTGACGAGCTATACATTCACCAATGTCCAGACGAGCCACACAATTGCGGCCTCGTTCGCGGGGGCGACGTACGCGATCACGGCGAGCGCCGGGGCAGGTGGCTCAATCATTCCCGTCGGTTCGGTGACGGTCAACTGCGGAGCGGACACGACGTTTACGATCGCGCCGGATTCGTGCCATGTGCTGGCGGATGTGCTGGTGGATGGGTCATCCGTCGGCCCGCTGACGAACTACACGTTCCGTGATGTCCAGGCGACCCACACCATCACGGCCTCGTTCGTGCCGGCGACGTTCACCATCATGGCATCGGCGGGGCCGGGCGGCTCGATCAGCCCCACCGACTCGGTGAAGGTCAACTGCGGCGCGGACACGACATTCACGATGGCGCCGGATCCCTGTTACACGGTCGCGGACGTGCTGGTCGACGGCGCCTCCGTCGGCCCGCTGATGAGCTACACGTTCAGCAGTGTCCAGGCGCCGCACACGATCGCCGTCTCGTTCGTTCCGGCAACGTATACGCTCACCGCCTCGGCCGGGACAGGAGGGTCGATCACGCCGAGCGGTGCGGTAGCGATCAACTGCGACGGTGAAACGACGTTCACCATTGCGTCGGATACCAGCTACGTGGTGGCGGACGTGCTGGTGGATGGGTCGTCCGTCGGCCCGGTGACGAGTTACACGTTCAGCAATGTCCAGGCGAACCACACGATCGCAGCTACGTTCGTGACCGAGACGTCGGCGATTGCGGAGAACCTCCTGGGCGCCGATGGCGTTATCGTGGTCTACCCGAACCCGGCACTCGACGGCAAGGCCTCGGTACTTTGCCGGATCAAGACGCCGGGAACGGTGCAAGTCAACATCTACGAGGTCTCCGGTCGTTTGGTGCGCAGGCTCGCGACGGGGCTGGACGCGCGCGGTCTCCTCAACATGAAGTGGGACGGTGCTGATGAGAGCGGGCAGCCGGTCGCGACGGGGATCTATCTCGTTCGTCTGGACTCGAACTCGGGGCTCCGCGCTACGCGACGCTTGGTAGTCTGCAGATGATCCGGTTGGTGTAGTCTCGGATTGCTCGGGGGGGCACACAAGATCGGCAGGTCCTCGATCCATCATGCCCACGAGTCGCAGGACGAAACCGTTCCCAAGGAGCCCGTCCCGGTCCCGCGTTCCGCATCTCGCTGTCGCGTCCCATGGGAGCGCTTGCCCAATCCGTTGCCTAGTTCAGACTGTGCTCGGCGTCGCCGTCACCCCGGCGGCCATGGCTACGATCACCAGGGTCTTCGGGGATGCGGCGGCCGGTTTCGTCCCCTGGCGGCCGGAAAAAGCATTCTGCAGAGTCGCTGCGGTCGAGCAAAGCGTCGAACAAAGAGGCTTCTCCCGCAACACCATGGCGGGTTACGATCCGACACGCGGTCGCGGGTGCGTCCGTCGGGGATCGGGGTAGAAGTCCCCCGGTTTCAGTGTTCAGTATTTTGGCCGTTGGCGTGGAGACTGGGATCGATCTATGTGCGGCATAGCCGGCGTGCTGAACCTCAACGGTCCAGGGGATGTCTCGGAAGATCTTCTCCGGCGGATGATCGGCGCCTTCCGCTACCGCGGTCCCGATCAGTCCGGCACGTACTTGGACGACCAGGCCGGTCTGGCCCACGCGCGGCTCAGCATCATCGGGCTGGATGACGGCTGTCAGCCCATCGGCAATGAGGCCGGCTCCCTCTGGATCGTCTTCAACGGTGAGGCCTACAACTACCTGGAGCTGAGGCAGGAGCTGGAGAACCGCGGGCGCCGCTTTTCCACCACCACCGACACGGAGGTGCTCCTGCAGCTCTTCGAGGAGTTCGGTCCCCACTGCTTGGAGATGATTAATGGCCAGTTCGCCATCGCCATCTGGGACAACGTGAAGCATGAGCTGTTCTTGGCCCGTGACCGGATCGGGGTACGCCCCCTGTTTTACACCCTGGTCGGTGGGCGCCTGCTGTTCGCGTCGGAGGTCAAGGCCCTCTTCCAGGACCCCGCCGTGCCCAGGGAGATCGACCCCCGATCCCTCTGTCAGGTCTTCACCTGCTGGTCCACCGTCAGTCCGAGAAACGTGTTTCGGGGTGTCCAAGAGCTCCCTCCCGGCCATTTTCTGTCGGTGAAGGCCGGCAAGATCAGCACGGAACGATTCTGGGAGATCCCGTTCTATCCTCGCGGCGGTGAATGGCAGGGCTCGATGGCCGAAGCCGAGGAAGAGCTTCGCCTGCTGATGAAGGACGCAGTGCGCCTCAGGCTACGGGCAGATGTCCCGGTAGGAGCCTATCTGAGCGGTGGACTCGACTCGTCCGTTCTGACGACGTTGATTTCCAGCCATTTCAACAACCGCCTGCGGACCTTCTCCCTCGGATTCGAGGAGAGCGGCCTGGATGAGACATCCTTTCAAGATGAACTGGTCCAGTCGCTTGGGACCGACCACAGCCACATCATGGTCAGTAACGAGGCGATCCGGGATCTGTTCCCCACCGTCATCTGGCACTGTGAAACGCCGCTCCTGCGGACTGCGCCGGTGCCTCTTTGCCTCCTGTCGGGCTTGGTGCAGGAACACGGGTTCAAGGTGGTTCTGACCGGCGAGGGGGGCGACGAGGTTTTCGGCGGGTACAATATCTTCAAGGAAGCGAAGGTCCGCGCCTTTTGGGGGCGGGTGCCCGAGTCAAAGCTGCGTCCCCTTTTAGTCCAGCGCCTCTACCCCTATGTTTTTGAGAACCCCGCGCGAGGGCGGCTCTTCCTGCAGCAGTTCTTTGCCGTGCAACCGGGCGACCTGCAGGATCCGCTGTTCTCGCACCGGATTCGCTGGGAGAACGGTCGGAAGAACACGGCATTCTTCTCTCAGCAGACGCAGGCGGAGCTCGCCGGCTATCACCCCATCGATGAGGTCACGGCTCGGCTCCCGGGCGACTTTCCAGACCGGGATGTCTTGGCGAAGGCTCAGTTTCTTGAGACGGCGATCTTTCTGCCCAGCTACCTGTTGTCCTCGCAGGGAGACCGAGTGGCCATGACCCATTCCGTGGAGCAGCGCCACCCGTTCCTGGACTACCGGGTCGTTGACTTCGCCGCCCAGCTTCCTCCACATTGGAAGCTCAGCGGGCTGAACGAGAAGTACCTGCTCAAACGTGCCTTCAAAGGCTTGATCCCGGAGCGGATCAGGATTAGGCCGAAGCAGCCGTATCGGGCGCCCATCCGCGACGTGTTCTTCCGCGAGGGCGGGGACGGGTATGCGGAGGAGTTTCTCTCGGAGGGGTCCCTCCGCCGGACCGGCTATTTCGACCCCGGCCGAGTGGGGCACCTGGTGGCAAAGCAGAAGAGAACCGACGGGACAATCCCCAACGAATCGCAGAACATGGCCCTGGCGGGGATTCTCTCGACGCAGATCCTGCATCAGCAGTTCGTCGAAGCCTTCTCCCGGTCCGAGCCGCTGGTGCCGGACCTGGTGGTGGACAAACGCGCGAGACGGGAGAGGTGATGGAACAGCGACCATTCTCCAGGGATGTCCTGCGACTGGATCCTGCGCAGGAAGTTGAGAAGATCTGCGGCCGCCTGCGCGACCTGTTGGCTCACCAGCTCAAGCGTCGCGGCCTGGTTGTCGGCCTCTCCGGCGGGATCGACAGCAGTGTCACCGCGGCCCTGTCGGTCAGGGCTCTGGGACCCAAGCGCGTCTTTGGGCTGCACATGCCGGAGCGTCACTCAGCGGAAGAGACCCTCATGCTGAGCGGGTCCGTGGCTACGCACCTGGGGATCGACTCTGTCCACGAAGACATCACCGGCATGCTCGAGGCGGCCGGCTGTTACCGCCGCTATCAAGATGCCGTCCGCAGGGTTCTCCCGGAATACGGTGACGGGTGGCGCTCCAAGATCGTCATCTCCAGCGCCATGGAGAACCGCGGCTTTGCGCTCTTCTACATTGTCGCTCAGGGCCCGGACGGGGTCGAGCACAAGCTGCGGCTGCCCGCCGATGCCTACCTGGAGATCGTGGCCGCCACGAATTTCAAGCAGCGTACCCGCAAGATGCTGGAGTACTATCACGCGGACCGTCTCCACTTCGCCGTAACGGGCACACCCAATCGCCTGGAATACGACCAGGGATTCTTCGTGAAGCTGGGGGACGGCGCCGCGGACGTGAAACCGATCGCTCACTTGTACAAAAGCCAAGTGTATCAGCTTGCGGAGCATCTGGGGCTTCCCGAGGACATTCGGAGTCGGCCTCCCACGACCGACACCTACTCGCTTCCCCAGGGACAGGACGAGTTCTACTTCTCTCTCCCGTATGGTCTGATGGATCTGTGTCTGTATGGGAAGAATCATGGGGTTGCCGCCACCGAGGTGGCCGCCGCGGCCGGACTGACCGGCACGCAGGTGGAGCATGTCTACGCCGACATCGACGTTAAGAGGTCGACCACTCGGTATCTCCATCTGCCTCCGCTGCTGATCGAGAAGGTGGGGGAGATCGAATAGAGCGGGCAGAGAGTGCTCCGCCGATTCGGCGCACCGGATTGGATGGGCACACGGTGGCACCGGAGCGGGTGGGCACACGACGGCACTGGATCGTTCAGTGATAGACGGGGTAGCAGAATGGAACAACTGAAACAGTCGATTCGGACGTATATCACCGAGAACTTCCTATTTGGAGATGACAGTGGACTCGATGACGCCGCGTCGTTGCTGGACAACGGCGTCATCGACTCCACCGGGGTTCTTGAACTGGTTGCGTTTCTGGAAAAGCAGTTCGCCGTCAAGATCAACGATGAAGAGCTGTTGCCGGAGAATCTTGATTCCATTACCAATGTTGCGGCATTTCTCTCGCGAAAGGGTGTGGGCGGGGCCTGAGGGGCTGAACGTCAGGCCTGTCGACACAGGGAAGACAGTGCACCGGTTGTGAGGATGGGGTATGCGGACGAGACATCTCGAGACCCGGCCATGCTGATTCACCATCTCCTGGAGGAGAGTGCGGCGCGATATCCGGACAAGATAGCGGTGATTTGCGACGATGTTCGTGAGACATATGCCGGCTTGAATGCGCAGTCCAACCGGCTGGCGGGGTGGCTCATCGGCCAGGGTGTGCTGCCGGGGGATCGGGTCGCGATCCTTCTGGAGAACAGCCTGGAGTACGTGGTCAGTTACTATGGTGTGCTGAAGGCCGGCGGCGTGGCGGCGCCCCTTGGGGGCGACCTGAAGTCGGATGGGCTGTTGCGGCTCCTGCACAAGCTGGACGGCAAGGCCCTGATTACCTCGGCGCGCTTTGAGACGTTGGTGCAGAGCGTTGTTCCCGACGCTACGTCGCTCACGTCGCTGTTGCTGGTCCGACCGACGCGGTCATGGAGCGGCCTATCACCTGCCGCGCATGCCTGGCATGATGCGGTGGGTAGCGGCACCATCGGCAGTTCTACCGCGAATCCGGCTCTCTCCCTGGACGAAGGGAGCATCGGCAGCATCATTTTCACGTCCGGCTCAACGGGTCAACCCAAGGGTGTGATGCTCTCCCACCGAAACGTCGTCACCAATACCTCGTCCATCTGCAGTTATCTTGAGCTTTCGTCGACGGATCGTCAGATGGTTGTTCTGCCGTTTCATTACGTGATGGGAAAGTCGCTGCTCAATACCCACGTAGCGGTGGGTGGAAGTGTCGTCATCAACAACCGGTTTGCCTTCCCGGCAGACGTGCTCCAGCAGATGGTCCAAGAAGACGTGACCGGTTTCTCCGGCGTGCCCTCGACCTACGCCTATCTGCTGCACCGGTCGCCGCTGCGCTCGTATCGGGACCGGCTCGACTCCCTCCGCTATTGCTCTCAGGCTGGAGGGCACCTGGCCTGGCAGATCAAGGAGGAGCTGCTCGGTGCGTTGCCGACTCACACTCGCTTCTTCGTCATGTACGGTGCCACTGAAGCGGCCGCGCGGTTGAGTTACGTGGAGCCTGAGCGGCTTCGGGAGAAGCGGGATTCCATCGGCATCCCGATCCAAGGAGTGCTCATGCGTGTGGTCGATGAGCAAGGGCAGGAGCTCCCCGTCGGCGAGGTCGGCGAGCTGGTTGCCGAGGGGGCGAACATCATGCCCGGGTACTGGCGGGACGCCGAGGCCACGGCGGTCGCGCTGGATGCCTGCGGTTACCACACCGGGGATCTGGGGTACCGGGACGAGGACGGATACTTCTTTGTCGTCGGGAGGAAGGACAACCAGCTCAAAGTGGGTGGTCACCGGCTCAATCCTCAGGAGATCGAGGATGCCTTGATCGAGACGGGACTGCTGATGGAAGTCGCGGTGCTCGGCCTGCCGGATCCCCTGCTGGGACAGCGACTGGCCGCGCTGGCGGTGCCTGCCGGGGATGATGTGGTAGCGGCGGAAATTCTCAGGCGCTGTGCCGAACGGCTCCCCCGTCACAAGCTGCCGGGACAGATCATGCTGGTGAGGGGTCTTCCGAAGAACACCAATGGTAAGGTTGATCGCGGTCGGTGTCGGGAACTACTGGAGAAGACGCTGGGAGAGTAGCGGACGCAAAGCGCCCACCTCCCGACCACTGGGGAGGCAGGGAAGGAGACGGGGAGTGATCAGACTCGGTGCGATTCTGCTGGTGGTTCTGGTGTTCAGTCAGGTTTCCTGCGAGGGGGGCAGTATGCAGCGGCAGGGCGGTGAGCGTCTGGATTTGAGGAGTCTGCCGGAGGCTACCTGGGAGCGCCTGGCGGCCAAGAGGATCTACTTTGGCCACCAGTCGGTAGGCCGGAACATTCTCGCCGGGATGGCGGATCTTCTTACCGAGAACCCGCAGATCCGACTGCAGGTGAAGGATGTCGCCGACTCGGCCGCCACTGGTGGCTCACTGTATCACTGGCAGGTCGGACGGAATGGCGACCCCGCATCGAAGCTTGCCGGTTTTGCCGGATTCATGGATGGGGGCGGTGGAGAGAAGGCCGACATCGCGTTCTTCAAGTTCTGCTATGTGGACATCAGTCCAAGGACCAACATTGAGACGCAATTCGCGGCCTACCGGGAAGAGATGACGCGGCTACAGCAGCGCTATCCCCGGGTCCATTTTGTCCACGTCACGGTACCTCTGACGGTGTGCCAAGCCGGACTCAAGGCCTGGGCGAAGGGGCTCCTCGGCAAGTCGCCGGACGGTGCAGAGGCAAACATCAATCGGAACCGCTTTAACGATCTCCTCCTGCAGGAGTTCGGAAAAAGCGGCACGGTCTTCGATCTGGCGCGCAGCGAGTCGCTCCGTCCCGACGGCAGCCAGGAGGTGTTCACGAGCAACGGGAAGAGATACCTGGCTCTGTTTCCTGGTTACTCGTCTGACGGAGGACATCTGAACGAGATGGGGCGTCGATTGGTGGCGGCGGATCTGCTGCGGTTCTTGGCGAACCTAGAACGGGCGGCTGGCCGCTGATCTTCCGAGCCTACCCGCGAGTCTGGGTGCGAGGACCTGTCACTTCAGCAGCGTCAATCGGCCCGTCGCGACGCCCGTGTTCGTTGTGAGCCGGTAGAGGTAAACGCCGGACGCTGTCGCAGCACCTTCGTCGTCCCGACCGGTCCACGTCACGGCATGTGCGCCCGCGGCGACTTCACCGTTCACCAGAGTGGCGATCCGACGCCCTCGCAGGTCAAAGATTGTCAGTTGTGCGCGGCTGGCGTCCGGCAGCGAGAAACGGATCGTGGTGCTGGGATAGAAGGGATTCGGGTAGTTCCGGCCCAGCGCAAAGACCGGTGCATGGTTGTCGGTTTCGACGGCGTCGGAGACGTCATCGAGGATCGTGCATGGCAGAGGCGAATTGTCGATGGCCCGGGCCGTGATCTCAGCTCCTCGGGGATCTCCTTCTGCGGACAGGACAAGACGAAGCAGTTCGCCCTGCCCGGCGAGTCCCCGTCCACCGCCGAGTAGAGCTAGCGCGATATCCAGGCTGTCCGGCGCATTGTTTCGCAAGAACACGGGGGCGACCTGATCGGCGAGCAACGCTCCCGGCAGGACATCGGCGGTGATCTCCGCCGGTAGGGCGAGGCGCACGCGCAGGCCCTTGCACGATGGGTTGGGCTGGCTCAGCCACAAGGACCAGGTTGCCGGCCCTTCGTGGTGCCAGGTCAGTTCCACCCCACCGGAGGGATTTGGTGACGAGACGGACTCGCCGTAGTTGATCGCGATGACCATGACATCCTCGAAGTCGGTCCGACCATCGGTCATAGGAATGCCGTCGGCGGTCCCGTCGTCGGTAGGGCCGATGTCGGTCTCCGGGCCAAAGGTCGGTTCGCCGAGCGCCGCGCCATAGGAAGCGGCCAACGCCGCGACGTCGTCGTCATCGACAAGCCCGCCGCCGGGTGCCACGCAGTCCCCGAGTCGATAGTCCGTGGCGCGCAACTCGGTCTCCGCGCGCGGACTCCAGTTGCTCGCCAAATCGCGGGCAAAGACCTCGTAGTGGTAGACGCCTCGCACCTCCGGGGAGTCGACAAAGCTGCTGTCCGCTGCCGCAAGTGTTGCCACCAGCGACCAGAGCGTGTCGGCAACGGTGGCCGATCGACTCGCGGGCCGTTGCGGTGGCAGGTTGCCCGGCGCGTCGTCGTAAAGCGGATAGGCTGAATTGCCGTCGGCATCACGCCAGAGAGCGCGCCAGAGTTCGACCGCGACGACGTCACCCGCAACCCCGTTCCAAGACAGGATGACGGAACTGGCGCCGTGTCTCCTTGTGAAATTGGCTACCGGTGCCGGAGCCATCCCGTCGAGCACTGTGATCCGCACGAACGCGGTGTCCGACATGCTGACCGCGTCATGCGCGACATAAGCGAAGCTGTCGATGCCAGCGAAACCGGGAGCCGGGGCATAGAGGAAACCGCCGTCAAGTTCGAGGGTGAGAGTGCCGTGCCACGGGCCTGCCGTGACCTCGGCGGTCAACAGATCGCCGTCAAGATCGGTGTCATTGCCCAGGACGCCCGGGGCCGCGACGAGCAGAGGTACATCCTCGTCGGTCGACAGGGTGTCGGCGACGGCGAACGGCGGATCGTTGATCGGCAGGACGTGGATCCGCACGAAGGCCGTGTCCGACGAGCTGACGGCGTCACGGGCGATGTACGCAAAGCTGTCGACACCGGCGAAGTTGGGCGCGGGCGTGTAGAGGAAACCGCCGTCAAGTTCGAGGGTGAGAGTGCCGTGCCACGGGCCTGCCGTGGCCTCGGCGGTCAACGGATCGCCGTCAAGATCGGTGTCATTGCCCAGGACGCCCGGGGCCGCGACGAGCAGAGGTACATCCTCGTCGGTCGACAGGGTGTCGGCGACGGCGAACGGCGGATCGTTGACCGGTAGGACGTGGATCCGCACGAACGCGGTGTCCGACA
>CAIMUX010000096.1 GCA_903844735.1 Candidatus Eiseniibacteriota bacterium
GCGGAGAAAACGGACCCTTGGCTGGTCTCGTTCCGGGACCGGATCGGCGCGACCCTCACGGCGTTCCTGGCTGCCCAGAACCTCTGTGTCGCGACGGTCGGCAACCGCAACGACGCGATGTCCTACCTCAAGGCGGAGAAGCGGCTGTGGATCCAGGCCCTGTCCGTGTCTCGCTTGAGGTCGGGAGAGGTCTGCCTGGGCGATGAGGCGTATGTCCGGGCGATCTTCGCGCCGGCCTACCGTTCGCGTCGGGCGGCCGGGTCCGATGCGGCAGACGGGGACGCGGCTTCCGAGACGCCGGCGAAGCCGGAGGTCGCGGCGCCGCCGTCTGCGATGGTGCAGCCGGCACCGGTCGCGGCGGGGTTGCAGGTGATGGAGGCCGGCTAGGAACCTGACGTTGCTTCGGGACTTGGTTCGACGGCACCCACGGAGTCTGACCGGGCTCCGTGGGTTTGCTGTTACTCCCGCATTACGGCAGTATCACCGCCCGAACTCGTAGTGTCCGAAAATCCGATCGTCCTTGCCCATGCCCCCTACGCCGCCTCGCGGCGGTAGTACTTCAGGAGCCCACCGAGGCGATCTCTCACCTCCACCCGGTCCGCGAACGTGGCCGCAGGAGTTGGAGCCGCCCCTCATCTGCAGACATGGCCCGGCAGCGGCGCGCATGATCCCACGGAATCCGAGGGAAGTGGGAAGTAGCAACCCATGGAAGAGAAGACTGAAATCCACGCTGTCGAAATGGTGCGACGGATACGCGATGAGCAGGCAGAGCAGCTCAAAGGCAAGTCGACCAAGGAGATTCCAGCGTTCTTCCGAAAGGCTGCGAGCGATTTCCGAAGGCGTTCGCGTTCAAAGAACCTGCTGGCGATGAAGGGACGCCCGCAATCTTGAGTGCGTAAGCAGTCTCCCGGCTGAGACAGACACTGCACCGACGAAGTCGGTGCCTGGCGCGATGTCCTCACCGAACCCCCGAGACGCTGTTCGATGGGCGTGAGAACCGGCCCCGGAAACCGTTGCAGCACCTAAGCGAGTTGTGCGGCATCCGGTAACTCACCGCGCAGTCGTCAACCCACGCAACGCACTGCCGTGCCTAGCGTTCCCGAACTCCCTCGAAGGATTGCCTTCCGCCACAGCCCCCCGCGGGTGTATCGTGGATTGGTCACCAGCGAGGTCGTGGGAGTGTCGGCCTCGTCCCGTCCGCAGGACGGATGCCAGACGGCTACACTCCATGGGATGAGCGGTCGGAAATGGGTTGATGGGTTGATGGGTGGATGCGGGGAGTCCGCACCGCGGTACGTCCGGCTCGAGCGCATGGGTCCTTTTCTTGCGCGTTCGCATCATCCTCGTCGCAGAAGGGCGTTTCGGGCACCGAATGCCGTGGTCGCGGCAGTCGTCGCGGGATGTGGTGCCCTTTCTTGTGTTAGGGAGGAGCGGTCATGAGCAACAAGTCGTATAACTCCTTTGAAATGGCGCAGGCCCAGTTTGACCGGGTGGCCGACATCCTGCAACTGGACCAGGCCACGCGGGAGTTCCTGCGCGTCCCGATGCGCGAGTTTTCCTTCAGCATTCCCGTGCGCATGGACGACGGAATGACCCAGATTTTCCGGGGCTTCCGGGTGCAGCACAACGATGCCCGAGGGCCGAACAAGGGCGGGATCCGCTTCCACCCGCAGGAGACCGTGGATACCGTCCGCGCGCTGGCGATGTGGATGACGTGGAAATGCTCGGTGGTGGACATTCCGCTCGGCGGCGGCAAGGGCGGCGTCATCTGCGACCCGCACAACCTGAGCCTGCGCGAGCAGGAGCAGATCTGCCGCGGTTGGGTGCGCAATATGGCCAACGACGTGGGGCCGCTCGCCGATGTGCCGGCGCCCGATGTCATGACCAACGCGCAGCACATGCTCTGGATGCTCGACGAGTTCGAGGCGATCCGGCGCGGCAAGTTCCCCGGCTTCATCACGGGCAAGCCGGTGGGCATGGGTGGATCGCTCGGACGCACCGAGGCTACCGGCTTCGGCGTCATCTTCACGCTCCGTGAGGCGCTGCGCGACCGGGGGATCAAGCCGGCCGACGCCCCGGCCAGCGTCCAGGGGTTCGGCAATGTCGCTCAATACGCGATCAGGCTGTATAACCAGCTTGGCGGCAAGGTTGTCTGTGTCTCGTGCTGGGACCAAAACGACCAGATTTCCTACTCCTATCGCAAGGCCACCGGCGTCGACCTCGATCAACTCCTCGGCATCACCGACAAGTTCGGCGGTATTGACCGGGAGAAGGCGCGCGGGCTCGGGTACGAGATCCTGCCCGGTGACGATTGGTTGACCCAGGACGTGGTCGTCCTGATCCCGGCGGCGATCGAGAACCAGATCACCGGCGAGAATGTCCACCAGATCAAGAAGACCGTCCGCGTCATCGCGGAGGGGGCCAACGGCCCGACCACGCCGGATGCCGATCGGGTCATCCAGGAACGGGAGATTTTCATGATCCCCGACTTTCTGGCCAACGCCGGCGGCGTCACTTGCAGCTACTTCGAGCAGGTGCAGTGCAACATGAACTACTTTTGGGAGAAGGATGAGGTTCTCGGCAAGCTGGACGTGAAGATGACGTCGGCCTATCACGCGGTGGCGGATCTGGCCCGCAAGCGGAACCTCTACATGCGGGACGCGGCGTACGTGATCGCCGTGAGCCGGGTCGTCGAGGCCTGCAAGGGCCGCGGCTGGATTTGACCCGCGCCGTGAGTCGTGCGGGCTGACCCGGTTCGCACCCGGACCGCCGCTCCGCGCGCGGGGCCGGAGATCGATCGGTTTCTAGCGCGCTGAAGGAGGACCGTATGGCCGGCCCTGAGCTTCCCCGCTTCGATCGGCACTTCTTTGACGGAACCGAGTCGTTCACCGTCATCGGGACCGGGGCCATCGGGGGCAAGGCCCGGGGCTTGGCTGACATCCGCGAGGCTCTGGCGTCGCAACTCGACGCCGGGGCCTTTCCCGGCATTGACGTTGTCATCCCTACTCTCACCATCATCGCTACCGACGTCTTCGATCAGTTCCTTCAGATCAACAAGCTCCACGAGATCGCCTTGTCCGACGAGCCCGACCATCGGATTGCACGCGCTTTTCAGCATGGCGACTTGCCGGCGGATTTAGTGGGTGATTTGCGTGCCCTGGTGTCCAAGGTGCACCAACCGCTGGCGGTTCGTTCCTCGAGCCTGCTCGAGGACGCCATGGACCATCCGTTCGCGGGCGTCTACGAGACGAAGATGATCCCCAACAACCAGCACGATCAGGACCAGCGATTCCGGCGTCTGGTGGAGGCGATCAAATTCGTCTGGGCTTCGACCTTCTTCCGCACGGCCAAAGACTACATTCGGGTGACCAGCCGCCTGCCGGAAGAGGAGAAGATGGCCGTGCTCATCCAGGAGGTGGTGGGCCGTCGCCACGCCGATCTCTTTTACCCGGATCTCGCCGGCGTGGCCCGGTCGTACAACTTCTATCCGACCGGCCACGCGCGGCCGAAGGAGGGTGTGGTCAGCCTCGCCCTCGGGCTTGGCAAGACGATTGTCGACGGCGGCCGCTCCTGGACCTACTCCCCTGCCTATCCGCGGGCGGCCCCCCCATACAACAATATCCGCGACCTGATGCAGCAGACCCAACTCGACTTTTGGGCCGTGAACATGGGGAAGCCGGCCGAGTACGATCCGCTGCGGGAGACCGAGTACCTGGTGAAGGCTGATCTTGAGGTCGCGGAGGCGGACGACGTCCTCGGCATGCTGGCTTCGGCCTACGATGCCGGGTCGGATCGTCTCGTCAGCTCGCTGGCCACGCCGGGCCCTCGGATCCTCACCTTCGCGCCGATTCTCGTTTCCGAGCGGGTGCCGCTCAACCGCGCGATCATCGCCGTCCTCTCCTGCTGCGAGCGCTCAACCGGTGCCGAGGTGGAGGTCGAGTTCGCGCTGACCTTTCCGGAAGAGGGATCGGCCCGGGTGCGGCTGGGTTTTCTCCAGGTGCGGCCGATGGCCATCTCCAACGACGAAGTGGACATCCCTGCGGAAATGATGAGCGGACCGGACGTGTTGGCCGCGGGCGAGACGGCCCTCGGCAACGGGACGATATCCACCATTCGCGACATCGTCTACCTACGGCCTGCCGCCTTCGATGCGGCGCAGACGCGGACCATGGCTACCGAGGTCGAGGCGATGAACCGTGAACTTGTGGCCGAGGGGAGGCCGTACCTGTTGGTCGGCTTCGGGCGTTGGGGGACCTCGGACCCCTGGCTCGGCGTGCCGGTGCTGTGGAGCCAGATTTCGGGGGCGCGGGCCATCATCGAATCGTCGCTGCCGAACATCGAGGCCGACCCCAGTCAGGGCTCGCACTTTTTCCACAATGTCACCGGATTCCGCGTGCTGTACTTCACCGTGAAACACACGGGGCGGTACCGAGTGGACTGGGACTGGCTCGACCGGCAACCCGCCGCTGCCGAGACGCCCTTCGTGCGTCACCTTCGCCTGGAGGCCCCACTCATCGCGAAGGTGGATGGGCGCACCGGGCGAGGGATCATCGTGCGGTCGTCAGACGAGGGAGACGCATGAACCCGAGCGACCGACCCGGCGACCGACCCGGCGACCGACCCGGCGACCGACTCGGCGACCGACCCGGCGACCGACTCGGCGACCGACCTGGCGACCGGCCGATCGATCGACCGATCGAGGAGATCCTCCGTGATCTCCAGGAACGGGCCAAGGAGCTCGAGTGTCTCTATCAGATCGAGGAGCTGCTTCTCGACACCGACTCGCCGCTGACGGAGGTCTTCACCCGCGTGGCGCGGGTCATCCCCATGGGCTGGCAGTTCCCGCTGGTCTGCCGGGCGCGCATCGTCTACCGGGGTGAGTCGTACGCCGAGCCGGGCTTCGAGGCGGCCACGTCGGGGCAGGTCGCCCCGATCCGTCTGCGGGACGAGACGGTCGGCCGGGTAGAGGTCCACTACACCCAGACGCTGCCGAAGGCCGACGAAGGGCCGTTCCTCAAGGAAGAGCGTCGTCTGATCAACAGCATTGCGGAGCGGATCGGGCTCTTCCTCGTGCATCGCGATCTGGGCGAGGCGATGGCCGGATTGGAAACGGCCCGCCGAACGCCCGGCCCTGCCGAGGAAGCTCCTTGGCTCATCATCCTCGATTTTCTCAAGCGAACCGACCAGGTGCTGCTTCTGCGCATCGCGCGGAAGATGGCGAATCATCTGGCCTGGAACGGCGTCGGCGACGCCCTCCAGCTTCTCCAGGGCACCTTTCCCTTGGGCCAGTTCGAGCGTCAGCCCACCGGTGAAGAGAACCAGCCACTCGAGCGGACCAAGCCTACCGACTCATTGCGGATCGCCGACGAGACCTTTGCCATTGCCGCGCATCACCTCACGGAAGACGAGATCGTCCACCTGATCCAGAAGTGGATCAAGGAGGACAAGTCGCGTTTTCTCGTCAACACCATCGAGAGCCGCGATTCCTCGCTCGTCGAAGTGCGGGACGCTCTCGAGAAGTACCGAGCCATGGGCCCGGAGATGATCGAGCTGACGCCGGCGGTCGAGAAGGGGGTGCTCGTCTCGCTCATCCACGCCTTCTGCACCGACCAGGTGGAGTTCATCAACACCGCCAAGAGATTCGTGCGCATCCGCGACTTCTTCCCCGTCATCGATCGCACCATCTTTCCGCCCAAGAGCCACGGGAAGCTGGGTGGCAAGTCGGCCGGGCTCTTCCTCGCCATGGCTGTCCTGCGTGAGGTCCGGGAGCGCAACCCGGCCCTGGGACGCATCAAGAGTCCCAAGACCTGGTATATCACATCCGATGGGGTCTTGGAATTCATCCGCTACAACAGCCTGGAGGACGTGTACAACCAGAAGTACGTCGACATCGATCAGGTTCGGCAGGAGTATCCGCACATCATACAGCTCTTCAAGAACTCACGGTTTACCAGCGACATCTTAGACGGGCTTTCGGTCGTGCTGGACGACCTCGAAGGGCGGCCGATTATCGTGCGCAGCTCCAGCCTGCTGGAGGATCGCTACGGCGCCGCCTTTTCCGGTAAGTACAAGAGCCTCTTCCTCGCCAACACAGGGACCAAGCAGGAACGGCTGGCGGGCCTCACCGACGCCATCGCCGAGGTCTACGCCTCCACCTTCGGCCCCGACCCGATCGAGTACCGCGCCGAGCGCGGGCTCATTGATGTCTACGAGGAGATGGGGGTGATGATTCAGGAGGTGGTGGGGTCCCGCGTGGGCCCCTACTTCCTGCCGTCCTTCGCCGGAGTTGCCTTCAGCCACAACGAATTTCGGTGGTCGAGCCGGATCAAGCGGGACGACGGGCTGGTGCGTATGGTTCCGGGCCTCGGCACCCGCGCGGTGGACCGGCTGCGGGACGACTATCCGATGCTCCTGGCACCGGGGCAACCCGGGTTGCGGGTCAACGTCACCCCCGACGAGGTGCTGCGGTACTCGCCCAAGAAGGTCGACGCCATCAATCTGGAGTCGGGAAACTTCGAGACGATCGACGTCTCCGACCTCCTGCGCAAGCACGGCGAAGAGTATCCGCTGATCCGATCCATGGTCACCACCTGGGAGCGCGGCATGCTGCGCGAGCCGGTGGGATTCGGCCCCGACTTCGAGAAGGACGACCTGGTCGTCACCTTCGACGGGCTCTTTCGGCGCACCGACTTGGTGTCCACCATGCGTTCACTGCTCAAAGTGCTGGAGGAGGCGATGGGCTCCCCGGTCGACATCGAGTTCGCCCATGACGGGACCGATCTCTACTTGGTGCAGTGCCGGCCCCAGAGCAATGCCGGGGACAGCGTGGCCGCCTCGATACCGCGCGAGATTCCGGACGAAAGGATCGTCTTCTCCGCGAACCGGTATGTATCCAACGGGCGTATGCCGGGAATCACCCACATCGTGTATGTCGATCCCGGGCGATACAATGACCTCAGCACCCTCGACGAGATGCGGCAGGTGGGGCGAGCGGTGGGGCGGCTGAATGGTTTGCTCCCGCGGCGCTGTTTTATTCTCATGGGACCCGGTCGTTGGGGCAGCCGCGGCGACATCCGGCTCGGGGTTAACGTCACCTACTCCGACATCAACAACACCGCCATGCTGGTGGAGATCGCCAAGAAGAAGGGGAGCTATGTGCCGGATCTTTCGTTCGGCACCCACTTCTTCCAGGATCTGGTGGAGTCGTCGATTCGCTACTTGCCGCTTTACCCGGATGATCCCGGAATTCGCTTTGACGACGCTTTCCTGGCGCGGTCGCCGAGCATCCTCTCGAATCTGCTGCCCGAGTACGCCCACCTCGACGAGGTCGTCCGGGTGATCGACGTCCCCGCGGTGAGCAACGGGCGGGTGTTGCGCATCCTCATGAACGCCGATCTGGACGAGGCGCTGGGATACCTGAGCTCGCCGCGGGCCGACGCCACCGACGCGGTGGGGCCAGCGGTGCATGGCGAGGACACTCCGGAGCAGCATTGGCGCTGGCGGCTTCACTTCGCGGAGCGGATCGCGGCCGAGCTTGATCCGGACCGCTTCGGGGTGGTCGCGTTCTACGTTCTGGGAAGCACCAAGAATGCCACCGCCGGGCCGGGGAGCGACATCGATCTGATCCTGCATGTCCGATGCTCACCAGAGCAACGGCGGGAGCTCGACGGTTGGCTGGAGGGGTGGAGCCGCTGTCTGAGCGAGGTCAACTTCCTCCGCACCGGATATCGGACCACCGGCGGCCTGCTCGATGTCCACTTCCTTACCGACGACGACATCGAGCGCAAGACCAGCTTCGCGGTGAAGATCGGGGCGATCACCGACCCGGCGCGGGAGATCCCGCTGAAGCGGCGGGGGGGATGAGCGGGAAGATACCCGCCGGCGCCTACTCCCGATCGATGCGGTTGCGAGGGCGGCCCCCGCCTTGACTTCTTGCACCGGCCCCGCGAGACTCGACCCAGCGTAAGCTGACGGATCGCCTCCCGGTCGCGTTCACGGCAACTCGGGTCGAATGCGGTCCGCGGCCGGGCTCGAGCCCTTGACTTGTTTTCCCAGCGGCGGCCGAAGATGATCCGGCCTAACCTCGGCGGAGGATCGCGCATGACTCTACGCGGATGTGCCGTGCTCGTCCTGGTTCTGCTGTCCCTTCAGATCGCGAGTGCGGCTGAGGGGCAGACACCCGGGCCGCGGACATTTGATCCCGGCGACACAACGGCCCTGCGGGACCAGGTGGTCGTCTACCTCAAGGAGGGAAAGATCGTCGACGGTGTTCTGATCGCCAAGGGGCGAGGGGTCATCGTTCTCATCTCGGCAGACGGCCGCCTCACCATTCCCAAGACGAACATCGAGCGGATCGAGTATGTCGGCCTTCCCAATTCCGAGAAGGGTGAACGGGTTCGAGTCGAGTTGGTCAATGGGCGGACTTACGAGGGCCGCCTGCAGCGGGAGAGCGGCACCATCCTCTCACTCGACACATCCTTCGGCGCCATCGACATTGACAAAACGCAGCTCCTCTCTCTGCAGTACCTCGGCACCCCCGACTACCGTTCCGCAGAAGAGAGTCACTCCGCGCCGGATTCCCCCCGGAAGATCCGACGCAACTTCCGCGAGGAGATCTGGTCGGCCGGTTACTCGTCGGATTTCGGGACGGACTACCACGGCGGCTACAGCCTTGCCTACACCCGGTGGGCGCCGATCCGCTCCGGCCAGGCGATGACGTTGCACGGTGCCGGCGGCATGGAACTCACCTATTTTGGTCTGAACAAAGATGTGAAGAAGACGGTGTATTCGGGCGGCGTCGACGCGTCGGGACGCGCCGTGCTGTGGTCGCTCCACGCCGCCACGCCGCTGACCTTCCACCCGGTGGACGGCGGTCTTTACCGATTCCATATCGTGCCATCGATCAGCGGCACCCTCGTTTCGCGACGCTTCGAGTTGGCCTATCCCAGCTTCCCGTCCAACAACGTGAAGGAATCGTCCACCAGCCTGCGCTTCGGCGCCGGGCTCGACTTCCTGTTCGACTTCGCCCTCGGGGAAAACAACTCCGTGGGATTCGGTTTCCGGCAGCGGTACCTCTCCGGTGGCGAGTCCCACTACAGCGATTTCGTTCTCTACGTGGCCCGGTTGCGGGGCCTCTTCGCCCTGCCTTGGTCATGAGATCGGCGGGCCTGCTGCTGGGGATCGCAGGCCTTGCGATCTCTGTTACCCCGGTGTCGGCGCAGGTCCCGGGTGGCGATGTCGAGCGAACATGTTTCGTCGCGAGCGTGCGGGGAGTCGGGTCCATTCCGGTGAATCCGGCGGGTTTGGCGGTGCGGCCGGACGACGACGGAGTGCTGGTGCGCTACGCCGTGACCGACACGCAGAAGGTCGATCGCGAGACCAACGTGCTGTTCAGCCTCGGCAACATCGGGCTTTCGTACCGTCGCTTGGAGGCCACCGGACGGGTCGGGCCGCGCGAGGAGCGGGCCTACCGGTTGGCCATCGCCGCGGGGGGCTCATTTCTTGCGTTCGGCAACACGATCAAGATGATCGAGGGGGACGATTCGACCGGGATCCGCCGCACGTACGATCTCGACGCGGGCGTGATTCTGCATCCGGCGCCGTTTCTCGCCGTCGGTGCGGTCGGGGAGAATCTGGCCGAGGCGGAGCGGGAGCCGGGCGTTCCCACGAAGCGGAGCTTTCGCGCCGGCGCCGCCCTGCTTCTCTTGGATCGGCGGCTGGTCTTCGATGGCGAGCTCTGGGGGCTGGAGGGGATTGACGTCGAGAAGCAGGCCACGGCCCGTGCCGGCCTGGCGATCCGGCCGGCCGGAGGATTCACGCTTTCGGCCGGCTACGAGCGGCTGCCTGACGCGGAGAGCGAAACGGGCTGGGCCTCGGTGGGGATCGATGTGTCCGGAGTCGGCTTCAGCGCCGGCGTCAGCAAGCGGCGTCAGGCCGATCCCGTGCGGGTCTGGGGCGAGTTCCGTCTCACCCTGCAGACGGTGCGGTTCTGAGGGAGGAGAGGACGATGCAGAGGCGGTTCTTCCTGGTCCTGCTGGGGATCGCGGCCGGACTGGCCGGATGCGGAGGGCTCGACAAGACCCGTGACACCACGGCGCCGGCGATTCCGTCGAATTTCCGGCTGGTGGGGGCAGGCGATGGTCAGGCGTTCTTCCGGTGGGATGCGAACCCCGAGCCCGACATGGGCGAATACGTCCTGCAGCGGGCCGACAGCGCCGGCGCTGCGTTCGAGACCGTCATCCGTCTGAGCGAGAGCGAGTACACCGACCAGCACCTCCAGTACGAGCAAACCTATTACTACCGGCTGCAGGCCGGTGACCGTGCGGGCAACTACAGTCCGTTCACCGACCCGATCGACGTGACGCCGCTGAATGTCTCCTCGCCGCAACGGCCCCGCGGGCTGCTTGCCCGCGGCCGCAATCTGCCGCGCGTTCCCGAGATCGGGATCACCCTGCACTGGGAGCCCAACGCGGAAAGCGACCTGCGCCTCTATCGTATCTACCGCGGCCACAGCGCCGGTTTCACGATCTCGGACAGCACCTTCGTTGACTCGACGGAGGCGTCGACCTATCTCGATGCCGCAGTCGCGCCCGACCGTCGCTATTTCTACTCGATCGAGGCGGTGGATCGCGGCGGGAAACGCAGCCTGCCCAGCGCTGTGGCCGACGACATTCTTCTCGGCGTGCCGGACCTGCTCAGCCCGAAGGGGGACGTCGAAGTCTCCCAGCCTTTTGACTTCCAGTGGCAGCGGCTGGAAAGCGCCGAGGGGTATCGGGTCTACCTGGGGACGACGGCGTTTTCTCCGGCGATCTGGCAGTCCGGCCTGGTCGCCGGCGACGTGATCCGGGTCCGGTATGACGGGCCGTTGCTCGCGCCGCACCGGGCCTACTACTGGTGGCTGGCCGCACACAGCCGTCTCTACGATGTCCTCGCCGATGGTGTCGAGATCGAGTCGGATTTCAATTCCCGGAGTGAGTACGGCCGGTTCGTGGTGCGGTGAGATGCATCCTTGCGAGCACCATTGTAGAGGGCAGGACGTCGTGAGCCGGCCCGGCTCGCGGCGGAATCCGGCGTCCGTTCCCGTTCCCCTTGGGTCCCGGCCGACCGCGAAATCCCACTGAAACGGAGGAAGGCGATCCTGATAGGATGACCCCATGAGCGAACCGGAGACGCAGGGTTTTCAGCGCGACGATTTCTGCTTTGCCTGCGGGCAGCAGAATGGGAACGGTCTGCGACTCCAGCCGACCGCGAGCGAAGGGCGCGCGGTGGTGCACTGGACGCCGCCTCCGCACTACCAGGGGTATGCGGGGGTTCTCCACGGCGGCGTCATCGCGACGCTCCTCGATGAGGCGATGGCCCACGCGGCGCTCAGTCTCGTCGGCGGCGCCCCCACGGCGGAGCTGTCGCTGCAGTTCCTCAAGCCGGTGATGACCGGGAGGGAGCTGGAGGTGCGCGCCGAAGTTCGCGAGCGGAAGCGACGGATCCTGGTCGTCGGCGCGGAGTTGATTCAGGACGGTGAGGTGCGAGCCCGGGGCGAGGGGAAGTTCCTCGTCGTGGCGCCGAGAGCCCGGTCATCAGGACCCGGGCTGTTAGAGTTACACGGCCACCCCCGAAATGGAACGTTCCGTTTGTCGACCGAAGGCTGTGGCACCCCTCCCAGTCCTCCACAGTAGTCTGAGAAGTGGATCTTCGGATACGGCTTTCAGGTGGCTGGCCTCATCGGCTGATCCGGCCGATGAAAGGTTCTCTCGATGATGGTCCTCGCTGTAACGGCCTGTTCCATCATCGCGGACCCGGGGCAGGTTGGGGCAATGGCCGGCCGTCGTTGCGCCTTCCCCGCCGGATCCAATTGCCCTCCTGTGCTTGACGGTCCCGAGGGATTCAATCATTGTGCCTCCTCCAGGTCGAGTGGAACGTCTGTTTCGTCTTCCGGAGGTGCCCGATGCCTAGGTGCTGCACATCTTCTTCCGGCCGTATGCTCCTCTGCGCCCCCATTGTGATCGTGGCGGTGTTTCACTTCGGCCCGACGACCACCAGGGCTGAGACGCCGGCGGATCGGGCCGGGGTCATGGGAGCAGAGATCGACTCGCTCCGCGTTCTGGGCTTGTACTCCGAGGCGTTGGAGCCCACGCGGGAACTGCTCGCACTCCGGCAAGGCGAGCCGAAGACCAAGCCCTACGAGATGGTCGATGCGCAGTGGATGTTGCGGACGATGGAGCTGGCGGTGGCGCTCCCCGACAGTGTTCGAGCGGAGCTGGCCTGGGCGGACAGTGCGAGGCTGCAAATCGAGGACCTTTACGGTCGAGGACTTCTTCCCGATGGGATCTCGGTTGCGCGACGTCAGCTTGAGATTCGCAGGCGCGTCCTGGGTGAGGAACATCCGGATCTTGCACAGAGCCTCGGCGATCTTGGCGCCCTGCTTGGGACCAAAGGAGACTACGTAGAGGCCGAGCCGCTCTACCGCGAGGCGCTGGCGATGGACCGCAAGCTCCTGGGGGAGGACCATCCGCGAGTCGCAATGAGACTCGGGAACCTGGGCACCCTGCTCATGGCCAAAGGGGACTGCGCAGGGGCCGAGCCGCTCCTGCGCGAGGCCTTGGCAGTGTACCGCAAGCTGCTGGGTGAGGAATGCCCGGAGATGGCCTTGAGCCGCAGCAACCTGGGCACCCTGCTCATGGCCAAAGGGGACTACGCGGGGGCCGAGCCGCTCTTCCGGGAGGCTCTGACGATGTACCGCAAGCTCCTGGGCGAGGAACACCCGAATATTGCAGTGAGCCTCAACAATCTTGGCTCTGTGCTAGCGGCCAAGGGGGACTACGCAGAGGCCGAGCCGCTCCTGCGCGAGGCTCTGGCGATGCAGCGCAAGCTGCTGGGTGAGGAACACCCGAATGTTGCGTTGAGCCTCAACAACCTGAGCTGTTTGCTCCGGCGCAAGGGGGACAACGCGGGGGCCGAGCCGCCGCTGCGCGAGGCACTGGCGATGCAGCGCAGGCTGCTGGGACCGGATCATCCGGATATTGCGTTGAGCCTCGGCAACCTTGGCGAACTGCTCCGGACCAAGGAGGACTACGCTGGGGCCGAGCCGCTCCTGCGCGAGGCCCTGGCGATGCGGCGCAAGCTCCTGGGTGAGGAACATCCGGATGTGGCATTGAGCCTCAACAGCCTCGGCCTTCTGCTCCGGGACACAGGGGACTACGCAGGGGCCGAGCGGGTTCTACGTGAGGCTCTCGCGATGTGGCGCAAGCTCCTTGGCGAGGAACATCCGGATGTTGCGTCGAGTCTTAGCAATCTTGGCACCCTGCTCCGCGCCCAGGAGGATCCTTCCGAAGCCGAGGCGATCCTGGTCCAGGCATCCGCTGTCTTTGAGGCGGCTCGGCTGCGGATCGGACCCGGCATCGCGCGGTCTACGTTCCAGGGCTCTCCGTATCCAAGCCTCGCCGAAGTGCACCTGGAATTGGGACACCTCGCGGAGGCCTGGCCTGCGGCCGAACGAGAGCTGGGTCGATCCCTCTTCGATCTGCTCACGACGGCTGGACAGCGCCGGATCTCGCGAACGGAGGCGGCCCGAGAAGACTCGCTTCGTTGGCGTTTGGGAAGTCTCGGGCGCCAGCTTGACGTCTTTCGCGACGAAGCCGGCCGGAATACCACCGGCCAGATGGCCGGGGAGGTCGAAGCGACCCGCACGCGCATCCTCGATACCGAGGTCGTGTGGAGCAGATTCCGCCAGGAAATGGCCGCGAAGTACCCGGTGACGGAAGGACAGGCCTATCCGTTGGAGCGCGTGCAGACGGCTTTGGACCCCGCCACCGCCCTGATCGGCTGGCTCGACGTGGAGATCCGCAAGAACGAGGTTTCCCGCTGGGGATATGTCATCCGCCGTGACGACCCGGTGACCTGGGAGCGCCTGTACCACCCTGCGGCCAAGGACGACATCGACAGCAGCCGTGTTGTCCACGCGCCCCCCTCGCTCGCGGCTCTATTCCGCAGCGCGTTGACCGACAGCCCACGGGTGGACCACGGGAGTGGTGGGGCGGACAGCGCCGCCGGTGTCCCTCTGGCAGTCAGATCCGAGGCTCAAGGCCGGGCTCTCTTCGCTGAACGCGTTGCTCCCCTCTTGTCCCATCTCAGTGGCGTGCGCAACTTGGTGGTCATCCCCTCCGGCGAGATGCTGGGCGTTCCGGTGGAGGCACTCCCCCTGGATGACGGCCGTCCACTCGGCGAGCGGTTTGCAGTCAGCTACGCTCCGTCGGCGACGATCTACACCTGGCTGCGGGAGAAGGACCGGGGCCGCCGGGGATGGGACCGGTCGGCGGCAATCCTGTTGTTGGGAGATCCCCCGTTCAATGATGCCCAAATGAGGGAGATGAAGGAGGAGAAGAGAAGGGAAGAAGCGCCGCTGTCGTCGTGGACCTTGGTCTCGATTCCGGATTCGATCCTTCAACGTTCCGCTGTCTCCGGCAACCCCGAGGCGCTGGGGAAGATCCCCCGTTTGCCGGCGAGTCGTCAGGAGGTGGAGGGCTTGTCGAAGCTGTCGCGGCACTCGACCACTCTCCTCGGGCCGGACGCCTCCGAACAGCACTTGGTGGCCATGGCCCGCTCCGGAGAGTTGGGGAGCTACCAATTGATCCACTTTGCGACCCATGCCTGGGTGAACCCTGAGCGTCCCGAGGAGTCCAGCCTGTTCCTGTCGCGGGTGGATCTGCCGGATCCGCTGGAAGCGGCGGAGAAAGGGGAGCGGATCTACGATGGCCTGGTGACGGCGAAGGAGGTTCTGCAAGAATGGAAGCTGGACGCCGACCTGGTGACCTTGAGCGGCTGTCAAACCGCGCTGGGTCAGCGGATCGCGGGCGAGGGGTACATTGGGTTTGCGCACGCATTCCTGCAGGCCGGGGCGCGGAGCCTGTTGGTGAGCTTGTGGCCGGTTCAGGACCAGGCGACCTCTTTGCTCATGCAGCGGTTCTATGGGAACCTGTTCGGCAAACTGCGGGACGATCGAGGTGGAAAGAGCGACGATAGGACCATGACGAAACGGGATGCGCTTCAAGAAGCCAAGAGGTGGTTCCGGGAGTACCGCGACGAGGACGGGAATCGCCCATATGCACGGCCGTTTTACTGGGCTTCCTTTGTGCTGGTCGGAGATCCGATCTAGCGCGATCTGCCGACCAGCCTCCGCACTGCTAGCACGAGAAGAGCAGCAAGCGAAAGACCGGCGATTGCGCCGAGTCCGGCAGCCCACCTGGCGGCCGATCGGGCCGGCGGACCGACGTGGGGAGACGCGAGGCCACCGAGCGGCGGGTCACACTCCGCATCCCCCTGTACGACCGGGTCCTCGTGCAGCCCGACGATGACCGCTATCACCAACGAGGATTCGCGTGCGGAGCCGTTCAAGACCTCCAAGCCGTAGTCATTTCGGGGCGTTCGCAATACAGCCACCGGCGTGGAATCGCCTTCCCTGTCGGTCGCCAGCACGGCCCCGCTGCGGTCCATGACGGACAGGTCGACGTCCACCGTCGAGGCGCTGCCGGAGACCGCGAAGACGTGACTCGCCGGTCCGAGACTGAGGCCGAACCAGGCACTCCGTCCTCCTGCCGGTATGAGGCATCCGTGGAGCGTCCATGTGTTGCGATCGAGAAACGCCTTACTCGGGCCGTAGACCTCCGCGATTCTCGCGCAATTCTCGATGGCTCCGCGAGCGCTTGCCTTGATGTCGGTGATGTCCATCGGCTGACCGTCCTCGGCCAGGATCGCCAGGGAGCAGTACGCCGTGCCGGCCGGCGATCTCTCCAGGGACACCTCCACCGTGTAGTCTCCCGTCGTCTCTGCGCGGAAGAAACTGATCGCCCTTCCGTCGTAGCTGCTGCTCCTGCTGACGACCTGGTTGTTCGGCCCTCGGATCACAAGGTCAAGGGCGGTAACATCATCACTGCCGGCGGCGACGATGGCATAGCGGATGCCGGCCGCCGCGACCCGGTCAAAGCGTGCCGTTTGGCCGGGGTCTAGATTCCCGCCGATGATGCATGTTTCGGTCGCATATCCCAGTCCGGCTCCCGTCGCGACAGCGTTCGCCAGGTTGGCGACGTGGTCGGTGCTTTGCCGCATGGCCGCCGCGGGCTTCCACTGGGCCGCCACCGCGGTTCCGGCGAGCAGCGACAGAAGGATGGACAACGTTGCACCCAATCGCACATCGCGACATCTACCCCATCGCGAGCCGTGTTCCTGGGGCCGACTCGATCCCTGGTTGCGCAAGATCCGTCTCCGTACAGCTCCAGCGTATTGTCCGCCCGAACTCGCTGTGACTCTCATGTTGTCGCTCCCGCGGGTGCTCTGCCCGTGCGAGTCCGTTCCCGATCGTCACCGAACCAGCACAGACCCCTCACCCATGGATGCCAGGAATGACGGATTCCCCTGAAAATTGAAGCGCAGATCTATCCGAGCACCCTTCGGCGCTTTCGGTGGGACGCGGAACGTGAACTTCGCGAGGGCGTACGGATCGGAATCGCCATAACAACCGGTGGCGTTAGAGGAGCCTACTCGCACCCATTCGTCCCCAGCCTTGTAGGACAAGTGAAGCACTCCCGCGAGTGCGGTCCGCAATCGCAACCGTTCTCCCGGGAGGGCGGTCAGGGCTGCGCGGATTTCGACATTCTGGCCGGGCGCGCTGCTTACGCTAGGCCCAATCTGACGCACGATCGTTGCGCGCCGCGTCGTTGCGTCAACTCTGCCAGCGAGCATCAGGAGCAGGATTCCAACCATGGTTGCGATGGAAACGGTACTTGGTCGCATGACTGAACCTCCAATTCTCGGGTGCGGGCCCGGATAGGACCCCGGTCCTTCGCACACGCCATGCCGTGCCCCTGGGGGCGTCACCCACACCAGAATCGCCACCCGGGAGAAGGGGCCATGTTCTGCAAACGAGATGATTTCTTTGGACTGGCCGATCCTTCAGGAAGCCTGGGGCGTTTCCCCGACATCCAGCGTCCACATTCTGAGAACCTCCCGGCCGTACGCAACGAACGCGGTTTCTTGTCGGCCTATCATGTTTGGCTACTATCATGCTTGGCTACTGCTTGCAGACGGCTTGGCGGAAATGGTAAATCTAAGTGCGATTGCTCGGCCCCAGCGTGAGCAGCCCGTAAGTACGTAGCCGATGCCGGAGGACACTTCGATGGCCGAACCCGAGGACGCGAGCAGTCTGGAAAGATCCATCGACATGTTCCACAGGGCCAAGGCCGGCGATCCATCGGCCCTCAACGCTCTTCTGGCGCGTTATCATCCCCGACTGATGGCCTGGGCCAGTGGTCGGCTCCCCTCCAAGGCCCGCCACCTCATGGAGACGACCGACATAGTCCAAAAGGCCCTCACGGGCTTCCTCCGCAACATCGAAACCTTCGAACCTCGGCATGACGGGGCCGTCCTTGCTTACATGAGAACGGTCATCTACAACGAGATCAAGACGGCTGCCCGTACGGCGAATCGGCATCCCGGCGGGGCCGACCCGGAGGACCTGGACCGGGGGGGGAAGGACGGCGGGGGGCTGTCCCCACTCGAGATGGCCATTTCTTCCAACGTCGTGTCACGGTATGAAATGGCTTTGGAGCGGATTAGCGAGTCGGAAAGGACCGGCGTGATCCTCCACGTGGAGTTTGGATATAGTTGGGATCAGCTCGCCGAGGTCCTCGGGAAGTCCAGTCCTGACGCGGCACGCATGTTCGTGAACCGGGCGAAAAAGAAAGTGGCCAAGGAGATGGGCGATGTCCGACCCTGATGAACAGGCCGAAGGAAAAGACTCCATCAGCCCGGAATCTTCCGGGGCCAACGAGCCAGGTCTCCGAGATCAGGCCGAGGACGACGAGAGTCCCGAGGTCCTTAGAAATCTGGAGGAGTTGCAGAGGATCGCGGAGTTCCACCTCTTGGTGGGGAGTGCTGCCCGTCCCCCCGCGAGCGATTGTTCGGGCGTGGGGTCCGGCGGTGCCCTGGCCAATGTCCCTGAGAGCCAGGGAAGTCGCACCACGCCTGCGGACATCGACCAACCCTTCGTTTGGGGCAAGCTGGAGGTACGCCGAAGGCTGGGTCAGGGTGCTGGGGGTGAGGTCGTTCTCGCCCACGACCCGGACTTGAAGCGGGACATCGCGCTCAAGCTCTACCGGCCGATGACGGTGCCCGCGGCGGATGATGAGGCTCGCCGGAACTCGATTCTCCGTGAAGCCCGTCTCATGGCGAAGGTGCGACACCCAAACGTGATTACGGTCCACGGCGCCGAGGTGCACGATCAAAGGGTCGGTATCCGGATGGACTACATCCATGGAGAGACCCTCGCCCAGATCCTCCAGCGGCGGGTCCGCATGGGAGCGGAAGAGGCCATCGTGATTGGCCTCGAGCTCTGCCGAGCGTTGGCGGCGGTCCATGCGCGGCATCTGGTACACCAGGACGTTAAGCCCCAGAATGTCATGCGCGAGGACGGTGGCCGGATCGTCTTGATGGACTTCGGGGTGGGGATCGATACGTCCGACCCTCTCATGCCCCTTCTAGCCGCGGGGTCGCCCCTCTACCAAGCTCCGGAAGCTCTCCTGGCCGGACAGGTGAGTACGGCGTGCGACATCTATAGTCTCGGGGTCCTTCTCTTCCAGATGGTTACCGGCACCCTGCCGGTTGAGGCCGAGGACCTCCGCAGCCTGCTGGCCCACCACAAGAGCGGTCAGCGAACCCTGCTCCGCGATATCCGGGCGGACCTGCCAAGGGCGTTTCTGGATGTGGTCGAGAAAGCCCTGGCCGTCGATCCGGTCGACCGCTATCGAACCATGGGAGAGATGGAGGCGGCCTTGGCTGCGGCCGGCGGCCGGCCGGTCGTCGTGAAGGAGACGGCGAGCCCTCGCTGGCTGGTGTTCGGGCTCGTCGGGCTGGCGATCGCGGCCGGATCCCTGGCTATCTGGCAGGTCGGCCTGTCTCGGCGCTTTGTCCAACAGTCGCATCCTGAAGCCTATTCGCCGGCAACAAAGGCGGAAGTCGAGTTCGCCATGGCCCAGCAAAACCTGGGCAGTTTCTACTTGAACATGGGGAGACTCACAGAGGCGACGGCCAAGTACAGGGAGGCGCTCTTCGTTCTGCGCAGGGCCCTAGGAGACCGTGCCCCCCTCGTGGCTACGGCTATGTACAATGTGGGCAAGACCTACGCGGTCAGAGAGAAGCTCACCCGGTCTCAGTCGGATTCCGCTGCGTCCATGCTTCTTGCCTGCTCTGAACTCCAGGCTAGACTGTTTGGGAAGGACTCGCCGGACCGCGCCTCGACATTGAGCGATCTGGGGGTGGTATATGAGATAAGTGGAGACAACGCGAAAGCCGAGAAATGCTACAAGCAGGCCCTTGCCATGCGGAGTACGCGCCTGGGTTCCGGTGGGCGGGAAGATGCGCCGACGCCAGGAAGGGAGAGATCGGAGCCTTCGGATCCGAATCCCGAGCGGGACAAGGATCCGGTGGCAACGGGATCCTCGGGCGACTCTTTGGCCGGTGCGGAGGAATCCGACCGATATCGTTACGAAGTGGGTTTTAGTCGGTATTTGCCGGATGCCAAGAGGTTCGACGAGTTTTTGCCACTTTCCGTCGGGGGAACGGTGAGCGTGGGTGACAACATCTTCATGCGCATCTGGGCATCGATCCCGCTCTATGTGTATGTCCTAAACCGGGACGAAGCCGGAAACGAGTACGTACTCTTCCCGCTACCGGGGGTTGAGTATCCGAACCCTCTGCCAGCAAGAAGGCGGGTGGAACTTCCCGGCAGGATCGGCGGCACGAGAACGGGATGGAGTGTCCGCCAGGTCGGCATTGAGGAGAGATTCCTGATCGTCACGAGCCCAAGGCCGGTTCGCGAGATCGAGGAACTGGCCGTGTCCATGAGGACGCCATCAACCACCGGCCCCGAGATGCCGCTGAGCGCCCAGGCCTCGGTCCGCCTCCGGGGAGTGGGTGGTCTGTCTGAAATCCCGGCGGATGAGGTGATCGGGCCTCAGGCCGCCACACGAGGAGCGGTGGAAGCGTACCTGACGGCGGCCAGCGCGCTGTCTCCGTCCGGCGAGCAGGCGAGCGGAGTGGCGTTCCGGAAGTTCTGGCTGAGGAATCCGTAGGGAGGGGATCTCGCCACCCCGGTCCAAATCCTGAGTGATGCCTCCCTCGCCCGCGGTTGCTGGTGCGTCGGCCGCGATCTCGCGCTCAGAACGAACTCCGCACGCGAAAGCTGACCTGCCAAGTCGAACGAGAGGCCCTGGCTCTCCCCTCCAACCGGAGAGCCCCGAGGATCGGCACCCGAACACTATGGTTGACACCCAGTTGAGAGCGAATGTGTATCACGGTGGCAGCGAGTCCGAGGAGCCCGGATGGGGAGTCTTTGGATTCCGGATGGCTCGAACGGAACCCACGGAAAGCGATGGACGCCGGGTTGGAGAAGCGGGCTGATCGAACTGCTGAAGCCTGAGGCGCCAAGCGCGCCTCCCACGCAGGCCAAACGGACGCGATCGCAGGCGTCGACGAACTCCATCTGGTCTTGGGCTCGAGTGAGCGGTCCGCACGCCGGACCTGCAAAGTAGTTACCTCCCGTATCACCCGAAGTGGGCGAAACACCGCCTCGGCGGAAGCCGGAACCAGCAGCCCGACCAGGACGACGCAGACGGCGAGACGCGCGCGGGAGGCCGGCCCGCCGGATCGGAAACCACGCCAAACCGGCCGGCGGCTCGCCTGGTCCTGGTGTCCTCTGCCAAGCTGCTTTCTCACAATCTCCACCCTTGTGCCGTGCGTCACCCCGTTGCGGTCCCGCATCAGGGAACCGCTTCCGTTCTCCTCGCTCGCCAGGACAACGACAAACAGGGCTCGACTGAACGGGGGATCTCCTCCGGGAGACGGCCTTGGGGTGGGGTGTTTGAGGAGCGATCGGCCTGCGGTCATTTAGGCTGTTCGATCCCGCTCCTGTCGGCGTTCTAAGGCTGACCGGGTTGTGATCCGGTGGTTCATCAAACCGTTGCGCTCCACAGGAGCATCAGGAGGTGGGTATGCACGTTCGAAGGTCGTACAAGAACTGGCTGGGTGTCGTATCAATCCTAGCCGTGACCGTGTCGCCGAGTTGGGCGGGCCGGCCCTCCCGAAACCCAGCTCCGGCCATCCCGGAAGAGATCAAGGCCGTGGATGCTCCGGGCGGTCTTCGCTATGCCATCCAGGTTGCGAAATTCGAGGACGAGGCCAGGTGGGCGCCCAATACCGGCGATTGGGATCTCACAACTGCGTGGAGCGAGATGCTCACGGCCCGACTGGTCGCCGACGGACGGTTCACGGTTATCGCCGAGCGCGACATGAGAGCAACCGCCCGGGAAGAAGAGAATTTCTCGGAAAGCGATTGGGCCAAGCAGGGCAGCAAGAAGGCCCCCAAGAAGGGAAACATGACTTCGGCCCAACTTCTGGTCAAGGGGACGATTGTATCCGCCAAGGACAACACGGGCGGGGGTGCGGCCAGCTTCACGGCCGGCAAGATTCCCATTTCGCTGGCACGAAACCAGGCCGCCATATTCATGATTGTCCAGGTCGTGGATGCCCAGAGTGCGACTGTCGTAGCGTCTGCCGAGGTTACAGGAAAGTCCAGCGATACAGGTATCAATCTGCAGAATCTACTCCCCGGCGGCGGAGGGTTCTCCATGTACAAGAGCAGCATGATGACCAAGGCCTGCGCCAATGCCTTGGGCAAAGCGGTTGATGTCATCGCCGCATCCTTGGACAAGGTTCAATGGACAGGCCGGATCCAGAGAATCGCAGACGGGGAGCTCACGATCAACCGCGGCGAGAGAGAGGGCTTGAAGGTCGGTAGCATCTTCGCGTATGGAACCGCAACGCCGCTCGACGATGTGGACACCGGTGAGTTCCTTGGATTTGACACCAAGGATCTCGGTCGGATCAAGGTGATCAGTGTACAGCAGAAGTTCGCCAAAGCAGAGGTCGTCAGCGGGAAACCCCCGACCGATGACATGATGATCTGGCTCCCGAAGGACCTGGACAACTAACCGGAATGGATGAGGGAGGATCTGCAAATGAAGCGGTCACTTGTTTTTCTGGCGGGCCTGATGGCTCTTCTGGGTGGATTGGTCGGA
>CAIMUX010000097.1 GCA_903844735.1 Candidatus Eiseniibacteriota bacterium
CAAGTCCCGCGCGGCCAAGACCGACCCGGTCGGCGTCCTGCGCCGTCGGCTCCGGTCCGACTCCGGCCGACAGCCCACCCTCGGCGAGAAGCTTCGGGGCGCCCTTCTCGCGCAGTACGCCGCCCACAAAAGCTGGAGCTTCCGCCTGCACTACGACAACCTCTTGGCTCAGGTGGCGGCGGATCCGGAGGTCGGACCTCTGCCTTCGTACTCCACGGTCCGCCGGTACTTCAAAGCGAACGGTCTCTTTCGCCGTCGCCGGATCAACGCGGACGATCCGGCCTCGAAGCATCGCGCCCAGGATCGGCTCGACGAGCGCGAGGTGCGCAGTTACGAGGCTGAGTACATACACGGACTCTGGCTTATGCGGAGTACCGCGATATGCGGAGCCCGCGTCGACTGATCAGCGCAAGTCCGGCCTTTCCAGGCACATTCGCGCCATACCGTCCGATCGCCACACCGCATAGCGTGGGCCTCCTACTTCACCCCTTCACAAGGAGGCCAGGATGCTGAACGACTACGTAATGAAGGGCCAGGCGCGAGACCGTCTGCGGAAGAGCGCAGCAGGTCCCTATCTTGGCGACTTCTCCGATTGGTTGGCTGGCCGGGGCTACCAGGCCAGCACGATCGGGTCGTACCTGGAAGCAGCCGCCCGGTTCACCGCGTGGGCGCTCGCGGCGGCAGACACGGGGCCACCCGAGTTTCTTCACGTCAACTGGGTGGCGTATCGGGCGGCGGTGAGCCGTACGACCCGACGCAGGAACCCATCTCGGCGCGATCCCGGGAACCGGTGTTGCGGCGCCCGCACCTTCATTCGGTTTCTTCGCGCTCGGGGGTACTCGGCTGCCGAGCCTGATGCCGCGCCGGAGTTGCTGCAGCGCTTCCAGCACTGGATGCTACAGGATCGTGGCGTCAGACCGGTCACCCTCGCCGGGTACACCCACGTGCTCCGAGCCCTGCTCGCGACGATGGGGGAGGACCCGCATGCGTATGCCGCATCGCAACTGCGCGCCTTCGTGCTCCAGCAGGCCCAGGGATGGAGCCACAGCAAGGCCGAGTCGGTGGTGACTGCGGTGCGAATGTTCGTCCACTTTCTGCTCGCCCATCAAGCGTGCTCCGCCGGTCTCGAGCACGCGATCCCGCGGGTGGCCGGCTGGAGTCAGGCTGCGCTACCGCGGTATCTATTGCCCGAGATGGTGGCGCAGGTCCTCGCGGCCTGTGACCCATCCACGCCCCTCGGCGCGCGCGACCACGCCGTGCTGCTCCTTCTTGCCCGACTCGGCTTGCGCGCCGGGGACGTTGCGGACCTGCGGCTCGCCGACCTCGACTGGGCCCAAGGCCGCCTCCGGCTTACCGGAAAGACCCGCCGGGAGAGCTGGCTACCGCTACCCCAGGAGGTGGGCGAGGCGATTCTGCGCTACCTCGACACCGCACGCCCTTCCGTCGCGCACGACGGGGTCTTCCTGATCACTCGCGCCCCCTACACCCCGATCCTTAGCCGGCAAGTCTCGACGACCGCCGAGCGGGCGATTCGCCGGGCCGGCATCGCCTCGTCTTCCCTGGGCGCACATGTGTTTCGACACTCCGCAGCCACCCAGTGGGTGCGCGAGGGCCTGTCATTCCAAACCATCGGGTCGCTGCTGCGGCACGTCGACGCGGACGCGACCGCAATCTACGCCAAGGTCGACATCGGCCGGCTCCGGCAGATCGCGCTGCCGTGGCCTGAGGAGGAGCCGCCATGCTGATGTCCGCCCTTGACCGCTACCTCGCGCTCCGGCGCGCCCTCGGTTATAGTCTTGCGAGCGCCGAACCGTTGCTGCGCAGCTTCGCGCGCTACGCCGAGCTGCGCGGAGATGTCCACATTCTCCGCGATCGCACGCGGGACTGGGCGACGCTGACGAGCACGCCGCGTCAGCGTGCGAAGCGGCTCAGGATACTGCTTCCATTCGCGCGCTTCCTGCACGCCGAGGACCCGCGGCACGAACTGCCACCGCGACCCCTGGTGGATACGAACCCGGCGCGGCCCCTGCCGTACCTCTTCACTCCAACGGAGCTCCAGCGCTTGGTTCAGGCTGCCGGCCAACTGCCACCCCGCCGATCGCTGCGCCCGCACACGTTCCGTACCCTCTTCGGCCTGCTTGGAGAATGACGACTGAACGGTGATGGCGGCGAGACCGCGACAGAACCGGCACGAGCCGTGAAGGATGATTGCCGCCGAGGCCCATGGCTTTGCCGGTCCTGACTTCGTTGTACGAACTAAGCATCATCGTCCACCACCGACTACATCACCGGACATGCCGACCTGATGTCTTCGCCAGACAATCCAACGAGTCTGTAGGAAAAGCCGCCGACTCTTGTACACGAGGCCCTATTGCGGCGGTCAGGCATAGAAGCATCCAGCTCCATCGGTGAAGAACCATCGCGTTCCGCTCAGCATCGCCTTTGTCTCCCCAGGTCCCAGGC
>CAIMUX010000098.1 GCA_903844735.1 Candidatus Eiseniibacteriota bacterium
CCACTCACGTGCGGGTAGCCGGCCGTGCCATTGGCCCGGAGGCCCATTCACGTGCGGGTAGCCGGCCGTGCCACTGGCCCGGAGGCCCACTCACGTGCGGGTGGCCGGCCGTGCCACTGGCCCGGAGGCCCACTCACGTGCGGGTGGCCGGCCGTGCCACTGGCCCGAAGGCCCACTCACGTGCGGGTGGCCGGCCGTGCCACTGGCCCGAAGGCCCACTCACGTGCGGGTGGCCGGCGTGGGCTGGTCTGGTGCTCCTGGCCTGCCTCACGGTGGCGCCGCCTGCTCGAGCGGACGGCCCGGTGCTCTTGATCCGGCTTACCACAGGGGAGCGAGCGACGTATGCCGTCAGCGAGGTGCAACGGATCGTGTTCGACGGCGACACCCTGGTGGTGGTGAAGGCCGGGGGAGCGGAACGCTACGCGGCCGCAGCCATCAGCAAGATCGAGTTCGTCATGGAGTTCTCTTCGGTCAACGATCCCCGGGAGGCTCAGTGTTCCAAATCCGTGCCTAAATCCGGGCATGGTCTGGATCCCCGCGCACGCACCTGTTGCGCGCCGGGCGCTCGTACTGGCTGCGCGAAGGGCATCGGCACGGGGGGCTGCGGTTCGATCTCGTGACGCTGCATGCCGGGCAGGGCGGGCTGACGGTGCGGCATCATCGGCAATTGATCATGCCGCACGTGCCGGCGTTTGCGCGGTGAGTGATGACATGGACCGTTTCGGCGTGTGTTCCTTGTCGCCGTGCGAAGTACGAGCTGCCATGTGGGAGCCACACCGCCGGAACCTGTGGCCCAGGTGGATGGTGCGTGGCTGGTAGTACGTTGCGCAAAGGGAGTAGAATGACGTCATGAAGATCCGCTGCTACATCGACCCTGAGACCCGTGAACCGCACATCTTCCGGCATGGAGTCTCCGTAGGGGAAGTTGAGGATCCTCGCGCGTCCCCTCGAGGATCGGCCGGGACAGGATGGCTCTCGTGTTGCAGTGGGCCAAAGTCGGGCTGGGCGGTATCTCCGGGTCATCTATGTTCCGGATCCGAGTCCCGATTCGGTGTTTGTCATCACCGCCTACGAACTCGGTGATAAGGCCAAGCACGCGCTGCGGCGGCGGCGCAGGAGCAAACCATGAATGAGCCACACTACCCTCCGGGGTGGGACCAGGAACGCGTGCGGAAGGTTCTCGAGCATTACGAGAGTCAAGCGGACGACGAGGCAGTTGCCGAGGACGAGGCTGCCTACGAAGCGCCGACGCACACGACCATGGAAGTGCCGGTTGACCTCGTTCCGGCGATCCGTGAACTCATCGCGAGGCAAAGGACGGCATAGCGCTGCGCCGCACGATTCTTGCCGGCCGCTCCGCGATCGACCCGAAACTGGTTGCCGACGGTAGCTCGAGTCGGGCGCGCGATAATCCGGCGATGAGGTGGCAAGATGGATCTCGCAACGATTCCGAAACCCACCGGGTTCAGCGACCTTCCCAAGGCAGAGCAAATCCGTTCGGTTCGTTACGACGCCGGAAAGCGACCTCGATGTTCTCGTGAGCTTCGCGCCCGACGCGCTCTGGACGCTTTTCGATCTCGTTCGAATGCGTGATGAACTGGCGGAGATGGCAGGCCGTCCGGTCGATTTGGTGGAGCGCGAGGTCATCGAGCGCAGCGCGAAACTACCTCCGCCGGATGGAGATACTCTCTTCCGCGAGGCTGCTGCATGCGGAAGGATGATGCCTATCTGCTGGACATCCTCGTGTCGTCTCGGCTCATCGTGTCCTATGTGAAGGGCGCTTCGCGCGAGGACTTCCTGTCGTCGGTCGGCCTCCAGGACCAGGTCATCCGGCGCTTCGAGATTATAGGGCGCCGGCCCGACGACTGAGCGATGAGACGAAAGAGAAGGTGGAGGAGCTTCCCTGGCGGGAGATCATCGGCCTGCGCAATGTGCTCGCCCACGACTATGCTGAGGTCAACCTCGACCGCCTGTGGGCGATCATCGAGGTTGAGGTGCCGAGGATGATCCGGGTCGTCGAGCCGTTGGTTCCGCCTGAAGCCTGAAGCCTGATGTCTGAAGCCCGAGGCCGAATCTCCGGCCGCCGCGCCTCTGCCTGTTTCAGGATGGCGCCCGGACACCGTACCAACTTGAAACGTGATCGCCGGTGGCGCGATGGCCTGCCCGGTGGGTCTCCGTCTAAGATCGCAACGTATTGATACGCGCGTGGTTCCCCAGCCAGCGACGAAGGATGAATTCCGGCACGCTGATTTATTGGTGGTTGATGCCATCCTTCTCCCCGGGCTGTTTGCCCGGTGAGACCATCGAGGAAAGGGGAGAGTCGCCATGGGTAAGATTATCGGCATCGACTTGGGTACCACCAACTCCTGCGTCGCCGTGATGGAGGGGGGCGAGCCGGTGGTCATCCCCAACTCGGAGGGAAACCGGACCACGCCCTCGGTCGTGGGCTTCAAGAACGACGGCGAGTCGATTGTCGGGGCCGTAGCCAAGCGTCAGGCGGTGACCAACCCGAAGAACACCGTCTTTTCCATAAAGAGATTCATGGGCCGCAAGTTCTCCGAGATCCAGACGGAGATGAAGCAGGTTCCCTACGAGGTGGTCTCCGGTGACAATGCCGACGCGCGCGTCCGGATCGAAGACAGGGTCTGGTCGCCCCCCGAGATCTCAGCCAAGGTGTTGCAGAAGATGCGGCAGACGGCGGAGGACTATCTGGGCGAGAAGGTGACCGAGGCTGTCATCACCGTCCCCGCCTATTTCAACGACAGTCAGCGTCAGGCCACCAAGGACGCCGGTCGCATCGCCGGGCTTGAGGTCAAGCGCATCATCAACGAGCCGACCGCGGCCGCGCTTGCCTATGGCCTCGACAAGGGCAAGGCCGATCGAAAAGTCGCGGTCTATGACCTGGGCGGCGGCACCTTCGACGTCTCGATCCTGGATCTGGGCGACGGCGTCTTCGAGGTCAAGTCGACCAACGGCGACACCCACCTCGGCGGCGACGACTTCGACCAGCGCATCATCAACTGGGTTGCCGAGGAGTTCCTACGTTCCGACGGCCTCGACCTCCGCCGGGACCCGATGGCGCTGCAGCGGGTGCGCGAGGCGGCCGAGAAAGCCAAGTGCGAGCTGTCCACCGTCCAGCAGACCGACATTAACCTCCCCTACGTCACCGCGGACACCTCGGGGCCGAAGCATCTGAACCTCACGCTCTCCCGGGCGAAGTTCGAGCAGCTCGTCGGCGACCTCGTGCAGCGTACGGTGGGGCCATGCGAGCAGGCGATCCGCGATGCCGGTCTCAAGGCTTCCGATATCGACGAGGTGATTCTGGTCGGTGGATCGATTCGCATCCCGATGGTGCAGGAGACGGTGAAGAAGCTCTTCGGCCGCGAGCCGCACCGGGGGGTCAATCCCGACGAGGTTGTCGCGATCGGTGCGGCCATTCAAGGAGGCGTGCTGGCCGGCGATGTCAAGGACGTGCTGCTCTTGGACGTGACCCCACTCACCCTCGGCATCGAGACACTGGGTGGCGTGCGCACGGCGCTCATCGAGCGGAACACGACCATTCCCACCCGCAAGTCCCAGGTCTTCTCTACGGCCAGCGACAGCCAGCCGACGGTGGAGATTCACGTTCTGCAGGGCGAGCGGGAGATGGCGAATGACAACAAGTCGCTCGGTACCTTCCAGCTCGCCGGGATTCCGCCGGCGCCGCGCGGGGTGCCGCAGATCGAGGTCACCTTTGACATCGACGCCAACGGCATCCTCAAGGTCTCGGCCAAGGACAAGGCCACCGGTCGGGAGCAGAGCATCGTCGTGCAGGCCGGTTCGGGGCTCGATGAGTCGGAGATTCAGAAGATGGTCCGCGACGCCGAGGTGCACTCCGCGGAGGACAAGAAGCGGCGCGAGGCCATCGATACCAAGAACCAGGCAGAGCACCTCGCTTACGAGGTCGAGAAGAGCCTCGGTGAGTTCGGAGACAAGGTTGATGCGTCCGATAGGGCTCGGGTAGAAGAAGTGGTTCAGAAGCTCAAGACGGCGACCCAGGGCGGAGACACCGACGAGATCAAGCGGGCCACGGACGAGGTCAACCGCGCCTGGCAAGCGGTAGCCACCGCTATGTACCAGAAAGCCTCCGGGCCCGGCGCTGCCGGCCCGGACGGCCCGGCTGGTGACCCAACCCCCGACGGCGGGCCCCCCCCCCATGGAGGGGCGGCCGGTGGCTTCACGCCTCCGCCCGGTGATGCTCCGGGCGGCCCCACCCGCGGGGGCACGGCGAGTGGGCCGATCGACGCCGATTTCGAAGTTGTGGACGACGACAAGAAGAAATAGCGGACCTCCCATGGGGGGGGGGAGGCGCGCGTAAGCGGGCCGGCCTGACGTGCCCCCATAGGGGGGTGCCCTCCGAAGGGGGCTGTAACCCAGTTGGGGCCGGGGCCTCGCTGTGATGGAAGTAGGGGAGTGCGAACGCATGGCAAACTGGTCGACCGACGATCTCTTCCAGTGGTGGATCGTCCAGCAGCAAAGTGCGGTTATGGTGCATCTCGGGAAGATCACGCACCCGGTGACAGGGAAGGTGGAGCGAGATCTCGAGACAGCCAAGTTTCTCATCGACCTGCTCGGTGTGATGGAAGTGAAGACCAAGGGCAATCTTTCCCGGGACGAGGAGCGCCTCTTAGGCACCATCCTGACGAACCTCCGGTTGAACTTCGTGCAGGAAGCGAATCGTCCGGACTCTCCGGACACGGGCCCTGCAAGCGAGACGGACGGTGAGGACACGCACACCGAGGGTGATGGCTTGGACGCGACAGGCAAGAACTCGGACATCGCGGGCCAGGACTCAGAGACTCTGGGCGACGGCTCGCACGTCGCGGGCAAGGGCCCGTCCGGTGCAGAAGGGGAAGCCACGGGCGACGCGGGCACCCACCGGTGAGCCTGCTTCCGCCGCGTGCCGCCCAGGCGGGATGGGCGTGAAAAGGCACCGCCCGGTGTCACTGCCGGCCGACAGCCCGGGCCCCGCGCGACCCGCCGATGCCGCAGAGGACGCTGCGAGCCCTCCCCTGAACCCTCCAATCGCTGCTGGCGGCATCACCTCCGGGGCTGAAGAAACAGCCGAGATCTCAGCCTTCGATCCGGCCTCCCTCGGGGCTGGGCGGGCGACCAACCGCGAAAGTGTCGGGCCGGAGACCTCCGATGACGCCGAGATTCGGGCCGCGGAATACTTAGACCAGCTTCAGAGATTGAAGGCGGAGTTCGATAACTATCGTAAGAGGACCGCGAAGGAGCGCGAGGTCTGGTTTGTCCAAGCCCAGGCCGAGTTGGCCGAAGGCCTTCTTCCGGTGCTGGATGATGTGCGCCGGGCCCGCGAGCACGAGGCTGCCGGGGAGGTGGCCGAGTCCGAGGGCTGGAGGCTCATTCTCAAACGGTTCGAGGACACGCTGGGAAGGCTGGGACTGGAGACGCAGGGGGCGGAGCCGGGTGGCAAGTTCGACCCGGAGCAGCATGACGCGGTGATGGCGGAAGCGTCCGCCGACTTCCCCGAGGGGACGATCCTCCGCGTTCTCGAGCCGGGATATCTTTTCCACGGCCGCCTGCTCCGCCGGAGCCGCATCTCCTTCTCCACCGGTCCCGCCGGGGAGTAGCATCGCGTGAACAATCCGGGAACGCTCTCTCGCGCCGAGCGCATCGAGGTTCTCCTGATCGGTGGCCCCGAGTTTGCGGGCTGGATTGCCGCCGGCCTCGAGGGGATTCCGCATCGGACGGTGCAACTCCCGTTCTTGCCGGACACGCCCGAGCCCCTGGCGGAACGCGAGCCCGTTGCGACATCCACCGGCCCCGACCTAGCCCTCGTGGAGGAGAGCCCGGGCTCTGACTTTCATGCGCGGCTCACCCGCTTCAAGCGCATCCACCCGAAGTGCCAGGTCTTCCTCGTTGGCGCCGAAACATCGTCGCTCAACCCGCGAAGTCTCGGTTCCGCGGTGGTCCGTCACTGGTTTTTCCGGCCGGTGATGTCCCAGGTGGTGGTGGAGACACTCCGAGCGGCGGGAACGTCGCTGGCCCGCGATCGTCGTGAGAAGGAACGCCACACCCGCTCCCTCGCCTCGCTGGACGATTTCGTGGGCACGCACCCAGCGCTGCGGGAGGTTCTCGATCTGGCCCGTCGCGTGGCGACCAGCCCGAGCACCTCGGTCCTGGTGCTGGGCGAGACCGGCACAGGGAAAGGGCTCCTCGCCCGCGCCATCCACGGTGAGAGCCCGCGCGCCGCCGGGCCGTTCGTGGAGATCAACTGCGCTGCCATCCCGGCCAATCTTATCGAATCGGAGCTGTTCGGCCATACGCGCGGTGCTTTCACCTCAGCGGTGCGAGACAAGCCAGGGCTTCTCGAATTGGCCGATGGCGGCACCGCGTTCCTCGACGAGATCGGGGAACTGGAGTCGGTCGTGCAGGCGAAGATTCTGAAGTTCCTCGACGACGGTGTGCTGCGCCGTTTGGCTGCCACGTCGACGATGAAGGTGAACGCGCGTGTGATCGCGGCCACCAATCGGAACCTCGATGGAGAGGTCCGCGATGGGAATTTTCGCCTCGACCTCTACCACCGTTTGAGCGTGATGGTGCTGCGTCTGCCGCCGTTGCGCGAACGCCGCGAGGATATCCCGCTCCTGGCCGAGCGCTTTCTCGCCGAGCAGTCGCGCGGCTTGCGGGGTGAGCCCATGACCTGGAGCGAGGAGGCGCTTGCCGCGCTCACGGCCTACGACTGGCCGGGGAACGTCCGCGAGCTGATGAACCTCACGGAACGGCTGGCGCTGCTCGCGCCTCCCGGTACGCCGGTCGGCATCGGGCAACTGCCGGCGGGAATGCTGGCCCGGGTGCCGCTCTTGCGTGTGCTGGAAACGGGCGCGGTGCCCTTGGTGGTGCTGCCGCCCGAAGGAGTTTCTTTCGACGCCATCGAGCGCGCGGTTCTCGAAGCCGCGCTGCGTATGGCGAGGGGAAACGTGACCCAGGCGGCCGCGCTTCTCGGAATGGGGCGGGGGAGTCTGCGTTACCGACTCGATCGGCTGGAGCTCGATTTGGGTGCCACGCGGCGACGGGGCCGGCCGATGGGGCGCCGTCGGGCGCGCGCGGCTTGAAGGGCGCGCATGCCGCCGCGTTCGGCTTGGGGTGACGCCCGGCCATTGAACTCGCCCGGCCGGCGGCCACCTCTACCCCGCTCGGGGGCGAACCAGGACGTCGGAGGCGATCTCCTCGTCCAACGCGAGGTCGGTCTCAGCCACTCGCACCACGAAGGTGGGAAACTTCTGCTGCAGCGTGAGCACCGTGCCGGGCGTGACCCCATAGGCCGCGAGACGGTCGGTCCGCGTCCGGTGCCGTGACTCCACGCGCACGATCACGCATGCAGCTCCTGCGGGCAGATCGGTCAGCGGGATGACCCCCGCCTCTTTCTCCGCGCACGTGACCCGCGCCGGCCGGTTGGCCACCGGCGTCCGGCCGAAGACCGACCGCATCAGGTTCCGTGATAGTTCGTGCAGTCGACGCACTCGCCATCGTATCGCTTCCTCGTCGGGAAACTGATAGCCGCAGTGCGGACAGCAAAGCACGCGGCAGTGCCCGGAGACCGGGCATCCGGCGTGGCAGGCCATGGTGTCGGCCGGGAAATCCCGGTTGCAGAGCGGGCAACGGAGTGGCCGCGTGGCCTCATCGTCGGCGTTCCTTCCGCGGTCGGGCTCGACATCCGGTGGCGCATCCCGGCGGGTGCGTCTCGGTTGGTCCCGTCGCGACGGCCTCGGGACTCCGGTGTTGCCGCCGGAACCCGCCGTCGTCAGAATCGGAGGCCGAGCCACTGCGCCCCCACTCGCACTAGGCCGCCCACGAAGAAGGCGAACGGGAAGATGAATCCGGCCATGGCCAGGGCGATCTTCCAGCCGTGCTCCTTGACGATGATGAAGACGTTGGCGATGCAGGGGATGAAGAGAGTGATCACGATCATGCTGACCAGGACCTGGGTGCCGTTTAGGATGGCTTGCGGACCGGTGGCGGCCTGCAGCAGGAATACGGCTCCGTAATCGCGGCGCAGGAAACCGACGACGAAAGCATCGGTAGCGGCCGCGGGCAGCCCCAGCCAGTGCTGCACGATCGGAGCAGCGGCAGCGCGGATTCCGATGATGGCGTGCGTGCGGTCCAGAACGAAGAGAAGCAGCGTCCCGAGAAGGAAGAGCGGCAGCACCTCGCGGAGATACCACTCGATACGGGCCGCCGTCTTGATCACGATGTTGGAGAGAACAGGACGGCGGATCGGCGGCAGTTCGAGAAGGAAATCCGAGTTATCCCCGGGGAAGAGGCGCGCGGCCAGGAAGCCCACCGCCACCATCACGCCGGAGACGACGACAAGCCAGACCAACGCCCCCACGGGCGACACGTGGCTCAGCATGGCCAGCAGCACACCCAGTTGCGCGGAGCAGGGGACGCCCAAGGCGAGTAACAGGGTCACGATGAGACGCTGTTTTCGCGTCTCCAGGATCCGGGTGGTCATCGTCGCCATGGTGTCGCAGCCTAGGCCGAGCACCATCGGCAACACGGCCTTGCCATTGAGCCCCATGGAACGGAACACCCGATGCACCATCACCGCCAGCCGTGGCAAGTAGCCGGAGTCCTCCATCAGCGAGAAGAGCAGGAAGAAGGTGGCCACGATCGGCAGCACGATGGCGATGCCGTAGCTGAGCCCCATGGTGAGCGCGCCGTACGGTCCGACCAGGAGGTCGTGGACGAGGCGGCACGTTTCCTGGCCGCGGGACAGGACCGTCCCCGCCGGTATCGTGTAGGCATCTGACGCCACGGTGCGCTCGATGAGCGGGCCGAGAGGAATGCCGTGCGCGGGAGTGATCGGGATCTCGGGGCGCAGCGTGATGAGCTCCGTTCCATGCACATGGGGGAACGGCAGGATCCCGTCCGCCGCCGTGCGCAGCAGCGGATTGATCACCTGCCCGAACAGCCCCTGTTCCATCACATCAACGAGGGTGCCCGCCCCGAAAAGCCCAACAAACCAGAACATGGCGAGAAGCAGCCCGGCCAGCATCAGGAGTCCCTTCACCGGGTGAAGGGCCCAGGTGGAAAGCCGATGGCCAAACCCGGCGGAGGCCGGTCGCTCCCGGTGGTAGACGACGTCGAGGATCCGGTCGGCCTCGCGCTGGCGTGCGTTTTGGATGGCGGAGGCCACGCGATCGGCCTCTATACCGGTGAGAGCGTCGAGCGAGTGGCGGATCTCAGTGAGCGATGCGCGAGTCACGAGGTTTTCGAGGTGGCCGGCGATGGTGCTGTCACCGGCAAGGAGCTGCAGGGCGAAGAAACGGGCGCGGGAGCCTTCTCCTGCCAGGTGCGGCAGAAGCCGGTCTACCCAGGCCTCAACCTCCGGCGCGTGGTGCACCCGACGGATGGGAATACGGCACCGAGCGAGGGCGGCTTCGAGGCGGTCGAGCCCTTCGTGGCGGATGGCCACGGTTTCCACCACCGGCACGCCGAGCAGTTCTTCCAGCAGCGCGTGGTCCACGGCGATCCCGCGGGCGCGCGCCTCGTCCTGCATATTCAGGGCGAGGACCACCGGGCGGGCCAGGTCGGCCAGTTCGAGGTAGAGGAGCAGCGACCGGCGAAGGTTCTTGGCGTCCGCCACGAGGAGCACCGGGGCGTCCCCGGTTTCCAGCAGGATATCCCGAGTGACCCGCTCGTCCTCGGCGCCGGGGAGGAGCCGGTTCGTGCCCGGGGTGTCCAGCAGTCGCCACGCGGCACCGCCGAGGCACGCCGTAGCTCGCGTCACCTCGACGGTGGTGCCTGGATAGTTCGAGACGATGACGTAACGGCGGGTGAGAGCGCCGAAGATGACGCTCTTCCCGACATTTGGGTTGCCGACCAACACCAGCTCGCGGGCGGCCGTGCGGTCACCATCCCTCGGGGCCTCAAGGGCTGGGGCACCGGGGATCCGTTCCAGCATGGCGCGCCTCCGGTGCTGCTAGGTCTTGGCCTTTTCCTTCGCCTTGTCGTCCTCGGCGGACCCTTCCTCGCTGATGCCGAAGATCTCATGCACGTGGTCGACCATCCGGAAGCCGTACTTCCGGCAGATCTCCTCTTGCAGCGCCTCGATGCGGTCATCCTCGAACTCGATGATCTTGCCGGTGCGGATGCAGACGAGATGGTCGTGATGACGGCGGCCCACCACCGACTCGAAGAAGTGGCGGTTGCGCCCGAAGAGCGACTTGCGCAGGATGCCGCACTCCTCGAGGAGCGCCAGGGTCCGATACACTGTGGCGCGGCTGACTCGACCGTCGCGGCGCTTCAAGGTGCGGATCAGATCCTCAGCCTCGAAGTGGCGCGGGGCATGGAAAATCGCGGCGAGGAGTTCCTCGCGTTCCCGGGTCATGCGGAGCTTCCGGGTCGCCAGGAAAGTCCGGAAGCGATTGGTGATCTCCTCCAGGGAGGGGGGGACCGTCTTCCGCGCGGGGGTAGCCGTCGGCTGGTCCATCAGGGGGCAACCTCCAAACATTCGAAACAGTGATGTAAACTCCCGGGATTCCAAGCCTGGGGCGTGGATCCCAACCGCGGCCGGGTGTTCCCGACTGCTACTGCGACAAACCTACAATAGATCCACTGCAACGCCAAGTACTAAATGGAACCGCGTCTCATCTTTCGCATCCGAGCGGTGGGCGCTGCCGAACCCCTGGCGGTCTTGGGCGTTGCGCGGCAAGAACGCCGATGCTAGCGTGCCGTGCTGTCCACCGAATTCGGTCCCGCCTCTTGCAGAAGATCCAGGGAGGATCCGATGAAAGCGCTCATGATTGTCTCGAAAGCTACTCTCGCCGCCTCGAAAGCCCTGCCCGTCTTGCTCATCTTCCTTGCGTCCGTCCCCGGTCCGGTGCGGGCCGGTGCGCCGGGAAGCCCCACGGTAGCGGCCCAGTGGGTCGTGGCCGATTTGATGGAAGACGCCTCCCAGGGATGGAAGCCGGGTCTGGGTTTCAACCTCTCCGGCAGCCTGCCGGTGTGCCGCACTCTCGACCTGCGCGCCGACTGGGGCGCACGGTGGCTAGACGGAGACCAGCGGAGGGTCGCCGATTTGGACCACGAGCCGCGCTGGGGCGGTCGGGTCGGCGAAACCACCGAGGCTCTGCGGGTGATGCCCGCCACCCTGGGCCTTGTCCACCGTTTCGAGGGCTGGTCACAGGGACGGTTCTGGGTCCCCTATGCCGCGGCCGGGCTTGGGAGGTATGACCTTCGTGCCACCTTCGCCGACGCCGAAGGGGACGAGCGGGACCATGGCTTCTTTCGGTTTGGCTGGCACCTGCGCGGTGGTGTGCGGCTGCATCGCACCTCGGGCATGCATATTTCCCTGGAGACGGCGATCCATTTCATCGACACACCGGGCAAGGTGAGTCCGATGTGGGAAGCGTCGCTCGGGCTCGGCGCGCTGGTGCCCGGCCGGTCTCGCTGACGCGTGGCGCTGATCCGGACGCGGACCGACAGGCGCCCTGCATGGATCGCGATCGTGTGCCGCAGGTCTCCATCGGTGCGAGGGATGCGGAGAATCACTGAAAGCGTCAGGAGACGGCACGGACCACTCGCCCTTGTCGCTCTCGTGTGCGGCCTTCTCGGAGGGCTCGGGGGGGCGGCGAGTGGGGCCGGATCGGTCGGCGGTCGCATCCCGCTCGTTCGGATTGGCCTGGCGCCCGAGGCCGCCGAAGTGCGGATCGGAGCGCGTGGTGACTGGTTCCTCGGCGTTCTCGGGGCTCCTTCTCGTCCGACGCGGATTCCGGCCACCGAGACGTGGATTCTGCGGGCTGAGAGCGGTCGGCTCGTGGTGATCGACGCAGGGGGGCGACGGCGCGGGACGACCCCCGACACGGTGTTTGCCTTTCCCGACGACCTGGAGCGCGGGCCGCTGCTGTGCGGCGACCAGTCCTATCGCGGGGAGTTTCTCGCGTGGGCCGTCGGGGACCGGGTCACCCTGGTGGACGCCGTCGACCTCGAGTCCTACGTAGCGGCGGTGCTGCCGTTGGAGCTGGGCCCGCAACCAGCCTCGCGTGAGGCGGCCCTTCGGGCGCAGGCGATAGCCGCGCGGAGCTACACCCTCTCGATGATGGGCCGCTGGGCCGATCGGGGGTTCGATCTCCTCCCGACGGTCGAGGACCAGGTTTACGGCGGTCTGGCCGCCGAGCGCCCCGGCTGCACGACCGCTGTCGAGGAGACGCGCGGCCTCGTCGGCGTCGATGCGGCCGGGCCGATCAGGGCATTCTATTCCTCTACTTGTGGTGGACACACCGCCTCGCCCGAGGAGGTGTGGAAGCGTCCGTCAGCGCCGTACTTGAAGGGTGTGCGTGACCTGTCCGGCGACACGGAGCACTCCTTCTGCAGCGGCTCACCGTTCTTTCGGTGGAAGGAAGAATGGACCGGAGCCCAGTTCGAGTCACTGGTCCGCAGCGGGTTGGATCGCGCCCGCCCCGGCTGGGACCAGAAGAAGCACGGGCGGCTCACCGGCGTCTCGCTCGCCGGGAAGTCCGGATCGCAGCGGGCGGCGCCCTTGCGCGTGTCCTTCCAGCACGGGCGTGTCGATCTCGCGGGCGACGAAGTCCGGTGGGTCGTGCGCCGTCCGGGCGGCGAGGGGCTGCGCAGTGCGCTTCTCACCTCGGTCCAGATGACGCGGCGAAAGGGTCTGGTCACGCAGGTGCGCATCGCCGGGCAGGGGTACGGGCATGGAGTCGGGATGTGCCAGTTCGGTGCGATGGGCATGGCCGAGGCGGGGTATACGCATGAACAGATCTTCCGCTTCTACTACCGCGGGGCCGGGCTCCACCGGTACTACTGAGCCGATGCGCCGGGCCTCACTCACTACGTCACTCAAAGCGCCGCGCCGCGTGCCGGTCCCCGCACCGCTCACCACGCCACTCGCCACGCCGCGCCGCGTGTCGCTGCCATCACCGCTCCCCGCCGCTCGCTGGATCCTGGGGTTTCCCGGGGGTGCGCTCCCGCGTGGGTTGGCGCGGGCCATCGGTGAGGGACGAGTGGACGGGCTCATGCTCTTCCGCGACAACACCGGGGGCTCAGTAGCGGGGGCGTGCGAGCTGCGCCGCGAGGTCCTCTCGCTGGTGCCGAAAGGCCGGCCGTTTGTCTTTGCAGCCGACGAGGAAGGCGGCCTCATCGGCCAAACGTCCCGGTTGCTGCTGCCGGACGGGGGTGCCTGGCCCTCCGTGCCGACCCCGCGGGCTCTCGGGCGCGTGGGCCGGCCCGCGGCGTGCCGGTTTGTCGGGAAGCTGCTGGGCCGACGCTTGCGTGCCCTGGGCGTGACCGTCGATTTCGCCCCGTCTCTTGACCTCGACACGGAAGGGGAGAACCCGGTCATCGGCTCCCGATCGTTCGGGGTCGATCCGGTGCGTGTGGCCGCGCTTGGCCTCGCTTTTGCCGAAGGGCTGGCGTTGGCCGGTGTGGCGCCGTGTTTCAAGCACTACCCCGGACACGGTGGGACGCGGCTCGACAGTCATCGCACCCTGCCGACCATGGACCCGCGCGAGCGCGGACGGCACGAATCGCCGTTCAGGGACTGCCTGCGGGCCATTCACGCGGCGTCCGCGGCTTGGGCCCGGCGGCCGCGTCCGTGGGTGATGGGGGCGCATGTCGACTGGGGAGACGGCGTGGCTGCGTCGCTGAATCCAGTGCTGTTGGCGCGCGTTCGGCGTTGGTTGCCGGGAACGATTCTGGTCACCGATTCGCTGGAGATGGGGGCGGTGTCGCTGGCGGATGGGGCGGCGCTTCAGGCTTCGGAGGCCGGGAACGATCTGCTGCTTGTGGCGCGTGCGTGGGAGTCGGCGCTGGCTGGGATGGCGGGGATGGAGGCAGCGTCTTCGCCGTCTGTGTCACGGGTTCTAGGAGAGCTGGTGCACAGGACCGACCGGCGGACTGCTCTCTCCCTGCCGCGAGAGGACGAAGCGTATCTGGCGCGGCTGCATCTGGCGTCGGTGCGTCTGTCGTGCGCACCGGCTGAGCTGCCGAAGGGCCGGTGGACCTGGGTAGTGCCGGAGGGGCTTTCTCCCTACGCGCGACTACGGGACTGGAAGCGCGGGCGTGGCGGGCGCCGCTCCTGCGCAGAGGTGGTGTGGGTTCCGGAGTCGGCGAGTGCCGCCTTCCTCGCCTCGATCGCCCGGCGCCTGGCCGGAGATACGGGCCCGGTGGTGCTGGCGACCCTGTTCCGCGGTTTGCCGGGTGAGGCCGTTCGGGCCGCCTGGAGGCCGCTCGTCGAGCATCCGCGTGTGCGCGTCGTGGCGCATCTGCTGGATGAGAGATGGCCCGGACCTGACGATTCGAGCCGGGCGGCGGTGGCGTTCACCTCAGGACCAAGCGTTGAGTCGCTAGGGGCGCTGGCTCGGGCCCTCGACTTGCCGGATGAGGCCTGGCGCCGCGGAGACGACGGGCTGCACTTCGTCGTTGACAGAGGGCGGCCTGATTTGGCTAAATAAGCGTCTGCCATGTTCGGGGTCGTAGTTCAGTTGGTCAGAACGCTGGCCTGTCAAGCCAGAGGCCGCGGGTTCAAGTCCCGTCGACCCCGCATCGTTATCCCCTGAGCCCCTTGGAGTTGACTTCCGAGGGGTTTTCCGTCTCCAGCTCCTCCTGGCGACGTTCGCCGGCTGGGCAAATGCCAACAGGCCCAGGCCATCAGCTATCTGATCCAGGAACCCGGGTCTTGAAAGAGCAGCTCGTGGCCCACCGCCGGTCCTTGCGACTCACAGACGACCAACGCCGTCGCCTGGCCGCCCAGGGAAGGTCCTGAAGGAACACGGAATTGCGCCCGCCCAACAATCGTCCGCCCTCGATTCAGGCGCCAAACATGAACGCATTCGCGGAGCGTTTTGTACGTTCCATAAAGTCCGAGTGTCTCGATCGGATGATCTTCGTGGGCGCCGGTTCGCTGGACCGTGCCGTCCTCGAATTCACGGTTCATTGTCACGCCGAGCGTCGGCACCAAAGCATCGAGAACGCCCTAATCGCAGACGGTCCGACCATGAACGAGGGTCGGGTGGAGGTCAGAGATCGGCTCGGCGGGTTGCTGAAGTACTACCACCGGCTGTGGAGCATCGAGCAAGTCCCCTAACGCGGGACAGACCTCGGCTGTCTTCCTCGAGAGGTAACAGGTCACTATGCAGTAGAGAGCGAGGTCAAGATGCGGCTCCAGTTTTCCGGTGGGTCGATGGCGCTGGGCGCGTTGGCGCGAAGAAGTCTGCCGGTTCCATTGCTTGCAGTCGTTCTTGCTTCCTGCGGAGGTGGCAAGCACACCACTGGCATTCCCGCTATCGATGGCCAAACGCGCTTTCGCATGGTGGACACCGGGCAGATGAAATGCTACGACACCAGGTCTGAGATCTCGCCACCCGCCTCGGGTCAGGCCTTCTATGGCCAGGACGCCCAGTATGCCCGTGCCCAGCCCAGTTACGCCAAGAGCCGCGACGGTCTGTCGGTCTACGACAACGTCACTGGCTTGACCTGGCAGCAGAGCCCGGACACCAATGGCGACGGGGTCATCAATGTTTCGGACAAGATGACGTGGACGCAGGCTCAAGCGAGGCCGGCGGTTCTGAACGCCGCCAAGTTCGGTGGCTACGGTGACTGGCGCCTTCCCAGCATCAAGGAGCTTTACTCCCTGATGGACTTCAGGGGCACCGATGTCGGCCCCGGCAGCGGTTCTTCCAGCCTGACACCCTTCATCGATCGCGCGTTCTTCGATTTTGGTTACGGCGATGTAGGCGCGGGGGAGCGCATCATCGACGCCCAGTATGCGTCCAGCACCCGGTACGTGAGCACCACGATGCTGGGCGACCAGACCCTGTTCGGCGTGAACTTCGCCGACGGGCGAATCAAGGGCTACGGCCTGACCATGCCCGGAGGCGTGGAAAAGACCTTCTTCGTGCAGTGCGTCCGCGGTGCTGCCTATGGCACCAACGATTTCGTGGACAACGGCGACTCCACGATCACCGACCGGGCCACCAGCCTGATGTGGACCAAGCATGACAGCGGAAAAGGCCTGAACTGGCAGGAGGCCTTGGCCTGGGCCCAAACGAAGAACGCCGAGAGCCACCTGGGGCACAACGACTGGCGCCTGCCCAACGCCAAGGAACTGCAGGGCATCGTGGACTACTCCCGTTCGCCTGCCACCACGTTCTCCGCGGCCATCGACCTGCTATTCACCTGCACCGGCATCACCAATGAAGCGGGGCAGGTGGACTATCCATGCTACTGGACCGGGACCACCCACCTGTCTTCCACTGGCGTTCACAATGCCGCCGTCTACATCGCGTTCGGGCGGGCCATGGGCTACATGACGGCTCCGTGGGACCCGGCGGTTGGAGCTTGGCTGGACGTGCACGGGGCCGGTGCGCAGCGTAGCGATCCCAAGGAGGGCAATCCCGCGGATTTCCCCGAGGGCAGGGGCCCGCAGGGCGACGCCATCCGTATCAACAACTTCGTCCGCCTCGTACGGGAGACGCCTTCCTGGCCTTGAGACGCTGGGTTCGCCCTGCCGGCGCGCCGCCTCCCGCCGCCGGGCCTCGGCGTCCCCCACGATTGCGCCGCCCGCGCGGCTCCTCAAGAAACCGGTGAGAATCGGTCGATATTCCCTCGAGGCCGAGAGTGGGCTGCCGGTCGCCGACGCTCGGCACGGAGTGCACGCAAGCGTCTGCTCATGAGCCGGAGCTGACATGCCCGGCCGTCGGCAAGAGAACTTCGCGGAATCGCGATGGGGGGCCCCTTCATGCGCGGACGGTGGATCCTGTCGGCGTTGGTGACGCTGGTGCTGGCCGGGTGTGGCGCGGACGACAAACCGGCCCCGACGACGCCCCCGCCGGCCTACGACCCAAACTACGGCTGCAATGCCGGCGGCCGCTCGCAGCTCTACGTGGCGCTGCAGGTCGCATGGGGGGACATCCACTCCCACACTACCTATTCCCAAGACGCGCTCGACCGAGAGGAGTGCACTCTCAACCCCGCGGCCGCGGTGGCGCTGGCCCGCGATGTCGACCATCTCGATTTCGTGGCGATCACCGACCACGCCGAGTCGGGACCGCCGGGGTATTACACGCAGGTCAAGTGGGACAGCATGCTCGTGCAGGAACAGGCGGCGGGCGGCATCGTGGTCTTTCCGGCATTCGAATACACCAAGACCGTCCGGCCGCTCGAGAACGACCGGGGCAACGGCCACAAGAACATCATCCTCCGCGACTATGACCACCTGCCGCCGCGCGGGGCGGGCTTCGATGAGCACAACCTGCCGACGCAGCTCTGGTCGTGGCTGGACACGACCCCGGCCGTGAACCACTACATCTGCATCCCGCACCACCCGGCCAAGGACTCCGACTACGAGAACCCCGCCATCTCCATGGCCACCGACTGGTCGTCCGACTTCGTGGACGCGCAGATTCAGCCGCTGGTGGAGATCTACTCCCGGCACGGCAGTTCGGAAATGGCCGGCTGCGAGGAGCCGGTGAACGGCTTCGACGACGACCGGACGGTCGAAAGCGCCCTGAAGATGTGGCTCACCACTCACAACGCGGGCTACAAGCTGGGAATCATGGCCTCCACCGACACCCACTTCGGCTCGCCGGGCCACACCGTGGAGTCGGCCGGCAACGTGGATGAACGGCTGGGGTACTGGACCGGCGGGCTGACCGGGGTCTGGGTCTCGAACGTGGAGCGGGGAGCGATCTGGGACGCCCTGAAGGCGAAGAACTGCACCGCCACGACCGGCAGCCGTACCGATCTCGAGTTCACTCTGAAGTGCGAGGACACGCTCGCGCCGATGGGCGGGACCGTCACCCACACCGCGTCGTATGTGGACGTGCCGGTGCCGGTCTATTTGCACATCCGGGCCCGCAGCGCCGGTGGGGCGACCATCACCCGCATGCAGATCTTTCGCAACGGGCAGCTGCTGTCGGATCAGACCGCCGCCGGGTGGACCGACGAGGCCCATCTCGACCTCCAGGACACGCTCGACCGGGAGTTCGCGTTCTACCGGGTCAAAGTCTGGCAGGCGTCCGGTAATACACTGCCGCAGAACGTCGCTTTCGAGCGCACCTGGTCGTCGCCGATCTGGATCGAGAGGCTGTGAGACGGCGGGCCCGTGCTCCGCAGGTTGTGCCCCGATCCAGCACGTGGGAGAGTGGGAGGCGCCGCGCTCGCCTAGGGTCGGCGCTCCGCGGTGGCTGGGCGCTGATCCTTCAGCTACGCTGTCGGCAGCATGATAGCTCTCTTGAAAGCCGCCGCCGGTAGGCAACGATGACCGAGCGCGCGAACACTCGCCTCGACGGGAAGCAGCTCCTGTGGCTGCTCGCCCTGATGGTTCTCCTCACGCTGCTGTGGTCGACTTGGGTGGTCTGGCCGCTCAAGATCCTGGTGGTCTTCTTCCACGAGTTGAGCCACGGCTTCGTCGCCCTACTCACAGGGGGATCCATCGATCACATCGAGGTCGTCAAGGAACAGGGCGGGCTTTGCGTGACTCGGGGAGGCAACCGTTTCTTGACGCTGTCGGCGGGCTATCTGGGCAGCTTGATCTGGGGCGGCCTCGCCTTGCTGCTGGCCGGCCGCACGCGACGGGATCGCGGGGTCACGCTAGCGATGAGCGGCGTCATTCTTCTTGCCACGATCATCTGGGTACGGCCGATCCTCGGCTTTGGCTTCGGCTTTCACCTGCTGGCCGGTCTTGTCCTTCTGCTCATCGGCGCCCGGTTGCCGCGGAGTTTCAATGACATCTTCTTGAAGGTGTTCGGTCTGGCCAGTTGTCTGTACGCGATTCCTGACATCTGGTCCGACACCGTGGCCCGTTCCCACCTGCCTTCCGATGCCCGCATGCTGGCAGAGATGACCCACATTCCCACGGTGATGTGGGGCGGCTTCTGGATCATCGTTGCGCTTGCGCTCGCGGCCCTGTTTCTGGTGAAGAGCTGTCGAACTCGGCCAACCACAGCGCCGCCGCCATCTGACGCAGGCCTCTAGCGCTTCACAGGCTGGACTCGGGGCATTTCCGGCGCCGGAGCCGGCGGTGAGACGTCGGATCCACGATGCCGGGGACGGCCCCGCAGGCTTGCTTTCCCGGCTGCCTTTCTACGCGCGCACCTGCCGACGTGCCTACTTTTCTCCCGGAAACACGAAGGAAGGCACCACCGGCGCATCGCTTGTCACGCTCAGGGCACTGACCGGTCGAAAGATTGCATTCCAACGACTGCGGGGAAGCAGGTAGATCACCGGGTCGCCATCCTTGCGGGTGTAGCTCCAGTTGGCCGGGGTCGTCGATCCCACGTGAATGGTGTACGAGGTTCCATCGTCCGTCTTGACCACCACTGCGGTGGTGTCCGCGTCGAGGCCGGAACTGCTCCCCGTCACGGTGGAATCGGCGAACCCGGAGGACCGGAGCGTCGCGAGGCTGCGCAGCACGATACCGACGAGGTCGGGACGCGCCTTCTCCCGGGTCGGAGCAGTGATGCTCCACTCCCCGTCCTTTCCTTTTTCCACCGTCACCGTCTCCCGTGCGTTGCGGGTGGTATAGGAAACGATCTTCGCCTGTTCGAGTTCCAGGACCGTGCGATTCCGCCAGGTTTCCGGCCCGCGGTCCACCACGGTGCGCAGGTAGACCGGCACCAGGTACACCTCGTTTCCGCTGACGGGGCGGATGTAGGTGCTCATGCCGTTGGGACCGGGCTTACCCACGACGAACTCGGCCACCGATTTCGCTCCCTGGCTGATGCCCACTGTGAGTCCGGTGGAGTCGACCTCGAATCCCGTGTGGGTCTCGCGCGAGATGGAGATCAGGGTTCGCGTGCTCAGCTTGTCCATCGCCTCGATCAACTGCTGGGGGATCTTCGGGTCGGCCGGCTGGTTCCCCTCCGTGGCGACAAGCCATGTGTCGCCCTTGCGGCGCAGGACGATCGTAGTGCCGCCCCCGCGCACTTCGATGCCGTCGGCCTTTGCGGCAGTGAAGGCGGGGAAGATCGGCTTGCCGAGGGAACTCTCCTGGCGGTTGCGATCGGAGATGAAGAAGGCGGCGATGGCCACGAGCACCACCAGCACGGCTGCCAGAATCAGGGTCGTGCGCGGCTTCATGATGTTTCCCCCTAGCGCAAGACAGGCTGGAACGCCTCGACGGTTTGGCGGCGGGTACGTTGCCGGACCTGCACCCGCACCAAGCTCAGCAGCACGACGAAGGCCGGGACGCCGATGATCAGGATGAGCTTGATCGTGGTCCTGGCCGCGTCCGAGAGGCGGCGCAGCGGCCGCGCGGTGGCGCCGCGCGAGCGGATGCTGATCAACTCGCTGCCCGAGGTCATCCAGTCGACGGCGTTCTCGAGGAAGAGGGAGTTCGCCGGGAAGTTACGCAGGAAGAGGTCGGTCACGAACTGTGAGTTGCCGACCACGATGACCTGAGTGAGGGGGCTCTCCTCCTTGGTGGACGGGTCCGCCGGACCGGCGGCGTCAGGCTGAGGCGGAATGGGCTTCCCGCTGAAAAAGCTCCGGAACTGCCCGGAAAGGGCCACAGCGAGCGGATAGCGTTGGCCGGTAGGCCTGGCCCCTCGATCCATCATTGCTTGCGGGTTCAGATCGTAGGTACCGCTCTCCGTCCAGGATTTGTCGGACGTCTTTGCGAGAATGGAGGCGGTGACGCCCGGCTGGTTGCCGGAGGGGGGTGGGGGGGGAGGCTCGTTCTTCTGCCGGGCCGGTGGCGTGGCGAGAACCGCAGTCACCTCCAAGGGGGCTGCCCACGGGAGCACCAGGGACTCCAGCTTGGAGGTCACAGGGTTGTTTTGGTCGAGCCCCTTGTCGTAGATCGCGGCCCAATACGGGTACTGCATGCTGAACGCCCCGTATCCCTGCGAGAAGGTGGCCATCTGGCAACTGCCGTCCAGGACGAGAGCGCTCTTGATCCCGGCGCCGTAGAAGGACAACAGATCCTCAAGACCGGTGGGGGCGGATATGGCGCGCAACCCCGCCTGCTCGCCCATGGTTACCGAGTCGAGGAGGAAGAGGATTCGCCCGCCGCTCATCAGGAATTGATCCAAGTGATACTTGACCCGCTCGGGGACGTTTTTCGAGCCGGCCACGACGAGGGTCTTGATGTCGGCGGGAACGGCCGTGCTGCCTCCCATGAGGTCCACCGGACGCACGTCGTACTGTTCGTCGAGGACCTTCTTGAGCTGGGTGAAGTCCTTGTCGAGACTCCGCTCCTGGTTGCCGGTGAGGAAACCGATGACGGGCTTTCCCCCCTGGCGGGAAACCTTGAGAATCGCTGAAGTCAGGTCGTATTCCAGGGTGTAGTCGTCCTGGACGAAGGGGATCGACTCGATCTTGTCGCCCTTCTGCACGCCGATGCCGAGGAAGACGTTGGTGACCTGGAACTGGTCTTTGGCCAGTTGGCTGGCCTGAACCTGCGCGATGCCCATCGACTGGGCTTCCTGTGCGAGTTCCGGTTTCTTTGACGGATCGATCACCCGGACCTGCAGCTTGCCGCGGGCATAGGACTCGTACTCGCGGAGCATGTCGGTGACGCGGTTACGGATCGGTGCCATCTCCGGCGGCAGTTGGCCCGAGATGTAGGCGTTGACCCGCACCACGTCGTCGAGATTGCGCAGAATCGACTTGGTCGCCGGAGAAACGCTGAACTCGCGCCCGCCGGTGAGGTCGGCCCGAACCGAGATCCTGCTTGCGATGAGGTTCAACGCCACCAGGATTCCCGCCAGGATCACCACCGAGGCGGCCGCGCTCACCCCGTACTTCACTCGCCTCTGCTTGCGTGTCGTCTCTGTCATGGCGTCAGCTCCACTTCCGGCTTTCGATAGACCGGACATTCAGGAAGAGAAAGAATGCGATGACCGAGAGGTAGTAGAGAACATCTCGGAGATCGACCACCCCGCGCCCCAGGGAATCGAAGTGGTACCCCACGCTCATGTAGGCGCAGAACGACCTCAGCCCCAGCACTTGCGGGATGGCAGAGAGGACGATCGGCTCGCCGATCATGAACAGAGCGAACGAGCCGAAAAGTGCGAGGATGAAAGCCACGATCTGGTTGGAGGTCACGCTGGACAGCCATAGCCCCATCGCCATGTAGGTCCCGCCGAGAAGGAGCGAGCCCAGATAGCCGCCGACGATGGCCCCGCCGTCGGGGCGGCCGAGGATGACCACGGTGAGTGTCAGCGGCAGCGTGCAAGCAAGGGCCGCGGCGAGGAAACCCAGGGCGGCGACGAACTTCCCCAGCACCGCCTCCCAGTCCTCGACCGGGAATGTGAGAAGTAGTTCGGTAGTCCCAAGTTTCCGTTCCTCCGCCCAGAGCCGCATGGTGAGTGCCGGCACGAAGAAGAGAAACACGACAGGGATAAGGCCGAAGAACTCGCGCATTGTTGCCTGGTTGACCAGGAAGAAGCCGCGGAAGAAGAAAAAGTGAGTGAGGACCAGGAAGGCCGTGATGAAGATGTATGCGATGGGGGACTGGAAGTAGCTGCGGAACTCCTTCCCTGCGATGGTCCTCACGGTCGTCAGTGTGATTCCGGTCGTTCGGATCGCGGTCCCAGTGGCTGTCGGCCCGGTGATCGTCGTCATGGCCGTTTCTCTCCCTTTGTCAGCTCCAAGAAGACCTGTTCGAGGCTGAGCGAGGCGGTGTGCATCTCGGTGAGAACCCAGCCGCTCTCCACAGCGAGGTGGAAGAGCTTTGCCCCGATGTCGGCATTCGACGGGCTGACTACCTCCCAGCGGCTGGCGCCGGGGGTGCCATCCTCAAGGAGACGCACCGACTCGATCCCCTCGACGCCGCGCAGCTTCGGCTCTGCCGCTGCCGCCGATGCTCGCACGCTGAGTACGGTGGTGGCGCGGCCGGCCGACATTCGCGTGAGCTCCTCGGTGGTGCCGTCGGCTACGATCCGCCCTTCGTTGATGACGATCACCCGGGAGCAGGTTGCCTCCACCTCGGGCAGGATGTGCGTCGAGAGTATGATCGTCTTCTCCCGGCCGATCTGGCGGATCAATTCGCGGATCTCCATGATCTGGTTCGGGTCGAGGCCACTCGTCGGTTCGTCGAGGACTAAGACCTCGGGGTCGTGGATGAGTGTGGCGGCCAGGCCCACGCGCTGGCGGTACCCTTTGGAAAGCTGGCCGATGTCCTTCTGCAGCATCGGCCCGAGGGCGCAAATCTCGACCATGCGCCGGACGCGGCCGTCCCGCTCGCCGGACGGGATCCCGCGCATCCCGGCCACAAACCGGAGGTACTCGATCACGCCCATGTCCTGATAGAGCGGGGCGCTTTCGGGGAGGTAACCGATCCGCCGGCGAACGTCCATCGAGTGCTCGAAGGAGTCGTACCCGTCCACCGTGACCCGACCCGCGTCGGCCGGGAGATAGCAGGTGACGATGCGCATGGTGGTCGTCTTGCCGGCGCCGTTGGGCCCGAGAAAGCCGACCACCTCGCCTTTGGGAACATCGAAGGTGACGTCGTCGACGGCCACCGTCGAGCCGTACCGTTTCACCAGGTTCCGCACCTCGATCATGTTGCCTCTGTCTCCCGTCGGGTTCTCAGCCTGTCTTGCCAGCCCAGGGCCAGCGGAGCACGAACCGGCATCTTAAGTCGGGTGGCCGGGGAGGTCAACCGGCGCGCTGTGACGCCCGTGTCGGGGCCACGCCAAAGTGACCGCGATACCGGCATCGCGGCGGCAGTTCCCCCCGGGCACGCGCGCGTATACCCGGGGTCCCAACACAGGTTCCCGCCCCTTTGGGGTGGGGATTGTCGGCCCTCCACCTTGACTTCCCCCCTCTCGGTTCCTATCGTTGCCGTCGATCCTCCGCGTGGCCCAGGCTGCGCGGCCGTTTCCAATTCCCATTAAAGCAGGCCCCATGAACGGCGATGACAGAACCCAGCGTCGGATCGATGACCTCGAACGGCGGCTCAAAGCCCATCCGCAAGACGATGAGACGTTTGTAGCCCTTTTGCGCGCAAATATGTCGGCCGGCCACCACATTCAGGCAGAGGAGGCGATGGAAGCGCGCTTGCGAGAGTCCGCCGCCCCCGACTGGGGGATGGTGCAGCTCTTCTGCGAAGCGGCGCGGCAGTGCGGGCGGGCCGCCCGGGCCCATGAAGTCCTGCAGGGGCTGGAGAGCGCTCTCGGCAACGACGCTCCGTACTGGACCCTACGCGGGCGTATGCTGGAAGAAACCGGTCGGCTGGAAGAGGCGCGCGCCGAGCATGGCCGGGCGACCACGCTCGATCCCTCCGACGCGGAGTCTGTTTTCCGGCTTGGCGCCACCTTGATGAAGCTGCACCGGGATGAGGAGGCGCTCGCCGCCTTCGAGCGCTGCCTTTCGCTCGATCCCGGGATGACCAAGGCGATGATCAACATCGGGGTGCTCCACGACCAGGGTGGGCGGCCGGAGAAGGCGATCGAGGCGTTCCGCCACGCGATCGAGGCCAATCCTCGGAGCGTCGAGAGCCACTGCAACCTCGGTGCTGCGTACGGCGACTTGGGTCGGAAGAAGGATGCCATCGCCGAGTTCGAGAAGGCGCTCCACATCGATCCGGAGTGCGCTCTGG
>CAIMUX010000099.1 GCA_903844735.1 Candidatus Eiseniibacteriota bacterium
ACTGGCGGCAGGTGAAGACCGCGGCCATGGGCGATCGTCAGACCGAAAACAGCGCGCACTTCGCGTTCTGATGCTCCGACGCAGAGCACCGCGTCCCTGTTGGGCCGATGTTCGCGGCGATCGCCACAGATCCATCCCGCGAACACGGGCCGTAGGTCGCGCCCGACGTCACCCCCCCCGCCCGGGCGTCAAGCCCGCCGAACTCCGGCCGATGGCCAACGGAGACCGATCCCGGAAGCTGCTGGCCCGCCCGCGAGCCTTGATCAACAGAAATCGATCCATAACCTTTACACTTGGCGGGATCCTTGACTCTTATCTACCTGAGCGGTCTGGTCACTCCCCGGGCGTTGGCGCTTCGTCCTCCGCGGGAGCACCCTGGTCCGGCACGGGGGTCGTTCCCAAGTGCATCGTGCAGTACTTCGTCGGTTCCTTCCCCGGTTCGTAGGCGTCGGTGACCTTGCGCGGGCAGCCCGGGGTCGCGAGCAGCCCCGATTCGACGCACGTCGTGACCATCACGGATCCCTCGGGCGGCGCGAATTCCTCCGATCCGTAGACCTTCACCGCTTCATTCATGAAGCCGCACCACGCGGGCAGGGCGGCCGCGGCGCCCGTCATGCGCGAGCCGATCGACCTGCGGGCGTCGAAGCCGACCCAGACGCCACAGACGAGACGTGGGATGAAGCCGACGAACCAGGCATCACTGTAGTCGTCCGTGGTGCCCGTCTTGCCGCCGGCCGGCGCGCTGAAGTTGTATTTCCCCCGCGCCGGGTAGCCCGTACCGTGGTCGACGACGGAGCGCAGCAGGCTGATCATGGTGAAGCTGTTCCGCTCGTCCAGCACCTCGTGCGAGACCGGTTGATGCTCAAGAAGGACGCGACCGGAACGGTCCTCGACCCGATCAATGGCATACGGCTCGACCCTGATGCCATGGTTGGCGAAGCTTCCGTACGCGGAGGTGATCTCCGCAGGCGTCACTTCCGCGGTGCCCAGGGCGAGAGACAACTGCGGCGTGATGTGGCCGGAGAAACCCATACGTTCAGCCATTTCCACCACGTTGCGGGCCCCGATCGCGTCGAGAAGCCTGATTGTCGGGACGTTAATCGACTTCTGCAGCGTGTAGCGAAGGGTCACCGGCCCGCGGAATTTGTGGTCGAAGTTCTGGGGTGACCAGGTTTGCCCTCCCCAGTGATAGGAGACCGGCGCGTCCTGCAGGATCGAGTTCGGGCCGTATCCTTGGCGGAGGGCCTGTGCGGCCACGATCGGCTTGAAGGCGCTGCCCGGCTGCCGCCGCGCCTGGATCGCGCGGTTGAAGTGGCTCTCGGCGAAGCTGCGTCCGCCCACGAGGGCTCGGATGGCGCCGTTTTGCGGCTCGATGGCGATCAGGGCGCCCTGGAGATAGGCCGTCTTGGCGCCCTTCGCAAGGGTGCTGTCGCCGCGCACACCCGCGCGCAGCACGCGGCGGTAGACCATCGCCTTCTCCACCTCGATCGCCTCGATCTGGGTCTCCATCGAACGCACCGCCGCTCGCTGCAGGCCGAGGTCGAGCGTGGTGTAGACGGTGAGTCCACCTTCGTAGACCTGTGCCCCGCCGAACTTGTCCATCAGCTCCTGCCGCACCATTTCGGTGAAATAGGCGGAAGGCGACTCCCCCCGTGGCCCGTTGGCCAGGCGGACATCGCCGTTCTCCGCCTCGCTGCGGGTCTGCCGGTCGATGACCCCGGTGTCCTCCATGCGGCGGAGCACCGAATTGCGGCGCCGTTGCGCGGCTTCGGGATGGCGGGAAGGCGAATAGGCCGCGGGATTGGCTGGCAATCCCGCCAGCATGGCCGCTTCGGGCAGCGTCACGTCACGGCAGGACTTTCCGAAGTAGCGCTGAGACGCGGCTTCCACGCCGTAGGTGCCTTCGCCGAAATAGATCCGATTGAGGTAGAACTCGAGAATCTCCTCCTTTGAGAAGGATCGCTCGAGGCGGATGGCGAGGACCGCCTCTTTGATCTTGCGCTCCACCGTCTGGGAATGGCTGAGAAAGGCGTTCCGCGCCAATTGTTGGGTTATGGTGCTGGCGCCCTGGCGAATCCCTCCCGCCGCGACATTGGAGCTGATCGCGCGCAACACGCCCGGAAGGTCCACGCCCCAGTGGCGGAAGAAACGGCGATCTTCCGTGGCGAGCACTGCCTGGCGCATCACCTCCGGAATTTGGGCCAGCGGCATGGGGCTTCGGTTTTCGATGTAGAACTCTTCGATCGTCTCGCCGCGACGGTCGAGCACCACAGTCTTGCGCGGCGGTTCCACCTCTTGAGGGTTCTGCGGGGATGGCAGGTCGGGCCCCCAGAGCAGAAAGAGCCCTGAAATCGCACCCACCAGCACGAGCGGGACGAGGATGAGCGTAAGGATGAGTACGACGAATGGACGCATGGACGAGAGTCCATCACACGTCCGGCGAAGCGTCAAGCATACGAGAAGCCGAGCTTGAGATTCGGAGCAGGGAACGAACACGACCGGCTTCGAACTTCGAACCTCAGACTTCGGGCTTCGGGCTTCAGACTTCGGGAAACCTGAGCAGCCCGCGTCCGTCGTAGGTTCCATCGCGAGGCAGGCGAGATGCCCCCCTAGATATCGAGGCAGGCACCCGGCTGACGCGGGCTTGGGCGGCGCGCTGGCGAATCACTCGCACCGGGAGCGGGTTTGGTGATGATCGCACGCGAAACGGAACGTACGGCCGCGGCTTTCCAGCCCTGAGCGTCCTGCGCTACACCGCACGGCGCCTGTCAACACGGAGACGCGCCCGCTGTCTGTCAAGGGGGTGGGAGTCATTGCGCCACAGCCCTTTCCATCGTCGTCAGTTGCGCTGCGTGATGCCGCGCCGTCAGCCGGCAGACCGTACGCTCGGGTACGCGCCGGACTGATCCATCGTGGCGTGCAGCAATCTCCGCGCATGGAGCCAGGAAGCCGGAAGGATTGCCGCGTGGGGAGCCCGGCCGGACGGCAACGCGTGAGGCTAATGCTCGATCTTGAAACCAGTTAGAAGACGGCGGCAAAAAAAAGAAGAAGGCACGAAAAAAGGTGTTGACCCCTTCTTAGAGGTCGATGTACATTGCTAGTCCGCGACCGGAATGGGATCGCAGCCTCTGGGAAGAGGCGGCGCACCTTGGACAGGTTGGCTGCCTAGCGGCAGTCAGCGGTGGTCGGCAGCGGTTGGTGGCGTCGGCTTTGGTCGGCCAAGCCAGCAGCGATCGGCAGAGTCCTTCGGCGCGAAAAGTTTTGTCCTTGCGCATCAGCGCGAGACTCGTTCTTTGAAAAGAGAAAGAATAGGCTTGGCGAGCCCGAATCGGCGTCCGCCGGGAAGCCGTGGAAACACGGTGGACCTGCGGGCGTGCGAATTAGTTGAATAAGATGTCTTCGCCTTCGGGTGGAGACACTCCGAGTTTCCGAACACGGAGAGTTTGATCCTGGCTCAGAACGAACGTTGGCGGCGTGGATTAGGCATGCAAGTCATACGGGATCCGGGGTAACTCGGGTCTAGTGGCGAACGGGTGAGTATCGCGTGGGAAACCTGCCCTAGAGACGGGGATAACACCTCCAACGGGGTGCTAATACCGGATAAGACCACGGAGTCGCATGGCTCTGCGGTCAAAGGTGGCCTCTACTTGTAAGCTACCACTTTAGGATGGTCCCGCGTCCCATTAGCTAGTTGGTAGGGTAATGGCCTACCAAGGCTACGATGGGTAGCTGGTCTGAGAGGATGGTCAGCCACACTGGGACTGAGATACGGCCCAGACTCCTACGGGAGGCAGCAGTCGAGAGGCTTCGGCAATGGGGGAAACCCTGACCGAGCGACGCCGCGTGGGCGATGAAGGCCGTTAGGTTGTAAAGCCCTGTCGAGCGGGAAAAATTGTAGGCGGGTGAACAATCCGCTTATTTGATGGTACCGTTAAAGGAAGCTCCGGCCAACTCCGTGCCAGCAGCCGCGGTAATACGGGGGGAGCGAACGTTGTTCGGAATTACTGGGCGTAAAGGGCGTGCAGGCGGTCCTGTAAGAGAGTTGTGAAATGCCCTGGCTCAACCAGGGAAATGCTCCTCTGACTGCAGGACTTGAGTATGGGAGAGGATGGGGGAATTCCCGGTGTAGCGGTGAAATGCGTAGATATCGGGAAGAACACCAGTGGCGAAGGCGCTCTGCTGGGCCATCTCTGACGCTCTTGGACGAAAGCCAGGGGAGCGAAAGGGATTAGATACCCCTGTAGTCCTGGCCGTAAACGTTGAACACTAGGTGTCGGGGGAATCGACCCCCTCGGTGTCGTAGCCA
>CAIMUX010000100.1 GCA_903844735.1 Candidatus Eiseniibacteriota bacterium
CATGGCAGTCAGAGTACTTCGCAGCGCGCCGAGTGAGCATGTCGAGGACTTGGCGTATCTCATGGCACGCCTGAAGGGCGATCCCCAGGCCTCGGAGCTGGCGACGGATGTGGAACCGGCCTGGACGTCCCTCCGTTCACAGATCGAGGACTGGGACGCCAAGCGCCACGCGGTGCAGGAATCCCAGACGAGCCTCAAGATCCAGAGCAGAGTCGTGGACAACGCCGTCCGCGTGGCGCATGGCGCGATCCTCGATGCCCTGGATCGCAACCGGTACTCGCCCAAGTTCCTGACCTTCTTCCCCCGCGGTCTCGTGGCGGTTTACAGGGCCTCCTACCAGGACAAGCTCACGATGGTCCGCTCGATCGCGGAAACGTGCACCGGGGAATCCGATCCTAAGATCCTGCAGCAGGCGGAGCTCCTGCGGGCGGCGGCGGACCGGATGGACGCCGCGTTCCGGCGCCGGTCGGAAACGCGAGTCGCGGAGTCGGCGGCCGACGGCCGGCTCCAGACCCAGAAGATCGGGGCCATGGACACCTGCCGCCGGATCGGCTTCCACCTGACCGGACTCTTCCCGTTCAATCACGAGCGGGTGCGCGCCTTCTTCCGTGTGAACTATTGTCAACCGAGTTCCTCGGCGCCGGAGGAGCCGGCGGCGCCTGCGGCCGTCGAAGCGCCGCAGGCCGAGGTCAAAGCCGGCGAGCTAGCGGCTTGACGGACGTACCCCCAGCTTCGCTCTGAATCGTCAGACCCCTTTCGGTGTGAAGCCGGGAGGGGTCTCAAGCGTTTGTCGTCGGCTGCTCCGCCGCTCGTGGATACCGACGTCAGCTACTGGAACGCCGAGCACTTCCAGGCCGACTGGCCCGCGGCGATGAGGCTCGACAAGGTCGTCTCCACCGAAGCCCGAAGCCCGCAGCCCGAAGCCTCAGAACCCTCACTCGCTCCGCAGCGCCGCCATCGGACTCACCTGCAGCGCCCGCTGGGCCGGAGCCAGCCCGGCCAGAATGCCGGCGGCCACGAGAATGCCCAGCGCCTGGAGCGCGTCGGAGACGCTCACGTCGGGGTTGACGAACATGCGGGCCCCGCCCGGCGGTAACAGTCTGTCGACCAACTCGATCAAGGCGATGCCGGCCACCATCCCGAGATAGCCGGCCGACGCGGTCAGGATCAGCGCCTCGACTACAAACTGCGTGACCACAGCCGACGGCTTGGCTCCGACGGCGCGTCGGATGCCGATCTCCTTCGTGCGCTCCTTGACCACGATCAGCATGATATTCGACACGCCGATGGCGCCTGCCGCCAGTGTGCCCGCCCCGACCAGCCAGACGAGAAAGCGAACGCCCTGGAACAGGCCGCGGATCTTTCCATATTCCTTTTCCAGGTTCCAGTGGCCGAAGGCGCGCGCGTCGTCCGGGGCGACCTGGTGGCGCGAGCGCAGCAGCGCCAGCACTTTTTCCTCCGCCACGGAGGCCGGGACTTCCGGACGGGAGGTCACGGCCATCCAGCCGACCCGGTCGCCGTAGTTGAAGGCCCGCTGAAACGTGGTGAACGGAACGAAGATCGTTTGGGCGTCCTCGTCGCCCTCGTCTCCGGATCGCGCGGAAAGGAAGACGCCGACGACCTGGAAGTAGACCCCGTTGATCACGATCGACTGCCCGATCGGGTTCTCGCTCGGCGCGAAGAGAACCTTCTGTACCCCAGTGCCGATGACCGCGATCTTGCGCGCCTCCTCGGTGTCGAGCGGGTTCAGGAATCGGCCGGTCGCGACGTTGAACGACTGAATGCGCTGGATGTCCGCGTAGTCTCCCATGACACTGAACGCGCCGGCCTTGCGCCCCCGGGACACGTTGTTGCCGCCGTCGTGGCCGCCGAGCTGGTTGCGGGGCGCCACCAGTTCGACTTCCGGAACCTTCTCCCGGATCGCCTGGACGTCACCATTGGTCAGCCCGATGGAGCGGCCCGCCGGCATCCCGGCCCACGGCTTCTGCGTGCGCTGCGACCAAAGGAAGAAGCTGTTCGTGGCGGTCCCCTGGAACTCGCGCAGGACGCCGGTACGCAGCCCGGCCCCCGTGCCCAGCATGACCATGAGCAGGAAGATTCCCCAGAAGACGCCGAAGGCGGTCAGTAAGGTTCGGGTTCGGTTGTGCAGCAGGGTGGCCTTGATCTCATGCCAGTGGTCGAGGTCGAAGATGAGCGCCATGCACCCCTCCTACTCGTCCCGCAGAGCGTCGACCGGCCGGATCGAAGCGGCCCGTCGCGCGGGGAAGTAGCCGGCGATCGCGCCGGACACGACGAGGATCGCCGTCGCGGACAGGGCGACGCCCAGGTCGACCGACGGGTTGCGGAAGAAATCCGATCCCGTGATCCCCTTCGCCATGACCTGCAACACGGCCACCCCGATCACCAGTCCGGTGTAGCCCGCCACCGCGGTGACCAGCACCGCTTCCTGGAGGATCAGCCGCATGATCGACCGGGGCGTCGCCCCCAGGGCCTTGCGGATCCCGATTTCCTTCGTGCGCTCCTTCACACCGATCATCATGATGTTGGAGACGCCGACGACCCCTGCGAGCAAGGTTCCCACGCCGATGATCCAGACAAACATCCGAATCCCGCCCATCAGGCTCACGAAACGCTGAAACTCGACCAAGGCGTTGGAGATGAAGACCGCCCGTTGGTCGTTGGGATCGAAGTCGTGGCGTTCGGCAATCCTCTCGCGAACGATGTCGGCGACGGCCGTGCCCTCGTCCACCCCGGCGTCGCCCACGGTCATCAGGATCATGGCCACGCGGTTGCTTCCACCGAAGGCCCGCTGGGCTGTGGAGATGGGCAGATAGATCGCTTCCCGCTCCCCTTCGCTCCCTTCGTCGGTCGAGATGCCGACCACCCGGAACGGAATGCTGTTGACCTGGATGTACTCGCCGAGGAGCGGCTTCCCCTTGCCGAATTGCGTCTGGACCCGGTCGCCGATCACCGCGACTTTCCGGTATTCCGCGACGTCGGTCGGGTTGATGTAGCGCCCTTCCAGGATGATGGTCTGCTCGAGGTACTGGTAGTCAGGGTGTACACAGCGCACGTTGTAGCTGGCGGATTGCCCTCGATACGAGACCGCGAGCGCAGTGCGAATGGAATAGCGGGAGGTAATGTGATCGATCCCCGCCACGTTCTGCTTGATGTCGTCGTAGTCCAGGTTGGTGAATTGCACAGTCCGTCCCGGCCGCAGCCCCCGGTAGGGCACACTCGTCTGGCCGCTGTACACACGAATGCTGTTGGTGGCGTCGTCGCGGAAGGCGTACTCCACGCCGTTGGTCAGTCCTTGCCCCGACCCGAGCAGGACCACCAGCATGAGGATCCCCCAGGCCACGCTGAAGGCGGTCAGGAGCGTCCGCAGCTTGTTCTTGCGGATCGTGTCCAGCGTTTCCTGCCAGGCGTCAAGGTCAACGATGTTCACGCGCCGCGGGCTCCCTGACTCCATGGCCGGCATCGCCGGCCGTGTCCCCGTGGGGAGAAGCCCCGTCACTGTCGATCCGGCCGTCCTTGAGGCGGATGATCCGATTGGTCAGCCGGGCGATATCGCGTTCATGCGTGACGATCAGGATCGTGACGCCCGATCGGTTGATGTGCCGCAGCAGTTCGATGACCTCCAGGGAGGTTTCGGAGTCGAGAGCCCCCGTGGGTTCGTCAGCCAGAATCACCTTCGGCTGGGAAATGAGCGCGCGAGCGATTGCCACACGCTGTTGCTGCCCACCCGAGAGCTCGCTCGGTAGGTGCTTCGCCCACGGTTCGAGCCCCACGAGCCCCAGGTACTCCGCCGCCCGGCGATTCCGCTCGCCCCGCGGCACTCCCTGGTAGTAGAGCGGCATCGCCACGTTCTCGGCGGCCGTCTTGAAGCCGATGAGGTTGAACGACTGAAAGACGAAGCCGAGCAACCGGCTGCGGATCACAGCCGCCTTCGACTCCGACAGACCCTGCATCAGCTTGCCGTCGAGGAAGTACTCGCCGCCGTCATGCCAGTCCAGCAGGCCCAGGATGTTCAGCAGCGTCGACTTGCCCGAGCCCGACGCGCCCATGATCGAGACGAGTTCGCCGGGAGCGATGTCGAGGTCGATTCCCTTTAGCGCGTGCAGACGGGACGAACCGGTGCCGTAGCTCTTGTGGAGGCCGCGCAAGCGGAGCATGGCGTTGGCGCCATTCGGCGTCGGTGGGCTTGTTGCTTCGGGCAGCATGATGGAAGGATACGCGAGGGCGGGGTCGTGGGCTCTGACAAAGTTGCGAGGCGAACTCTACTCTTCCAGCAGAAACTCCACCAGATGCTGCCGTCGGATGCCGTTGCGCTCGTCCGGGCCGACCTCGTCCATGGACAGCACCAGCTTGGGGTAGTTATCGGGAATCCACCAGATCCTTGTTGATGCTGAGGATTTGCCCTTCCGGGACCCCTCGCGCCAGGAGTTCGTCCCGCGCTTGCGCCAGGAGCGTGCTCTTGCCCACCCGGCGCATGCCGGTGATGACCTTCACGATGGGCTTGTCCAGATAGGTCTGGATTCGACCTAGGTAGCCGGGGCGGTGGATCATGGGTTGGCTCCGATCGTGATCGACGGAACATCGAGAGTCGCCGTGAGTGTCGGTTATGATCGACGGTGGCGCAAGTCGTTTGGGGTGATCCCGGTCTGGTCCGGGATGCGATGGCGCGGCTGCATCCGACGGAAGCGGCGAGCCTCCGGGTCGGGCAACGTCGGACCGGGATGACGGGTTACTGCCCGAGACGGCCATCACATGGCGACGACGCCCTGCCCCGAACAGTCTCCCCCGAGAGCAGCCGCTCGCCCGCCGATTTGCACCAACAAGTTGCACCGCCGGTTCCACGTTTCGTTGCCCCTCCCCGGAATGTTACCCTCATGCCGGTTTGCGATCCGTTGCAGAGGCTCCTTTTGTTCACCGGAGGTGACGATGAGACGAGCACTACGTTCCCAGGTCCTGTGTCTTGCTTGGTTTGGCTTGGTGCTCCTGGCCTTTCTCGGGGCGGTGCCCTCCGCCCGGGCGGACATCCCGTGGCTCTCGATCCGTCTGGTCGGGGGCGACACGGCGAACTATCCCGTCAACGACCTGAGCCGGATCGGCTTCGAGGGTGACACGCTGGTGGTGGTGCATGCCGGCGGCACCGAGCGCTATGGCGCGGCGACGGTCGTGCGGATCGAGTTCCTCTGGTCGCCGGCCAACTCCGGCGTGGTCGATCCTCGGGACGCGGCGGCACTCGTGAAGGCGGTGCATCTCTTCCAGAACCAGCCGAACCCGTTCTCGCCTGAGACGAGCATCGCTTTTGACCTGCCCAAGGCCGGTCCTGTGGAGCTCGTGATCTATGGCGTCAATGGGCGGCAGATCCGCCGTCTTGTGAAGGACACCCGCGCGGCCGGACGGCATACCGCGAGCTGGGATGGCCGGGACGACGCGGGTGTGAAAGCCAGCAGCGGGATCTACTTCTATCAGCTCATCGCGGCGGGCGTGGATGAGAGTCGGCGGATGATCTTGTTGCCTTAGATGTTTCGACCGACTCGATCCGGATGCCCCCCACGGGGACAGGGCGGACAAGGAAGCGATCAACAACGTAGAACGGAGCACGACGATGAAGTGGTCTATGGGTTTGATTCTGGGCGTCGGCCTGTGTCTGGTGTTCGGAGCGTCGGTGAGTCAGGGGGAGTGGAAGATGCGGGTCCATCGCGGGGCGACCTTCGAGGAACGGGCTCTCGCGGACATTGACAGTCTGACTTTCTATGATGAACCGATGGTGCTGATTCCTGCGGGCACGTTCACGATGGGCAGCCCGACGAGTGAGCCGGGTCGGGTTACCGACGAGACTCAGCACCAAGTGACCTTGACGCATGCGATGTATGTTTCCAAGTACGAGGTGACGCAGTCGGAGTGGCAGGCGGTGATGGGCTGGAACACTCATCCGGGCGTGAATCGTCCGGTGGAGGTCTTGAATTGGTATGACGCCGTGAGCTACTGCAACTTGCGGTCCGGCGGTGCGGGGCTGACCGCTGCGTATACGATCTCGGGCGCGACCTACAGCGGGAATCACATC
>CAIMUX010000101.1 GCA_903844735.1 Candidatus Eiseniibacteriota bacterium
ACGAGGGCAGATCCGGAGCCTGAACCTGGAGGGTCGTTGATCATGGCCCAAGCATGCCCAGCCCGCCGGTGTCTCACACGCGACGAGGACGAATCTGCGGTCGTAGGTTTTTGGCGCGATAGCCACCGTACCGAGAAGACCATCCTCCAGTATTTGCACTGGGTTCGGCGCTTTGAGAGGTACTGCCGCGGTTCCGATAGGTCGGAGCGTGGGCGTCTGACCCGCGATGAGGTCGAAGATTTCGCACGTCAATACCGTGGCCCACGCATGCGTCGGTGTGCTCCGCGCCGAGTGACCAGGCCCGCGCGATCGGCACTGTTTGCGTGGTCATATGCACTGAAGATGCTGGGTCGCCCGGTGCCAGAGTGGCAGATGGCGCCAGCGACGGCCGCCATCCGGCCGTTGGTTGGGGAGTACGTTGCCTACCGGAAGCGGTATCGCGGCGTCGCGGCTAGAACCCTGATCCGGGACATGAAGACGGCGGAAGAGTTCCTCGCGACGTTGAGATCCGGGGGACGAGCCGTCACTCGAGTGCGGGTCAGCGACATCGACAGGTTCGTCGCGCAACTTGCACTCCGGATGTGCCCTCGCACCGTCGGGAGCACCTGCAGCTCGCTTCGAGCGTTTCTCCGCTTCCTTCACTCGACGGGCAGATTACATCACGATCTTGCCGGGGTCGTGGCGGCTCCGCGGGTGCGTCACATCGACCACCCGCCGCCGGTTCTGGCTTGGAGTGACGTGCGACGCCTGTTGCGTGAGGCTCAGGGGGATAGTCCGGGTGCCCGGCGGAACTACGCGATTCTCCTTCTCATGGCCACGTATGGTCTCGGCGCGGCCGAGGTCGTAGCCCTGCGGCTCGATGACATCGACTGGGCCACAACTGTGCTGAAGGTGCGCAGACCCAAAACTGGGGCCACCATCACGCTGCCGCTGTTACCGGTCGTTGCCAGGGTCATCGTCTCGTATCTCCGGAGAGGGCGACCGCGGCAAGCGAGGACGCGGGCTTTGTTCGTCTCGTCGCCCTTGCCACACCGCGCCATGTCCACTTCGGCCATCCGCTTTCTCGTACGGCAACACGCACGCGCGGCCGGGATCAGCGTCCCTGTCAGCGGGCACATGCTGCGCCACAGCCACGCCACCCGACAGATCGACGCGGGCGCCAACCCCAAGGTCGTGGGCGATATCCTCGGTCATCGACGGCCGGCGTCGACCTCCGTCTACATCCGCGTCGCATGGAGACGGCTTCGCGGGGTGGGACTGCCGGTGCCGGCATGACCGCACCCTTTGCGAGCACTTGGGCGACTGAACTCGCGGCCTTCCTCGCGTTCAAGCGAGGGCTGGGTTATTCCTGCCGGCGTGCCGAGTTCACGTTGCGCGCGTTCGACCGGTTCCTTGTGGATCAACGACATGGGCGCGGGTGTCTCCACAAGGCGATCCTGGCGTGGCTCGAGCACCGGCCGGGACGGAAGCCGCTGAGTGTGGCTTGCGAGCTTGCGGTCGTCCGTCAGTTCTACGCGTACTCGCAGCGAAGAGGGGGGCGCCGTTTGCGCGAGCCGTCCTGGCCGCAACTGCCCGCGACCAGCGACTACGTCCCGCACATTTTCTCGACCCAGGAGGTACAGCAGCTGGTGCACCTCACCGCGAAGCTCGGCGGGGATCCGTTCCGGAAGATCATGTACCGGACCTTGATTCTCGTCCTCTACTGCACCGGTCTTCGATTCGGCGAGGCGCTGCGTCTTCGCCTGCGGGATCTGGATCTCGCCGCTCGGACGCTCTTCATCCTCCCCTCCAAGGGACGATCACGGTGGGTGCCGTACCATGGATCCTTGGGCCGGGAACTCAGACGGTACCTCGTGGCCCGCAGAGTCTACGCACGTGCGGGGCCTGACGACCGCCTCTTTGTCGGCGCGGACAAGAAGAGACTTCCCATCACGACGGCCTCGGATACGGTGCGCGGCTTGCTGCGGACCGCCGGTCTCAAGCCTGCGACAGGCCGCGTGGGGCCTCGACCGTACGATTTGCGGCACGCATTCGCCGTCCATCGGCTGACGCGCTGGTACCGGGCGGGTGTCGACCTGCACGCCAGGATTCCTTGGCTGTCGGCCTATATGGGCCACGATGATCTCCTCGGAACGGAGACCTACTTGACCGCCACTCCCGAGTTGCTCGCGTTGGCCGGGGGCAGGTTCCGCCGTCGCTATCTGGCGGTCGGGGGATCACGGTAGTGTCCAAGACCACTCCCTCGCTGCTCGCGCTGGTGCAGTCCTTCTTCCAAAGTCATCTGCGCGCCGTCCGCGGCGCCAGCGAGCACACCGTGCGGGCCTACCGCGATGCGCTTCGACTCTTCTTCCTGTTCGCCGCCCAGCACCTGCGTCGGCCCATCGCCGAACTGGACCTGGACGACATGCGATCCGAGGTGGTCTTGGCCTTCCTGGATCACATCGAAGCGGCACGCGGAAACGGTCCGGCCACACGCAACTGCAGGCTCGCCGCGATCCATAGCTTCGTAGCGCATCTCCTGCGCCAGGACTTGACCAGGGCCGAGCAGTACCGCCGGATCCTTACGATTCCAGCCAAGCGTGCGCAGATCCGCCCTCCGACCTATTTGGAGCCAGAGGAGGTTCGTGCGCTGATCGCCCAGCCGGATCCGGCGACCTCCGGCGGTGCACGCGACCTCGCCTTGCTCCTCTTCCTCTACAACACGGGTGCCCGTGTCGGTGAGGCCTTGGCCCTCAGGCGCGAAGACCTGTGCCTGGGGCGCCCGCGGCAGGTTCGACTTCATGGAAAAGGAGGGAAGGATCGATCGTGCCCGTTGTGGCCTGAGACGGCACACGCTCTCCGCACCCTGATCGAGCGGGACCGTCCAGACATCGCCACGGCCGCCGAGGTCTTCCGCAACGCCCATGGCGCTCCCCTAACGCGCGACGGTGTTGCCTATCTCATCACGAAGTACGTCCGACGCGCCGAGCGGACCGTTCCTGGTCTTCGTCGACGTCGCATTACTCCGCACGCACTTCGCCACAGCTGCGCGGTTGCGCTTCTACAAGCCGGCGTCGATCTGACGGTCATCCGGGACTACCTTGGTCACGTCAGCGTCGCCACCACCGGTCGCTATCTCAGCAGCAACATGGAGATGAAGCGACAGGTTCTGGAGGCGTTTTGGAATCGCGCCGGGATCGCGAAAGGGCCCCACCGACCCTGGCGACCAACTGCAAGCACGCTTGCGTTCCTGGCATCGCTGTAAAGGCCTCCGTTATCAAGAGCACTCTCGAGTCAGATCACACCATGACGGGCCTCAGGCGATGCGACTCCCGATAATGGCGTTCTTGGGATAATGGGCC
>CAIMUX010000102.1 GCA_903844735.1 Candidatus Eiseniibacteriota bacterium
GACAAGTTCGGACGCCGGTACACAACCGCGTACGGCCCTCCGGACAAGTTCGGACGCCGGTACACAACCGCGTACGGCCCTCCGGGCAAGTTCGGACGCCGGTACACAACCGCGTACGGCCCTCCGGAACAGTTCAGACGTGAGTACCGAATTGCGTACGGCCCTCCGGACAAGTTCGGACGTGAGTACAAAACGTCGTCCGCCCGTCCGCCCGATTCCTTTCGTCAGTGAAGAACGTCGACCTGCCCTCCGACCGTTTGACTTTCACGTTCTGTCCTATCTCCCAGGCCGGATTGCGGACGAAACCGGCTTTCCTCCCGTTCGGACCCGTCGCCGCCGGGCGAAGGCCGTCTCTGCGCCCTCGGAACACCGAACATCCATGCGGAGGTGTGCCGCTCAGGCACACTTTTCGGCACACTGTGCCGCACAGGCACACCTTTCACGCCGCCGAATCCGCGTTCCCCGCCGCCCGGATCGCGTGCCGGACGACGCCATCGAGTGCTTTCCGCATGTGGCACGACGAGTTACCGCCGCCAACCGGGTTTCTGTCTTTCACGAACATTCTGTCTCCACGTTTGGCCCGCTCCTTGCCATGCGCTCCCCCGGATGCGCAGCGGCCGCGGCAAGTCCACACCCAACCAACGATTCACGTTCGAATGTCGGCGCTCACTTGCCGAACGAGCGCGACCGCGTGCGGTCCTACTTCCGCAGGGTCAACCGCCGGCCGCGCTCGACGGCGCCGGCAGAGGGAGAGCCGGCCTCGGCGACCGGAACGCCGGCGACGGGTACGGCAGAGAAGGCAACGACGGCAACGACGACGGCCTCCCAGGCCGAATCCGTGGCGCCGGCGCTGTCGCTGGCCCAGGCCGCCGCAGGCAGCTAACGAGCGGTTCCACCGCAACGCGCGAACGACAGTCGCCGCGCGGGCCCCGAGGACCTCTCCTCGGGGCCCGCGGTGGAGTCAACCCTCGCACTCTCGGCGCCGAATCACCCCATCCCGACACTTCGGCGCTGCTCTGCGCACGAAATGCGCCGGGGCAAATGAGCACCATCTGCTCGATGACGTTTTGCAGCTCGCGGACGTTCCCCGGCCAGGGATAGACATCGAGGAGTCGCCAGCTCGCTTTTGACAGGCGCGGCGCCACAATCCCGTCACGCACCGCGTACGCCGCCGGAAAGTGCCCGCCGAGGAAGCGCACATCACCGGCCCGTTCGCGCAGAGGCGGGATCTCCAGCGGGATGACCCTCAGCCGGAAGAACAGATCCTCCCGGAAGAGACCGGCGGCCACGAGCCCCGGCAGATCCTGATGCGTGGCGGCCGAATGAGCCTCTGGCGAAACGGATGGCCTCAGGCGAGGCGAGGAACCTCGACCAGACGATCACATTTTCCAATGAGCCCCCTCCACGATTTCTGTTATGCTTTAGCTGTGTCTGAAACCCAACCATCATTGCAAGCGGGCTTCTCATCAAGGATAGGGGACTACAACATGTCCAGGCTCAGGCTCCGGTGCGACAGCGTAACTTCTTCCGTAACCGCTGCTTTGGGCATCATCCTGGCCGCGTTTCTGGTCGCCGTCGCACTCCCGCCAGGCACGACTTCGGCCGCCGCCCCAGCGGGATACTATGACTCGGTGAACACCACCACCGCGGCGCTGCTGCGCTCGACCCTGCACGCCGTGATCGACGACCACACCCGCTTCCCCTACACGGCCTCGAGCACGGACACCTGGAACGTCCTCAACCTGGCTGATCAGGATCCGGGGAACTCGGCCAACATCCTGGATCTCTACAAGAATGCCACCTATCTGAAGATCAGCGGCGGCGAAGGCGCGTACAATCGCGAGCACAGTTGGCCCAACAGCTATGGCTTTCCGGTCGACGGCTCCACCAACTATCCGTACACGGACTGCCATCATCTCTTTCTCTGTAATGTCGGTTACAACAGCGACCGAGGTAACCAGCCGTTCGGCATCGCCGGCGTGGGGAGGACGGAACGGCCTACCGACGTCAACAACGGGCAGGGCGGCGGGACGGGTGTGTATCCGGGCAATTCCAACTGGTACGCCGGCGGCTACTGGCAGACATGGGTCGGCCGCAAGGGCGACGTGGCGCGGGCGATGTTCTACATGGACGTCCGGTACGAAGGCGGCACGCACGGCATCACCGGCGCCGCGGAACCGAACCTGATTCTCACGGACAACGCTTCTTTGATCGTGGCCAATACCGTCAACACCTCGGTGGCCTACATGGGACTGCTGTCGATCCTGCTGCAGTGGAATGCCGAGGATCCGCCGGACGCTCGCGAGATGACACGCGACGACGTGGTCTACAGTTACCAGGGCAACCGCAACCCCTTTGTCGACCATCCGGAGTGGGTAAACGCCATCTTCGTCGCCAGCACAGGACCGACGATCGCGTCGATCTCGGACGTACCGGCAGACCAGGGCGGTCAGTTGCAGGTCGATTGGCAGCGCAACTCCCTCGACGTCGCCGGCTCGATCGCACCGATCGACCGGTATGTCATCCAACGGTTCGAGAGCTCGTGGGTCGATGTCGCGGTTCAGTCGGCCAACTATTCCGCTACCTACTCGCTCGTGATCGCCACCAACGACATCGCGTCACCGGCGATTCCGCAGCCATGGAGGCAGTATCGCGTCGCCGCGATCGAAACCAGCGGCTTCGCCCGTCTCTCCACGGTGGTCAGCGCCTACTCGGTCGATAACCTGGCACCGCCGACACCGGTGGTCACGTTCGACTCGAGCGACACCCCCTGGCTGATCTCCTGGACCGCCCCGGCGATTGCGGATTTCAACACCGCATGCCTGTACCGCGGTGATGTGACAGGCTTTACGCCGACAACACCGCTGCAGTGCAGCGCCGACACGAGCTACCTCGAGTACGACACGACGACGCACTATTACGTCGTGCAGCTTTCCGACACGCACGGCAACCTGAGCAACTTCAGCACGGAGGTCGGACAGGGCGTGTCAGGCGTCTCCTCGGCAGTCGGCCCGCTGCAGACGGCAATCACGCGGATCTCTCCGAATCCGTGCAGTCCGACGACCCGCGTTTCGTTCACGATCGCCAAACCCGGCCCGGTCCGCATCGACCTCTTCTCGGCTGATGGAAGGCTCGTCCGCTCGTTGCTGAGCGAACAACGCAGCGCCGGCGAGTTCGAGGTTCGTTGGGATGGAACCGACAGCCAGGGCAGTCGCGCTTCCAGCGGCGCCTATTCCCTGCGGATGCAGAGCGGCGGACGGGTCGACACGCACAGGTTGCTGCTCTTGCGATAACGCCGGCCTCAACGTCCCGTCGGCTCTCTCGCGATAACGCTTACTTCAGCGTCTCGATCCGGACCATCCACGCATCGGGCGAGGAGTGGATCGCCCGCCCGACGAGCCTTGAACGCATCTCCCGCAGACCGGGCAGGCGGCGGAGCGCGGCCCGGTAGAGCCCTTCGCGGGTGCTTAGGAGCTCCGGTTCAGGCAGGTAGAGCGGCTCCTTCTTGAAATCCAGCGCCAGGAGCGTGTACGACGCGGTGGCCGCGAGCCACGCTCCCGCATCATCCCGGCTGAGTTCCGCGGGCGCCGGCGTAATGCGATAGACGTACGTGGCGTGGTCCGCTTCCGAGAGCACCTCAAGGACCAACCGATCGGTGGCGGGCGAGACTCCCTGGAGGAGTGCCGCGGCGTAGACGACGGGAAAGTTCGAGTCTTCCACGCCGGAATCCGCGGCCACCGCGTCTGCGCCGGCGGCATCGTCGGGCACGGACGCGGCGGGACCCGAGTCCTCAGGTACGGCGGAGTCAGCCCCATTCGCCGAGTCGCGCGGCACGCCGCCGTAGGGCCGCAGGCCGAGCCAGAGCCGGGCCGCACTGCCGGCCAGGCCCTGCAGCGCTTCACGGTATGGAGTCCGCTCGGTTCCCGCGGCTGCATCCCAGATCCACTGCCAGCCGCCCGGCGCCAGCGCATCGCAACGATCCCGGCTGACCATCCGCCCCACCAGTAGCTCTCCGGCGAGGGCCATCCTCGGCCCAGCCCCAAGCACCGGCGTTAGTCCCTCAAGGCAGCGGGCGGTATCCATCCGACTTCTGCTGTGAGCGTGCCGGTAGAACTCCACGAATTCCTCCGTGCGCCGCGCCAGTTTCGACAGCTTGAGACGCGCTCCCTGCCGGGCGGCCGGGCCGGGCTCGACCGGAATCGTCACCTCGTAGCCGGCAGCGTCGAACGAAGCATCGCCCAGTGCGCCGAACGGAATCTGCGCACAGGGGCCGGAATCGGAGATGTAGTTCAGTCCGAGACGGGTGATCGAGATCTGCGCCGAAAGGGGCGCAAAGCCATCGGCGGCGTCCAACTCGAGCCGGCCATCGAAGGTGTGGCGCGCGTCGGTGGGGGCGAAGCGCAGAGAACTCGAGACGCGGGCCCGGAAGCGCGCCCGGACCAGATCCCAGAGATCATCGAGCGATCCTCCCCTGTCGAACCTGATGTTCGTGCCATCGAAGAGGTTGAGCTCGACCGCCAAGTCCCCGCGCGTGAGTGAGGCCACCTCGCCGAAGTCCACCCGGAGAGGCCCCGCCTGACCCGCGTCGCACTCGACGCCCGCGGCATCCACGCGGACGGGGCCGGGCGTCGGCGCAGACTGACCGTTCACGCTCACCCGGGCGCGGAAGTCGCGCGGCGCATCCGTGGGGTTCATCGCTCCCCCCTGCCTACCGATCGAGGCAGCGCCGTGCGAGGTGGCCGCACACTTTCCGGCCTCGCGGTTGCCGGCCTCGCGGTCGCCTGCCGCGCAGTTGCCTGCCTCATAGTTTCTGGCCGCACGAGGGGCAGAACTTCACTCCGGGCTCGTGATCCGCGCCGCACTTGGCGCACTTTGTGGGGGATCCCAGCGGTGTTCCGCATTCTGGGCAGAACTTCACCCCCACATCAGACTGCGTTCCGCACTTGGAACACTCGACCTTGGGAGCCACGGGCCCGCCGCACTGCGGGCAGAACTTGGCGCCGTGTGTCTCCGCGCCGCACTGGGGGCACTCCATCCGGGCGACGCGGCTGACATTGAGGTCTTTCGTGTATTCCGTGGCCCGCACTTTCTCCTGCATCTGCTCCACGGCGGCGCCGGCCTGCGCTGCGGACATCTCCTGCTCCAGGTCGGGTGCGCAGTTCTTGCACTGCGCGTGCTTGGGATTCCAGCAGACCTCCGGGCAGATCCACTTGCCGCAGCGTTTGCACTGCTTGAAAACCTTCTTGGCTTCCTGCACCGCCTCGCGGAGAGCCGCGTCGTGGGCGGGTCCGCCGATGGCCCGCTGGACGTCGTAGGCGGCCCGGCCGGCGCTTCCCAGCATTCCTCCGAAAATGTTCCCCGCCGCACGCAGTAGTCCGCCGGCCATCCCGGTCGCCGACGGCTTGAACGAAGACTTGTAGCCGTTTCCGCATCGATCGCACTTGAAATCGAATTGGAAACCGGTGTCAGTGGACAGGTCTTCGTGGTTCTCGGTGAATTCGATCAGGCTCATGGGGGACCTCCAAGCGATGGCAGCGTGGCGTGAGATGACAGTCCAGTATCGCACACCGGACAGGGTCGATGGAACCCGAGGAAAAGGCACCGGAGATGAAGGCATATAGACGACAATGCAGGCCATCGACCCGACCGGGCGGGCGTCGATTGAGCTCGGATGGCGCGGCAACCGACGCGCCACCAAGACGCCGCTCCGGCGCGACCGCGCGCCGAGTGACTTCAGGCGGGAACGACTGGACGCACCCGGGCGCGAACGGTAGCATCGCCACAGGCGGCTCGACGACGGACTCGGGCAGGGGCCCGGGGACACTGATCGGATCAAGGATGGCTTTGTAGCTATGCCGACATTCCATGCAACACAGCGGCGGCAACTCTCGGGTCCTTCCGGACCGCTCCAGGAGGTCGTGGTCTTGGGGCAGACCATGGGCTCCCGCTGGGTCGGCTATGTCCGAAGGTGCTTGCGGCCCGAATGGCTGCTTCCACTGTTGGTCTATCTCGCGGCGAGCGCTTGGTTCATTCAAGACCGATACAGTCTCTTTGACTTTCCCCTTGATGACGCATGGATTCACCGCGTGTACGCGCGTTCCCTCGCCATGGGCCACGGATTCGCCTACAACCCGGGCCAGCAGGAAACGGGCTCCACGAGCCCGCTGTGGATCGTCGCCAGCGCGCCAGCCCACTGGCTGGAGTTCCTGGGAACACGGAACATGGTCGTCCTTGTCAAACTGGTCGGGTGGCTCTTCGGAGCCGCGGTCGTGTCCGGTGTGGTCCTCTTGAGTAAACAACTCACCAAGTCCGGCTTCGTTGCCTGTCTCGCGGGCTCTCTGATGGCTCTTGACGCACGCTTGCTGTTCTCCGCCTTGTCGGGCATGGAGACGACGCTCTTAGTCGCGATCTGGATCTGGGCCTGCGTGGCCCTCGTTCGACAGCGATACGTGTCGTTCCTGTTGCTGCTGGGGTTGGCTCCCCTCGCGCGTCCCGAAGCCCTCCTGTTGCTACCGCTCGCACTGCTGGCGGTCCCGGCCGTCGTGCGGGTACCAAGGCCCCTATGGATGAAGCTCGGCATTTTGGCACTGCCACTCATCCCGCAGTCGCTTTGGTCAGCGGCGTGCATGTTGATCAATCACCGTCTTCTGCCCAGCACATTCTACTTGAAAGCCAAACCCTTCGAGCTCGGCGCGGCGGAACTGGCCGTCGCGTGGAGAGGCCTGACTCAGCAGGGACTGCCTTCGCTCTTGATGTACCCCTTGGGGATGCTTGTCTTCTTGAGCTTCTGCCTTCGGTGGAGGACTCGAGCCGCGTGGCAATGCATGGCAATGCTTCCGCTGGCTGCACTGGTCTACCTGTTGGGCGTCTGCGGCACCCGAACCGTCGTACTGGAAGGCTTCTACTGGACCCGATGGTTGGATCCGGGAGCCCTGGTGCTGAGCGTTCCCTTCTGCGTCGGTTTCTCGCTCTTGGTCTGGATTGCCGTGGTCGGAGCGAAGGGACTCCGTGCCGGGATGGCAGAGAACAGAACCGGCGCGACGAAGGCGGCGAGACGACAACGCCGGGAACTCGTTCTACGGATCGCGGCCGGTACGCTGGCCCTGGTGTTCGTGACGATGTCGGCGCCGCAGTTCCGGCGGACTATGTCGGACCGGCGCTCGCACATGGCGACGGACTCCCGTGCGATCGCCATCATCAACGTCCAGATGGGTACGTGGATTCACGAGAACACTCCGTCCGACGCCGTGGTCGGTGTGAACGACGCCGGGGCCATCCGGTATTTCGGAGAGAGAGAAACAATCGACCTGATAGGTCTCAACAACTCCGAGATCGCCTTTGGAAGACTGACCACACAGGATGCCGCCCGGCGATGCGACTGGCTGGTCGTGTTTCCGGCGGTCTTTCCACCGGAGATCTTGCAGGTATTTCGAGATGAGTTCGAACTGCGCAAGGTGATTCAAATCCCGCCCGCGGAGTACACGATCTGCGCGGCGAGTGAGCAGACGGTTGAGATCGCCATGCAGAGAAAGGTTCCGCGCCCGGACGGTCCATGAAGCGAAGCTCCGTGGGCCCCGCCGTGGAGGCCGCGGCCACGTGGTGGCGTACACCACCACAGAAGAGCGACCATACACAAGATCATGATCACGCCAAGCCGCACTGAGATTCCCCCGGGAGTCCTCGCCATCGCCACGGAGCTGCGAAGCGCCGGCGGCCAGGCATGGGTCGTCGGCGGAGCCATCCGCGATCTTCTGCTGGGACGACCCATCAACGACTGGGATCTCGCCACCGACTTGGTCCCGGAGGTTGTCGCTTCGCTCTTCCGGCGCACCGTGGAGATCGGCATCCGTTTCGGCACCGTGCGCGTGCTGTACCGGGGCGCCGACTGCGAGGTGACCACATTTCGCCGCGACGGCCTCTACACCGACGCCCGGCGTCCCGACGACGTGAGTTTCACCGGCAGTCTCGATGAGGATCTCGTTCGGCGCGACTTCACCGTCAACGCTCTCGCCTGGGACCCGGTGGACGGCCGGTTGGAAGACCCCGCCGACGGACGGGCCGACCTCGACGCCCGCCTCATTCGCGCCGTGGGCGAGCCGGTGGCGCGGTTCACCGAGGACGGTTTGCGCCTGCTGCGCGCCGTCCGCTTCGCCGCCCAGCTCGACTTCCACATCGAGCCCGCGACCTATCGTGCGCTACTGATCTGCGCGCCGCGGATCGAGCGGATCTCCCCCGAGCGGGTGCGTGAGGAATTGGATCGTCTACTTCAGGCTCCGCGTCCGTCCGCGGCACTGGCCGTGCTCCACGAGACGGGACTCCTGCGACGCGTGCTTCCCGAGCTGGCCGCCTGCTACGGCGTCACCCAGAACAAACACCACGCCTTCGATGTCTTTCACCACACACTGGCCGCCGTCGACGCGGCCCCTCCCGAGCGGCGTCTGGTGCGCCTGGCCGCCCTCTTTCATGATACGGGGAAGCCTCGCACGCGAGGCGAGAAACACGGCGTGACCACCTTCTACGCGCATCAGTCGGCGGGACGGCGGCTGGTCGATTCCGCGTTTCGCCGCCTGCGCTATCCCAACGAGGATCGTGAGCGGGTCGGCCACCTCGTCCAGCAGCACATGTTCCACTACCGTCCGGAATGGACCGACGCCGCGGTACGCCGCTTCCTGCGTGATGTCGGCGAGGAGCATCTCGATGATCTCTTCGCCCTGCGCGCCGCGGATTCGGCGGGCAACGGCACGCGACGCGGAGCGACCCCCGAGCTGGACGAGCTGCGCCGCCGCATCGCCTTCGAGGTGGAACGACGCAGTGCCCTCACCGTGCGCGACCTCGCCATCGACGGGCACGATCTGATGCGCGAGCTTCTGATCATGCCCGGGCCGGAACTCGGACGGATTCTGCGCGCGCTTCTGGAAGAGGTCTTGGACGACCCCGAGCGCAACGAGCGGGAGGCGCTGCTCGGGCGGGCGAGAGAGATCCATGCGGGGGGCCCGGATGCGGACGTCGACGCAGACAGCTCAGGACCGGGGTCCGAAGAACTCCCGCACCCCGAAGGCGAGTGACTCATCGCTGTAGAACGCTTCACCGAACGCCTTCCCGATCCGGATCCCGTGGTAGCGTCGAATCGTGTCGAGCAGCTCGAAGACAGCGTTCTCGCGCTTGTGGATCGCCATCTGCGTCGCATAGGCCCGGATGGCCGCGCGTGCCCGGTCAATCACCGGCGAGACGTCGACGATCATCGTCGGCAGCACGTCCTTCGGAACCATGTAGTAGTACAAGAACGGCACCTCGTGTGGCGGTAGTTCCGGCAGTTGCGAGCGAAAGCGCGCCATCTTCAAGCCATCGCGCACCACCGAACCGGTGGCCGGGTGGTCCACATTGGCCGTGCCGTCGAGGTGGCCGAATCGGTTCGTGTGGTAGGGGGCGAAGACCACGGTCGGCCGGTGCTTCCGTACGATCCGGGCGATCTTGAGCCTCCCCGCGGGATCATTGACGACGCCGGTGTCGGGAAAATCGAGCATCAGCCCCTCGGACCCCATGACTCGGTTCGCCTCGGCGAACTCGGCGGAGCGCATCTCCGGCGTACCGAAGGTGCCGGCCTCGCCCCGGGTCAGCGAGACATTGAGCACGCGCTTCCCCGCCTCCGCCAGCAGGATCACGGTACCGGCGATCCCCATTTCCACGTCGTCGGGATGCGGCCCGAAGACGATGACGTCGAAGGTCCCTTCAGACTCCACGATCCCCCCGCGGTGTGTGTGCGATCCGTCCGGTCACGGGCGGCAACTCCCCTCCTCGATCCTCTCGCCCCGCGGCACAAGCTCGGCCGCGGGATCGCCGGAAACCGGCATCGGGGTATCATAGAGCGGGCGGCCTGGTTCGGGCAACCGCGCCTCGCCCACTTCCGCGCCTCGCCCACTTGAGACGCGAGTCGACAGCCAAATCGCGGACCTTCCGCACCCCCCAAGGAGTCGCATGATCGAGTGTCATCCCAGACGCCCGGGTTGCGCGCCCCTGACCTCTCTCCCGCCCCCGCAAGAATAGTTGCGCCTCTTTTTGCTTGCAGGCAAAGTCCGCCCATGGAGCAACCGCGCTATCTGGAACCCACCATCCGGGAAGACTTGGCGTCGAAGATGGTCTTCCTCGCCGGCCCGCGCCAGGTGGGCAAAACGGTATTGGCGCGGAGAATCCTGGCCGGGTCCGAGGCGGGGGTCTACCTGAACTGGGACAATCGGGGCGATCGCAAGGAAATCCGGGCGGCTCGTTGGCCGGGTGGCAACGCCCTGGTTGTCCTCGACCAGGTCTACCAGGTCGTTCTGGAAGGAGAACGCGACTTCGCGCAAGCCGGGATCCGCTGCCTCCCTGCCCACCGATTTCTGGCGGCATTGGTCTGACTCTCGGACGATTCGAGAAGGGGTCCGCGGAAGACAGGAGCCGCAACGCCCACCGCCCCCACGGCAGGAGATCAGCAGCATGGGAAACCACCCGTCCAACACGCCCGACAACGACCAAGACGAGACTCGCCCACCCCGCGGCCCCCTGGCCTTTGCCGTCCACGGCGGCGCCTGGCAGATCCCCGATGACGAGGCCGAGGCCCACAACGGCGGCATGCGCGCCGCGCTCACGCTCGGCCGTCGCGTCCTGGAAACGGGCGGTTCCGCCCTCGACGCGGTGACCGAAGCGATCGTCCTGCTCGAGGAAGACCCCACCTTCGATGCCGGCATCGGCTCGGTGCTGAACACGGCGGGTCAAGTGGAAATGGACGCCTCGATCATGGATGGCACCGGCCTTCGTGCCGGAGCCGCGGCCTGCGTGCGGGAGGTCCAAAGCCCGGTGCGGCTGGCCCGCGCCCTCCTCGAACGCGGACGCCATGTCTTCCTTTCCGGAGAGGGAGCACACGAGGCGGCCCGGCTCCTGGGTCTGCCAATGGCCGATCCCGCCTCGTTCGTGCTGGAACGTGAGCGGCGCCGGCTCGCCGCGATTCTCGGCGACGACCGCTTCCGCATCCCCGATCCATTCGACCATCCCGAGGCGCGCGAGGAGCCCGGGTTCCTCCCGAGGTTGTGCTACGGCGGGGGCGGGGGCGCTCCGGCGGGGCGGGAGATCGACGGCGGCACCGCAGGCCGCGAGACGGATGGACGGCAGGCGTCGACTGGGGAAGGCATCGCCGACGCGACGTCCCATGCAGAGCTCGGCGGAAGCACACAGCTCCCCCGGGATGTCGCCCACCCCACAGGCCCGGCGCCAGGCGGCACGGTGGGCGCGGTGGCCCGCGATCGCCAAGGGCGCCTTGCCGCGGCCACCTCCACGGGAGGCGCGCCCGGCAAGTGGCCCGGACGCATCGGCGACTCGCCGGTGATCGGGGCCGGAACCTTCGCGGATGACGAGGCAGGCGCCTGTTCCGCCACCGGCTGGGGAGAATCGATCTTGCGGGCCGGACTCGCTTCCGACGCGGTACGCCGGTTGCGGGCAAACCTCGATCGAAACGCGGAGGGGCGGGACTTTGGCCCTCCACTCCACCCTTCTCTGGCAGCACGCGCGGCGATCCTCTGGTTCCAACGCCGGGTCGGGGGACTCGGCGGGGTCATCCTGCTGGATCGCCGAGGCCGCGTGGGGTGGGCATTCAACACGCCGCGGATGAGCCGCGGCGTGTGGGTGGAAGGACAGGGAGAGGCGATCATCGGACTGGATCCCTAGCCCAGCTAGCCCGCGTCTCGAAGAGCCGGGGGTAGGGCATCGATGGGTGGATGAGTGGGGACCGACGGAACCGGCCTATTCGCCGGCCTTCTCCCCCGGTCCCCGCACCGCCCGGCGCCCCCCCCCAGAGGGTGGCGACTCCTCGATACGCCGGAGCTGTTCCTCGAGCTTGAGCCGCAGGTCGTCCGGAAGCTTGACACGCACCCGGGGCGGCAGCGGCTTGCGCTTGGCCCCGCGATCGGGACCTTCCTCTCGATCCGGGCCATCGTCACCACTGACCTCTTCCGGACCCGCTCCACCCCGCGTCGCGCGCCGTGTCCGCTTGGCCGCAGCACCGGCACCCCCGGCGCCGCGGCGGCGGCCGCCGCCGCCCTCGACGCCCTCCCCGCCCGCTCCATCCACCGAGCCCGGCCCGCTCCCCGCCGCCAGGATCCGGCTCGCCCGCGCCAGCGCGGTCCCCGTCAGCGGCATCTTCGGCTCGTAGTCCGGCTCCTCCAGCAGCGCATGCAGCAGGATGAGTGCGGCGTCCTTGTCGGGAATCCGCCCCTTCATCTCCGCGTCCGGATCCTGCTGATACTGCGGGAGGAGCGGCGATCCGACACACGACGGACAGCCGTCGTCGCACTCACAGCGGCGGATCAGGGCCAAGGCATCGCGCATCACCTCTTCGATCAGGTGCCACGCGCGCTGGGCATAGCCGAGACCACCCGGATACTTGTCATAGAGGTAGAGCACCGGCCCGGTCACCGCGCGCATGTCGACGACCGTGCCGATGTCGAGCGGATCGCACATGGCGTGGAGCGAAACAGTGTAGAAGAGGACATTAGCAATCCCCTGCAGCCCGTCGGCCGGGACGCGGCCCCAGCTCACCACTTTCTCCAACGCCTCCACGTGCGGCCGCAACCAGAGACCGGTGGTCCGCAGTGTGGTGTGCGGCAGGCTCACCTGCCCGAACCCCAGCGAATCGCGCCCGCCGAAGCGAATCTTCTTGAACATGGTCAGCTTGTCCAGCACGGAGCACGGCCCGAAGCAGAGCTCGGCGCGCCGCCAGGTCTTCTCCATGTCGGCCTCCGCCGCGTCGACGCGCGTATCAGAGACCGCCTGCGTGTAATAGTCGAGGTCGGCCTTGTGGACATAGGCTGTCCGCTCGCCAAGATCGAGCTTGTCGACGAAGTAGGTCTCCCCATCGTGCATGTAGACGGCCTGCGGGTGGACCTGCCAGAACGCGGAACCCTCGTCCACGGTGCCGAGGACGCGGTTCTTTCCCTGCTCTTCGCCGCCGTCGCGCGAGGCTGATGCGTCAAGAATCGTGTAGGCATTCTGCGAAGCGTTGCGCAACGAGACGGTGGCCGCCGGGTAGTCCTCGCGGCTGTAGTACCAGCGCCCGCGGATCTCGCGCAGGTGCTTGTGCTCCTCAAGGAGGTCGAGAATTCCGGGGGTGAGGCCCCCGAACTCAGGCTCCTCCTTGCGCGAGAGCGGGATCTCGAAGGCCGCGCAGCGCAGGTGGCTGAGCAGGATGTGCGGGTTCCCCCGATCGAGAACGGCGTGCTCCGGAGAACGCTCGAAGAAGTACTCCGGATTCGTCATCAGGTATTGGTCGATCGGGGCGTTGTGGCCGATCAGCACCGCCGCCGACTCGCTCTCGCGGCGCCCGGCCCGCCCCGCCTGCTGCCAGGTAGAGGCGATCGTACCGGGATAGCCCACGATGACCGCGGCGTCGAGCGAGCCGACGTCGATGCCGAGTTCCAGGGCATTGGTGGAAATCACCCCCAGCAACTCATTGTTGAACAGCGCCGCCTCGATCTTGCGCCGCTCCTCCGGAAGGTAGCCCGCACGGTAGGAGCGCACCTTCTTCGCCAGGCCTCCGCCGTCGTCGCGCAGCTCCGCGCGGGTATCACGGAGCAGCACCTCGGTCATGGCCCGCGTCTTCACAAAGACGATCGCCTGGTAACCGTCCCGCACGAGCTTCACGAGAATCTCGCGCGCTTCGGCGTTGGCACTGCGCCTCTCCATGCCCGCCGGCCCCAACCGGGGCGGATTCCAGAAGAAGAAGTGCTTCGTCCCTCGCGGCGCGCCATCCTCATCGACCACGGCGAAAGGCAGCCCGGTCAGCCGCTCCGCCAGCTCACGCGGGTTGGCAATGGTGGCCGAAGCGCAAAGGAAAACTGGATCGGAGCCGTGGTGCCGGCAAATCCTGCGCAGCCGGTGCAGGACGTTGGCGACATGCGAGCCGAAGATCCCGCGGTAGACATGGATCTCGTCGATCACCACGTACTGCAACCGCGCAAAGAACTCCGCCCAGCGCGCGTGATGCGGCAGAATCCCGGAGTGGAGCATGTCCGGGTTGGTCAGGAGGATATTGGCCTCATCACGGAGCCGCCGCCGCAAGTTCGGCGGGGTGTCGCCATCGTAGGTCCCGGCGCGGAAGAAGAGGCTGCCCGCGCCATCCCCCGCACCTGCGCCCGCTCGCTCGCGAGCCGTCGTGCCGGGCCTGCGCGCCGGGCGCAGGCGACCTCTATCCTCGGCGCTTTCCCGCGCTTCGTCCGAGCCATCCGCCGCCTCGTCCCCCTCCTCGCCCAAGAACCGTTTCAGTCCCTTCAACTGGTCCTGCGCCAGCGCCTTGGTCGGAAAAAGATAGAGCGCCCGCGCAACGGGATCCGTGCGGAGTGTTTCCAGCACCGGCAGGTTGTAGCAAAGCGTCTTTCCCGAGGCGGTCCCCGTGACGACCACCGTGTGCTCACCGGCCCGCGCGCGGTCGAGGGCCAGAGCCTGGTGGGTGTACAACCGCTCCACGCCGAATCCGGACAGCGCCGATGCCACCGCCGCCGAAAGCGGGGCGGCCGGTTCCGCAAACTGCGCCGCCCGCGCCGGCAGGCTCTGCACCCAGACGACCTGGCGGTGGCGGCGCGCCAGCCCGTCAAGGAGCTTATACAGGGCCGACGACTGTGTAGACGGAGCACTCACCGTTCATCCTCCCCCACCTCAACATGCGCATACAGCGCGGCAAGGCTGATCAGGTCCCGGTGGTTGTGCCGCAGCACACGGCACATGTCAGCGGCATCGCCCGTGCGTACGAAATCGTGGTAGGCTCTCGGGATGAGTGATCCGGGGATGTCGTCTCGCCGGTGATGCCCCAAGACCCACGACTCGACGGTGCGCAGGCGGCAATCGGGCAGCACCCCCTTGTAGAGGCGGCGCGCCACCCGCAGGAGGTCGATGTGCTCCCGCGCACCCGGCATGAGCAAGCGATGGAAAGCGGCACGCTCGCGCAGGAACGGCAGGTCGAACGTCGACCCATTGTAGGTCACCCAGCGGCTGCGGGCATGGCCGAGGCGCAGAAAACCGCGGATCACCGCTTCCTCCTCGCCGTAGTTGCGGGCGAAGAACTGCAGCACCTCCCACCTCCCGGCGCGCCGATCCAGATAAAGAACCCCGACCAGAAAGAGCGGCCGGTCGCGCAGCCCCAGCGTCTCGAGATCGAAGAAGAGGAGATCGTCGGGCAACGCTTCCGTCGCGGCCCGACCACCGATCGTGGCCACGGGGTGGCGGAGACGCAGGTAGGCCCGGCCCGGGCAGGACACGACCGATTCCGGAAAGCTCTCGCGAACCCAATCCATGATGATGATACGCAATCATCCCGGGCGCCCCCCGCGGAGGGAACGCCCGGGCGACCTCAGGCTCCTCGCGCCGGGCGTGTTGACCATGCACCCGCCCGCCGGTTCCGCTCCCCCGGATCCGAGGGGGGAGTCTAACCCGGGAGTGTAGCCGCGGCAACGCTGCACCGGCGTACGCTGTGCCGACCTCGGTTGCGGCGCCTTGGGCTGCGCCGGCCGGAACCGCGCCGACCTCGGTTGTCGCGGCTCGGACTGCGCCGCCGGAACTGCGCCAGTGCATGGTGGCTGCTCCGACCGGCGCCCGGATGACCCGCAAAGGACCTTGACCTCTTTTCAACGTTCGGCGACTCTCGCTCACGGTTGTTCGGAATAGGCTGAGGGGCGCTCGGAGGCGATTTCCGGAGGGATCAAATGCTCGCAGAGAGAAGTCGGTCCTTGTCGATCTTCCGGTCGTTTTTCCTCTTGCTGCCGATTCTGTCGTTCATGTCGATTCACGACGCGGGGGGTGCGGTGGAGACGGAGAAGAAGCCGAAGATGTACCAACTGATGTGGGAGGCGGACAACGTGGTCGGCGAGATCGTGATCAACGGCTTTGTGGTCACCGCATTGGATGGGAGTTCCGGGAACGGTTCTGCTTCTTTGAATCCCTGGCTGACGGGTGAGAACGAGCTTACGGTCGTCCTCAAGAAGGCCGACCAGGCCGAACCTGCCGAACTCGTCGTCGGCGTTTCCGAGCTCGCTCCCGGAACGATGACCTCGACCACCGATCGCGGAAAGCTCTTCTCGCTGGAGATCAAGAATGGCGACTTTGCCAAGAGCGCCGAGGTCAGCGCCGGCGAGACATTCAGCTCAACCCTCAACTTCAGCGGACACCTGCGTGAGGCCGGGGACGCCACCGAGATCGACGTTCTGGCCTATGCCACAAAGCTCTATGCTCTGTTCGAAAAGAAAGACGTCAACGGGATCCTGCAGGAGTCCGCGGTCAAGATCGAGGATTACACGCAGGCCTATGGCGGACAGGATTTCAGGTCGGCCTTGAAGTCCTACTTGGTCGATGATCTTCTCAAGAACAAGCTGGTCAAGATCAAACCGGCCGAGCTGCGTGCGGTGAAAGTCGGCCCGACGAAGAACATCTGGCATGTGTTCAATGGCTCTGACGAATTGATCAAGACGACGTCGGATGACGGCTCATCCTCGGAGATCGCCGTGTTTGTCGGTCGACTGGACGGCAAGTTGGCGGTTGTCCGCTAGATCGGATCCGACAGGATCGGAGGAGGCATGCGGATCGCCTGCGCCCAGTTCCGGCCCGTGCTGGGGAATCTCGAAGCCAACCACGAGCGGGTGGCCCAGCTCACGGCCGAAGCCGCCGGCGTCGATCTCCTCGTCTTTCCCGAACTGGCATCCTCGGGCTACGCCTTCGCCTCGCGCGAGGAGGCGATGGCCGCCGCCGAATCGGCCCGCGATGGCCCCTTCGCCCGGCTCTTGGTGGAGCTGGCTCGCCGCCACCGGATGTTTCTGATCGCGGGGCTCTGCGAAAGGGACGGGGAGTGTCTGTACAACACTGCTGTTCTCGTCGGCCCCGACGGCGTGCGCGGCCTCTACCGCAAGGCCCACCTCTTCTGGGACGAGAAGGACATCTTCGAACCCGGCGATACCGGACTGCCGGTCTTCGACCTCGCGGCGCGCGACCTCGGCCCGGATCGCGGCGATTGGACATGCCGCATCGGCGTCCTCATCTGCTTCGATTGGCAATTCCCCGAAGCCTGGCGCGTTCTGGCGCTGAAGGGCGCGGACCTAGTCTGCCATCCGTCGAACCTGGTCCTGCCCGGCCTGGCGCAACGCGCGGTACCGCTGCACGCGATGATGAACCGCATGTTCGTGGTCTTGGCGAACCGCTACGGCACCGAGCGCCACCTCTCGTTCACCGGCGCGTCGCTGCTCATCTCCCCCCGCGGCGAGGAGCTGGCCCGCGCCCCCGACGACGACGACGCCGTTCTCACCGCCGAGATTGACCCGGCGGCGGCACGCGACAAGCGAGTGACGCCGCGCAACGACCTGCTCGCGGACCGCCGCCCCGAGTTGTACGGTGAAATCGTTCGCCAAGCCACCGGACCCGGCGGGCTCCCGGGTCCTTCCCGCGCCGCGGTGGGAAAACGCGCGCACGACGTGCGCCCAGGCCCGCCGGAACTCGGCGCGACACAGGGAGATCCGCGATGAGTGCCCCGTCGCCGTCCCCCGAAGAGCTGCGGGATCTGCTCGACTTTGCGGTGGAGATCGCCTGGCTGGCGGGGCAGTCCACACTGGCCCACTTTCAGTCGGGCGTGCGGGCCGAGACGAAGGCCGACCGGTCTCCCGTCACCGTCGCCGACCGCGAGGCGGAACGGATCCTGCGAACCCACATTGAGCGGCAGTTCCCCGGCGACGGCATCATCGGCGAGGAGTACGGTACGGTCCGCGAGGAAGCGCAACGCCGATGGATCCTCGACCCGATCGACGGCACCCGATCGTTCGTGCGCGGCGTGCCGCTCTTCGGCGTCCTCGTGGCGCTCGAGATCGGCGAGGACGCCGTGGTCGGTGTGATCCGGTTTCCCGCGCTCGACGAGACGGTCTGTGCCGCGCGAGGATTGGGTTGCCGCTGGAACGGCCGTCTGGTGCGGGTCTCGGACGTGGCGACACTCGAGGATGCCGCGGTCCTACTCACCGAAGCAGCCCGCCCCGAACGGATATCCGCCGAGTACGGGATGGTTCCCGCGGGTTGGAACGAGCTCTCCGCGCGGGCTTGCTTGGTGCGTACCTGGGGTGACTGCTACGGCCACGCGCTGGTGGCCACCGGGCGCGCCGAAGTGATGATCGACCCGCGCATGGCGGTCTGGGACTGCGCCGCCTTGCGTCCGGTGATCGAGGAGGCGGGCGGTGTGTTCACCGACCTGTGCGGCGCGCCGACGCACCGGGGGGGCAGCGCCGTCTCTACCAACGCGGCGCTCGCCCGCACGGTACGCGGGTTGCTGGCGGGAGGGAGGCTATGAAGCCAACCAGCATCGCCCGCGGGTACCCGAGGGTCGATCCGAAGACGCACGCGAGGGAGGTGTTCCGGGATCCGGGGGCACTCCGCGTTTGGCTCACTCCCGCGGCTCGCTAATCACCTTCACCCGATTCAACGCCCGCGCCAACGCAGCCTCCGCCCGCTCCACGTCCAGCTTGCCATGGATGTCGCGCAAGCGCTCGCGCGCCCGCTCGGCGGCCCGCTTCGCCCGCTCGACATCAATCTGCCCGGGCTCCTCCATGGCATCCGCCAGGATCACGGCCCGGTTCGCCGAGACCTCCAGAAAGCCGCCGGAGAGCGCAAAGGCGCGGGTTTCCCCACCCGCCAGGCGCACAGCGAGCTTGCCCGGAATGAGTGCCGTGATGAGTGGCGCGTGGTTGGCCAGCACGCCGAGGTAGCCTTCCGCGCCGGGAGCCACCACCGACTCCACCCGCTCGTCGAGGAGCGTCCGCACCGGGGTGAGGACGGTGAGTTGGAACGACTCAGGCATGTTCCGCCTTGATCTTCGCGGCGCTCTCCAGAACCTCTTCGATGGTGCCCGCCATCAGGAACGCCTGCTCCTGCACGTCGTCGTGCTGTCCGTCGAGGATCTGACGGAAGCCCTCAATGGTATCGGTCAGCTTGACGAAGCGGCCCGGCCGGTTGGTGAACGCCTCGGCCACAAAGAACGGCTGTGATAGGAACTTCTGCATGCGCCGCGCCCGGGCCACAATGATCTTGTCTTCGTCCGACAGCTCGTCCATCCCGAGAATGGCGATGATGTCGGTCAGTTCCTTGTACCGTTGCAGCACCTTCTGCACGCCTCTGGCCACCCGGTAGTGCTCCTCGCCCACCACGCGGGGGTCGAGGATCCGGGAGGTGGAGTCGAGCGGATCGACGGCCGGGTAGATCCCCAACTCCGAGATCTGCCGCGACAAAACCGTGGTAGCGTCGAGGTGGCTGAACGCGGTGGCGGGCGCCGGGTCGGTCAGGTCGTCGGCCGGCACGTAGATCGCCTGCACCGAGGTGATGGAGCCTTTCTTGGTGGAGCAGATCCGCTCCTGCAAGGCGCCCATCTCGGTGGAAAGGGTCGGCTGGTACCCAACGGCGGACGGCATACGTCCCAGCAGTGCCGATACTTCCGAACCCGCCTGGGTGAAGCGGAAGATATTGTCGATGAACAGCAACACATCCTGGTTCGCCTCGTCGCGGAAATACTCGGCCACCGTCACTCCGGTGAGGCCGACGCGCAGGCGAGCTCCCGGGGGCTCGTTCATCTGACCGTAAATGAGGGCGGTCTTGGCGACCACGCCCGACTCGTTCATCTCCAACCAGAGATCGTTCCCCTCGCGCGTGCGCTCGCCCACGCCGGCGAAGACCGAGAACCCGCCGTGCTCTGTCGCAATGTTGCGGATCAATTCCATGATAATGACGGTCTTGCCCACGCCGGCGCCGCCGAAGAGGCCGATCTTGCCACCCTTGCAGTACGGGGCCAGCAGGTCGACCACCTTGATCCCGGTCTCCAAGATGGACGTCTCCGTGTCCTGGTCCATCAGGCTCGGCGCCGGACGATGAATCGGGTAGCGCTTCTCGGGATTCGGCAGCGGGCCTTTTTCGTCGATGGGGTGGCCGAGGACGTTGATGACGCGGCCGAGAGTCTGCTCGCCGACCGGCACCGAGATGGGGCCGCCGGTGTCGAGTGCCTTCATTCCGCGGACCAAGCCGTCGGTCGTCGACATCGCCACGCACCGGACCACGTTGTCCCCGATGTGGAGGGCGGCTTCCACCGTGATGTCGATCTTCCTCGCCGCGTCCTTGATCTCGATGGCGTTCAAGATCGCGGGCAGGCGGTCGGAGCGGAACTCCACGTCCACCGTCGGGCCGATCACCTGGAGGATCGTTCCGTAGTTCGGTTCCTGGGTCATTTGCAATGGCTCCTTCCGGTCGTGCCCGTCTGCCGCGTCAGGACCGCTTCTGCCCGTCGGCCCCGCCCACGATCTCAGAGATCTCGCGCGTGATCGCCGCCTGGCGGATCTTGTTCGCCACCAAGGTCAGGTTCGAGATCACATCGCGTGCGTTATTCGTCGCCGCCCCCATCGACACCATGCGCGCGCTGTGCTCGCTGGCCAGCGACTCCGCCATGACCTGGAGGATCCGGTTTTCCACGTAGCGCGGCAGGAGCGTGCGGAAGATCGCCTCCGCCGACGGCTCGTAGATGTACTCCTTCACCGCACCGCCGTCGATGTGTCCGGCCGCCACCGGCAACAGAGGCACCGACTCCACCCGCCTGGACATGGTGGAAACAAACCTCGTGAACAGGATGTCGACCCGATCGACCTGTCCGCGCAACTGCATCGCGACCAGTTCCTGGGCAAGGGCGTGGGCCCGCGCGGCGTCAACCTGGTCGCCGAGTTCCGGCAACGTGTATCCGAAGGCCCAGCCGCGCTTGCCGAAGTACTGGTTCACCCGCCGCCCCACCGGAACCAAGTCCCACGAGGAGCGCTCACCTTCCTCCATGATCCGCTCAGCGGCACGGATGACGTTCATGTTGAACGAACCGCACAGCCCCTTGTCCGAGGCGATGACCACCAGCGCGCGTCGGCGCACCGGGCGCACCTCGAACAGCGGATGCGACACGTCTCCCGCCGCAGCAGCCAGGTTCTCCAGCATCGCACCGATCCGGGCGGCGTAGGGCCGCGCGGAGGTCACGCGGTCCTGCGAACGGCGCAGCTTGGCCGCGGCGACCATTTCCATCGCCTTGGTGATCTGCTGCGTGTTCTTGACACTCCGGATGCGCCGCCGGATCTGCTTGATGGTCGCCATGCGTCGGGCCCGCCCTACCCTTTCGCCTTCCGGCCGGCGAGAAAGGCGTCGGTGAACTCCTTGACCATGCCCCGAATCGCCTTTTCGAGCTCGTCCGAAAGGACCTTCTCCGTCGCCAGAGTGTGCATCAGGTCGCCGTGCGTCGCGTGCGCGTGCGCCAGCAGTTCCTTCTCGTACGCACGGACCTCGGTGACCGGAAGGTTGTCTAAGAACCCGTTGATCCCGGCCCAGATGATGGTCACCTGATCGCATAGGTCCATCGGGACGTACTGGTCCTGCTTGAGGATCTCCACCATGCGCTCGCCGCGTGTGATCTGGACCCGCGTCGCTTTGTCGAGATCGCTCCCGAACTGCGCGAAGGCGGCCAGCTCGCGGAACTGTGCTAAGTCGAGCCGCAGCTTTCCCGCGACCTTCTTCATCGCCTTGGTTTGCGCGTTGCCACCCACGCGGCTCACCGAAATGCCGGGGTTCACCGCCGGGCGCACGCCCGAGTAGAACAGGTCGGTCTCGAGGAAGATCTGCCCGTCGGTGATCGAGATCACATTCGTCGGGATGTAGGCCGAGACGTCGCCCGCCTGCGTCTCGATGATGGGAAGCGCCGTGAGGGAGCCGCCGCCCAGCTTGTCGTTCAGCTTGGCCGCCCGCTCGAGGAGACGGCTGTGCAGGTAGAAGACATCGCCCGGGTACGCCTCGCGTCCCGGAGGCCTGCGCAGCAGAAGGGAGAGCTGCCGGTAAGCGACCGCCTGCTTGGAAAGATCGTCGTAGATGCACAGGGCGTGTTTGCCGTTGTCGCGGAACCACTCGCCCACCGCACAGCCCGCATACGGAGCGATGTACTGCAGCGGGGCCGGGTCGCTGGCACTAGAGGAGACGACCGTGGTGTACGCCATCGCCCCGTGCTCCTCTAAGACCTTGAGGACCCGGGCCACCGTCGATTCCTTCTGCCCGATCGCCACGTAGATGCAGAAGAGATCCTTCCCCTTCTGGTTCAGGATCGTGTCGATGGCGATGGCGGTCTTGCCGGTCTGACGGTCGCCGATGATCAGCTCGCGCTGGCCGCGGCCGATGGGGATCATCGCGTCGATCGCCTTGATCCCGGTCTGCACCGGCTCTTTCACCGGCTGGCGCTGGATGACGTTGGGGACCTGCCCTTCGAGAGGATAGTAGTGATCGGTGACGATCGGTCCTTTCCCGTCGATCGGCTCGCCCAGCGGGTTGACCACGCGCCCGACGAGAGCAGGCCCCACCGGAACCTGCGCGATGCGCCCCGTGCAGTGTACCGGATCGCCTTCCTTGATCGCCTGGTCGGACCCAAAGAGGACCACGCCGACGTTGTCCTCCTCCAGGTTGAAGACCAACCCGGTGACATCGCCCGGAAACTTCAGAAGTTCCCCGGCCATGGCCTCTCGCAGGCCCCAGACCCGGGCAATCCCGTCTCCCACCTGGAGGACGGCGCCCACCGAGTCCATGTCGAGCTTGGTCTCGTACCTCTCCAGTTCCTTCTGGAGGATGGCGCTCACTTCTTCCGGCTTGAAGGCCATGAAACTCTCCCGTCTTCCTTTTCCGATTCCCCTTCCGACCCCGGTCTATCGCCCGGCATCCCTCACTCGTTCCTCACTCGTTCCTCTTTCCTCTCCCCTCTTTCCTACTCAATGCACCCGCACCCCAAGAAGTCGCTCGCGCAGATCAGCCAGCCCATGCCGCAGGCTGCCGTCCAGGATCTTCCCCCCCACGACGGTGACCACGCCGCCGAGGATGGCGGGGTCGACCCGCATATCGAGACGGACCCGCTTGCGGGTGAGCTTCTCGAGGCGCTTCACGAGTTCTTCCGCCAGCACGGGGTCAAGCGGAACCGCCGTCGTCACCCGAGCGCGGGCGATGCCGAGTTCCTCTTCCACCAGATCGCGGTACTCCTCGTGGACAAACGGGAAGTGCTGGATCCGCTTCTTGTGGAGCATGAGGTCGAAGAGTCGCGCCACCAGCTCGTGCACGCGTCCCTTGAACACAGCCGAGAGAGTCGCCACCTTGTGCTCGGTAAGGACATCGGGAGCTTCGAGAAACAGCCGTAGGGACGGGTTCAGCTTCTCCAGATCTTTCACCGCACCAAGATCGGCGAGGATTTCTTCTCCCGCGCCCGCCTTACGGGCAGCGCCGAAGAGAGCCACGGCATAGCGCCGGGCAATGGCACGATCCCGGATCACCGGGTGTCCCCTCCGGATCCAGCCGTTTCAAGCCCGGCAAGGTAGTCGTCCACCATCCGGCGATGTTGCTCGGGGTCCAACTGTTCCTTGAGGAGCTGCTCGGTCGCCTTGATCACCATTTCCACCATGTCGTTGCGGAGCGTGACCTGCGCCTGATCCCGCTCGCGAGCGGTCTCCTCGCGTGATCGGACCATGACCCCGTGGGCGTCAGAACGGGCCTGCTCCTGGATCTCCGAGCCGACCCGGCGCCCCTCGGTCACTCCTTCTTGGATCTTCGCCCGCCGCTGGGTCTCGATGTCCCGCAACTGCGCATCGTACTGCTCGCGCAGCCCCGCGACCTCGCGCTTCGAGACCTCGATCCGATCAAACTCTCCCTGGATCTTCGCCCGCCGCTCGTCGAGGAGCTGCAGGATCGGACCCCAGGCGAAGCGCCTGAGGACCAAGACCGCGATGATAAACCCGATGATGTGGGTGACGACGATAGGGACTTGCGCAACCCACGCCGGCGTCGATGACTCCATCCGACTCTCCCCCGCGTGAACCGGGCGCACAAAGCGCCGGGCCCACGCCCACCGAGGACGTTTCCCTTGGCCGCGGGCGATCCCGCGGGCCTCGTCAGCGGATCTTGCCGCCGAGGACGAAGACCGTGACCAGCGCGTAGATGGTGAGCGCCTCAATGAAGGCCGCGCCGATCACCATGCCGACTTGAATCTTCCCCGCGGCCTCAGGCTGGCGACCCATCGCCTCCATCGCCGCCCCCACTGCCTTGCCCAGGCCAAGGCCCGAGCCCACCGCCGCGATACCGAGCCCGATCGGAAGGGCCAGTCCGAGGATGTTTCCTTCGATCATCGAGTCCTCCTTCATTACCTGAGTTGTCCGTGCGTCCCGTGTCAACCGTGCGTCCCGTATGAACCGTGTAAGCCTGGCGTCCGGCAAAGCCTTAGTGCCCGTGCGCCTCCTCTTCATGCTCATCGTGCGGCAGCATCTGCAGGAAATAGATGGTGCTCAGAAGTGTAAAAACCAATGCCTGAATCGTGCTCAGGAGGACCGCCAGAAAGATGAACGGCAGATGGAGCGGCACCCCGATGGGCAGCTTGAGAAATGCCAACATGCTCACACCCAGCATCGCGAAGACGCCGAGGAGCACATCCTCGCCCATGATGTTCCCGAAGAGCCGGAGGGAAAGGCTGAGCGGCTTGGCCACCTCTTCGATCAGGTGCAGGGGCAGCATGAGCGGCACCATGCACCAGCCGATGACATCCTGCGGCGAGCCGATCAGGTGGTGCAGATACCCCTTGATGCCCAGCTTGGTGACCCCCGTGTACTGCACATAACAGAAGACGCAGATGGCCAGTGACACCGTGGTGGTGAAGGCCGACGTCGGCGACTTCCCGAACGGCACCAGCCCGAGCAGGTTGTTCCACCAGATGTATAAGAAGAGCGTCCCGAGGAACGGGACGAACTCCCGCCCGCGGGGACCTAAGATCCCCAGAATGAAGTTCGAGAACGCCTCCACCACGGCCTCGACCCCGTTTTGCAGCGGCCCGGGGATCATCGTGCGTTTCCGGTACACCTTCGCGGCAATCACGCACAGCAGAACAATGACGAGCGTGGAGAAGATCGGGTTCTGCCAGTGGAAGAGCCACTTCGCCCAAGCCGCGTCGGGGAACGCCTCGTGCAGCAGTTCGAAAATGTTGGGCAGCTCGGGGACCTTGTCGCCGCCACCCTCCGCCGCGGCCTCGCCGCCCTCGGACGCGAAGGCAACCACGGCGGACCCGCCGAGGGCGCCGATGGCTGTGACCGCGGTGAGGAGCGACCGCCCGGGCCAGCTCCAGCGCCCGTCACGCCCGCTCATTCCGGTTAGGAGAAGCCCCAGGACCTTCAGAACCGCCACCAGGAGGATCACGCTGAAACCGACCGCGTACCAGGCGGCCGAAAGCCGCAGCGGACCGAGGGCGACCCACGTGCCTCCCACGAGCAACGGCAGCTTCAGCAGCAGGAGAAGCGCCACCCCGCGGCCACTCCGCTGACCCGGCACCAGCATCCGGCCAAACAGCGCTTGGAGCAGCCGAAGGTTCACCACCGAAACGGCGAGCCCGGCGAGAACGGCCAGCGCCGGTCGGTAGCCCGCGTAAACCGTGAGCACCAGCGCGGCCAAACCGCCCAGCGCGAGGCTGGCGGTACGGATACGCCCGAGGAATCCTGGGCCAAAGTCCCCCGACGCCGGCAAACGGCGCTTCTGCAACATATGGGCGGACATCTCGTTGCGGTCAGCGATCGTCGGCACCCCCGTGATTCGTCTTTGATCGGACCGCGTCAGAGGCGGTCCATGTCCCTGCGAACATTCTGCAACACCCGATAGGTGTATCGGGCGGCCGCGCCGAAACCTAACCCCAGAAACACGAACTGCAGCCAAGGAGTGGTACCCATCTTGCCGTCCAGCCAGCGTCCGGCGAAAAACCCAAGCGTCGGAGCCGCGCCCATCATCAGGGGCAACGTTCCCATGGTGCTGACGAGACGCAGGTACCGATAGCGCTTGTCCGGGTCCCGTTCCATCCCTGGACCCATCCTTAGGACCCCTCCTTGGGCCAAGGCCGGCGACCGGCGAACCGGGCTGCCCGAACCAGCAACGGCGCATTATGATGAGGCGTCTCGAAAGGTGTCAACCTGGTTTGTGCGCACTTCGGGGCGGGCTTCGGGCTTCAGGCTTCGGGCTTCAGGCTTCGGGCTTCAGGCTTCTACCACCCCTCGTCCTCAAGGATGCGGATCACGATCCCAGCCACCTGCGAGCAGATCGTCGACAGCTCACGGCGCACGGGGGGCGACAGGCCCTCTCCCTCGGAAAGGTCAAAGGCCTGAATCCCTATGAAGTCGGTGCCGTGCTCGGGCAATTCGTCCTCGAGCCAGAGTGCCAAGTGCTGCATGCCGAACGCGGGCTTCCCGTTGAAGTGGCGGATATCCGTCAGGCCGGCGCCGGGAGTGCAGGCTAAGTGCCAGTGGTGGACTGTGCCCGGCCTTCCGGCCAGACGCACCGCGTCGATCAGGACGACCCGGCGGCGGTTGCCCAGCACCAACTCGAGTTGCGCCGTGTCGCTTCCTCCCTCAACCCATTCGAAAAGGCTCCCGGGGGCGGAAGGTGCGTGGTCCCCCTCGCCGCGCAGACGGCGGCAGCCGATCTCGCCGACAAGCGTGCGCACGCGCCCCATCACCCGCACAGCCAGCGCGTCATCGTGGCGGGAAGCGTCACCCATTGCCACGACCGCCACCGGCGGCCGTTCCTGCGCCGTTTCGATCATCGATCCCTCCTCAGAACCAGCACCCAGAGGGGGTATCGGCAGCCGTAGCGGGGATCCTGAGCGGTGGGACGTGGCGCTGCTTCACCCACGGCCCGCGGCCTGGCATAGCGTCAGCCGACGGGGAATCCGGCGTGCAGCGTCAGTCCGCACGCTATCAGCCGGCGGGTGCGGGACGCGGCCGCGATGTGGTGCGGGCCAGGCTGTGGAACATCTCGCGATCCGTTCTCCGGCGGGGCACATCCAGCGCAGCTCGCAGCAGATCCGGCGGCAGCGCCCCCTGGCCGAGAACCGCGTCGTGGAAGGCGCCCAGCTCGAAAGCCGAACCGAGGCGCTCCCGCTCGTCGTCGCGCACTTCCTCCAGCAGCAGCTTCCCGACCAGGCAGCTCATCATCACCGTGGGCTGTTCGCAGCAGCGGTAGACTTCCTTCACCGCGTCCGCCCGCTCCAGTTTCGCCTTGCGCATCAGGAACGCAACTGCCTCGATCACCGTCATCCTCCCGGTGTGCAGGCCGACATCGACGACGACACGGCAAGCACAAAGAAGCCGCTCGCACAGTTGGAGGAAGCGCACGCGGTCGTCGGCCAAGAATCCCTCCTGCCGCATCATTTCCTCGCAGTAGAGGGTCCAGCCCTGCGTGAATAAGAGACTGGGAAAAAGCTGCCGCAGCGGCCGGCCGCACCGCGCCGCGTGCACGAACTGGAGGTGCCGCCCGGGATAGGTCTCGCGCAGCGCCCGCACCGGGATCGCATACACGGAGTGGCCGCGCAACAACGAGCGGTGGCGGGCCGGCGAATCCGCCGCCTCCGGAGAAGTCACGAGAAGAATGCCGCGCACGGCGCGATCCGAGGCCCCGCAGGGCAAGTACCCGGCGTGGGGAAAGCGGCGCCGGGCGAACAGAGGGGTCCGGATGTACACCAGCTCTTCCCCCTCGGGCAGCGTCGCCAGATTCCGCTCGCCCAGGAATCGCCGAGCCGCGTCGACGGCGATCCGGTAGGCCTCCACCAACTGCTCCGGCGGTGGGTACTCGCCCTGCAACTCGTCGAGCAGGCGGCTCCAGTTGCTTCCCGGCCGGATGCGCCCGGCGAGAGCGCGGATCTCGCGCAACGTCTGGTGGTAGATCCGCTCCCCCAGCATCACCAGCTCTTCGCCTTCCATGGGCGTGTGGTGCTCTTCACGAAGAATGCTGTTGAAGAGCGAGGCCCCCAGCCGGAAGTCGCCGGTCGAGCGCGGCATGAGGTCACTGCGAAGGAAATCTTCGTAGCCGGCGAGCGCCTCCATCGCCTCGCTTCCCGTGCGCTCCAACGAACGGACGAGCGACGACCCGGGAAGGCCGGCCACGAAATCGTTGAGGGCGAGCGCAAGGCTGCGGCGAGTGCGCTCGGCGGCGAGGATGGCGACCTCCGTGAAGACCGGCGGCGGTTCGTGGAGGGAACGCTGCGCCTGTGCCAGAAACGCCGGAACGCCGCGAAGACGTCCGAGCAGAGCCGCTCCGCGCTTCTCGGGAGTTCCGCATTCGCGCACCAGGTGGACCGAGATGCCGGAGAGCACCTCGGCCATCGCAGCCTGGGGCATGGTGCGCCAGACAGGGCGCTGCGTGGCCACGGAGGCAAGCGTCGAAAGAGTCCCACGCGCCAGTTCTCGATCGATTCGCCGGGCGGGACTGAGCCGGCCGGGATCGATGGCCTCAAGGGCGGTGAGAAGTTCAGCGAAAAGGTTTCGGGCCTTTTCGGTCCCTTCGGGTGAGCAGTCGGCCAAGAAGTGATCATGACGGCCGCGTATCCCGAGCCACGAGGCGCGAACCGGGTCGAGCTCGGTCACGGCCCGGGTGGCCCGTTCGACGACCCGCTCGAACACAGAATCCGGTGGTTCGGTGTCCGCCGGTGCTGCATCCCGATGGCTCTTCGCCGTCCCCACCTCCCCCGCCCTGACGGTTACGATGCGATCTCGGCCACACCCGCGGTGCCCGCGTAAGCAAAACACCAGACTCCCGCAGGGTGAGTTGCAGGAGATCTTATGACGACGAGATGCCGAGCACCAAAAGAAAAGCCCCCGGCCGCAAGCCGAGGGCTCAAGGATGCGATCCCGCCCATCGGCGGGGCCATACGATCTAGCGCTTCCGGCGAATCACCAGGCCGGCGAAAGCCAAACCCAGGCCCATCAAGGCCATCGTGCCGGGCTCCGGGACAGGGGCAACGCGGAAGTAGGCGTCCGCGATGGCATCCGGCTGCCTTCCCAAGTTATCCATAACCGCCGGCGCCCCGTCCTTGAAGAAGTAGTTCTGGAATTGCAGGCTGTGAGATCCCGCGGCGAGAATCTTCGGGTACGACCTCACGGTGGTGCTGTACGTCGCCCCGCCCGCCCCTCCGCCACTATAGGCGGTGTTGGGATTGAGTACGCTCCCCCCGTATACCCAGGTACTCGCCGTGGTGGCAGTGTAAGGAACACCGTTGTCCCAGCACACGAAACGGTCGCCCGTCTCGAAGACATCCGTGATCTGCAGGATGCTGGGGACGGTGAGAGTGAAGGTGAATGGATCGTTGTCAGGGTAGGCGCCGAATGTCGTCGTCCCGCCGAGCGGCCCGAAGATCGAGCCCGGATACGGCGACGCCACGTCCGCGACGGTCGTGAACATCTGCCACCCGCTGTAGGGCGTGTAGGCAATCGCCGACGCCGGAGCGGCCGAGAACACCAGCATCACTAAGCCCAACAGGGCAACCCAAACTCTCGAGTCTTGTTTCATGAAATCTCCCTCCAAGTTGCCGAGCCCGGGATCTGGATGACCGGAGCCCGTTACCGTGCAAAGGACGCCAAAGGAACCTGTTACCCAAAGCCACGTGAGCTTCAGCGGCTCTTGGGGCTGTATTCATTGTAGAGCAACCCCAGCAGGTGGTCAAGGGGAATCACGACGTGAATCCCCACATATTCCGGTTTGCCGGAAACAATTCCACGCCGCCCGGTCCGCCCAAGGACGCCTCACGCCCCAAAGCTAGGCCCCCGACCGCACCAGCAGCAGAACCCCGGCCCTCCTTTCGGAAGACCGGGGTCCCTTGCCCTGGCGAGTCCGGCTTCAGACCGGACCCGCCTTCCGCTTCAGTCTAGCGGTAGATGTTCTTGATCTGACCCCAGCTCGCACGCTCCGTCGGAACCGGCGGAGTGCACACGTTCGGGTCGCAGGTACCGTTCAAGGTCCAAAGCGGTGTCCCGTCGCCGAGGCAGCCGACCTGGGTCGTGACGGTGCAGGAACCGTTCTTCCAGCAGCAGGCGCCCGTGGGCGGCGGCGGAGGCTGGTCGCACGGATTCGGGCTGCAGACGCCGAGAGCCGTCCAATGCGGCGTCCCGTCGCCAAGGCAGCCAGCGAGGGTCGTGATCGTGCAGTGACCGTCGAGCCAGCAGCACGCGCCCTCAACCGGCGGCGGCGGGGGGCAGGTGTTCGGATCGCAGACGCCACCGAGGGTCCAGGTCCCGACGCAGACAGCACCCTGCACCGTCACGGTGCAGCTACCGTCAACCGCGCAGCAGGAGCCGAGCACCGGGGGCTGCTCGCACGTATTCGGCTCGCAGACGCCGTTCAGGGTCCAGATGCCGGTGCAGTCACCAGCGATCGTGACCAAGCAGGCACCCGTCGGGAGGCAGCAGGAGCCAAGCACCGGGGGCTGCTCGCACGTGTTCGGCTCGCAGACGCCGTTCAGCGTCCACAGGCCGGTGCAGTCACCAGCGATCGTGACCAAGCAGGCACCCGTC
>CAIMUX010000103.1 GCA_903844735.1 Candidatus Eiseniibacteriota bacterium
TCGTCTCCGTCTCCTCGACGTACGAAACGTACGCCTGCGTCGCCGGAGCCGAGCGCGCCTTGCATCCACGACCGACTGGCGCGACCCTGCGCCTTCGCTGTCCGGCCGGGCCCGCGCCGTTGGGGCCTCGTCCGGTGTCTGGAAGGGATCGGGCAACGGACGGTCGTTCAACGTGTTGGCAGGACTCGCCGCGGTGTCGCATTTCAGGGGTGGTCAAACCCCTGGCCCATGCTGTAATCTTGGCGGGTTGTCTTGGCGGACGGATTCATCTCGGTTCGGAGGTACGGTTCCATGAAGGACGGCATTCATCCCAGCTATCGGAAAGCCTCGGTCACGTGCGTCTGCGGGCATAGCTTCGAGACGCGGTCGACCCTGGGCAAGGACTTCCGCATCGAGATTTGCTCGAATTGCCACCCGTTCTATACGGGCAAGCAGAAGCTGGTCGACTCGGCCGGCCGCGTCGAGCGTTACCTGCGGAAGTATGGTAAGGAAACGCCGAAGCCGGAGACCGCTCCGACCGAGGCCGCGGCGGCTGAGTAGTAGCGCGGCGGCCCAGGCGACAGCCCGGCAAGTCAGGTAGCCGCCCGGCAAATCATCTGTCCGTCTGGCGAATCAGGAAAGCGGCTCCCGGGAGGATCCGTCCGTCCGGGGGCCTTGTCTTTGCCTAGAGGCGACCCTCGGGAGACATGCAGATCCATGAGCGATCTCCTGCGCAAACGTGACCAGCTCAAGGAGCGCATGCTCGAGCTGGATCGTGCCCTCGTCGATCCCAAGGTCCTCTGCGATGCCCGCGAAATGCGCCGGCTCGGGCGCGAGCGGAACCATGCGACGGCGATCCTCTCCGCCATGGCGGAGTTCGACGTCGCGTCCCGGAACCTCGCCGAGCTGGAGGCGTTGCTGCACGCCGGGGACGATCCCGACTTAGTCACGCTCGCGCGTGAGGAGATCGATGGGGCGCGGGAACGCGCGGTCAACGCCGAGACGGCGCTCCGGCAACAGCTCGTTCCGCGTGATCCCAACGACACCAAGAGCGCCATCGTGGAAATCCGCGCGGGCACCGGCGGCGAGGAGGCGGCCCTGTTCGCTCGGGATATCTACCGGATGTATGCCCGCTACGCCGAGGGCAAGGGGTTCCGTCTGGACCTCATGAGTTCGAGCACCACCGAGCTGGGCGGGGTCAAGGAGATCGTTCTGCTCCTCGAAGGCGAAGACGCGTACGGCACCATGAAGTACGAAAGCGGCGTCCACCGCGTGCAGCGCGTGCCGGAGACGGAGGCCCAGGGGAGGATCCATACCTCGGCCATCAGCGTGGCCGTTCTGCCGGAAGCCGAAGAGGTGGACGTTGAGGTCGCCGAGAAGGACCTGAAGATCGACGTGTTCCGGTCCTCCGGGCCCGGCGGGCAGAGTGTCAACACCACCGATTCGGCGGTGCGCGTCACCCACCTGCCCACCGGTCTCGTGGTGCAGTGCCAGGACGAGCGCAGCCAGCTCAAGAACAAGAACAAAGCGATGACGATCCTGCGATCACGGTTGCTCGACCGGATGCGTCAAGAGCGGGAGCAGGCCCAGGCTGCCGCCCGGCGCGGGATGGTTTCCACCGGCGACCGTAGTGCGAAGATCCGCACGTACAATTTTCCCCAGAGCCGCGTGACGGATCATCGAATCGGGCTTACAGTGTATAACCTTCCAGGCGTGCTCGAGGGAGATCTCGATCCTCTGATCGGACCGCTGCGTCTGGCGGACAACGAAGCGAGGCTTTCGGGCGAGGCCTGAGCGGTGCGGCAGATGAACCGGGCGGGCGGGATGACGATTCTCGGGCTTCTCCGCGATGCCGCGGCACACCTCTCGGACATCGACGCCGGGAATCCCCGGCTCGAAGCGGAATACCTCCTGGCGCTCGCCCTTGGCATTGAACGGCCGGTCTTGCTGGCACGCGATCCCGGTGTGCCGGTCGAGCCGTACGCCCAGACGCGCTTCGGCGTTTTGCTCGCAAGGCGCCTGGCCCGTGAGCCGCTCCAGTATGTCCTCGGCACCGTTCCGTTTGCCGGCCTCGACTTGGTGATCGGCCCCGGCGCGCTGATTCCGCGGGGAGAGACCGAGGTGCTCGTGGAGCAGGTGGCGTCGGCGCTGCGTTTTGCCTCCTCGGCCGGCTCGCCCGCTTCTCCCTCGGCTTCGCGCGAGCAAAGCCGCGCTCCCCTGCTCATCGATGTCGGTACCGGCTCCGGAGCCATCGTTCTGGCACTGCTGCACCTCTTGCCGGGTTGGCGCGGGATCGGGGTCGACCGCTCTCGGGCGGCGCTGTCCTGGGCGCAGCGAAACCGTGCGATCGTGGGGGAGCGACGGTGCGATCTCTTCCGCGGCGATCTCCTGACGTCGATCCGCCCCACAGTGGCTGACGCCGTGGTATCGAATCCGCCGTACGTCCGCTCCGCGGAGATCCCGGGGCTCGCCCCGGAGATTCTCGAGCACGAGCCGCACGAGGCGCTGGATGGCGGGGTCGACGGTCTCGAGCCGTTCCGGCGATTGGTTGTCGAGGCGACGCGCGTGCTTCGACCCGGAGGACTCTTGGCCGTGGAACTTGCGCCGGACGAGCCGGAGCAGGCCGCGGAGCTCCTCGCGGCGAGCGGGGCCTTTCACCCGGCGTGGACTTTCCTCGATCTCGCCGGTAGGAAGCGGGGGCTCCTGGCGCGCCGGGTGTAGCGCGAGCTCATCGAGCAGGGGCGGCCATGCGAGGCACTCCCGGCCCCCGGGGGTCCCGATGATCCGCAGAACATTCCCCGCAGCGAGTTGCGAGCGATCACCAGACATTGATTTGTCACTCCGGACTCCATGCAGATCGGGATCCTCGCACTCCGGCACCCCACCGTTCCATTTCCCCCACCTTACCTTTCCCCGCGCTTCGTACGAATGGGTGGGCGGCTGTTCACCACAGAGGTACAGGTTCGTGTTCGGCATGGGGAGGCGGTTCTCTCGACTACGGAATTCTGTGGCGGGAGTGGTTGACGCAGGTCCCGGTGGTCCCGGCTGCCGGGGTCCTTTTGTTCGCGTTGTGGCAGAGGTTTGCGACGGTGATGGTGCGGGCGGATTCTCTGTTCCGCAAGGGTTCGGACCGGTACCGTGGCGAACCGTCTGGTTTTCGCAATGTGGCCTCGGGATTCTCTGCCTCTCGGTTCTCTGCGACGATCCGGTTAACGCGCCCGTTCGGCTCGCACCCCGTGCCGAACGGTTTTCGAACTCGACGCCTGCGGTGACCGCCGCCACCGTCCGGCCCGCCACCCTGGGGTCTTGAGGCAGGCGGTTCTCGGGGTTTCCTTCCCCCGTGCGATCCGGCTGCTGCAAAATGGGTTGACGGCCCTGCTTCTGAGGAGTACAGCCTCATTCGTCGTTCGACAAGCGCCACCTGCTCCAGACCTCAACTTCCGCTGTGGGGGGAACGTGACATGACGACTCGATCCCGATCCCTGAACCGACTGCTATGCGTTGGGCTCCTTCTCTTCATCCCAGGGCTCACCTTGGCCGGCCCCAATGAGGGCGGCACCCTCATCCTCCACGCGAATCCCTCGCTCGTGTTCACAAGCGACATGCAGAACCCTTGCGGGCACTCCGGGCTGGCCGCCTGCTCGCTGGCTGTTACCAGCGTGCCGTGGGATCCCGGGAAACGGATCGTGTTCCATGCCATCGCGGCGTTTCCGCCGGAGTCCCAGCCGCGCCTGAAAGCGCTCTCGTTTGGAATCGACTACGACCCCGAGAAGTTCTTCCTGGTGGCGCGCCATACCTGCGCAGACTTCGAGATTCCGGGCATTGACTGGCTGGCACCCGGCACCGGCACCAGTCAGTCCTGGACCACGGGCGCGCAGACCGGCTTGCTCACGGAAGTCTATTGGTTCGTGGGATATGCCAATTCGGAGCAGACACTGGACTCGACATCGGTCTCGCTCATTCCGCATCCGTTGCAGCACGGCGTTTTCGTAGACGATGCGTTTCCGTCGGAGGTGGATACGATTGCCGGATTCGGGAGATTGGGGTTCGGGGGGACCGGCGCCGCCCCGTGTCCGCGGGTTAGCGAGATCCCTGAACCGGAGTACGTCGTGCTGGCGGGCGACGATCAGTTTGCCTGGGCGCTCCACGCGACAGGGCCCGAGATAGAGGTGCAAGTAAACCGCTTCGGCGGGTCCGACAAATCCCGGATGTTCCCGGTACCCTCCGTCAAGGTCATTACTGAAGACGGCCCCCTCGGCGGGTCAACCCTGACGATCGTTCCGGTTCTTCCCAATGGACAGATACCCGACTCATCGAAGCACCTGCCGTCGAAGGGGCGGTCAGACAAGACCTTGTCAAGCTTGACTGACCAAAGGCGCCAGGAAGCACTTCGACAGCTCCAAGACCTTCAAATCAATCCGTCGGAGGTGTATGATTGCACTACCTCACCCAGTGGCTCAACCGAGTTCCTGCACCTTCCTTCGCGGACCATTGTGACGCAGCCCTCTCCTGCAGGTCGGTGGGTAGTCCATCCATTCGGCATAGAAGAGCCGGAATTCTCGGCCGACGAGACCCGGGCTGCCGCCGCGACGAAGGACGGGCGCATTGTTGTCTTCGGCCGGACTGGCGGTGTCATCATGCGCACAGCCAAATTGCCAGGCTCCGTTGATCAGCTTCACATTGATGCTGAAAACCAGACGGTGAGTTTTGTCCATCACGATCTGACCACAGATGACTCGAAGGTACTGGACATCGCGACCGGGCAGATCACCACGATAGCCGGTCTCCCAGATGGATCGCGATACTACTCCGGCGATCGGCTTCGCATGCTGGTGATCCTCGACTACTATCATGGACTTGCACGGCTCTACGATACCGGTGATTCTTACAATCCCATCGCTCTCGCAGACTACTCCGCGGGTACCCCGCTCACCACCGCCGCCGTATCCAACGACGGGAATATGGTGGCGGTTCAGGTTCTCGAGGAGGGCAGTCGATCTCACACGGAGGTGCGATTGCTCAATGGCTCCCTCGATCCCCTAGGCTCGCCCTTGGTGACTCACATTCGGAACGACGGTCTGGACTTCAAGGGCGGGTACCTGTTCGTGGGCACGCAAGACCATCGGATACCGGCGTGGGTTAGGGAGGTCCAGACACACGACATCCTGGTCTTTGACTTGCGGGAGAAGTAGACAAATGCACGGAATCATCCGGGTTCTTTTCATAGCAAGTGCGCTCCTGATAACCGGAAGCATGGCCGCAGCAAAGCCTAACTTCTTCTCCGAAGACGTATTTCCTGCGGACACTTCTAGCATCGCCTTTGTAACGGGCGAGTTCGGGGAGCTACGGACAGATCCGAACGTTTCGCACAATGGGCTCCACAGCGGAATTGACCTAGCAGTGCCATCAGGTACAGCGGTCCACGCGCCGTTTCGCTACACGGGAGAGTGCATCGTGGCAGAGCCCCCGAGCAGCTACCTCATGATTCGTGCCACGGACAAGAACACCGCTTTTGTCGCGGGTCACATTACAACGGGATGGCACAAGGATGATCATCTCTTCTCCAATGACGTGCTGGGCTGGACCGTAGGCAGTCATCTGCACGCGGAGATTCAGGAGAAGGACAACGCTGTGCTAGACTGGGGGCCAGAGTGGTCCGTGAATCCACGGCTGTATGCCTTTGACAATGTAACGACTTGGACTGCGGACACGCAGGGGCCAGCCTTCACGCGCTATACCCAGGATCACTACGGTAACACTTGGGACCTGGTGATTGGTGCCTATGATCGGAGAACCTCGACGGCAACGATCCGCAATGGTGTGTACCAAATCGCCTTGTACGTCGATGGAAACACCACCGCATACGTGCTGGACCATTGCTTCGACACGATGCACGGTTCTTCTAGTGAAATCTACTCGTCTGGTAACGTAACTCCGGAGACGGATTTCGAGTATTTCTTCCGGTGGAGGGCACCGGACGATGAGAAGCACACTTGGCAAGTGGCGATCTGGGACCTCACGAACGATCCCGTCCTCAGCGTCTCGGAAGAGTTCACCGCAGAAGCGCCTTCGGGGGTGTCCGCAGATTCGCAGGACGGGCGTGTCCACGTGTCCTGGCAGCATCGGGACGTGCGTGCGGGTGGTTGGTTCGATGTCCTCGCCGCCAGGAGCAAGGTGAGCGGATTCGCGAAAGTCAATTCCGAGCCGATCTGGCGATGCGAGGGCCAGGATGCCTACTCCTACTCGTGGCTCGTGCCGGTGGCGTGGGACTCCGTATACGTGCATGTCGTAGCAGAGGACCAGGAGGGGCACAGAGAGCAGCTGGGCGAACAAGCTGTGCGCATCGAGCGGGCCTCGGTAATCGGCGTGAAGCTGTTACCTAATCCTTCGGCGGGCGCGTACAGCATTGAGACCAATGTCCCCGAAGCTGGAGAAGTGCGGATTGAGGTATTTGGAGTTGATGGTCGCCTTGTCGCACGGCCGTTCCTCGGACGGGCCGTTGCCGGACGACTGCTCGTTGAGTGGGATGGACGGGACGCCGGGGGCATACCGGTGGTGAGCGGGCAGTACTACGTGGCCATTAGCCTCCCCGGCGTACGGAATCGGCTCACGCGGAAGATGACGGTAATGAAGTGAGGAAACGCGAGCGAATCCTGAGAACAGCGGGCAGGTTGACAACGCGGTCGAGTTGGGCATATCGATGAGGAGGACTCCAATGTTGTATTGGCGCCGGATGTGCTGCGTTCTCGCGTCATGGGTGTGTCTGTTGCCGGCGGCGGCGATGGCTTTTGGTCCTCTGGATGTGAACAACTCGTACGACTTCGTGATCCTCACAGACGCCTCCCTTGCGACTGAGGCCCAGCGCCTCAACGCGCACCGTGGACAGACGCTCAGATCTTGTCTCGTTACAACATCCGAGGTCTCGGCGGCGTTCACGGGATCGACGATGGCGGAGAAGATCCGGGCGTTTGTCCTTTACGCGTACCAACACTGGAAGATTGCACCCACGTATCTCGTCCTTATCGGAGACGCTGACCGAACGAACGCAGCATACGACCTCGTGCCGACAATGAATCGGTACAATGGCGACATCTCTCCCAACTGGAGCGGCGACTTCTTCTACGCGGACGATGGGTACTTCGTTGGTCCGGTCGCTGCAGGCGAGAAGAAGCCGATACTCCTCATCGGCCGAATTCCGGCACGAACACCGGCGGAACTCGGCTGCGCGATCGACAAGATCATCGCCTATGATGCAATCACGGGGACGCCCACATGGCTCCAGAGCATCCTAATGGCCGCCGGCGACCACTACAACCTCTGGCCCGGGGACAATGACGAGTACAGGACGATGAATGAGGACGTTCGCGCCGACGAGTTCTCCGAGTGGGATCCAGCAAAGCTACAGACCCTGTACTCCTCGGAGCATCACTACCAAGGCGATGGTCCGACATACCTAAGGAACGCGTGGAACACTGGCATTGGCTTTGTTAATGCTTTCGGCCAGACGGAAGGTGCGCACAGCGACGTGCTTGTCGGGATGGCATCGTTCAACGTACCTCCGACTCCGCCCCCTACGTTCACGTACACTCTTGCGCCGACTGGATACTGCCCGGTGGTATTCGGTGCAACCTGTCTGGTTAACGAGTTCCACGAGGATCGAGTATCCAGTATTGCGGAGGACTTGCTGTTCAAGGCCTCGGATCGAGGGGCAGTTGCGGTGGTGGCGCCGAGTCACGTCATTGATGCCAGGGCGGGGTGTGCCATGGACCGGGTGTTCGTTCATGGCATGCTGCACGACGGCGTTCGGGGCATCGGCAGGCTGCTGACTGGTGCGCAAGAGCGGCTGCGGGAGTTCGGTTTGGCGGACGCTGTCGTCGAGCAATTTGTGATCATTGGCGATCCGGCAACGGAAGTCAAGCTGAGCCCGCTCCCCCCGCCGACGGACCTCGGAACCGGTTTTGAAATCGAGGACGCTTTTGCACTGCAGGATCACCGACTGGAGGACCAGCATGTCCAGAATACAAGCACCCGGATCGTTCACGTGGAAGAAGAGGTGGCACCGCTCGGCGAGCGTATGTTGCGGGCGAAGGCGACGGTCTCCTCAGGCTGTTCTGTGACGCTTGTGGAGTGGGGGCTACAGGACGTGGGCTTCGAGATTGCCCCAAATGCGATCTTGTCGTTCTGGATCAATGTCACGGAGTCGCCGGGAAACCTGGATCATATCGTGTTGGAGGGAAACACGACGGATGGCGAGATATCGGACAAGCCGTTGATCGTGGACCAGAACGGGGTCCGACTGGTTGCGTACGGACGGAACGCACTTCCGGCGGGCTGGCAGTTCGTGTACTCCGATCTCAGTTCACTGGCCGGAGAGACGCTGCTGGATCTTCGCTTGGTGTACTGGGACTTCTCGGGTCTGGGCGGACCTCTGACGGCCTATGTGGATGATGTGCGCGTGAAGAGGTACGAGGTTCCTGAAAGGGGGGAGCCAGATGCGATTCTGAACTCATCGTTCGAGGAGGACGTGGACGGAAATGGAACTCCGGACTTCTGGACGAACACGCTCGGTCTGGCCGAGACGGGTACCGTCACGCGCTCGGACCACGTAGCATGGAGCGGGCGCTACAGCATGGAAGTGGACGACGAGTACGGCCAGGGCGAGGGAGCGCAGTACCTCATGTTCGCGAACAGGGATGAGTCGGAGTACGTGTGTGAGTTTCGATACATGTCTCCCTATGCAACGCAGTTCCGGGTGGAGTTCTACGACATCGGCTCAGGCAATGTCATCAGTGAGCGTGTGATCGAGGCGGGATACGACTGGCGGGTCGGGGTCGCTGGATTCTCCAACCCGCACCATGGATCATATACTGCCAGGGTGAAACTCCGGATCTTACCGCTGACAGAGTCAGAGCCGGTGTACATCGACGATCTTCACGTTTATCCGGGCGTGCTGGCCGCGACGCGGGAGGTGGCGGGGCCGGATGGCCAGAGTCCATCGTACGGGCTTCTGCGGGTGGTTCCGAACCCAGGGAATGTGCGGTGCGGGGTGGAAGTGCGCTACGGGATCGGACGGGCGGCGGAGAAGATCGTCCTTGATGCGTTTGATGCGTCGGGGCGTCACGTAGGGGGATCGAGCGTGATGTCGGTCCCGGCGGGCATTCATAGCATGGTGTGGAAGCCTGCGTCGGGAAGTACGCTGCCGCCAGGCCAGTACTTCCTGAAGGTACGTGCGGACGGAGAGCCGGTTCCTGGAAGTCTGAAGGTGATGCTGCTGCCTTAGGCCGTAGGTTCGTGGCAGGCTGGGCGGGGAGGACGTGCGGGCCGCGGGCTCGAGTGTCAGAGAGCGGTGGGGACAACGATGGAGGTTCCGTCGGTAGGCGCGGGAAGGTCACAGCGGAGGGCGTGGGAGCGAAGAGCAGGCCGTGGTTCCCTGGCGGAGATGCGATTCTCCATGCGCATTTAGGGTTGACGTGTTCTCCCCAACATAGTACCTATGAGTTCGTCAAGCGTGAAATACCCTCCGTTCGTATCTTTCTACGTTTCGGTGACTTCGCGACTGCGTTGGTGAGCCGGGTTCGGGCGCGGCGGTTGTTGGCAGCGGCGCGGCGCTCGCCTGTGGACGCGGGCCGGAGCGCGGGCAATCCGGCCTCAGCGTAGACCTCCTCCAGCGTCTGCGGGATGCTCTCTGGTTTCGCCCGTTCGGCCGTCACCCTGGACAGCTTGGTCCGGGTCCGGGGGACGGGGGCATATCGGTACGGCTGGTTGGTGGTGAGCAGGTGCCAGACGACATGGATGAGCTTGCGCGCGAGAGCGGTGACGGCGACGTTGTGGCCGCGCTTGTGCCGGACCCGGTAGTAGATGGTCACGAGGGGCGAGGAGCTGCGTGCAAGGATCTGCGCGGCCCCGATGGCAAGCGAACGGCCATTGCTGTTGCCGGCCTTGGTGATGCCTCCATGGTGGCAGCGGTCTGCGGACTGCCGGACGCGTGGGACGAGCCCGAAGTACGCGGCGAGCTTCTGCGGGGTGGGGAAGCGCCGGAGATCATCGATGGCGGCGAGCAGTCCGATGGCGACGGTGACGTCGATGCCGGGGATGGTCATGAGAAGCCGGGCCGGTTCGGAGATTCGGGCATGCCGGAGGAGTTGTTCATCGACGCTGGCGACCCGGACCTCGATCTGTTCCAGAAGATCCAGGGCGTTGTGGAGGATGAATCGCTCCGTAGGAGGGAGTTCTAAGTCCCGCATCCATCCGCGGGTCTTCTGTGCGAAAGGAGTCCAGCCGGAAGGAAGAGGCTGGAGCCGCCGGTCGAGCAGGCCGTGGATGGTGTTCTTGGTGGCGGTCTGCTGCTTGAGGATCAGGCGACGCTGGGAGACCAGTTGCCGGAGGGCCCAGGTCTCCGCGGAAGGCATCTGGACGGCGGGGAGGAAGTCCGCTCGCAGGAGTTGGGCGAGGATGTGCGCGTCGACCTTGTCGGTCTTGACCCGGGCCCAGGCGATGGCCCGGACCTCGGTGGCGTTTACGGGAACCACCCGCCCGGCGTGGGCAGCCAGGAGATGGTGGATGGCCCAGGTGTGGAAGGTCACCTCCAGGGCTACCTGGTCCTCGCGGGTGAGCGTCCGGGCGAAGGCCTCGATCGCCTCCGCCGTCGCGGGAATCTGAAAGTCCTGTCGTTGCTTGCCGTCGAGCGAGAGGCGGCAGACCTGGATGAAGTCCTTGTGGACATCGAGCCCGTAGTACATGAGACACTCTCCTTGGTCTCGGGAGAGAAGCGTCTTCGGGGATGGACGACAGCTACCTATTCGCGCTCGAGGCGCATCCGGGTGGGTCGTAGGGCGGCCAGTTACAAACACGGGCTCGAAGCCCATACTACGTTCGGCCGTCCCCACGGACTCCCGACCTCTCCCGGGACTCCTGCTTCTTCATCCCCGCCGGGGGTCCTTCCCGTACCCGGAGGCTTGAGGGAACTCCTCCGAACGCCGCCGAGCAAGGCCCCGGAACCTCTCTTCACGGAGAAATACATACCCGTTACAAACTGACCCATCGCGGTGATCGCACCGCAAGACAGATTCACCAGACATCGACCCGGCCGCAAAGCGGAAGGCGTTGTGGGTGTTGCGAAGGCAGACCATGGCGCCTTTGTCGTTCCCGCCGATTCGGCCCGACACTTCGATCGGTCTTCCGGTAGGTAGGGAATAGAGGGTGCCACGGATCCGGCGCTCACGATTCACCAGCACCGTGAGACCCCATGGCCTTCGACGACGACCCCGATGAGATGACGCCTGAGCGGCGGCTTGCTGAGGTCGCGGCGATCCTGGCAGGCGGCTGGTGACCGTTTGTCGCGACCCCGGGCCCGACATGCTCCGGGCGGGGACGAATCGGCTACGTCCACCGAGATACGCCTGGACTCCGCAGGCCAGATGAGTCCTTTGTGTGCCAGCGGGTTACCACCCGACACGGATGACGCGCCATGAGCATGCACAATGGTGGAACCGGCTGAAGCGAGACCACGTTTCGTGTTGTGGATGTGTGTTATCAGTTGCACTGTGTTGCGGCACGTGTCATACTGTTGGGCATGGCAGCGTCACGCCGAAAGTCTCCTGCCGCGATTCTCCAGGACGCCCTCCGGGCGGAGAGTCACGAATCGCTCGCTGAGCACCGCGGGACGATCGAAGTCCTCCGCGGCAAGGACTACTCATGGCGCGACATCGCCCAGTTCCTGGTCGAACGGGGCGTCGAGATCGATCACACGAAGATCTTTCGCTTCATGAAGCAGAGAGGACGAGTCGCCATGACCCCAAAGGTGCTGTCCGTTCCGACGGCGGAGAAGTACGCGAAGGCCCTTGAATCCATCAAGAACAGGATCGGCAAGAACCAGTTAGAGATGCTCAAGTATCACTTCAACGCCCACAATCGAACGGCCACGTTCGGCGAACTGGGTCGGCACGTCGGCTACAAGAACGAGGACGGCGCGAACCTCCACTACGGCAAGTTGGGTGCGATGCTTGGGGAAGCAGTCGGAATGGAATTCTACAAGTTCGAGGATGGCACACCGTTCCAGAGCAGTGCCATTGGTTCCGGAAGCCACTTCCCGCAGAAGGACACAGGGCACTTTCAGCTGATCATGCACCACGAGCTGGCGAAGGCGCTCGACCAGCTGGGTTGGTTCAGGCCCTAGCTGACGAGACTTGGCTGCGAAGATTGACCCGCCCAGGCTGGCGCCACCTCCCCCGGTGGCGCTAGCATGGATCTCTCGTTCCCACCACCGGCCTGCTTCCTCACCGACTCCGACGTGGCGGGGAGGATCCCGTATGGGCCAGAAATGGGAACGAACGTCAACTCGGCCCGGAAAGGCAAGGTGAGTCAGTTCGCGGAGCCGATTCTTGATCGAGGCAGAAGGCCGCGTTGCGGCGATCGTTACCGGGGAGCAGCGGGCCTCCTTCCGCAAACGGTCTTGACACGGACCATTCAACGTAGTACAAACTACCCATCGCGGTGAACGCACCGTCAGAATAGAATTCACCAGACATCGACCCGGCCGCGAAGCGGAAGGCGTTGTGGGTGCTTGCTCCGGCAGCCCATGGCGCCTTTGTCGTTTCCGCCGGTTCGGCCCGACAGTTCGATCGGTCTTCCGGTAGGTAGGGAATGGAGGGTGCCAGGGATCCGGCGCTCACGATTCACCAGCACCGGGAGACCCCATGCCCTTCGAAGACGACCCTGATGAGATGACGCCCGAGCAGCGGCTTGCTGAGGTCGCGGCCATTCTCACGGCAGTTTGGCTCCGCCGCCCGTTCACCGAGAAACCCCTGGACTGTTCTGCCGCACCGATGGCTGTGTGTGTCAACGGGTTCACCGAGATAGACCCGAAGGAGCATGCAGCATGATGCCCAAGGTCGCACAGCAGATGGAGGCACTCCGGGACATGACCGTCGCCGAGTTGCGGGAGCGGTACGCCGAGATCTTCGGCGAGGCCACCCGCTCCAGCCACAAGGACTTCCTCCGCAAACGCATCGCCTGGCGTCTGCAGGCGAACGAGGAGGGCGGCCTGTCGGCCCGTGCCCTGCGCCGCGCCAAGGAACTGGCCAACGACGCCGACCTGCGGCTGCTGGCCCCGGCGGCGCGCACCGTGGTCCGTCCATTCCGCCCATTCCACGACCGGCGTCTCCCGATGCCCGGGACGGTGCTGCAGCGCGAGTACCGCGGCCAGACCGTGACGGTCACCATCCTGGACGCCGGGTTCGAATACGCGGGCCAGGTCTACCGGTCGCTGACTGCGGTGGCGAAGGCGGTTACGGGGTCGCACTGGAATGGATATCAGTTCTGGGGGTTGACCAGTGATGGAGGTGACCGATGAAGACCCCGACGGCTCGCCAGCGCACGCAGGCGACCCCGCAAGCGACAAAGTCGGTCCGCTGCGCCATCTACACCCGCAAGTCCACCGAGGAAGGCCTGGACCAGGCGTTCAACTCCCTGGACGCCCAGCGCGAGGCCGCCGAGGCCTACATCGCCAGCCAGAAGCATGAGGGCTGGACCTGCGTTCCTGACCGCTACGACGACGGGGGATTCTCCGGTGGCAGCATGGACCGGCCCGCCCTGCGGCGGCTCCTGGCCGATGTCGAGGCCGGTCGGGTGGACGCCGTCGTGGTCTACAAGGTCGATCGCCTCAGCCGCTCGCTCCTCGACTTCTCCCGCATCATCGGGGCCCTGGACCAACAGGGTGTCACGTTCGTCTCGGTCACCCAGCAGTTCAACACGACGACCTCGATGGGGCGCCTGACGCTGAACATCCTGTTGTCGTTCGCCCAGTTCGAAAGGGAGACTATCGCCGAGCGGACCCGCGACAAGATGTCCGCGGCTCGCCGGAAGGGAAAGTGGATCGGGGGCAGCCCACTCCTCGGCTACGACCTCGACCCGAACGGGGGTCGGCTGCTCGTGAACGAGGCCGAGGCCGTCCATGTGCGGGGCGTCTTCGGTCTCTACCTGGAGACTGAGTCGGTCCTGGAGACCGCTCGGGAGCTGAACCGGCGTGGCTGGACCGCGAAACGCTGGGTGACCCGGGCAGATCGGGAACGTGGCGGGAAGCCGTTCACCAAGGGCACGCTGTTCGCCCTGCTGACCAACGCGACGTACACCGGGCAGGTCGACTTCCGGGGTACGGTCTACCCCGGCGAACACGCTGGGATCGTCGATGCGGCCGTCTGGGAGCGCGTCCAACGACTCCTGCGGCGCAACGGCCGGGCCGGTGGCCAGGCAGCGCGGAACAAGCACGGCGCGCTGCTGAGCGGGCTCCTGCGGTGCGGGCCCTGCGACTCAGGCATGACCCACACCTATTCGCAGAAGGGCGAACGCCGGTACCGGTACTACGTCTGCGGCCACGCCCGGCAGCACGGATGGGAGACTTGTCCAACGAAGTCGATCCCGGCGGGGGAGATCGAGCGGTTCGTCGTCGACCGGATCCGGGCGATCGGCACCGACCCGGTGCTCACGGCGGAGGTGCTGGCGAAGGTCCGCAGCGAGACGCGGGCCCGGATGGACGTCCTCGTGCGCGAGCGTGTGGGTCTCGAGCTGAAGCTGTTCCGATGGGCGGCGGAGATCAAGGACCTGGTGGGCTCCCTCCCGCGGCCGAACGGAAAGCAGTCGGTTGCCACAGCTCGGCTGGTGGAGCTGCAGGACATGACGGCGCAGGCGGAGGCGCGGCTGGCCGAGATTCCCCCGGCCGAGAACACCGACGAGGGATCTGAGAAGGACCTGGTCGCCGCGCTCCGGAGGTTCGATCCGATCTGGGAGACCCTCTCGCCTCGAGAGCAGGCGCGGATCGTCCACCTGCTGGTCGAGCAGGTCGCCTACGACGGGGAGAAGGAAACGGTCGCGATCACGTTCAGGCCCACCGGGATCAAGGCGCTCGCCGAGAAGGGAATCGCGTGATGGCGCGACAGACGACCGCGGTGGCCAAGGACGCCGCCTGTGACGCGACCTCAGGCACCACGGTGACGTTCGACGTCCACTTCCGGGCTGGCGTCCGCGGGCGGCGACGACTGCGCACGGGGGGGCGGCCGACGACGCCTGCGGTCGCGCCGGGGCGGATCCCGCGGATCTCCCGGCTGATGGCGCTGGCGATCAGGTTCGATTCGCTGATCCGGCAGGGGGCGGTCAAGGACTACGCCGAGCTGGCGCGGCTGGGGGGCGTGAGTCGGGCTCGGATTTCGCAGGTCATGGATCTGCTGAGTCTGGCGCCGGACATCCAGGAGCAGATCTTGTTCTTGCCCCGCCAGGCGAGCGGCCGGGATCGGATCACCGAGAGGAGCCTGCGCTCGATCACTTGTCACGTGGATTGGAGCAAGCAACGGGCGGAAGCCGCCCGCTCCCTGCTACGATCGACTCCGGATCATGAATCGGGCTGTCCAAGTAGGGGCCGGCCAGAGCGGTCCCAGCCGAGTAGGGAGAACGGCCGAGGAAAGGAAACCCATGCTGAAGCAAGTCATCGTTGATGAGACGGCCAAGACCCTGACGCTGGTCCTAGATCTGGAGGAGCCGACGCCGAGCGCGAGCGGCAAGACACTGGTTGTGGCATCGACGCGGGGGACCGCGCGGACGGATGCTCAGATCAACGGCAAGACGCTGGTCGTAGGGGTGAATGCCTACGTCGCCAAGTAGCGGGTAGGCGACGGGCGGGATTTGGGGATTTAGAGGCAGACTCCGGGAGTCTGGAATCAAGGAGGAGACGCCATGGGGAAGAACCAGGATGCCAAGAAAGAGTCAAAGAAGCCTGCAAGCAAGAACCTGAAGGAGAAACGGGCCGAAAAGCAGGCCAAGAAGACGGTGAAGTGATCGGCCGGGAGGAGCGGGATGGGCAAAGCCGCGGCAGCCCGCGGAACGCGGGGGGGGCGGACTTGCTGGCCACGTTCCGTGTCCCGGTGACGGGGCGCTCGCGGCCGGCCACGCTCTCACCATTCTCCGGTCGACCGAACTTCAGCGCGCACCGCGGAGCCCGACTGGAACCAACGGACCCACGTAGCAGCGAATGTGCTTCTCGGGCGTCAGTGGCATCGGTGGTGGCATCGGTAGTCCCGGTGGTAGCCCCATCGCGGCAGCCTCGTCGGTGCGTCCGTGATCGGCTCGTTGTATGCTCCTGCCCCGGGACGGCAGGGTCTTACGGACGGCGGGGCAGGGAGGCATGACATGGACGCATTCCGCGTGCTGGGCGGGCGACGGCTCCAGGGAACGGTGGAGATCGGTGGGGCGAAAAACGCCGCCCTCCCGATGATGGCGGCGGCTCTTCTCGTGCCGGGCAGAACGTTCCTGCGCCGCGTGCCGCACCTGCGCGATGTCCGCACCATGCGCGAGCTGCTCGGCGCCCTCGGGGTGCGGGGCGACTACACCGACCACTGTTTCGAGATCGATGCCACCACCCTCGATTCCCATGTCGCCCCTTACGACATCGTGCGCCGGATGCGCGCCTCGATCTACGTCTTGGGGCCACTGTTGGCCAGGGTGGGGAAGGCGAAGGTCTCGCTTCCGGGTGGCTGCGCATGGGGGCCGCGGCCGGTCGATCTCCACCTCAAGGGGATGGAAGCGCTCGGCGCCAGCGTCAGTCTGGAAGAGGGATACATCCTGGCCGAGGCGCCGCCCGGCGGCCTGCGGGGCGGGCGGATCGCCTTCGACATATCGAGCGTGGGCGCGACCGGCAACGTCCTCATGGCGGCCAGTCTGGCCAAGGGGACGACGGTCATCGAGAACGCGGCCTGCGAGCCGGACATCGTAGCACTTGCGGAATTCCTGATCGCCGCTGGGGCACGGATCACCGGTCAGGGGACCGCCACCATCGCGGTCGAGGGCGTGGCTGGCCTTCATTCGGTTGAATTCGAGAACATCCCCGATCGGATCGAAGCAGGGACCTATGCCGTGGCTGCGGCGATCACCTGGGGGGACGTCCTCCTGCGCGGCGCGCGCGCTGACCAGATGGCGATCGTGTTGGAGCGACTCCGGGAGATGGGAGCGGCAGTGACCGAGGAGTTGGGGGGGGTGCGGGTTCGGGGGGATGGCGGAGGAATCAGCGGTTCGGGCGCTGCCCGCGTCGGGGCTGACGTCGTTGGGGTCGGCGCGGGCGGGATCGGTGCCGCCCGGACGGGCCCTCCCGGGGCCGCTTCCGCGCCTGAGGGCTTGCGCGCGATCGACATCACCACACAACCGTATCCGGGCTTTCCGACCGACCTCCAGGCCCAGTTCACGGCGCTTCTCTGTCTGGCCCAGGGGACCGGCGTGGTCACCGACACGATCTACCCCGATCGGTTCACCCACATCCCCGAGCTGATCCGCCTCGGCGCCGAGATCAAGCTGCATGCGAATGTCGTCACGGTGAGCGGCGTGGCATCACTGCAAGGGGCCGAGGTCATGTCGACGGACATCCGGGCTTCCTCGGCTTTGGTGCTGGCGGGGCTGGCGGCGCAGGGGGAGACGCGGATCCATCGCGTCTATCACATCGATCGGGGCTACGAGTCGATCGAGACGCGGCTGCAGGGGTTGGGGGCGATGATCGAGCGGTATGACGCCGGGGGGCCGTAGGTGGCGATCGCGGCTCTCGGCGAGGGCCGAGCGCTGGAGGTTGATTGCGCGGCCCGGCGCCCGAGCGCTACCCTCGCCGTCGGCGTCACGGAAAGAGATTTGTCCCCGCGGCGGGGACCGATTTGTGTCATCCCCCGTTGGTCGGCTGGGAATCGCCGGGGGGCGAGCATCGTCGTCGCGGAGTGGAAGCATTGAAACTCTCGCCAAAGCATTCTTGGCTTCTCGCGGGCGTCCTCGCCTTCCTCGCCGTGGTGTTGACCTTCGACCCGAAGCTCTACATCAACGGAGACAACGTCGACTACATGAACCTGGCGCGAGGTGTCCGACATGGACATCTCTGGGCCTCGGATAAATATCCGCCTCTGTTTCCTATGGTGCTGGCGCCGGTGCAGGCCCTTTTCGGGATGCGTCTTCTTCCGCAGAAAATCCTCGTCACGCTGTTCGCGGCCGGGGCGATAGGACTTCTCGCAGGGATCGTGCGTCGGCGTGCCGGCCCCCGGTCCGGCCCCTGGCTTCTCTTCGTCTCGGCGACGCTCATTCCGTTTGTGGAGTACGCGCACTACGTCATGAGCGAGGTGCCGTTTCTGTTTTTCCAGCTAGGAGCCATTGCCGCGTGCGATCGCTTGCGTGATCGTGCTGCCGCGCATCCCGCCGGCCGGAGCACGGTGTGTCTCGCCCTCTGGATCGCGGCCGCCTTCTACACGCGTACGGCGGGAGTAGCTTTGGCCGCAGGCGTCGTGCTGTGGCTCTTGCTCAGCCGGAGGCCCCGGCATGCCATCGTCCTGGCCGGTTTCCTGACGATCGCGGCGGTGCCGTGGATCTTGCACGCGCTCGCCACGACCGGAGGCAGTCCCTACGTCCGCCAGCTCCTGCAGGTCAATCCGTACTATCCCGAATTCGGCACGCTTTCGGCCGTGGGGTTCCTACAACGAATGGGCGAGAACGCACGGATCTATTTCCTGGGTATCGTGCCGATCACCGTCATGCCGGCGCTCTACGGATCCACGTACTCGCCGCCCGAGATGCAGAAGCTCTTCTACCCTCCCTGGATTTCCATCCCGTTGCTCATTCCGTTTGCGGCCGGCCTTTGGCGGGGGCTGGGCGGTGATGGCCCCAAGCCAAAGCGCGTGGGCGTTCCCGCGTCGGAGTTCAAGGCGGACCCCGTGGTCTGCGTCGTCCTCTTGTCGCTCTTGCTTGTCTGCGTGTGGCCGGCGATCTGGGCAGGCAGTCGCTTTCTGGTGCCGATCACGCCCCTGTTGCTGCTTGTCTGGTGGCGCGGGTGGGGTTTACCGGAGGAGATCGGCCTGTGGGGCCACTGGAACAAGGCGCGCACGGGGCTACTGGTGATCATGCTCCTCCTGGGTGTCCGCAACCTCATCTTCTACACGCAGGAGACGCGATCCTATCCGCCGGAGTGGGAAAACTACTTCTCCTCGCTTGCGTGGATCCGGGAGAACACGCCCAAGGACGCGGTGATCATCGACCGCAAGCCGGGTTTCGCGGAGTATACGGCCGAAAGGAAGGCCCGGAACTTCCCACGGGAGGCGGATCCGACCCGCATGATCGAGAGCTTCCGGATGTGCGGCGCCACGCACGTGGTGCTGTCCGCGCTTCCCTATGACGACATCGATCGCTATCTTCGCCCAGCCCTCGAAAAGCGGCCTGCTTCCTTTCGACTGGTGCATCAGACCTCCGAGCCGGCCACCTACGTGCTCGAGTTCTATCCAGAGGATGGAGGGGGCCTGACTGCGCCGGGAGTGCGCTAAGCTGCTGCCATGATGGTGTCAGTGGGCCTCTTCCTGCAGTGCAGGCAAGGCAGGGGCCATATTCCTGCGAAGCGGGCACACGGGGGGATCTTCCCGCGACACCGGCAACCCATCGGGTCTCTTCCCGGTATGCCGGCAAGCCGATGCACTTCGATCATCATTGTTGAGATGGCGTATGTCACTGTCGCCTTTCCAATTCCACTGACGACATCCTGATTGCTCCGCCGGGATCATCCTGCCGACTACGCTTGCGGTGTCCCGCTCCGTCCGCTGGAGGCGCCCTTCCAGGCACTCCACCGTTGACCTTCCGCGACTTACCAGTGCGATGTTGCAATGTGGGATGAACTCCGAGATACTTAGTGGTCCGAGGGCTGATTCTGATCTCGGACGAGAGTCCTGACTCCGGATGAGCTTTCCGGAGCGCCCCCGGCCAATGTGGCCCACGTTCCACAAAGGCCTGGTTCGATTCGCCCAGGGAGCAACGCGAAACAAGACGGAGGCACTATGACCAGACGGATACTCTCTTTGCGAGCACGGATCGCCGGTTCGCTCTTAGCTGTCTTGGCCTTTTCGGCGACTCAATTCGGCGCGCCCGACGCTCGGGCCTACTCCCAGCCGGTGAGTGGCGATGCCTCTGCTACCGCAGTGACGACGTCTCTTCCATCTTGGGGCACCAGCACGCTCATCCGCGAGCTGCCCAAGGGGCTCTCGTCCCCCGAGGCACCGCTCTCGCCATCCCTGATACATCTCGGCGCCGGGTACACTCTCGATCCGGCTTCCGGCAATCCGGAGCGGGCCCTGTCGCCGGTGTGGCGCGCGCGACCGCCGTCGGGCAACGAGCGCGGGTACTTCCTGGTGCAGTTTCGGGGACCGGTGACCGAGGCGGATCGGGCCTCCGTGGAACAGCAGGGTGGAAAGATAGTCAGCTACATTCCGGACTACACCTTCTTGGTTTCTCTGCCCGGCTCCGCCCCGGAAAGGCTGGCCGCCTCGGCCCGGGTGGCCTGGGTCGGTTTGTACCAACCTGCGTATAAGATCAGCACGATGGCGCCGATGAGGGAATCCGGTTCGCGCTCGCTGGTCATACTGCTCTTTCCCGAGGAGTCCCTCGTGGCGACGGCCGAGGCCGTGCGCCAGGCGGGCGGGACGATCGAGGAGACCTCCGACAACGGCATCAACACGATGCTCAAGGTGAACCTGGACGCAGCCAATCTCTCACGCGTGGCGCAGATCCCCGCCATCGCGTGGATCGAGCCGCACCAGGTTCCGCAATGGCACAACGATCTGTGCCAGTGGGTCGTCCAGACCAAGGTCACGAACAGCCGCCATCTCTGGGATCTGGGGATCAAGGGGCAGGGCCAGGTCTTGAGCAGCTCCGACACGGGGATCCGCACGACACACTATCAGTTCTATGATTCCGCCGTGCCGATCAGCACGTTCGGCGACTACCCCACGCACCGGAAGATCATCGGCTACAAGAAGACGGTCGAGTCGACCAGCATCACCTTCGGGGACGACGCTGCTAACTCCTACCACGGAACCCACACAGCCGGCACGATGGCAGGGGACGACTCCCCCAGTGGAACGAGCGCGAAGGATGGGATGGCCATCAACGCCAAGATCTTCTTCCTGGACGGGGGCGGTACCGCCGCGACCGGCGTGTTCCTTCCTCTCGACCTGAATGACGTGTTCATCATTCCGTACAACGGCAACGCGGGCGGTGCCGCCCGGATCATGAGCAACAGTTGGGGCAATTCCAATGGCGGTGTCTACGACACGGAGTCGATGGCGGCCGATCAGTTTATGTGGAATCACCCCGATTTCCTGCTCTTCTTCTCCAATGGCAACGACGGCACCGCGAACTCGGTCGGCAGCCCCGCTACGGCCAAGAACGTGGTCTCCGCCGGCGGGACCGGGGACGGCACGTTGGCAAGCTCGATCTACACGTATACCAGCCGCGGACCCACCGACGACGGGAGGATCAAGCCCACGATCTGCGCGCCGGCTACGCTCTCCTCAGCCAATGGCGGAAGTAACACCACCTATGTCTCCATGTCCGGAACGAGCATGGCGAGTCCGGCCATGGCGGGGGCAGCGGTGTTGCTGCGGCAGTACCTGGTCGACGGGTGGTACCCGACTGGTGCCGCGGTCCCGGCCAACTCGATCCCGAACCCCTCGGCCGCCATGCTCAAGGCGATGGCGATCAACTCGGCCGACTCGGACGTCAGCGGCTACACGGTCCCGGACAACAACGTCGGGTGGGGCCGAATCAACGACGACAACGTCTGCTACTTTGCCGGCGACGCGCGCCGGCTGGCCCTGGTGGACAACGCCGCGGGACTGCTCACCGGTGAGTACGTGGAGTACCAAGTCTACGTGGCCGACAATACCATTCCACTCAAGGCAAGCCTGGTCTGGACCGACTATCCGGGAACGCCGGCCGCGGCCGTGGAGTTGGTCAACGACCTCAACCTGACCGCGACGGACGGCGCCGCCTCGTACAAGGGGAACGTCTACACATCCGGTCAATCCACGACGGGAGGGACCGCCGACAGCCGCAACGTCGAAGAGTGCGTGCGGAGGAATACTCCCACAGTAGGGCTTTGGACGTTCCGCGTGCAGGCCCAGAACGTCCCGATCGGTCCGCAGAGGTTCGCGCTGGTTGTCACCGGCGGTTTGGCCAGTGATGCCGGCATCGTCACGCTGGACAAGGTCGTGTACGGTGCTCCGGCCAATTCCGGGCTCCGCGTTGTGGACACCAATGCCGGGTCTTCCGTCTCCGTCACCATCGCGAGTACCACCGAGCCGTCGGGCGAAAGCATTGTTCTGAACGGGAGCGGGGGCATCTACGCCACGGCCTTTCCTCTCTCCCTGGTCTATCCAGTGTCCGGCGACGGCGCTCTTTCCGTCAGCGATGGCGACCAGATTACGCTGACCTACCAGGACGCCGATCCGGTCATCACCTTGACGGCTACGGCGAGCGTCAACATCTCAGGTCCGGCCATCTCCGATGTGCACGCCACGGCCCTTGGGGAGACGAGCGCGACGCTCGCCTGGACCACGACCGCAGCTTCGGACTCCAGGGTCTATTACGGCATCACGGCTGGACTCGGGAGCCAGGTCAGCGTGTCCACTCTTGCTACGGCTCACGCGGTCGGTCTGACCGGCCTTTCCGCCGCCACGCTGTACTATTACGACGTGGAGTCGCTGGATTCCCAGGGTAACGGCGTCCGGGACGACAACGGCGGCCTGCACTACACCTTCAGCACGGACAACAGCCGGGATGTCCTGCTCGTCATCGGCGATGCCAGTTTTGCGAAGACCAGCTACTATCAGAACGCCTTCGCGCGGTCGGGATGGACCTACTCAACGTGGGAGGGAACGCAGGCCGCCGTGCCGTATGTGGGCGATCTCAGCGCGGGGATGGCCTCGTACAAGGCTGTCGTGTGGCAGACGGGCCCTGAGCAGTACCCGATGTTCACCGATGCCGCCCGCGATTCCATCGCCCGACTCAATCTTCTGGGCAGCCGCTTGGCGGTCTTCTCCCAGGACGTGGCGTGGGACTTCTCTGACGCGACGTCGCCCGACTACACGGTTGCGCGCAAGGCCTGGTTCGAGAATGAGCTGAAAGCGACCTGGCAGGTTGATCCCACCACGTTCTCGCTGGTGAAGGGCTACGTGGGAGATCCGATCAGCGCCGCCTACACGGCGGGGGTGAGCTACACGCCGATTCGCGATGGCGGCGCCGGCGACGAGGTCAACGGTATCGCCACGGGCGGCAGCTTTGCCAATGTGTGGAAAGACAACAACACGGTCGCGGACGACATCGCCATTCGTTGGACGAGCGGCACGAATACCGGGGATCCCGCGAGGGCGGTCTGGGGCGGCACGCCCCGCAAAGTGTCGAGCAACTTTTACGAGTGGACGCAGCTCAACGCGGCGATCGCCGATGACGTCACGCGCTCCGACATCCTGGACAAGACGCTGATCTGGCTCGTCGGTCACGACCATCCGTCGGTAACGGTCACCGCGCCGAACGGGGGCGAAACCATCGCGGGGAATACGGCATCGATCGACTGGACCGAGGTCACGGACACCGGCTACACCGCGGCAACGCGGCGGATCTACTACAGCGACAATGGCGGCGATAGCTGGACTCTGATTACCTCCTCGGCCGGGCCTAGCCCGTACTCCTGGGACATCAGCGCGATTCCGAACGGGATCCAGTACCGGGTGCGAGTGCTGCTGACAGATAGCGGCGCGCCGGCGCTGTCTGCCTCCGACGGGTCCAATGCCAATGTCACGATCAATCGTCCAGGTGGCGACACGCGCGGTCCGGTCGTCCTGGCCGGATCCATCAGCGTCAACCCGAATCCCGTCTTAGTTCCGAATCCGGCGGTGCTGAGTGCCACGATCAGCGACGCGTATGCGGGGAACTCCAACGTGGCGGCGGCCGAGTGGTCGAACGGGGTGAGCCCGGCGTCGGCCGGAAGCGGATCGGCCATGAGCGGGCTTTTCACGACGCCGATCGTGACGGCGACGGCGACCCTGGACAGCAACGCCCTCGCTCCGGGGACCGAGACGCTTTGGGTGCGGGGAAGGGACGCTGAGGGAAACTGGGGCAACGCGGTGAGTCTGGTCATTCAGGTCAACGCGCTGCTAACCGCGGTCGATGGGCAGGTCCCGCGCCGGTTCGCGCTCTACCAGAGCAATCCGAACCCGTTCGGGCCGCAGACAGCCATCCGGCTCGACGTGCCGCAGTCCGGCCGCGTGCTGCTGGAGATCTTTGACGTGAGCGGACGGCGTCTGCGCACCCTGGTGGATGCAGTCTTGAGCCCGGGATCGAAGGCCCTGGCCTGGGACGGGACTGACGATGCCGGGCGACCGGTCGGAAGTGGCGTGTACTTCTATCGGGCGCATGCGGGGCAGTTCGAGGCCACGCGGAAGCTGACGTTGCTGCGATAAGGTTATAGGAGTTCCCCCTTCCTGCGTGCGGGAGAGGGGCAGTCCGGCATTGAGACATGCGAGGACGGTGGAACGCGGGCTTTGTGCCGGCGTTGTACCGTCCTTTGCTGACCGGCCCGGCACTCCGCGAGATCGCCTTCTGGGGGAGCGGAAAGAGGGGTTCTGACGGGCCTCGAAACGATACACTGCTGACCGTCTGGCACTCAGGCTGGGGAGGAAACGTGAAGGCAGCTTCCATGACCAACGACTTCCTGACCCGGCGCGCCCGCCGTCTGCCGTTCTTTCCGGCCGCCGGCGGTGCCTTGCTTCTCCTCGCAGGGCTCTTCTCCATCCCGGCTCCTGCCGCCCCCGACACCCGCGGCTGGCTCGGCATCTATCACGAGCCGGTTTCGCCGCTCCCGGCGGTGGAAACGCAGGTGGGCGGAGCGGCCGCGCTGCGTGGCGCCACGGCGGGTCTGCGCGTGACGGCTGTCTTTCCCGACTCGCCTGCAGAGCAAGGTGGTCTCCTCCTCGGTGACATCATCCTGGCGGCAGGCGGCGTGCCGTTCACCTGCCTGCCGGAGAGCCTGGGCGCGACCTTCCTGCGGTGGATGGCACTGCGACAGGCCGGCGAAACCTGCCCGATCCTCGTCCTGCGCGATGGAGTGGAGCGGACGCTGCGGCGTGATTCGCAGCCGGCCCGACGCGAAGACGAAGCGGCGTTCTGGCGGAAGCCTGGCGCACTCCTGGACAGCCTGCGCTCCGGTGAGACGCTGGAGGCGCGCGCCGAGAAGCGGCAGCAGGTGGTAGAGCTGCCGGTGGTCCTGGGCTTGCGGCCGGAGGCGCGCTGGGCGCCCGGCCTCGCGGATTCCGCCATCGCACCGCCGAGGCGCTTTGTGGAGAGCGACCTGGCACCGCTGGTCTGGACTCTCGTCGACGCCAACGACCTGCGTGCCGACACCGAAAATCTCTTCGCCCGCCTGGCAAAGTGTCAGGAGACGGCCGATCCGCGGCGCCTATCGTGCATGACCTATGTGCACCGCAATCCGTTTCGCGCTTCGTCGGTGGCCCGCGAGATCAGCGGGTTCTTCCTTGGCGAGAGCGATCCGGCGCAGCTTCTCGACTACGCGGGGACGATGTGGATCCGCGGGCGCGAGGCCGGCGGATGGGCGGGAACCGCCGATCATTCCGGCTTGGTGCCTGCCCGCCGTTTTGGTGCGGACCGCGTGGCCGATCACCGCCCGCGCTCTGACCCGAGTTTGCCGGCGCCCGCCACCTCCGGGGCGAAGGAGCGGAGCGGTGGGAGCCGTCCGTACAGGTCAGCCGTCAGCGCCGCCGAGCGAAGCGCCCTCGGCGACCCCCTGGTAGCCGAGATCACCGCGATCCTGGCGGCGGCCACGGAGCACCATCGTCGCGCCTTCGCCGCCTTCACCGACGAAGAGCGCCGGCTCCTCGAAGCGAGCCGCTTCGACCTCTCCGATGCCTTTGCCGCCGACATCTACATTCATCTCGACGAAGATCGGGAGCGGTTCCGGCGCAACCATCGGCTGGTGGAGCTTGCCGGGCGGGTGGACCGCGGGGCGCTCCTCGACGCGGCGCGGGAACTGTCGCGGCTGGTCGATCCGGCCTGGGCTGTGCGGGCCGGCGAGATCGTGCGGGCGGCCTGGGCCGACTCGCTCGACAGCGAGATCCTCGTCGACCGAACGACTCCCTACGGCCGGATTCTCTTCGGGGGCACATCCAGCCACTGGTATCGCGACATCGACGCCGCTTTCATCCTCGATCTCGACGGCGACGACTTCTACACCGGCAACAACGGTGGCAGCAACGGTTGGGTGCTCCCGGTGGCCGCCTGCGTCGATCTCGGCGGCAATGACGCCTACGAATCGACGCTGAAGGGCTGCCAGGGCGCGGGCGTGCTTGGCGTGGGGGAGCTCCTGGACTGCGGCGGCGATGACCAGTACATCGGCATCCAGTGGTGCCAGGGGATCGGCTACTTCGGCATCGGTTGGTTGCGCGACCTCAACGGGGACGACACCTATCGAGGGCGCAGCTTTTGCCAAGGGGTGGGACTCTTCGGGATCGGCCTGCTGATCGACGAGGCGGGCCGCGACCGGTACGAGGGTGACGTCCATGTGCAGGGCACCGGCCTGCCGGGCGGGATCGGTGCGGTGATCGACCGGGCCGGCGACGACGAATATTACGCCAAGGGGCTCATTCCCACGAACTACGGCGATGCCGGGATCTTCGACGCCTGGTCCCAGGGGTGCGGCATGGGCTTCCGCACGATCGCCTCCGGAGGGCTGGGGCTCTTCGTCGATGGTGGCGGCGCTGACCGGATGGAGGCGGGCAACTTTTCTCAGGGCGGCGGTTACTACTTCGGCCTGGGCATTCTGCGGGCCGCGGGCCGGGAAGGCGACCGGTACATCGGCTCGCGGTACAACCAGGGGTTCACCGCTCACCAGGCGGTGGGAGTGTTCATCGAGGATGGCGGTGACGACGTCTACACGACGCGGCAGGCGGTGGCGCAGGGCCTGGCCTGGGACGAGTGCGTGACGGTTTTCGATGACGCCGGGGGCGATGATACGTACGAGGGTGGGAGTGGGTTCTCGCAGGGCGCCTCGGCGCACAACTCGGTCTGCTTGTTCCGTGATCGGGGCGGGCGTGATACGTACGGATACACCCCGGGGCAGGCTCTGGCCGGTGGGAACGACTATCACGGTGGGACCAGCTTGTCGCTCTTTGTGGATGAGGGAGGGGCGGAGGACTTGTACAACTCCACTGCTTCGCGGAATGGCGCATGCCGGCTGCGACCGCAGCACGGGTTCTTTCTCGACCTGCCGGGGGATTGCCGGGAGGCATTTCGGTCGGGGGCGTGGAGAGGGATGCCGCGGGTGGAGTAAGGAGGCTCGCCACCTGCACACTCGCCTACGCGACGCAGCTCATCCGGTCTCGCTCGACAATCTGACACGGGGGAGCAGAACAGGGTGGCAGGCTACAGCGTGTCGGCCTTCTATCAGGCAAGACAACGCCCTCCCGGCAAAGGGGTTGCGCGCAACCCTGCATGGAGTTACCGTTCCCCACCGTCGATCCCATGTGGTTTGGGCGGCTAGTTCCCGGAAGATTGAGCACGGTGGCCAACGACACGTTCAAAGACATCGAGAAGCTGGAAACCGACCTCTGGGAGGCCGCGGACAACCTCCGCGCCAACTCCAAGCTCACCTCCAGCGACTACTTTATGCCGGTGCTGGGCGTCATCTTCCTGCGCCACGCGGCCAACCGCTTCGACGCTGCCCATCGGCAGATCGAGGAGGAGCAAGCCAACGGCACGATGCCCAAGCGCAAGGTCCTCCCGGCCGACTACCTCCGCCGTCGCGCGCTCTGGTTGCCGGAGTCAGCCCGCTACGACGCGATCATGCAACGGGCGGCCACCAGCGGCGCCGACCTGCCGAAGCTTATCACCGACGCCATGACGGCCATCGAGGCCGAGTTCGAGCCGCTGCTGGGTGTCCTGCCTAAGGACTTTGGCATCTTCGAGCCGAAGGTGCTCGAAGACCTGATGCGCCTGTTCAACAGCGAGCAGATCAAGCAAGCCACCGGCGACGTCTTCGGCCGCATCTACGAATACTTCCTCGCCAAGTTCTCGATGCAGAAGGCGCACGACAACGGCGAGTTCTTCACCCCGTCCTCGATCGTGCAGACCATCGTCAACGTCATCGAGCCGGACCATGGCGTGGTGTTCGACCCGGCCTGCGGCTCGGGCGGCATGTTTGTGCAGTCCAGCCACTTCATCGAGCAGGCGGGCGGCGACACCGCGCAGAAGGTCGTCTTCTACGGTCAGGAGAAGAACCGCGACACGATCCGACTCGCCAAGATGAACCTTGCGGTCCACGGTCTGGAGGGGAAGATCGCCGAGGCGATCACCTACTACCAGGACGAGCACACCCTTGCGGCCAAGTGCGACTTCGTGATGGCCAATCCGCCCTTCAACGTCGATCTCGTCGATGCCGAGCGCATCAAGACCGACCCGCGCCTCCCCTTCGGCCTGCCGGGCGTGAACAAGGGCAAGAAGGTCTCGAACGGCAACTACCTCTGGATCTCCTATTTCCGGAGCTACCTGGGAGAGAAGGGGCGCGCCGGCTTCGTCATGTCCTCGCAGGCGTCGAGCGTCGGCCACGGCGAGAAGGAGGTGCGGCAGAAGATCGTCGAGACGGGAGACGTGGACGTCATGATCTCCATCCGCTCCAACTTCTTCTACACCCGCACCGTTCCCTGCGAGCTGTGGCACTTCGACCGGACGAAGCCCGCGACGCGCAGGGACAAGGTGCTGATGCTCGACGCCCGCAACGTCTATCGCAACGTCTATCGCAAGGTCACCCGCAAGATCTACGACTTCTCGCCCGAGCAGATGCGGAATCTCGCCGCCATCGTCTGGCTCTACCGCGGTCATCGGGAGCGCTTCTTCGGCCTGGTGAAGGACTATCTCGGGCGCGTCTGCGAGGAGAGTTCGGCGATACCGGTGGCGCTCACCACATTCGAGACGACGCTCTCCGATCTGCGCGAGCGGTTCGACCGTCTCGCCGGTGCGGCGGCCAAGCACGGCGTGATCGAGGCCGACAAGAAGGCGTCGCTGGCCGACGCCGCGACCGAGCTGCGGGAAGCCTTTGCGCCCTACGAGGCGGACCGCACGAGGCTCCTTGCGAGCGTGCGGGCCTTCGGCGAGGCGTACGCCAAGGCGCTTCCCGGCGAGAATGACAAACAGCACGCCGCGCGCACGGCGTTCGACGCCAACGCGGAGGGGATTCGCGGCCTGATCAAGCAGGTGGATCTTCTCTACAAGCTTGCCGCGCGTGTCGCGGACGTGGGCGCCGCACTGGCCGGCGATAGCTTGATCGCCGCGGCCTATGACCGGCGCTCTGCGGCCAAGCTCGCGAAGCAGCTTGACGAGCAGCGCAAGGCGGCCGTCGAGCAGCTCAAGGCCGCTGTCTACTTCCACCGGCAAGGTCGCGATCGAGCTGAAGATCGGCAAGTTCCAGCCGGAGTTCGTCGGCAAGACGCAGTTCTATCTGGCCGCCCTTGACCGGCAGGTGCGCGAAGCGGACGAGAACCCCAGCATTGGCATCATCCTGTGCAAAGAGAAGAAGCGAACGGTCGTCGAGTATGCGCTGTACGACGCCAGCAAACCCATCGGCGTCGCGACGTACCGGACCGTCAAGCGTCTGCCGGCTGGACTCAAAGGCATGCTTCCCGCGCCGGGAGAGATCGCTAGGTTGTTGGAGGCGACAGAGTGAGTGGGATCGATGGATTCTGCGACGTTCGCACCGAGCCGGGCGGCCTGACGAAGATTGCGGCGGAACCGGGGGCGAAGAATCAGCGGAGCGTCTCCCCGGGTGACCTCAGGTACATACGGTCGTTCGCCGCGGCCTGGACGGAACTTTCAATTGTGCAGCAGCCTGCTGCACAAATCCTGGGGTCCTAGGACTGCATGCTTCTGGAACGGCGTTCCGCTGCCTCGCGGGCTGCGGGTTGGCCTGCCAGGCGGGGAGGAGATCGAGGCGGCACTGGCAGGAGAGGACGAATGGCCGCGGAACGATGGTGTGAGATGAGAGGCACGCGGATGCTGAGGGACAGCCACGTGGAGTTGGCCGACCTGAACAAGGAGGCGGTGGCGCTGGCGGCGGGCATTCAGGCCAACTTCGACGGGTTGGGGGCATGATGTTGGCCTCATTCGCGCGCTTGGGTGACATCACTGAGCCAGAACGCTCGATCACATACGGCGTCGTGAAGCCTGGTCCCGAGCACGAGGATGGGATCCTATTCGTTCGGGGTGGCGATGTTCTCGGTGGTCGAGTTGCCATTAGTGGGCTTCGTACCATCACGTCCGAGGTGTCGACCGAGTACAAGCGGACTTTGCTTCGCGGCGGTGAACTCCTGGTGTCGCTGGTGGGCAATCCAGGGGAAGTCGCAGTTGCCCCAGAAGCGCTGACAGGCGCCAATATTGCCCGCCAGGTGGGGCTCGTTGCCTTGCGCGCCGAGGTCAATACGAAGTATGTGTATCCGCCCGGCGAAGCACACCTGCCAGCTGATCTACCGAGGACGTAGGCTGGTCACGTGGATCAGGCGTGGGCACAGAGGGGGAAGGTCAGAGCGCCGGCGTGCCGATCTGTTTGTGCAGACAGGCGGCGCCGTCCAACGCTGGAGCTCAGCGGCGGGACGCGGAGCGGACCGGCCGCTGCAGCTCCTTGTTGGGCCTTGCCACCCGCTTCTTGCCTGGAACGACCTTCTTCATGACTCGCGGTTTCGGTAGCTCCTCGCGAAGAACTCGGCGAAGAACGTCTTCCAACGGCTCGGCCTGTCGGGCCACATGATCGCACAGGGCGTCGTTGATCAGAGTCTGGTAGCTACCTCCGCCGGCCGCGTGCACGGCGGCGCGGAACCAGTCTAGAACCTCCCGGTCGATCCGAATCGTGATGCGGGTCTTCCCCCGCGGCAGTGGATCAACGGCTCCCCGCCGTCCCGCACTGAAATCGTATTCAGCCTTCATGATCTATGCCTCGTACTGCTGGCGCTCCAGTCGGCTGGGCCGCCGAGCGGAAATGACCCGAATGGTGTCTCCGCGCCACACAAAGACGACAACAAGCAACTGCCCCTGGGCGTCGGTCCCGACCGTCACGAAACGGTCTTCAGCGTGTCGATCATCGCGCATCGTGATGGCCAGGGGATCTGCGAAGACAGTGACAGCGTCGGCGAAGTCGACCCGGTGCTTCCGGTGGTTGAGTGTCGCCTTGGTCGGATCCCACTCATAGTCCATAGATCACAGGGTATGCACACGTGTGCACCGTGTCAAGCACCCTTTCTGGCCCTGAAGCCGGGCCTGCCTCACAACATGAGCGGCTGATTCCCCCGCGTCAGCCGGCCCAACAGGTCATTAACCGGGCTGATCTCGAACGCGTCCAGATCCCTCTTCCCTCTCGATGTGAGCAAGACCGCATCGCCGACATCCTTTCCGCCTACGACGACCTCATCGAGAACAACCGGCGGCGGATGTCGTTGCTGGAAGAGGCGGCGCGGCAGTTCTACCGCGAGTGGTTCGTCAGCCTCCGCTTCCCCGGCCATGAACACACCCGCATCAGCGACGGTGTGCCGGAGGGGTGGGAGCGTCGAGCCTTGGCCGACGTGTGCGAAAGCATTGAGGATGGCGATTGGATCGAGAGTAAGGATCAAGGTGGCGAGGACTTCCGATTGCTCCAGGTCTCGAACATCGGTGTCAATGAGTTCGTTGAAACCGGTAACTTCCGTTACATCACGGAGCAGACATTCAAGCGCCTCAACTGCCGCGAGATACTTCCGGGGCAAGTGCTGATCTCTCGCATGCCGAAACCAATAGGCCGTGCGTGGCTTGTTACCGAGATGCCGTGGCGGATGATCACCGCAGTCGATGTGGCGATTCTTGACCCAGGCGATGACCTCACAGACGCTCATTTCTTGACCCAGCTCCTCAATTCATCGGCCAGCCTGGAACACTGCGAGCGTAGGGCGGTCGGGGCCACCCGTCCGAGGGTCGCGAGGAGGGAGGTTGCTTCGCTTCCGCTCTTGTTCCCACCGCGTCGATTGCAGCAACTCTTCAGGGAGGTTGCCGAACCGCTCAATCAGCAGCGCGCCAACCTGTACCGGCAGAATGGCCTGTACCGGCAGAATGGCAAGCTCCGCGCCGCTCGCGACCTCCTCCTCCCGCGCCTGATGAGCGGGGAGGTGGCAGTCTAGCGGTCGTCCTCCAAACCGGGGTAGATCCCTTGCTGGGGAACTATCCTGGGAATGGAGTACGATGATGAAGAAGCAGATCGTGCGGATCGCGGCCGGAGGCAAGGTCAGACTTCCTGATCCCGGCGCGACAGGGGATCGCGCCTCAAAGTGCCAGGGCACTCTCCTGCCAAACCAGACAGAATGAAGAGGGATTTCCGGACGGCGCCCTTCGAATCGGCCCGAGCCTCAGCGTGCTGAAAGAGGACGGGCCGGTCGCGTATCTCGTGGGAAAGATGCTGAGCGGCACCCTTCGGCACGGTTGTTCGGTGTGTGAACGGCATAGAAACGGGCTCCGCCTGACGGCAGCCGGTCCCACCGGGAGGACGGCCGGTTGCGTCTTTGATCCGGCTCGGGCGGACATTCAGAAAGTGAAGTGCGATTGAGCGCGGGGTCGGTCGGCCATTCTCAATGACGGAAGTGATCGTGCGGAGGGGCGGGCGGCTCTTTCCAATGACGGAAGTGATCGTGCGGAGGGTCGGACAGCTTTTGGTACTGGCGGGTGCGATTGTGCGGAGGATCTGGCGAATGTTCTACCGGCTGGCGCGTTGTGCGGAGGGTCGGGCGACTGCTTCTACCGCCGGCTGCATTCGTGCGGAGGGCCGGCATCCTTGTGTACCGGTGGGTTCATTTGTGCAGAGCCCCGGGAGGAGTTCCGCACCGGCTCGCGCTGTGTCGCAGAGGGTCGGATGGCGATCTGTACCGGTGCGCGCGATCGTAGAACCACCCGGCAGGTTTGTGAACTCCCGTCTGCACTGGCACACCCGCCGGTACAGATTGTCAGACTGGTCTTTGTTCCCATCCGGACGGCTTTGGGGACTCTGCGTCCATTCATGCTGAATCGCATTTCACATTGTGAATGTTCGTACGGGCAGGCGCACAAAACAATCTGTCATTGGGACGAGCCAGCTCCTGGCTTGCCCGGGATGTCTGGGCATTCACGATCATCGCCGACGGGGATTCCCGGCGGGTGTGTGAGTTGAAGCAGTGGACCGGGCCGTCGCACGGCTTCGCCCGGGATGGTGACAGCGAGAGCAGCGTTCGCGCTGTTGATCTCGCCGGGCCAAAAGTTCGCCTGGCCGGTGACGAGGATTCGGGACGCGGTTTCATTCGGCGCGGCCGGGCGCGATCCAGTTCCCCAGCTCGTCGATGGACGTGACTCGGAATCCGCTGTCGAACGGGTAGCCGTTGGAAGACGGGCAGACTCCACAACGAAGTCCACCTCTCGTGTCCGGTCGCGCCAGTAGTACAGGCTCCGCACTCACCGGAGACGCCAAAAGGTGCCGAATCACTTTCCGCCGGGATCAGGAAGTCCGAAGGTACGCTACTTCTCCCAAAGTGCTTGAAAGGCAATGTGACCGAAATAGAATGCACCCATGAAGCGAGCGCTGGGGGACCTGGAATGGAGCCCCCAGGAAGCCCTCGTGCTCGACGCGCTGATGCATCTAGGGAGAACGCTTGGTCGGGGCGGTGGCCTTGACGCCGATCAAGGCGCACTGCGTGGAACCCCGTGAGGCCGAAGCGCCGGACCCTCGACCAGCGCTGGGGCGTCGGGTGGAATGACCGTGTCTGAGTTGCCGCGGGCTCACTGTCTTGTATTTCTCCCAAATCCCTTGACAGGGGATTTACGAGAAATATGGGGTGGCCGCGGGGAGGCTATGGTGAACGAGCGGATCGGACGGCTGGAGGCGCAGTTCCTGGCGTACGCGCAGACGCGGAAGCTCCGTACGGTGCGCCTGGGCGATCTGACGCAGACCATGCTCGGTCTGACGGCGGATCAGGAGCGCAAACTCCTGAGCCGGCTCTCCCGGAAGCAGATGATCGCGGGTGCGGCGCGGTCTCTATCTGATTCCGCCCCGGTTGCCGCTCGGTGGGGCCTGGACACCCGACGAGATTCTGGCGATCAACACCTTGATCGAGGACCGCGACGGCCGCTACCAGATCTGCGGTCCCAACGCTTTCAATCGCTACGGCTACGACGAGCAAGTGCCCAACCGGATCTATGCCTACAACAACCGCATCTGCGGCGACCGGGCGATCGGGGCCGTCAACCTGAGCCTCATCAAGGTCGCGGACGAGCGGTTGGGGGCGACCGAAGAACAGCAGACGATCGATGACGAGACCACCGTCTACTCCTCGCGTGCTCGCACTCTCCTCGACGCGGTGTACGACTGGTCGCGGTTCGGTAGTCTACCGCGCGCCTACGACTGGATTCTCGGCGACCTCGCGGCCGGGCGAATCCGCACCGCAGACTTCGTTCGTGTCACCTTGCGCTTCGGGGATGTCGGCACCATCCGGCGGATCGGTGCGCTACTCGAACGTGGGGGCGCCGACGCGCGGCAGCTACGGAAGCTCGACCATGATCTGCGCGCGCCCAAGAATCCGATCCCCTGGATCTCGGGACGCGCCCCGCGAGGCGCGGTGGATCGACGCTGGGGCGTCGTTTGCAACGATGCCTGATTTCACTCGCATCCGCTGGCACGAGTCCCAGCTCGAACATCCGCTGAAGCCGGTGCTTCACCCGGCGGACTCCGCGAGCTTCGACCTGGAGCGGGCATACGCGGCGGTTGCCGGGGTCGCCGACTCCGTCGCCCGCACACCCGGTAGCCGGCCATGATCACCGACATCAACAGCGAGGACCGCCTGGTCCAGCAGACCCTCGCCAAGCATCTGGAGAACGTGCTCGGCTGGGAAAGCATCTACGCCCACAACACCGAGACGTTCGGTCCGAGCGGCACTCTGGGCCGCTTGTCCGATCGCGAGGTGGTGCTGGTCCGCGATCTCCGAGCCGCGCTGGAAAGACTCAACCCCGACCTGCCGGCCGAAGCGCGCGAGCAGGCCGTCGAGAGGCTCACCCGCATCGACTTCGCCCGCTCGCGGGTGCAGCACAACCGCGAGTTTGATGACTTCATCCGCACCGGCGTCCCGGTCCAGTGGCGCGACGCAGCGGGCGAGACGCGCTACGCGCGAGCGCGGGTGATCGACTTCGGCAACCGCATCGGCCCGGATGGCAAACCCAACAATCGCTTTCTCGCGGTGCGCGAGCTTAAGATCCAGGGCGTCCGGGTGCCGCACTACAACCGCCGGGCCGACCTGATCTGCTTTGTCAACGGTCTGCCGCTGGTGTTCATCGAGTTGAAGGCCGTGTACCGAAACATCCGCGCCGGCTTCGACAACAACCTGACCGACTACCTGAGCGAGCACGGCATCGCCCACGCCTTTCGCCACAACGCCTTCCTGGTGGTGAGCAACGGCGACCAGGCTCGCTACGGCTCGATCACCAGCAAGTGGGGGCACTTCGTCGAGTGGAAGCGCAACGCGGAACGGGACCAAGGCCGCGTGGACGCTGAGGCGCTACTCGATAGCATGCTGGGCAAGGAACGGCTGCTGGACCTGGTCGAGAGCTTCATCCTGCTGGATGACAGCCGGGCCGGGGGCACGCGCAAGATCGTGGCCGGCAATCACCAGGTGCTCGGTGTGAACAATGCGGTCGCCTCCGTCTTGCGGCAGGAGGAGCTGAAGCGCCGGTTTCCGCCGGAGGAACGGATCGCGGAGTTCCGAGTGCCCAGGCAGGAGTTGCTCCAGATTGCCGACGCGCCGGCGGCGGACTTAGATCCCGGGCGACTGGTAGCCGCGAAACGAAAGGTCGGTGATGACCTGCCCCTGCTGAAGCGAGCTTACCCGGACCTCGGCCGGTTGGGCGTCTTCTGGCACACCCTGGGCAGCGGCAAGTCCTATTCGATGGCGTTCTTCGCCGAGAAGGTGCGGCGGGTCGTGCCCGGCAACTTCACCTTCCTCGTGATGACCGACCGCGAGGATCTGGACGACCAGATCTGGCGCACCTTCATCGGCTGTGGGGTCGCCGACGAGAAGACGCCGCGCGCGAGTTCCGGCAAGGACTACGAGGTCATCACCGCGGACGATCGCCTCGACAAGCTGGCCGCCGACTTCGTCGAGCACTGCACCACCCGCTGGCAGAGCGGGAAGTCGATGCTCGTGTGCATCGACAAGGTGACCTGTGCGCGGATGTTCCAGCGCATCGAGCCGCGCTGGAGGGCCAAGCTCGCGGAGCTGAAGGCGATCATCCCGACCTTGGAAGGGGAGATCACAGCCTCGGCCGACCCCGACGCGCGGGAGCGCCTGGCCAAACAACTCGATGAGCTTCGCGGGCGCGCGCAGTGGATGGAGAGGCCAAACGTCGCTACGAGATCATGGCGCGCTCCGTGTTCATCCGCTTCAAGGCCCTGCTGATGGAGCCGAGCGGGCTCGCCTACGCGGAGCGTCACGACAACATCGAGGCCATCTACAAGAAGCTCCAGGAGAAGCGCGACACAGCGGACGTGACGGCGGTGCTCAAGGAGTTGCACAGGATCGTCAACGAGGCGATCCGCGCGGCGGCACCCGGGGGTGACCACGCGGAGGGGCTCACGGTGGACTTAAGCCGGATCGACTTCGCGAAGCTGCGAGATGAGTTCACGAGCAAGGTCAAGCGGAAGTACGCCGTCCTGCAGGACATCCGTGAGATCGTCGAGAGGAAGCTGGCGCAGATGCTCGCCCAGAACCTGATGCGGATGGACTACTACAAGAAGTACCAGGAGATCATCGCGGACTACAACCGCGAGAAGGATCGGGTTACCATCGAGGCGACTTTTGCCCAACTGATCGAGCTCGCATCCACCCTCGATGTCGAGCAGCGGCGTGCGGCCGACGAAGGCCTCAGCGATACCGAGCTCGCGCTGTTCGATCTTTCGTTCAAGGAGACCATCAGTAAGGCGAACCGGGAGCGTCTTGAGCAGGCGAGCAAGGGCCTCCTGGCGTCGCTACGAGAGTTGCTCCGCCCCATGCACGACTGGACGCAGAACACGACCACCCAAGCCGAAGTGCGGGTGTGCATTGTCGACAGTCTCTGGCGAACGCTGCCGAGGCCACCCTTCACGGAAGAGGAGACCGAAGCAGTTGCCAGTCGGGTGCACGACTTCGTCTGGCAGCAGAGCGCGAGCGGTGTTGATCTGGTGGCGGCATGATATCAGGGTCCAGGCTCAGATGCGGTCCTGCCGATAGCCGTCTCGACTCGCGGAGGCTCGAAAGGCCGCGAAGATTCTCGTCACGCTGCCCGGCGGTCGGGTCTCCCGTCGCCGGATTCGGCACTCTCGGTCTCCGGGCCCAGCCAGTGTCTGAGCACTGCGCGGAGTGTCTCCGGCCGGACCGGCTTCGCTATGTAGTCGTCCATCCCCGCAGCCAGACAGCGCTCGCGGTCTCCCTCCATGGCGCTGGCCGTCATGGCCACGATCGGGAGACGGCGGCCCGTTCCCTTTTCGTGAAGGCGCAGAACCTCGGTCGCCTCGTAGCCGTCCATTTCGGGCATGAGGCAATCCATCAGGACGAGATCGTAGGCACGCTCTTCGATCGCCGCCAGGGCCTGGCGACCGTCGGCCGCGGCGTCGGCGCGGACGCCGAGCCGTTCCAGCATGCGCAGCGCGACCTTTCGGTTCACCGCGTTGTCTTCAACGACCAGGATGCGTGCACCCACGAGGGAGATCGCGGCCCCGGCGGCCGGATCGGTCGCGAATGCCGCCGAAGCCCCGGTCTTCCCGTATTCCTGGCTTTCCCCGCTGTGCACGTTCTCCCCGTTCTCATCGCTCTCCTCGCTCTGCAGTGCCGCAGCCAGGGCAGACCGAAGCTGGGCCTGGCGGATCGGCTTGACCATCGAGCCGAGGAAGCCCATCACGCGCAGGACCATCGCAGAGCGATAGGAGCCGGGGCTGGAGATGCTGAGCAGAATCCGCCGCAGATCGCGGAGCAGGGGATCCCGCTGCATCGCCTGTGACACCGCCTCCCCGTCCATTTCCGGCATGAGTTGATCGAGGAGCACGACACGGAACGGGTCGTCCGGCGGCGCGGCCCGCAGCATGGACAGGGCCTCAAGACCGGTGCCCGCCGTCTCGGGCCGCAGACCAAGGGCGCTGATTTCATCCCGGAGTTGATTCCGCGCTACTTCGTTGTCGTCGACCACGAGGACACGGACCGCATCCGCAAGCGTAGGCTCCAGCGAGGCGGCCGGGGCCGACTTCTCCAGCGGCAAGTCCACAAAGAAGGTGCTACCGTGGCCAGGCTCGCTTGTAAGGCCGATGCTGCCGCCCATCATCTCCGTCAGGCGTCGCGAGATGGTGAGCCCGAGGCCGGTTCCGCCATAGCGACGCGTGGTGCTGCTGTCAGCTTGGGTGAAGCTCTCGAAGACTAAGGGCTGCTTCTCGCGGGGGATGCCGATACCGGTGTCACGCACCGAGAGGCGGACGGTGACCGAATCGGTCGATTCGGCGAGCATTGAGGCGGCGATCACGACTTCGCCGGTCTCGGTGAACTTGAGGGCGTTGCCGAGCAGGTTCATCAGCACTTGGCGGATGCGGACGTCGGCTCCGCGGAGGGCGACCGGGAAGCCGGGCGGCACGGTGCAGACCAGCTCGATCCCCTTGGCGTGGGCGCGCTGAGCCACCATCGCCGCGCTCTCTTCGATGAGTGTCCGCAGGTCGAAGTCGAGGCTGTCCAGCTCGAGGCGCCCGGCTTCGATCTTGGAGAAGTCCAGGATGTCGTTGACCACGCTCAAGAGCGCCTCGCCGCTGTTGCGGATCACCTGGGCGTACTCCAACTGTTCCTTGCTGAGCGGCGTCTCGATGAGAATCCCCGTCATTCCGATGACGCCGTTCAACGGGGTGCGGATCTCGTGGCTCATGGTGGCGAGGAAGTCGGCCTTCGTCCGGGCCGCGCTTTCCGCCTCGTCGCGTGCGTCGATCAGCGCCAGCTCGGCGTGGTGTCGCCGCCGTCGGTCGGAGATCGCCCGGGCAGCCTCCCCGACCAACGTCGCCAGCTGCACCACCCGCGCCGGGCCGAAAGCACCGGGGACAGCCCCGTAGACCACTACCCCGCCCTCGACCTGGCCGTCGATCCGCACCGGAATGGCGAGGTTCGAGCGGAACCCTTGCGCGAGGGCCTTTTCACGCCAGGGCCGGAATTCCTCGTCGTTCTCGATGTCTTCATAGCCGAACGGCTGGCCATCGAGGATCGCCCGGATGACGGCGGACCGTGCATCGGGAGAATCCGGATCATCCAGCGTGAGAATCATCCCGTCGAGGTAGTCGTCAACCTTTCCGTCGGACACCACCGGCTCCACCGTGCTCTCGAGACGAAGGCCGTACCAGCTCATGACCATCCGGTAGTGGTCGGTCAGAGTGGCCAGGAAGACCCGCCAGAGGGCTTCCTCGCTCTTTTCCGGGGGTACGCCACGCAGGGCCACGAGGACCGCCTGGAAGGCCGCGTGCTCGCGCTGGCGCTCCTCGGCCTGTCGCCGCTCGGAGATGTCGCGGATTACTCCGACCGCCCACCACTCTCCGTTGCGCTCCAACGGGGAGAGAGAAAGCTCGACGGGGAACTCCGTCCCGTCGCGATGGAGGCCGGTCAACTCGACGACGTGCCCGATGGCAGCACCGGTTCCAGTCTTCTGGAAGCCCGCCATGCCCAGGCGGGCATCCCCCCGATGTCGCGTGGGAGCCAACAGTTCGTGAAGGTCCCGGCCCAGAACCTCCTCGGACTGCAGGCCGAAGATGCGGGTGGCTGCATCGTTCCAGAAGCTGACCCGTCCCCGGCCATCCATCATCACGATCGCATCGAGGACGGCGCCGGTGATGCTGCGGGTCTGCTCTTCCGATTCGCGCAGGGCAGCCTCGGCCCGCGCCCGCTCCGTGACATCGTGGATGATCGTGTAGAGAAGATCTCGACCATGCATGCGCATGGGCATGGCATGCGCCTCGATGTCGCGCATCTCTCCCGAGGCCAATCGGTGTTTGAAGAGGAAGCTTCGGCCGCCATGGTCCTCCACTACTGCCATGTGGCGATGGGCATCGTCAGGAGGAATGGGGTTGATGTCGGTGATCCGCTTGGCGAGCAGGACCTCGCGCGGCCAGCCGTAGAAGACGACGGCTGCGTCGTTGACCTCGATCAGGCGGCCGGTCTGGGGTTCGATCAGGAGCATGACGGCCGTGTTTTCCTGGAACATCTTCCGGTAGCGTTGCTCCGATTCCGCCACCCGGTCCGTGGTCTCGGCGCTTCGCAGTTCTCCCGCAAAGAGCATCACCATCAGCAGCGCGAGGAGCAGTGTCAGCAGGATCGGATTCAGGCGCATCCTGGCGATCCTCTGCGCCCAGTCGCGGGCGTCGATATCGAAGCCGAGCAAGGCGAGAACCTGCCCGCTCACCGGGTCACGCACCGCGGCGAGGGCGCTGACCCACGTCCCCCAGGCGTCGGTGAGGGGACCTTCGGTGATGGCCGTTCCGGTGTGAGTGGCCTGGATCAATGCGGCGCTGGCCTCCGCGTAGGGAGAGCCCGGCGGCGAAAAGTCCGGTGAGTCCTCCGGTTCATTGTCGGCGAGGAAGACGACCTGCCCGTTGTGTTCCGCCAGGAGATAGAGGAACCGGCACCCCTCCGTGGCCGCTCTCATGCGGATCAGTTGTCGGCGTTGAATCTCCCAGGACCGCGGGTCGGGGTGATCGGGATCAACGGCCAAAGGCCCGACGACCGAGGCATCCATCGCCGCGGCCGCCATGCAGGCCTCGGAGAGTATAAGGGACCTCAGCTCCCGATCGGCCCTCTGTCCCACCAGGCTGGTGGTGGCCCAGCCGAGCACGATGAAGGCCGACAGAGCCGCCACGATCCAACCTTCCCGCCTGATGTGGGTTTCGGCAAACGCGGCGCGTCGGAGGTCGCCGTAGTGCAGCCGCAGGGCCGCGGCCATCCCGCCGAGGAGGATGGCGGGAAGGACTTGGATCGGCATTCCCGTCGCCGCCAGAAACCAGTCTCGGTTGAGAAACGAGGCGGGTGGATAGGGCGCCGCGGGCGGGAAGACGCCCGACAGCAAGCCGTAGGCGCATGCGCCCAGCCCGGCGGCGGTGAGCATGCGTCCGCTCCGCCCTTGCCGGCGTGAAGCCTGGATCATCACCACGCCCGCCGCCAGTCCGGCCGGCATCCCCAAGGCTTGACGCAGGCTCGCTGCGAGGCCCGGGAGGCCCGCGAGAGCGCCGAGTGAGGCCACCATCAAAGGCGGTAGGAGCACCCACCGAGGCAGTCTCAGGCCACAACGCGCGAACTCCACCAAACAGAGGTAGGAAGCGGTGAGGAGGACCAGATGGGCCACGCGGAAGTGGGGAGTGTCGCCCAGGGCCCCGGTGAGCAGACTGAGCACGTTCGAGACGCTGTGGAGAAGGGCGAACAAAGCGAGCCAGTTCCACCGCAGACGATCGTCTAGCCGCGCAAGCGCGTGCCCCATTGCGGCTAAGAGCACAAGCCCCAGTCCGTAGAGGAACCAGACAAAGTCTGTTTGGCCGGCAAAGAACCCGCTCATCGCTCTCCCACCCGCAGGGCGTGTTCCCACGACGCGCGACTCGCGTCGATTCCGGAAACGACCGCATCCCGATGGGGTTATCGGATCCGAGGGGGAGGATCGTTAGCGTGGTGTCGAGCCGGGCCCGGCTGGGTCAGGAGTGCCGCAGCGCCTTCAGTGGGTCCCACCGTGTCTCTTGCGGGGGAGAGTCCGAAGAACACCTCCGGCAGCGGGTTGTGGGAGGTGGCCGAATGTTGGGTTGTCGCTCCGGGCTGTGGTCGCGACTCCTCAGGGGACACGGCGGGAAGGACCGGCTGTCCGTTCGCGTTTTCGGACAGAACGAGGGCCGGAGCTTCTCCTGATCCAACTCCTCCAAGCCCACGCGGACGTAGTGCGACTATCGAAGGCTGGGGAACACCCTCTGCTTGGTGTTGAACAGCGTGCTGATGACAGCCGTGGCTCTCGCAGCCCGTTTCTCCCGCATGATCGGAAGCAAGGCATAGGCCACCTGGGCCGGCACGTCGCAGAGGTCAGACGGCGGAAATTCCTTGCTGCCGCCCTCCGCCGATCTGATAGTGGCTGGCGGTCCCCAGGCCGGACGGGGGCGAAGTCCAGGAGATCGCCAACATCCACGCGGAGATCCACGCGGATCATCAGCGACGGTTCACGGAATGGCTGGTCAGCGGACTGCGAAGGCTGCGGGGCGTTTCGCGTCTGGGTCCACGTAGAGGGGGTATGCCGTCTCCGGGCCTGCGTGGGGCGGGGAGCGGGTGGCCCTACCGTCTTCCCCGCCTGTGCGAGAAACGCCGTGGTCACCGGACCGGAAGAGGCCGCCGATGGAAAACGAGAGGCCGAACAAGCCGAATGAGCTAGGCAAGCAGCGTCAACCAAACGCCCCAAACGAACCGAACCCGCCGGACGCGGCGGCCAATTCGATCGAGCCGAACCAGACGCCCGGTACAAACCCGATCCAACGCATCCCCCGCGAATTCGACCCGACGGTGTTGATGGACATCCCTCCGGCGGCCGTTCCCGCTACCCTTCCTTCCTGGATCGCGGGCTACCGCATGATCCGCAAGTTGGGCGAGGGCGGCATGGGGGTGGTCTACGAGGTCGAACAGCAGAGTCCCCGTCGTTCCGTGGCCCTCAAGGTCATCCGCGGTGGGCCTTTCGTCGACGAGCACTCCGTTCGACTTTTCCACCGCGAGGCACAGAGCCTCGCGCGCCTCAGACACCCCGGGATCGCCGCCATCTACGAAGCGGGCCGCACCGAGTCCGGGCAGCGTTTCTTCACGATGGAGCTGGTGTCCGGAATCCCGCTCGACCGATATCTCGACTCCCATCCCCTGGGCGAAACTGAACTCCGCGACCGGACGAAGGAACGGCTGAGCATCTTTTTCCAGATCTGCGAGGCGATCAACTACGCTCACCAGCGCGGGGTCATCCATCGGGACATCAAGCCCTCCAATATCGTGGTCGTCCGCGAGCCCGATACCGACGCGGGTCCGACCGCACTGCGCCGAGGGCCGCGGATCAAGATCCTGGACTTCGGCCTCGCCCGCATCACCGACCTGGATGCGCCCGATGCGATCGAGCGCACCCGGGCGGGGCAGATCCAGGGATCGCTTCCCTGCATGAGTCCGGAACAGGCATCGGGCAGCGTGGACGAGATCGACCTGCGGACCGACGTCTACTCGCTCGGGATCATTCTCTACGAGATGCTCACCGATCGGCCTCCCTACGACATCCGCGGTCTGAAGCTGCACGAGGCGCTCCGGGTGATCCGCGAACAGCCGCCGCAAAGACCGGGCGCGCATTTCCGGCATCTCCGCGGCGACCTCGATACGATCGTGTGTAAGGCCCTGGAAAAGGAACCTGGACGGCGATACCAGAGCGCGCTCGCCCTCGCCGAAGACCTTGAACGCTTTCAGACCGATCAGCCCATCTTGGCGCATCCCCCTAGCGCGAGCTACCAACTGCGGAAGCTGATCGCGCGGCACCGTCCCGCCTTCGCGGGCGCCGCCGTGATCCTCGTCCTCCTGGTGGCTTTCGGCGCCACCATGTCGGTGATGTTCCAACAGCAGCGCCGCGAGAGGATGAGAGCGGATGCGGCGCGGCGGGAGGCGGTGATCGAAGCGGAGAAGGCGAAACAGGTGACGGTCTTCCTTCAGCGGATGCTCGCCTCCGTAGATCCCGGAAATGCGCTCGGCCGCGATGTGACCGTGAGGGAGATTCTGGACGAAGCGGCGCGAACGGTCGCGCGGGACCTGGCGGATCAGCCGGAGGTCGCGGCGGCCGTGCGGAGCACCATTGGTCTCACCTACATGGCGCTCGGGCTCTACGAACAGGCGGACTCTCACCTCCGGTCAGCCCTGGCGGCCCGCGAAAGCCTCCTTGGGATGGAGGATCTCGATGTGGCCGAGAGTCTGAACGACCTCGCCGCGCTCCTCTGGAGGCAGGGGGAATATGCGCAGGCGGAGTCGCTCATTACGCAGGCGCTGGTGATGCAGCGGCATCTGCTGGGGAACGAGAACGCCGAGGTCGCCGCCAGCCTGAACAACCTGGGCATGTTGCGCAAGGACCGAGGCAGGTACGCACAGGCCGAGTCGCTGTGCGGGCAGGCGCTGGCGCTTCGCCGGAAACTCTTCGGCACGGAGAACACCGAGATCGCCGTGAGCCTGAGCAACCTGGCGACCCTTCAGCAGGTCCAGGGAAAGCTCGTCGAGGCCGAGGCTTCCGGTCGGGATGCCCTGGCGATCCGCCGAAGGCTGCTGGGCGATCGGCATCCCGACGTGGCCCTGAGCCTCAACAACCTCGCGCTCACGCTCCAGGCGGAAAGCAAGTATGCCGAGGCCGAGGACTTGATGCGCGAATCCCTGGTCATGGGGAAGGCGATTCTCGGCGAGGGGCACCCCTCGGTGGCCTCGACGCTCAACAACCTGGGCACCGTGCTCTCCTACGAAGGCAAGTATGCGGAGGCGGAATCGCTCTACCGGGAGGCACTCCGGCTGTACCGCAAGCAGTTTGGCGAGGAACATCCCGTGGTTGCCTCGGCCCTGAACAACTTGGCGGGCCTGTTCCAGACGGTCGGGCAGCCCGAGAAGGCCGAGCCTCTCTACCGGCAGACCCTGGCGATGCGTCGCAAGCTTCTGGGTCCGCGGCACCCCGCAGTGGCCACGAGCCTGAGCAACCTCGCTCTGGTCCTACAGGACCAGGGCAAGCTCGCCGAAGCGGAGCCCCTCTTTCGCCAGTGCCTGGAGATGCGCCGGGCGTTGCTGGGCAGCGGGCATCCGCACACCGCCAACGCGCTTTTCGGGCTTGGTTCTTTCCTCTTGCAGAAGGGTGACGCACGCGAGGCGGAGCCTCTCCTGCGGGAGTGCGTGGCGATCCGACGCAAGGCCGTGTCGTCGGAGCCCTGGCAGCTCGCCCTGGCGAAAAACGCGCTGGGAGCGTCCCTGGCCGCGCAGCGCCGATACAGCGAAGCCGAATCGCTTCTCGTGGGAAGCACGCCGGTGATCACCGGATCCCCAGCGCCCTCCCTGCAGCGGAAGCGGGAGGCGCTGCGCCGGACCATCAGCTTGTACGAGGCCATGGGAAGACCGCAGGCGGCTGTGGTCTTCCGCTCCGAGTTGGACAGCCTCGGACGCTGAACGATCCGGCCGGCGTCACGGCATGAACGTTACGCTCCTGGACTTCTCTCCGGCCGGGGTTCGCAACCGTACGAAGTAGACGCCCGAGGCCAGCGCGCGGCGTTCCTCGTCCGTCCCGTCCCATGCGATCTTGTGAAGTCCCGCCACCGCCTCGCCGTCGAACAGGGTCCGAATGATCCGGCCGCTGACATCGAAGACCTGCAGAGAAACATGCATCGTCTTCGGCAGCGAATAGGAAACCTCCACGCCGGTCCGCACCGGGTTCGGGACGATCGGTCTGAGGTCGAAGGCCAGCGGGGACTGCAGCGTCGGGTCCGGCGCATCCCCCGGGATCTCGCGCACGACGACCCTCGTCAGGCGGTAGGAATGCTGGGCGCCGTTGATGAGAACCAGATGGACGAACCAGGAACCGGCTTCCGGCAGAAAGACAGGCACGTGATAGGGGGGCGGCCCTGGAGGAAGCCCGTCGAAGATCGGCTCTCCCGGACCGCCGCCGCCGATGCCGGTTTCGGCCGGGCAGACGATCATCGTCAAGCCGATGTAGGCGGAGCCCCCGGTTCCGGCGCCGGAGATGTTGTAGACCACCCCCGCCTCCGGGTCGAGCTCGCCTGTCGAGGTCAGACCGGTCCACGGGTCTTTCATGCCGATGATGATGCGTCCGTCGGGCAGTGCCGGATGGACGATCGCGTCGAGCGTTACCGCGTGCCCGCCGCCCGTCGACCAGAGCAGGCCGAGGAGGACGTCCTGGCACCGCTCCAGCTCGTTGCGCATGACCGACCAGTTCCTTGGGCACCAGGTCCATAGCCCCTCGTCGGTGAACGTCTTCAGGGCTCGAACCGTGTAGTTCGCCGCTTGGTTCCGGATCCACGAGGTGGTTCCCCCGACCCAGTCGGAGAGGAGGGTTCCGTCGACATAGCTGGTGTGCATTTCGTTGGCTAGCGATCCGACGAGTTGGTAGTCGGTCAGCCCGCCCGTGACGATGGTGTCGCCGTGCGCTTCGAAGTACTTGAGACACTGAGCGGTGGCGGTCGGGGCACAGTGGCGGTCGGAGTACATCTGTTGGCTGATGCCGGGAATCCCCTTGATGAAGGTGTCGGCCATGCGGCTGCGGAAGACGACGATCCGCGTGATGTCGGACCCGTTCGGGTCGAGGTCAACCCCCATGGTATCCCGGTCGCTCACCTGCCAGTCCTCGATATTGGTCCGTCCAAGGGACGGAGGCGCGGGGTCGAGATCCCTCTCGTCGGTGACGACCCGCGTGCCCTCGTCCGTGTAGACCAAGGCCTTGAATCGCATCGTCGGATAGGGAAGCGGAATCGGGAGAACGGCGACCGCCGACCAGCCGTCTCCCACGGCGTGAACCTCGGGGTCGAGGGTGTCGAACCGCGGTTCGAAGCCGTTGTCATCAAACCCGAACATCTGCCAGGTGGCGCCCTGATCGACGGAGTTGAAGAACTCCACGGCGATGATGTTCGCGTCGATGTCTCCCGGGAGGACCTCGACCGGAATCTCGGAACCCGCGGTTGCGTCGATCCAGTTGTGCCAGGGCTCGGGACGGACGTAGTCGCCCAGGCGCAGATGGGCATCGGGGATCGGTTGCGGACATGGGTTCGGGACGCAGGAGTTCCACTCCGGGTGCCATTCGCCCCCCGTCGCGATGCACTCGTCCCCCTGTATCAACCGGCACTCGCCGGTGGCGAGGTTGCAGCAAGCGTGCGGCAAAGGCGCGGGGTTCCCGACGCGGATGCGGCCGAGGTACCAACCGGGTGCGTTGGCGCTGTTGTCGGAGCCGAAATCGAACTCGAGCCGGATCTCCTGGCCCAGGTACTCCGACAAGTCGAAACAGTCGAGGCGCCAGACGGCATCGTGCCCGGTCCATCCGGGCTCCCCGCCGACACAGAAAGCGTAGAAGTCCTGTTTCGGGAAGATCTGGGTCGTTGTGTAGCCTTCAAGTGGCGTAATGATCTGGCTTGACGGCCAGGCGCCGACGGACACGTTCGCACCGTCGTACCACGGCTCGGTGTCGAAGTAGTGCAGAACCTCCACGCGCAGGCACTGCTCGGTCACGAGGAAGGCGGGAGAGAGCAGGCCGCCACCGGCGTTGTCGGGGTAGGGCCCATTGAGGACGGTTCCCCAGACCCTCGCCGGTGCCCCCGGAATCAGGGTCGTCGCTCCGTACTCCCAGGACGGGATTCCGCTGTTGTCGCAGTCCACGATCTGGAATCCCTGGCTCCCGATCGAGAAGTCCCAGTCGATGACGACCTCCGCGAGGTCACAGGAGACGCGGACCGGCTGAACGGGCTCCGCGCGAGCGGGTTTCCGGGCTGAAGCCGGGATGCCTGAGGCGAGAAGAAGGAGAACAGAAAACGAAACGGAAACGGGAGAGGGAAGGGCACGAAACGCTTTCATGACACGCCTCCTTGCCGGTACGGCATTCCTTCCGGAACGGATCGAGTCCGAAGACTCATCTCCCATCCGAACGCCGGGAACATAGGCCTCTCCAAAGAGGCGGCAAAGGGAAAAAGTCCTGTCACCTCGCGTTACACCTCCGCGCATCACGAGCTCACTCATTCGATGGGGCTGACCAGAACGATCCGAATGAAAAGCCCGAATCGCCGGAGAGCCTCGGCAAGGCCCTCGAAACTCAGAGACTTGGCGATGCAGCAACTGCAGCCGAGGCGGTAGCATTCCTGTACGTCCCGGGGGTCGAAGGGACGAAGGCACGAGGCTGCTTCGGCCGCTAACGTCTCGGCCCGACGAGCGAGCGCTGCGCCCATCCGATCCGCCGCCGCAGGCAGGCGGCCGCGCGCCCTCTTCGACCTGTCAGCTTTCCCGAAGTGCCTCCGCCACGGTCCGGCGGGCCGCGTTTCGGGCAGGGAAGTAGCCGCCGATAATCCCGAGGACGATCGAGGCGAGAAGTCCCGTGAGCAAGATCCCCGGCGTGATCCGGAACTTGAACGCCACTTCGCTGAAGCTTGACCAGTTCGTGGTACCGGTGGTGACACCGTGGATCGGCAGGGCGAGCAGGCAACCGAGGACGCCGCCCACCAGACAGAGCAGCACCGACTCGATGAGAAAGCTCAGGAGAATGCTCTGTGGTCGGAAACCCAGTGCGAGCATGGTGCCGATCTCCTTGGCGCGTGCTCCCACGGCGGCGTACATCGTATTCAGTGCGCCGAACACCGCCCCCACCGCCATGATGGCGACTAAGAAGAATCCGAGAGCTCGGATGACATTGGCCAGCATCTCCGACTGGGCGCGGTAGTAGTCGTCCTCGTGGCGCGCGTCGATGTGCAGGCGGGGGTCGGCCTCGACCCGCTTGACCAGCGACTCCAACCCGGATGACGGGTCGGCCAGTCGCAGGGTCAGCGAGCTGTAGCCGACGCGGTTGAACGCCGGGCCCAGGATCTCGCCATCGCCCCAGATCTCCGACTCGAAACCGCTGCCATCCGCCTCGAAAACTCCCACCACCTTCCACTCGCGAGAGCCGAAACGGACCGTCTCCCCGAGACCGCACCCGGCGAACCGCTGGGAAAGTGGTCTTCCCACGATGACCTCCGGCACTCCGAGGTGGTACAGCCTGCCCGCCACCAGCCGCACCATGGGGCGAAGCAGGAGCGCCCGCGCGTCCGCGCCGCGCACCGTGACATTGGAGGAGCCGACCGGATCGTTGCGGCGCGGCAGGTTCGTCACCACCACGATCTCGGCCGCGGCAAACGCCTGTCCGTTGGCCAGCCTCGCCACCTCCGGCATCGACTCGATGATGCGCGCCGTCTCCCGGTTCATACCGGAGAGGACCTCGCTGTTGGAGCCGGACCTAGTGATAATGACGTTGTCGGGGCTACCGGTGACGACCAGCGCCTGGCGAAATCCGCTGGCCAAGGCGAGCGTAAGGACGAGAATGGCCACCACCAGCGCGATGCCGCCCGCCGTCATCAAGGTAGCGGTCCGCCGCACAAGAAGGTTCCGCAGGTTGTACTGCAAAGGAATCGCCACGTCTCTACTCCTCTACTCTCCACTCACTACTCTCCACTCACTACTCTCCACTCACTACTCTCCACTCTTTTCTCTCTCCGCCCTCTACCCCACATGCCGCAGGGCATCAACGACCTTGAGCCTGGAGGCGTTCCAGGCCGGAATCGCCCCGCTGAGCAGCCCCATGACCACCGCGATGCCGGTGGCCTGCCCCATGGTCCCGCCGGTGACCACGAAGGTCGGGAAGAACCCTCCGCCGGTGAAGCCGCTGACATCGTAGACAACCCGGGCCAGCACGGTTCCGAGGATCCCGCCGGTGAGAGAGATGAGCAGCGACTCGGTGAGCACGAGAACCAGAATCGTCCGGTCGGTGAACCCGACGGCCTTGAGTATAGCCACTTCCCGGGTCCGCTCCCTTGCCGCCATCATCATCGTGTTCATGGAAACCAGCATGATCGCGATGACGATGGCGGTGCCGACGGCATAGATGACGGCCCGAATGTTTCCCAACATGGTGATGAAGCCGAGCTGGAACGCTTTCTCCGTCTCGGTCTTGGTCTCGGCCGCGCTGTTGGCGAAGGTGGCGTCAATGGTACGCGAAAGGTCCCCGGCTCGGTTCGGATCGGCCAGCTTGACCACATACCAGCCGACCTGCCCGAAGTTGCCCAACCGCTGATTGATATACTCCCACGAAAAGAGAAGGAAGTTGGTGTCGAGGTTCGCCGTCCGCGCGCGGGCGATCCCGCGGACGGTGAGGTCCCAGTTTCCCGGGAAGATCGTTCCCTTGAGTGGGATCCGATCTCCGATCTTGAACCCGTACTTGGCAGCCAGCTTCTCGCCGACGATGCAGGCTGTGCGCTCGCGGCGGAACGCCTCCTTTTCCTGCGGCGTCAGCAAGTACTCCGAGTACATCTCCAGATAACCGTCGGGATCGACGGCGAATTGCGAGAAGAAGTGTCGCTCATCGATGTAGATCCCGCCGAACCAGGTTCCGAACGAGACGGCGCTGACTCCGGGGATCTGTGCCAGTCGGCCTTTGTATGCGAGCGGCAGGAACACGGTGAGCGAGGTTCTGTTGCGGGTGACGAGGCGCGCCGCGTCGGCCATCTCCAGCGACTGATCGAACGAGGTCAGCACCGTGCGCATGGTGCAGAAGAGGAACATCGACACGACGATGCTGAGCACGGTCAGGATCGTGCGTCGCTTGCTACGCAGGGCGTTGCGGAGGATGAAGGGGAGAAAGCGGGTCACCGGCGACGCGCCTCCCCGACCCGCGAGAGGCTCCCGGCCCGGTACGTCGGAGCAACCCTGGCGCGGTGGGCCGGAATCGACCCGCCCCGGACCATCACCGCCTCGCTGTCGGCATTCACGGTCGCTTCCTTTCGACCGACTCGACCAGAACGCCCTTCTCGAGGTGAAGGATCCGGTCGGCCCGCTCGGCGGCATGAGGATCGTGGGTCACCATGACAATGCTCTTGCCGAACTCGGTGTGCAGGCGCTGGAGCAGGTGCAGCACCTCGGTTGCGCTCTGGGCGTCGAGGTCGCCGGTGGGCTCGTCGGCCACAAAGAGGGTCGGATCGGTGACGATGGCGCGGGCGATGGCCACGCGCTGCTCCTGTCCACCCGAAAGTTGGCGCGGGTAGTGGTCGAGCCGGTCGGTGAGCGCCACGACCGCCATGGCCGCGAGGACATGCTCGCGCCGCTCCTTGCGCGTGAGATCGGTGAGAAGCAGCGGCAGCTCCACGTTCTGGTAGGCGGTCAGCACGGGAATGAGGTTGTACGACTGGAAGATGAACCCGATGTGCCGCGAGCGGAACTCGGCCAGCGCGGAGGCGTCGAGGTCGCCGAGGTCGATGCCGGCCACGATGACGCGCCCGTCGGTCGGCGTGTCGATGCCGCTGACCAAATTGAGGATGGTCGACTTGCCGGAGCCCGAGGGGCCCATGAGGGCGAGAAACTCGCCGCGTGCGACCTCGAGATCCAGCCGCTGCAGCACCGGCACGTCCACCGAGCCCCGGCGATAAACCTTGGTCACTCCTTCGAGGCGGATGATTGGACCGGTCACTTTGCCGCCTTGACGCGCATCCCCTTGTGCAGGCGCGCCGCGCCGTCGACGACCACCTGGTCTCCCTCGTTGAGGCCGGAGATCACCTCGATGTCCGTGCCCTGCGTCTCGCCCACCGAGATGGTGACCGATTCTGCTTTTCCCTCGCGGACGAGCCAGGCGACCTTCTCGCCGTTGCGGGCCCGCACCGCGGAGGCCGGGATGCGCAGGGACTTCCTCATCGTGACGATCGCGGTGGTCGGTCGCCTCTCGAGGAAGGTGACCTTGGCGCCGAGATCAGGGCGGATCCTATCGTCGGGGACCAGGAAACGAACCCGCACCGGAATGGTGGCCTTGTCGCGATCGGCCGAGGGATAGATGGCCCGAATCTCACCGGGGAAGTGCACCTCGGGATAAGCGTCTAAGACGACGTCGGCCGGCATCCTGACCGAGAGGCGCGCGATATACGACTCGTTGATGTCGACGCCGACCTCCAGGGTGTGCATGTCGGCGATGGTCACAACCGCCCCGGCGCGGGCCGTGGTGCTGGTCATGATGGGGCCGACGATCTCGCCCACTTCGGCATCTTTGCGCAGCACCAAGCCGGCGAACGGAGCCGTGATGCGGGTCTTGTCCAGCTCGAGGCGGGCCGACTCGACATTGGCCTGCGCCACCTTCACTCCGGCGTCGGCAGCCTGCCGGTCGGCTCGGGCGCCCTCGGCGGCCGTCTCCGCTGACTGACCCTCTTCCTCGCTGATAAGGTTGTTGCCCTGCAGTTCCGTGCGTCGCTTGGCGCGGCGATCCGCATCGTTCTCCGCGGCCTTCGCCTGGGCGAGGCGCGCTCGGGCCAAGGCAAGGTTGGCCTCCGTCTGCATGAGCACCGCGCGCTGGTCCTCGTCGATGAGCCGGGCCACCACCTCGCTGGAGTCAACGGCATCGCCTTCCTCCACCAAGACGGCGGCGAGCCGGCCGGTGGTCCGGGCGGCGACCGAGGCCTGATGCCTCGCCTCGACGTAGCCGTTCGCGCTCAGGACCGAGCCGCCGGTCTCGGCCGGAGTGCCGCCGCCCACCCGCACCGGGGCGACCTTCACGGTCGCGGGCCGCAACAACATCATCAGCACGACAACCAGGAGCACGATGCCGCCGAGGACGAACGGCCAGCGGCGGCGGGGCTTGATGCGGCGACGGTCGGTATCGGTGATCCGAAGCTTGCCGAGGTCGGCGCTGCCGGATCGGGTGGCGTCGGTCATGATCGGGTCTCCTGGGGTCGATGGTTCCGGGGCCGGGAAAACCCAGCTTGATGTTGCAAGACAGAGAACGGCCGATGGCGCGGATTCTGCGGGAGGATGGAGGTCCGGATCAACCGGCAGTTCCCGGACTGAGATTCGGAGGGAACGAAGACGGTCACTCCTCGGCTTGAAGGGGACTAGAGGAAGACCCGATCACCGGGGTTCTCGCCTTTCGTTCTCCCAGAGCTCTGTCGATGGCCGCCAACAACTGATCGTTGTCGACGGGCTTCTGGAAGAAAGCGTCCGCGCCCGCCTTGAGGGTGCGATCCCGGTGCGTGGAAGCATCGGCCGCCGTGATAATGACAATCGGTATGTGGGCCAGGGGCATGTGCGATCGCAAACGGGTCATGGTCATGTAGCCGTCGCCACCTGGAAGGCCAATGTCCAGACCAGAGGGATCAGATCAGGCTCGCTAATAGAAGGTGCTTCCCCGGCCCGGCTCGCTTTCCGCGCAAATCCGTCCTCCCTGCCGCCAAACCAGCTCTCTACAGATGAAGAGCCCCAAACCCAACCGTTTGCGGCTCGATGAAATCGAGTCTTTCACCTTGTGCATGGAGTCGAAGATCTTCGAACGGTCCTCGGCGCTGAAGCCGCACCCCGTGTCGGAGATGGCCACCCGAACAGAGTACGGGTCTTCCGGAAGCACCTCAGCCCGCGCTTTCACCAGTCCGCCTTCGGGTGTGAGCTTCACCGCGTTGTCGATGAGGTTCATGAGGATCTGGCGGACGCGCCTGCAGACCCTCGAACCGGATGCGATTCAGGCGAACTGCCAGATCGAGGATCTCGTCTCGGGAGAGCTTCTGATTGGCGGCTCCCGAACGGAGATAGAATCCGTCGGCGCATTTGTAGGGTTTCTGCTCTCCCTCCTTGACGATCATGGCGAGAGCCTTTCCGAGGTCGAGGCACGAGATATCGACCGGAGGATCCGTGTTGCGAGCGATGCTCTGAACCTCTGCTCTCAGGCGGTTCGTGATCCGCAATCCGGAGAAGGCGCCGTCGTCCTCGACACCCAGAAAGATGATTCCGCCTCGGGCATTGGCGAAGGCGACCATGGTCCGGTCCAGTTTCTCGACCGAGCGCTTGAACTCCTGGAGGACACCCTCTCCCTCGGGGATTCTCTTCAATAGCTCCTGTGCGTCCGTGGATGGATGCTAGGTCGAGCACCTCTCGAAGTCAATCGCGATTCGCGACTATTCGCGACTATTCGCGAACAGATACCGTTCGTCCATCTGGCTCCGCCATGCGGGATCATGTCTCATCACGTTGCTATGCCGCAGGTTAGTGTGTTGCCCAGGCTGGGTGCAGCCAGTCAAACGACGGGTCTCCGACATGGTTGTTGTCGAGGCGGGCAGCTTCAAGCACGCGCCGCGGAGAGAGTCTCGCCCTACCCCGGTCGCCAGGTAGAACTGCCGGATGGGGCGGGCGTCGACCACGGCGATGACGGTTCCGAGCCCGCTCCCGCGCGGGTGTAGAGATCGACTTCGGTGAAGATGCCGGCGGCGGTCAGTTGCCGGCGGGCCTGGACAAGCGTCGCCGCGTCGACCATCCGGCCGGTGTGTAGTGATAGGTTGCGGCGGACCAGCCGGCCGGAGTGACAAACCAGCGTCCGGTGACCGCCCACAGCTCGCTGCTGGGAATGTTCTCCGGGTTTTCCCCTCAAAGGACACGGCGAGCCCCACAGGTTACTGGCCTATCCGGAAGTACCTCCGCTTGCCCAGGCGTACCAGAACCGACGGCCCCGGCTCGTAGGGCACGGCCGCATCGCGTACCGGCTCTTGCTCGACGTAGAACCCCCCCTGGGCCATGAGGCGCCTCGCCTCGCCCTTGCTCGCGGCGAGCGGCTTCCCCTCGTGCGTCAGCGCGACGAGAAGGTCAGGCCACGGCACCGGGCGCCCTTGCAGCTCGGCGGGCACCTGCAACTCCGGCACATCCTCGGGGATCTCCTTTTCCTGGACCAGGGCGCGGAACTGATCGGCCGCCGCGCGGGCGGTTGTCTCGTCGAAGTACTGGCGAACCAGGCTGAAGGCGACCTCTTTCTTCACATCCATCGGGTTGGTCCCGTGCTGCGTGAGACGCGTCTTCAGTTCGTCCACCACCTCCGATTCATAGTCCGTGGTCAGGTCGAGGTAGCTCGGCAGCATCGTATCGGCGATCCGCATGCACTTGCCGTACATGTCATCGGGGGTGTCGGTGATGTTGATCGTGTTGCCGAATGACTTCGACATCTTGCGGCCGTCGGTGCCCGGCAGCAGCGGCAACGTCCAGATGATGTGGGGTCGGTCAGCGAAGTGTTCCTGGATCCAGCGGCCGGCCAGCATGTTCAGGTGCTGGTCGTAGGCGCCGATCTGCACGTCGCACTTGAGCGCGTAAGCGTCATAGCCCTGCATCAGGCAGTAGAGCGTTTCGTGAAAGCGCAGCGGTTCGCCGCGCTCCATGCGCTCCCGGAAGTCGCGGCGGCCCACCACCCACTTCAGCGGGAAGATGGCGGCGATCTCCACGATCTCCATGAATGTCAGCTTGGACAGCCACTCGCCGTTGTAGCGGATCTCGGTCTTCTCCGGGTCGAGCAATCGGTAGGCCTGGCGGGCGAAGTCGATCGCGTTTTCGAGGATCTCCTCGTGCGTGATCTTCTGCCGCTCGTCCTTGCGGCCGGTGGGGTCGCCGATGAGCGTGGTGTAGTCGCCGATGAGGAAGGTCACGTGGTGGCCCAGTTTCTGGAAGAGGCACAGCTTTTGCAGCGGCACGAAGTGGCCGATGTGCAGGTTCCGAGCGGTGGCATCGACGCCCAGGTAGACGCGGAGCGGGCGGCCCGTCTTCAGCCGCTCCCGGAGTTCGGCGGTCATCTGCTCGCGCAGGGTGCGGCCGGCCGCGGGAGCGGTCGGGACGCCGCTCGCGATGCCGCCCGGCGGGCCTGGCGCGGGAGCGGTCAGCGGAGCGGCCGGCTTGTCGGAACGGGATGCCGTGTCGTCGGCATCCTGGGTCTCGGCCAGGGAAGAGGCCTCGGCCTCGCCCCCTTCGACCTCGTCGGCGAACCGGGTGCCCCGGAGCAGGAGCGTGATCTGGCGTTCGATGTCCGTCATGCGGTTCCTTTCGGCTTGCCCCCACGGAATCCTAAGCTACCAGAGATGCCACGCCCCTCGCGCGAGGATCCATCCGCCCAGGGCCAAGTTGGCCACCAAGTGGCTGACGAAACAGGCGGACACGCTCTTTGACCAACGAAGCAGCCCGACCCAGAGGAGCCCGGTGATGAGTGCGGGCAGCCACTCCGGATGCGCCAGAGCGAACAGTCCAGCGGTCACCGCGGCGGCCAACGGGGTTACGCGTCCGATCGGCACCTGCCGGAAGTCCTGGTGCGCGATCCAGCGGACGAGGAACGATCGCCAGAATAGCTCCTCCACGAGCGGCACCATCAGCACCAGTCCATAGAATCGCACCGCGAGGAACGCGGCGCGTGCGGTGGCCGGGAGCTGTCCGGGGTCGAACGCGACACGCTTCTCGGTCAGCGGCAGCGGTGGCACCTTGCCGTCGAGCCCGACCCAGAGCGCCGCCACCGCGAGGCCGATGGCCACGGAAACCGCCAGGACCATGACCGACGGGCACGGTCGCAGGTCTCGCCAGGTCGAGCGGCAGGCCCAGGCCGCTGCGGTCACGAGAACGGCTTTGCTGCCATAGGCCGCGGCGTAGGCGAGCGGCACTGTTTGGCCGTCCCGCTTCGATACCAGCCCCTCGAGCGCGGTCAGGATGAGAAACGCCGCCATCGGGGCGACGTAGGGGAGCCAAGGTCGGTCCACGGCTGTGCGGTTCATGTGTGCCTCCGGGCCATCGGCCAGGCCCGGACTGTAGCCGCTGGGAGTCAACTCCGGAAGAGGCAAGACGCCCCGTTCGGGGCCCCTCACGATGCTGCCGTATCTCGTCCGGACCGTGGTCGGCCCGATCGAGGACTTCGACGAAGACAGACGCGGGGCGTTCTGCCGCGACGCTCCGCGGGTCTCAGCGGTCGCCGAGGATCTTGTCCCGTGTCACCAGGCGTGTTTCGACCCGCTCGATGTCGGCATCAAGATCGGCGAGAAAGGCGGTGAAGGCGGTCTTGGTGCGCGGTGGGAAGGTGGCCCCGCGCAGCCGTTCCACCGTCTCATCGAGATCCTGGAAGAGGAGCAGATCCGTCTCGAGGATCTTTTCCAAGGTGTCCTCGCGGATCTTCTCGGCGTCGAAGAAACCGCTGAAGCCATACGGCGCGTAGCGCACGGCATCGGCCACCCCTTCGACACGTCGCAGGCGGCGATCCAACGCCTCCGCTCCCGAGTCGAGTGACTGCTCGGTCAGGCGGCCGAGGCGCTCCTCCAAGAGCGCTTTCACCATCTGAAGTTTGGCAAGCACCCGGCCGCGCAGGCGCGCGTCCTCCTCGCGGCGCAGCTCCTTTTCCTTGTAACCCCGGTAGCCGGGGACGAGGTAGGCCAGGTTTTCGAGGAAGCGTGTTCCACCTGCGCTGCCGCCCGGGTCCGTTCTGCCCGCTCCGCTCATGCCGATCCTCCGCGATGCCACGCCGGGGTTGCAAATCGCGGCGGCCCACGCCGCCGCCGATGCAGGGCCACCCGCCCCGCGAGGCCCGTCCATGTCCCGAGACGTCCGCAATCGGGCGTTGTGCATCGTTTCCGCCTGATTCCGTTCGCCATCGGCCGCCTGCCGGTTCTTCACGGTGCAAGGGGCATGCCGCCGACCTTTGGGTGAGCTCGATGGCTCCGGTTGCGGTATCGTGTGGGTGTCACAGGCACGAGATAGGCGAGCCAGCCGGAGGTTCCCATGCTCTTCGACCAGTACAAAGACCAGCTCCCCGACATCGACCCGGTGGAGACACGGGAGTGGATGGCTTCCCTCGACGGGGTCCTGCAGGCAGGTGGCCGCAGCCGCGCGCAGTTCCTGCTCTACCGCCTGTTGAAGCGGGCGCGCCAACTCGGCATCGGCCTGCCGCCCACGATCCAGACGCCGTACATCAATACGATCAGCCCCGAGCACGAGCCGTACTTCCCGGGTGACGAGGCGCTGGAGAAGCGCATTCGTCGGCTCGTCCGCTGGAACGCGGTGGCGATGGTGACCCGGGCGAATCACGAGTTTCCCGGGATCGGCGGCCACCTTTCCACCTACGCCTCGTCGGCCTCGCTCTACGAGGTCGGGTTCAATCACTTCTTCCGAGGCAAGGACGGGCGCAACATCGGCGACCAGATCTTCTACCAGGGACACGCCGCGCCCGGGATCTATGCCCGGGCCTTTCTCATGGGACGGATCAGCGAAGAGCAGCTCGATCACTTCCGGCGCGAGGCGATGGGGAAGGGGCTCTCCAGCTATCCCCACGCGCGCCTCATGCCGGGTTTCTGGGAATTCCCGACCGTCTCCATGGGGTTGGGTCCCATCTCCGCCATCTACCAGGCTCGCTTCAACCGCTACCTGCACGCGCGCGGGATGGCCGACACGAGCCGCTCGAGGGTCTGGGCGTTCCTCGGCGACGGCGAGACCGACGAGGTCGAGGCGGTCGGCGCCCTCTCGCTTGCGGCGCGCGAGGGGCTCGACAACCTGGTTTTCGTGGTGAACTGCAACCTGCAGCGGTTGGATGGCCCGGTGCGCGGCAACGGCAAGATCATCCAGGAGCTGGAAGCGACCTTCCGCGGCGCCGGCTGGAATGTGATCAAGGTGATCTGGGGGCGCGAGTGGGATGAACTCCTGGCGCGCGACACCGACGGCGTCCTGCTGAGCCGGATGAATGAGACGCTCGACGGGGACTACCAGCGCTTCGCGGCCGAGGACGGGGCGCATGTCCGCGAGCACTTCTTCGGGGGAGATCCGCGGCTGCGCCGACTCGTCGAGCATCTTTCCGACGGACAGATCGAACGGCTCAGGCGCGGCGGCCATGACTACCGGAAAGTGTACACGGCTTACCGGGTCGCCACCGAGATGACCGGCGCTCCCACCGTCATCCTCGCCAAGACGGTCAAGGGCTGGACCCTGGGCGACGTGGCCGAGGGGCGCAATGTCACGCACCAGATCAAGAAACTGGGTGAGGACGAGTTGCGCACGTTTCGCGATCGGCTGGAGCTGCCGATCCCCGACGCCAAACTGAAAGAGGCGCCGTATTACCACCCCGGCATGGAGAGCGAGGAAGTGCAGTACATGCTGGAGCGTTCTCGCCAGCTCGGTGGGGCACTGCCGAAACGCACCGTGGCGCCGGTCTCGATCACGCTGCCCGCCGATGACCTGTACGCGGAGTTCCGTCAGGGCACCGTCGGCTCATCGGTGCAGGTCTCCACAACCATGGGGTTCGTGCGACTGCTGCGGAAGCTCCTCAAGGATCCCCATATCGGCCGGCGCATCGTGCCGATCATCCCCGACGAGGCGCGCACGTTCGGGATGGAGTCGCTGTTCCGCGAAATCAAGATCTACGCGGCGCTGGGACAGAAGTACACACCGGTGGATCACGAAGTCCTCATGAGCTACGCGGAAGCGGTGGACGGGCAGATCCTTGAAGAAGGGATCACCGAGGCGGGAGCGATGGCCAGCTTCCTGGCGGCGGGTACGGCCTATGCCACCCACCGGGAGCCGATGATCCCGTTCTTCATCTTCTACTCGATGTTCGGGTTCCAGCGCACAGCCGACCAGGCCTGGGCCTTCGGCGACGCGCGCGGCCGCGGCTTCCTGCTCGGCGCCACGGCCGGGCGCACCACCTTGAACGGCGAAGGGCTGCAGCACGAGGACGGCCATTCACTGGTGCTGGCTTCCACGAATCCCGCTTGCCTGGCCTACGACCCGGCTTGGGCGTACGAAGTCGCCACCATCGTGCAGGATGGCTTGCGGCGGATGCACGCGGTGGGGGAGGACCTGTTCTATTACATCACGTTGTACAACGAGAACTTCACCATGCCGGCGATGCCGGAGGGCGCGCGCGATGGGATTCTCCGCGGCCTGTACCTGTTCCGACCGAGCCCGGAGGCGCGACCGCTGCGCGCCCAGCTCCTCGGCAGCGGCACGATGATGGCGCAGGTCCTTCGCGCACAGGAGATTCTGCTGGAGAAGTACGGTGTGGCGGCGGACGCCTGGTCGGCGACGAGCTACGGCGAGTTGCGGCGCGAGGCTTTGGGCGTCGAGCGTTGGAACCGGCTTCACCCGGGGGAGAAGCCGCGGGTGCCGCACGTCACGCAGCTTCTCGTCTCCACCGAGGGACCGGTCGTGGCGTCCACGGACTTCATGAAGGCGGTGCCCGACATGGTGGGGCGGTGGGTTCCGCGGGAGTTCACGATTCTTGGCACCGACGGGTTTGGACGTAGCGATACGCGGGAGGTGTTGCGGCGGTTCTTCGAGGTCGACGCGGAGCACATCGTGGTAGCGACGCTTTCGGCACTCGCGCGAGCGGGAAAGTGTGATGGAGGGCTGGCCGTGGCGGCGATGGCAGAGTATGGGATCGACCCGGACTCGCCGGATCCGGGGCGGGTGGGGTGATTCGGCGGGACGACGGGATGTTGGCTCTGAGCGTAGGCGGGCCTCCGTGCCATGGGCACGGCCGGCTACTCACACGTGAGCGGGCTACCGCGCCATTGGCACGGCCGGCTACTCACACGTGAGCGGGCCACCGTGCCATTGGCATGGCCGGCTACCCGCAGGCGAGTAAGCCTTGGTGGCAGTGGCACGGTGGCTTACTCGCATGCAAGTGGACCATGGTGACGGCGACACGGGGGCCTACTCGCATGCAAGTGGACCATGTGACGGCGGCACGGTGCCTTACTCGAATGCAGGTGGACCATGGTGACGGCGGCACGGTGCCTTACTCGAATGCAGGTGGACCATGGTGACGGCGGCACGGTGCCTTACTCGCATGCAGGTGGACCATGGTGTCGGCGGCACGCTGGCCTACTCGCACGCAAGTGACCGGCCACACCAATGGTACGGTGGCACGCTCACGTGTGCGTGCACCTTGGTGATTCCGTCACGACGACCCCGGTTGCGCTGCTCCCGCAATATCCGAAAGACGCGAATGCCCTGCTGTCTAGCAGGTTACGCGGCCGAGAGCGGAGTCGCCAGATGGAGGGCCGACGGCTCAGGATTTGCGGTCGATGTCTGATTACAGCGGGTTCCCGCCGAGGTGCGCCTTCCACAGGCACGGCGTGAGCAGCGCGACGTCCTTGGCCGGTTGTGGGTGAGGGGCGAGGGTAACGTCCCGCCGTGGAATCCAGGGGCCCGGTCGGGCCTCAGGCCAGCTCAGGTGGAGGGGTTTGGGGTGGCCACAGGTGGGGGCATTTGGGTGGCCGCCGGGGGCGAGGTACGCAGAGACGGTCATTTTGGGGCGGTCCCCCTTCGTTCCATGCAGGGAGCCACAGACCTTAGTCCTCAGAGAGCCGCCGGTCATCCACCCACCTCCACCCACCCGATCAGCTTCGCCGCGTAGCTGCCCCCCTGCGGAACGATCTGCCGGTGCCGAAGCTCCCGCTCCAACATTGGTTCGACCTGCTCGTGGAGGAGCTTCTGCCTCGCCGCGGGCGAGGAACCACCGTCCCGATACCCCCGCCGATCGAAGATGCCTGTGCCCGCGCGCTCGAGGCGACCATCCCGTCGCCCGTCGTCACCGACCGCGAGAGGGAGCACGCAAGCGCGATGCTCCCCGGATGGTCCCCTCGTCTCCACCAGCCACCAGGTGAGCACTCCGGCGCCGTTGGAGCCATCGGACCCCACGGACCCCTCGGGCTCACCGGACCCGGCAACGGCGTATCCGATCCTCTCCGGGGCCAACTCCTGCCACCGGCGAATCGCCGCCTGCACGAGTGGGTGGTCGAGGCCGAGAAGCTCCAGGCCCGCGCGCTCGCGGGCCGCCTCGCGGTTCAGTGTGAAGTGGCATTCGATCGCCTCGTCGCCGCCGGTCACGACATAGGTCCCGTCGTCCCGTGCGGTGATCTTCTTGCCCTCCGCCTCCAGCGCGACCCGCAGGAAGCAAAGCACGCGGTCAAGGCCAGGCTTGACGTCGGCGAACGGCCTGTAGTCGTCGAGACAGAAACCGTCGAGGTCCTGGAACAGCTCAAACACAACCTTCCTGGCTTCGGAGGCGTTCGAAAGCGCAGCTTCGAGCTCTTCCTTGGTGCGCCGGAGCTCAGGGTCCGAGAGCGCCTCGCGGTACAGGCGGTCGTACGAGAGACGCTCCGAGAGTTGGCCCAGGACCTGGCTACGAAGATCCTCCGCGACATTTCCATGCTCGTCGACCTTGCCCAGCGCCTTGGCGATCTCCTGCAGCTTCTCATCCAGCAGCAGGAAGATGCGCCCCTCGATCGTGTCGGACAGAACGAGGTTGTAAACCTGTGCCGTGTGCTTCTGGCCGTAACGATGGATGCGGCCGATCCGCTGTTCCATGTCCATCGGGTTCCACGGCAGGTCGAAGTTGAAGAGCACCCGGGCGATCTGGAGGTTGATGCCTTCCCGGCCGGCGGCGGTGCAGACCAGGACCTTTGGGCCGTCGGCCTTGCGGAACCGGCGCTCCGCGGCCAGCTTGGCCCCGTGATCGCCACCGCGCAGCACGACGACACCCTGACCCGGATAGGTTCTCTCGATCTCGCGCCCGAGCAGGTCCACCGTTCCGAGGTAGGTGGCGAAAATGACGATCTTCTCGTTCGGGTCCTGGTCCCAGAGCGCGCCCAGTCCGCGCAGGAGCATCTCCACCTTTGTCTCGCGGCGCTCGGGAAACGCGTCCAAGAGATTGCGAATACGAAGTCGTTCCTCCGGCAGGGCAAGACTCACGGCCATGGCGGCCACGTCTTCGCCGGTCGCGGCGGCATACTCTCCGGCGGCGGCATCAGACGCCAGCTCGAGCTCCTCCTCATTGAGCCGCTTGAGCAGCTTCACCCGCAGCTCCGCAAGAATGGCATCGACGCGGCCGCACCCGATCGCGTCGCGCGGGACGTCGTACTCCTCGTGGATCAGTTCGCGGGCCTCCGCCAGAAGCTGCTGTCGGCCGTCGATGTTCAGTTCCTGGTCCTTGATGATCGCCTCGTGCAGCGTGAGCATCAGCAGCCGTCGGCGCAGCGTGCGGCGAACTGCCGCGAAACTCGAGGCGGCGATCTTCTGGAAGATCGTCATCACGAAGCCCAGGGCGCGCCCCTGGTTACCCCGCCGCAACGCCAGCGCGAACCCGTCTTCCAGGTAGTCCTTGAGCGCCGCGTAGAACGCTCGCTCCTCGTCCACCATCGTGAACGATTCGGTGTGGACCCACCGGCGCGCGAAGAGCGGCGAACCATCCGGACGGCACGCATCGGCCTTGGTGCGGCGAAAGACAACGGCGTTCAGGCGGTGGCGGTTGTCGATCATGTCCTCGTGGCTCTTGAACAGCGTGGGGTTTAGCAACTGAATGAGCATCCAAAACCGGAAGTGGTCGCCCTGGTGCGGCGTTGCCGAGAGCAGTACCAGGTCGCGGGCGTGGCCTTTCAGGGCCTCGGCCAGCTTGTAGTTCTCCGTCTTGGTGATCTTCTTGCCGTTGCGGCAGGCGGTCAGGTGGTGAGCCTCGTCGAACACCACCAGGTCCCAGGGCGGGGCATCGAGCAGCCGCTTGATGCGCGCGGGGCGTTTCAGGGTGTCGATGCTGGCGATCAGCAGGTCGTGCTTCATGAACGCGTTCGACCGGCGATCGGTGACGTCACCCTCGCTGCCGAAGACCTCGAAGTCCAGGCGAAAAACCTCGTTCATCTCCCGGTGCCAGTTGTTCACCAGCCCGGCCGGGACGACGAGCAGCGCGCGCCGCAGTTCGCCCCGACTCGCGAGTTCGCGCAGCAGAAGAGCCGTCTCGATCGTCTTGCCGAGCCCCACCTCATCTGCGACTAGGAATCGGCGGGGAGACGCGGTGGCGATGCGGTGCGTCAACACGACTTGATGGGGGAGCAGGTCGATTGGGGCGGCGGTCAGTGCGGCCGCGCTTTCCATGAGAGGCAGGGCATGCGCCTCGTATTCCAGCCACGCCTCTCGGCGCCGCTCGTCGCCCGAGGCGACCCCGTCGATGACCCGGTCGGTGCGGGATTGGAACGCCTGTAGAGCATCGACCGCGACCAGCCGCTCGCCACCGGCGAAGAACGCCCGGACGTAACCGTTGCGCTCCGGGGCGACGACGACTCCTTCGCCGTGCGCCGCGTGGCTGACACGCTGCCCGGGGAGGTAGGCGAGGGGTTCGGTCATGCCGGACTCACGAGATCCGCGGGTGATGCAGGCCGACGTAGGCCTCCCCGTCGAAGTCGGGATCCTTCTCCTCGGAAACGAGAATCCGCTCGACATCCGCCTCGGCGCCGCCCCACAGGCACCGGCCGATCGGAATCCGGGCCTCGTCCCGCCCCGCAGCCGTGCGCCAGAAGTACTCCTCGGTGGCCCGCACCATCCCGAGACGCGTTCGGCCCGAGGGCAGCCAGAAGATCAACGCCGCCTGGGCTTCGTAGTGCTCCTGGAAGCTGAGCACGGCCGCCTTGAGGTCGGTTTCCAGCCACGTCTCGGCGTCCGACTCAGCCAGGGAGTCGAGGCAACCCTCAAGCCCGGCCACCACGAGAGCGTCACCTTGCCGGCCGGGCAGATCTTCCGGCCAGGCTTTCCGCAGAGCGAAGAACTCGCGCAGGGAAAGAACGGCGCGCGGCTCGATGATTTGGGACAGGACATGCGGCTCCCAGAGGAGGGAGAAGCCGCGGCGCATCCAGCTTTGTTGGCGTATCGACTTCATGGGGTGTCCGGGTTGCTCATGGCTCCGCGCCCCCTGTCACTACGAAACCAATCGCTCATCGAGCTCCCGATACTCGCCGAAGCGACGATCCGCCGAGAGTAGGCGGGCGTCGTGAGCTATGGCTGTGGCAATGATGATCCGATCATGGGGATCGCGATGGTGCATGGGCAATTGGGCAGCGATCCGCGCCACGAGTGGCGAAAGCGGCAGCAGGCGAATCCTCGACCCATCGAGGGCAGCGTCGAACCACTCGTCGAGGGGCATCGGGATTTCGACACGTTCTCGGTGGACCAGCCAGGCCACCTCAAAGCACGAGATCGCCGAAACGCCTCGCTCCTCGGCACCTTCCATCGCGTCTCGCCAGCTCTGTTTCAGCGGAATATCGTCCACTCCGATCCACCACAGCCAGATGTGGGTGTCGAGGACAATCATGGCAACTCCCAATCGCCCTCGGGGACGCTGTCGAAGATGTCGCCGTGAGTCTTCACTTTGCCCGCGATGGACGGGTGAGGCCCGCGTGTGCTTGGTGGTTCGTCGTCCAATGTCCGGGCGATAATCTCAACCCGGTGGTTTTCAAAGCTCGCGGGAAGATCCAGGACCACCTGGCGACCGGCGAGTTCGACGATGACACGTTCCATTTCCATGGCACCTCTCCTCTCATGGCTCGTCTTCAAAGAACAGGCTCATCTGCTTGGCCTGCTTCTCGTGCTTCGTCCGCCACGAGCGCAAGATGGTTTGCGCGCGGGACGCCGCGTTTCGCACTTCGGAGGATGCCCCGCGCAAGGTGAACCAATCAAGCAGCGAAGCCAGCGCGGGGTGGGGCTTGAAGTTGTCGTTGGCCAGGGTGTCGGTCGCGTTGATGCCGCTGTTCTCGAAGCATGCACCGATGAGAAACGCCGCCTGATCGTAGTCGCTCGTCAGCCCGCGGCGGTGCTTGCCTTGCCACGCCCGGGCGATCTCCAGCGGCGGGGTAAGGTGGTAGATCTTCTTCTCCTCACGGCACCAGCCGCGCTCCTCGAAGTCGGAGGGTGCGATGCCGGTCCCGCGGAGGAACTTCTGGATCTGGTCACGCGGCAGCTCGGTCACGCCGTCGAAGAGGCGAAGGAGCTGGCGGGTGAACGGCTCGGCGGTGACGGGGGGCGGGTCTTGGACGCCGCCGGTCTCTTCGTCGAGGAGTTGGTTGATGCCGACGAGGGCTTCGAGGACGGACATGGGGCGGCCGTCGTCGACGAGGACTTTGCCGTAGTGGCGGGAGTAGTACTCCAGGGCCTTGCCGCGGCGGATGACCTGGAGGTCAGCGTCGGGGAGGCCGGCCTTCTGGTGGTGCTCCAGCATGCTCTGCAAGCCCCGGACGTCCTGAAGAACCTGGCGGCGCATTTTCGCCCAACTCACGGCGGAAGGATCTTCCGTGCGCCTTCGGCACACGTGGACGATGTCGTATTCGATCTGCTGTGAGCCGAAGGTGCCGGGCTTCGAGCCCTCTCCCTTCGTCTCATCGCTGCGTATTGGATACGCTGCTTCCAGGTAGAGGCCTGCGTCGAAGAGACTCTCGAGGACTGATACCCACGGGGCATCCTCGCTGTGGTGGAACGTGAAGACCAGCAGACCCGCGGGCTTGAGTATCCTTGATGCTTCTCCCCAGATCTGCGTAAGGAGCCGCTGGTAGTAACGCTGTGACTCGCCCTTGTTCCGCACCGGGTTGTCGACCGCTTCGAGTGTCTTCGGTGTCAGTTCTGGCCGCATCTCCTCGTACTTGTCCTTGAGCGGCAGGCGCAGCCAGACATGGAAGAAGTCGGCGAGCTCGGCGTACTGAACGTTGTTTCCGAAAGGTGGGTCCGTTACTACAAGGTCGAACGAGGCGCTGGGATAGCGCGAGAGGTCACTTGAGGAACAGCAGCCGAGCCTGACTGCGGCGGAATCGCAGGGGTCGCCGGGCCGCGCTTTCTCGCTTCTCCCCGAAAGAAGCGGCCGCAGTTGGGGGGATTGACCCGCGAGAAACTCGGTGGCGACCAGATCCCACGGGTCAGCGATCCAGTCACAATTGTCAAGAAGACCATCCGCACATGAGGCCCAGTTCCCACGCCCAAGCCGGCTGAATACTCCGTTCTCGACAGGTGTGTTCTTGGGGTAGTAGTTGTTGTTGCTCATGTGCGGAACCAGCTTGTCGTAACCAAGGTCCCAGAAACAGAACATGTTCTGATTCCGGAGGTACTGCTGAAAGGCACCGAGTACATACTCTCGCACTTCTGGACGATGCCTGTTGTCGGATGCTGTCACGATGGCTTTGAGAAGCTGCGCCAAGACAAGCATCTGCCGCGCATTGAACATATCGGCAAACGTGGCGTAGCCATGTTCGGGAATCCGCTGATACGTCGTCTTGAATCCCTCGGGCACGGCGGTGGTTGGCCACCAGCTAGCCAAGTCGGCGTTGCGACGTTCCTCCCACTCCCGCGCAGCGGTGCGAAGTGGGCGAACGTCATCAACCGCGGCGAAGAAGCGACCGCCGTAGGCAGCGCCGCCGCTCGCGAGCTGTGATGAGTAACCCTGAACTGCGTACGCCGCCATCGGCGCCCTATGTCCGTGCGCTGTAATCGACGTCAAGACATCCTGCACGGCACCACACGCTCCACAGGCAAACGCAGATTTCTTGGCGATCGTCGCCTTGGTTGTGTCAATTGAAACTCCCGTGTCCGGGCACAGCACGGTGGCCGGCAGGGAACCGCGAACTTCGAGCAGGCGAGTCCTTCGTGCACGCTCGTCATACCACCGACTCGATGAGGCCGCGGTGTTCTGCGCCGCGCCACCCATCCGCGAGCCGTCGCTGTCGATTCCCGGTGCGCCTTGGAGCCATTGCGGATGGACCAAGAGCGAGAGGGTGACCTTCTTCTTGGCCGCCTTACCCGGGGGAGAGAAGGAATTCACCGCGAGGCAGTGTGGGCACACTACGGTCCGGTCCTTCCCGATGTGTGCAAACGGCTGCTCATCGGGAGCCAGGACGAGCGGAACGTCTGGCGCCATCCGAGCTTCGCAATCCTCAACATCGAACACCTTGCCACACGCGTCGCAGGTGTGGCGCCAGGCCTTCACGGTCAGTTCCTTCACCGCGACGATCGGCGATGCCATGATGGGTGTTCGGTGATCGCAACCGGTGACCTGGCACGGACCGTGCTTCGCCCAGAAGACGTAAATGATCTCCGGCCCATCATATCGGAAGTCCTTCCGCTCTCCCGGAGTCAGGGCCAGCGGATCAAAACTTTCACCCATCGCCTCGCCGTTCGAGACCCGCGTCCACGTCCCTTTCTCCCCATGCGGCCCCCGGCACGCATAAAACGGCATGATCTGCGGCTTCACCTCCGCCTCGATATCCGCCAGCAGCGCCGAAACCTCCTCTTTCTTCACCTGCGCCAACTCGGTCTTGACTACAAACCAGGCCACCGGGTTCAAGTCGTTCCCGAACATCTGCATTCCAAGCCGACTGCCCTCGACGATCGTCGTCCCGCCTCCCATAAAGATGTCGGCCACCTTCAGGTGCGACAGCGCCCCTCGCTTCTGGTGATTGGCATAGTACACATCCCACACCGCCTTGGCGGCCTTGGCCGGATCGTCCGGCGCCTTCATGGACGCCGAGAGCAGCAGCGACCGAAACACGCTCGAACGCCGCCGCGCCCACCACTTGGACATCTGGTAGATCGGCTTCCCGGCGTTGCCTTCGATGGCCGCGACCTGATTGACGGGCAGGATCGGAAAGTCAACCTCCAGGCAGGTCTTCGGGCGCTTGGGGTCACTGAAGTCGACCGTTTCCACGGCCACGGCCCGACCGGCGCCGACCGCCCGGGCGACTTCTTCCGCCACGCGCTGGGCCTTGGTCTTTGCCCCCTGTCGCGGCCCTTTCGTCTTCGCGGCCTGCGTGGTCAGCTCCCAAGGCGCAGGGGTCTGGTCTGCATCGCCCACGATCACACCCCTCCCGCACGAGAGATCTCGATGAACGGCACTGCGACCTCCAGCACCGTGAGCCCGCCGTGCGTGAGCGTCGGGTAGCCGCCCTGGCTCTTCCACTTGCGGCGCCCGAGCGCGAAGGAGTTCTCGCCGTGGGCTGTGCTCAGCCGGATGTCGAGCGGCGGAACCCAGGCACCCACGCCAGCTCGTTCGAGATCCGCCACCGCCGCGCAACGTCCGCTCTTGAAACGGTCCTTGAGGTACTGCGCCTGCTCGCTGTTCACGGTATCCGGAAAGACGCCGCTCGCGGCATAGCCATGGTCCGCGGTCAAGACCAGGCGGCGGCCCGTCGTCAGGCGGTCGATCAGCTCCCAGAACCCGTCACTCCGCAGCGTCTCGGCCGCCTCGCGCGCGAGGGCGGCCAGGCCGTGCCCGGGCGCGCTCAGCTCGTGCAGGCGCTCGTCGGGCCAGTGGTGCCAGAGCAGGCAATCCGGGGCGGCGGAGATCTCCGCGGCACAGTCAGCCCAGGGAAGGCCGGTCGTGTCGGTCGTAGCACCGGGAAGACGACTCGCGCCGCTCGCCCCGTTGTTCTGGAGCGACCCGCGGCTCGCAAAGCCGAGCGCTTTGGCGAAAGGAGTGGTGTCGGCGGGCAGTTCGGCGCCGAGCGCGCGAGCCTGGTGGACGGTGTAGCCCCGTTCGGCCGCGCCTTCCAGAATCCACGGGACCTCTCGGAGCGAAAGCGCATCCAGGATCAGGACCGCGCGACCTGAGGCATGGTCAGCCCACCAGGCGGCGAGGGCATCGGCGGCCCGTGGAACCTCCTTCTCGAACGCGCGCCAGAGATCCCAGCCGGCCGTGGCCAGGAAGAGATCGGCGGAGCCCACCTCGGCATCGCGTTTGGCAATCTCGGAGGCGGCCTTGGCCGCGGTGGCCGGCGCGGCGCAAACCTGCCACGCATAGTCAAACAGCTTGGACCAGGCCTCGCCCGGCGCCGCCGCCTGCAACGTGCGCAGAAGGGGGAGGGGAAGCGCCATCACATCTCCTCTTTGTCCAAGATCAACTCATACGTGATCCCGTCCGGAAGCTTCTTCAGGAGTTCGTTCAACTGCGAGCCGGTCAGGCTGGCGACTTTGATCTGGACATCCTGGACCAACGTTCCGGTCGTAATGCCCCAGCTCTCAACCTTCCCGAGCAGGTTGAGCGCGGAGGTTGCCTCCGCGGTGCGGTGATGCCGGACCTGGCCTCCCGCGCCAAAGATCCCGCCCGAAGCCGAAGGCGTGGTGCCAGCCGGCGGCGCGGTTCCCGTAGTACCGTTGGGCTCTGCGATGATGCCCGAGCCTCCACTGATGTCCCTCTGGCCAGGCCCGGGTGCGACGGGCAATACGCCGGATCCACCGGACACCGGGACTCCCACACCATCCACGGTCGGGACCGCCTGCGGGAGGAGGAGGTAGGTTTCGTCGAGGTGTTTGCCGGTTCCCAACCTGCCGCGCAGCCGTCTCCAGGCTGTCTCCTCATCCTCTCCGGCGCGAACCTGCAGACACTCCATGTTACGAAGGTTGATCGCCACCGCGCCGCGCGCGCAGGCCTTGATGAGCTTCTCCTTCATCAGCGTTTCGCCCAGCCATGGAATGCAGTCCTCGCCGCCGGGGCGCGGCTCCTGCAGCTCCCGCAGCAGCTTGCCGACCGACTCGTTCTGCTCCGCCGTGGCCAGAACCAGCGCGTCGAAATCCTCCGCGACAAAGAGGTTCTTGGCTACGAGCGTATCGACGGCCTCGGGGATCTGTGTTCCCTCGACCTTGTGCCCTTCGAGGTGGAACGTGCACAGAGCGGGGTTCTGGAAGTTCCAGGTCGCGAGGATCGCGAAGCGGTCGAAGCGGCGCTTCAGGATGTCGCGCAGCTCCCGTTCGTACTTCGCGTGGAGCTTGCGGAACTCCGGGTTCTGCACCTTCCACCGGTCGGCGAGCACGACCGCCCGGGCGAGGACCAGCAAGTCCCGGTCGTGAAAGAGGTTTGTGCTTCCTTCGCGCGGCAACAGAAAGCGCACGGCGTTGCGCCGCGACTGCAACTGCTCCTTGAGCCACGTCCCCAGGCGAGCTTCGGGCCGGTCGGGCGGCTCGGGCAGAACGAGCAACGGAATACGATCGTCCCACCGGGCCGGAAGATCGCCTTCCTCGGCCCCGACCCACGGCTCGGCGAGCCAGTTCGACGACAACACGACGACCCGATAGTCCTTCGCCACGCTCTCGGCACCCGCGAGGACGTAACGGACCTCCCGGGCTAGCTGCAGCTTGTCGGAACCGTCGGCGAAGAGCTTGTCGTTGCGAGCGTTGGCAATGAGCTTGGCCTGCGGGTTCTCCTCCTCGCGGAAGACCAGGCGGGCCCCCTCCTGGTGGATATTGAAGCTATTCTCGACGATCGTCGCCATCTCGGCCTGGAACGCGTTGTCGTCGATCGCCCGGGTTCGGGTGATGTCGACCTGGACTTCGGAAGGCTCGGCGCCGGCGTTCTTGATGGCGAGGGACCGCAGCCAGAGCGCGCCCACGATCTCCGCCAGGTGGGAGACAACCTGCTCGGGTGTCTTGACCGCGTCCAGCACCGCGCTGAGGTTGCGCTGTGCTTTCTCGCGCAGGTTCGCGTGGTGCTGGTTCGATACCGAGTCGAGGAGGGCGGCGATGCCGCTCTTGTCGTCGTCCAGGCGAAAGTCGGCCGCGGTAATGATGGGCGTGTCCTTGCCCCGTGACTTGAAGACATCCGCGAGAATGCGGATCAAGTCACGCGTCTCCTGGGCCTGCGTCGCCACGAGAACCTGGTCCTCGAGCAGAGCCATCAAGTGCGGGGCGAACGGCCAGGCCTCGACGAACTCGCGCCGAACCCGATCATGCTCGGCGGGGGCGACATCTGCGAGCCGAAGGTGCTCCGAAACATGCGCGGCGATGGCTGTGGCGATCTGCGCCTCGGGGACTTGCATACGATTGTCAAACAGCCTGTGCAGCAGCAGCCGCAATCGGTCGCGACGGGCGTCCGGCCCCTTGAAATCGATACGGCGGGGGTTGACCCGGTGGATCTGTTGGTACGCTTCCGTCTCACCGCTGCGGACCGAAACGACGAGAACCAGGTATTCGGGGTGTTCCTTCGCAATCTCCGAGAGGAGCTGGATGAAGTTGAACGCCCAGGTTCGCCAGGGGTACTGCTTCGTGTTCGTGAGCCCGTCGTACCAGGTCTGAAACTCGTCCAGCACCAGGGCCGTCGGCGTGTGCTTGAACAGCTCGAGGAGCAGTTTGTCACCCGGGACGTCGGTCTGCTTGTCTCCCTGGCCCTTCCACATCCCTCGGACCTCGGCTCCATGCGGATGATTCTCGAAGACGAGATCCCAGAGGAACTTGAAGTTCTGCCGGTGCAGGCTGTCGCTGATGACGTGGGTCTTCGGCCGCAGCTTCAGCTCGCCGAGTTTCGGCTGGCCCAGGCGCGCTCCCCAGGACGCGAGCCAGGCCGCGGTGACCTCGGGGCTGGTGAACGCATGGTAGAGGGCTCCAAGGAGGTGCGACTTGCCCAGGCCACGTTCGCCGATGAGGACCACCGGCTGCCCCCTCCCGGGGCCGATCGCCTCTATCGCGGCAAGCACGTCGGCTGTGGGGTAGGTGATGCCCAGAAACTCGCCGGCGCTGATCTGCGTCGCGCCCGTCTGGTTCTCGTTGGCGAGCTCGATCGCCGTGCCCTTGAGGCGCCGGCCCTGAAATTCCTGTCGAAGTGTTAGCCCGAGCATGCAAATGCCCCCACTTTCCGAGGCCCCAGCCGCCACGACCCGCCCCTTACCCCCTGAGTCCCGGCTGGATCGCTGACCCCGCTTCAACCCTACGCGAGGAGTCTGCCATCCGCTGACGCTCCCCGCCCTCATCGTCGGCGACGGCTGAGACCGGCGCAAGCGCGTACGGCCCTTCTCGGCTCGGCGCTGGAGCGCTTCGAGGCGTCCGGGCGCGCCGTTCGTCGTCTGCACGACGGCACCTCGCGCCTACGACCGGATGGCCGGTAGACGTCCCTGCCTGCCGTGGAAATCCCGTGCGAACAACAAAGACTCTTGTTCCGGCTCTGCACGCGGACCGAGTCGCTCACCACCATCGCATGGGCCCGGGTCAGCTCCCGCAGTTGCTCCCACTCCCGAGACCTTTATGGATCTCCTCTCGCCCCTGAGCGCGCCTTGCACCCGGCTTAACGCCCACGACAGCGGCGCCACACCGCTGCCGCCCGGTCGGCGTTCTTGCCCACGATCCAAGTCGCCAGCCACAACGCCATCGCGCGGCTCCCGGCCCCATCGTGCGTCGCTGCAGCCAATGAGGCCCGAGCGGCGCGCGGACTTCCCGCCGATAGCTCGGCGCGGCCGATCCGCACCTGCAAGCCGGGAAGCTCCGCAGTTAATCGATCGACGTAGCCGCGCGGATACCTCTCCGGCTCCTGCATTGCCACCCGAGTCAGCGCCAGCCGACCGCGCAGTATGGCGAGCTCCTGCCTGTGCATGTTCGAGGCATGGATGCGCCACCGGGTCAGCGGCTCGTCAACAACCAGCAACGCTCCGCGCTTGAGCACGCGCAAGAAGCAGGAGACGTCTTCATTCAAGGCGATCCGTTCATCGAACATGCCGACATCCAGCAACACATCACGGCGCGCCAGCACGGCGCTGGGAAGCAGAAACCACCCGGCCTTGTGGATGTCGCCCTCGGGGTGGGCGAAGCAGTCGATGCCGTCCTCACGCGACGTAGCCTGCATGCGGTCGTACATCCTGCCGCCCTCATGCAGAAACGAATCCAGCAGAGGTCTTCCCTCGGCGTCGATCTTCGCGATGTCAGTCGTGACCATGACGGCGTTTGGGTAGCGCTCCAGCGCCGTCCACTGGCGCTCGAGTTTGTCCGGCAGCCATTCATCGTCATGATCCAGCAACGCGATCCAGGGCGACGACGCCGCGCGAATGCCGGTATTCCGCGCCCTGCACACTCCCAAGCGAGGCTGTCGAATGACGCGCGCGCCGAGGTCTTCGGCCAGGTCCGCCGAACCATCGGCCGATCCGTCATCGACTACGATGATTTCGACCGGCCTGGCGCGCTGCTGAGACACGGATCTGATGGCGGCGGAGATGAACGCTCTTCCGTTGAAGACGGCCATCACCACCGACACCGGAATGGTGTGCGTTTCCCCTTTCTGCGCAGGCGGATTCGCAGGCGCGGGCTGAGGTTCCGGCGCAGCGAAAAGTGAAGAGGATGAAGTCATGGCGTGAGATGTCCCGACTCTTGTGTCGGGTCCTCAGCCGCTGATGGTTGTACTATCCACGATCGCTCGCCACCCATCCTTGTCACCGAGACAACCGGCCTACTGCCCGAATCTCTCCGATCTCCAGCAGGGCGACGGGCTGAGGCCGGGCGGCCGACAGGAGCGTTCATCCGCCCTCCGTGAGTCTCTTATGAGCAGTCTGGGCCGCCTGCCTGCAACACAAGAGCGACCTCCACCCGGGACACCGGATCGTGAGCCGGAAAAACCGACCCGGGGGCATCATACGGTCCGGCGTCCGCGGGATCAAGCCCGCGCTCCCTCACGGACGGAAGACGCCATTAGCCGAACATGTCGGGCCGCTCCTCGATGAGATTCGAGGACGTGGTGGTGTGGCGGAAGCCGCGAGCGGCTTACAGCCGAATTGATTGCCTACGTCCAATCCCCGGAGGACACCAATGGGCGCCAAGGCTGGAGATCGCCGCTCTCTTGGCACGGGTACGTCGGGAAGCAGCCTGTGTGGAGTGAAGAACCGCCTGGTCGTTGGCCACGTCGATGGAGCCTTCATCGGTGGGCCGTGCTAGAATGGCGATCCCATGGACTTCCACTTAGTCTCGAAATACCGTCCTACCGGCGATCAGCCCCAGGCGATCGAGGAACTCACCGCCGGGCTCCTTCGCGGCGATCCCTACCAGGTCCTGCTCGGCGTCACCGGAAGCGGCAAGACCTTCACCCTCGCCAACGTCATCGCGCGGGTGAACCGGCCCACGCTCATTCTGTCCCACAACAAGACGCTGGCGGCCCAGCTCTACGGCGAGTTCAAGGGTTACTTCCCGGAGAACGCCGTCGGCTACTTCGTTTCCTACTACGACTACTACCAGCCCGAGGCGTACGTCCCGCAGACCGACACGTTCATCGAGAAGGATGCTTCCATCAACGAAAACATCGACCGACTGCGACTGGAGGCGACCGCCAACCTGCTGAGCCGAAGCGATGTCATCATCGTGGCGTCGGTTTCGTGCATCTACGGCCTCGGAGCGCCGGAGGACTTCCAGCAGCAGATGTTGCACCTGGAAGTCGGGCAGCTCATCCCGCGTGAGGAGATCCTGGAGAAGCTGGTTACGATCCAGTATCACCGCAATGATCTCGAGTTCAAGCGGGGCGTCTTTCGGGTGCGCGGCGACGTGCTCGACATCTTTCCGTCGCATGCCGAGGAGGCGTTTCGCGTCGAGCTTTTCGGTGACGAAGTGGAGGCGATCAAGGTCTTGGATCCCGTGACGATGCAGGTCAAGCGGGAGCAGGAGGCGATGGTGGCGTTTCCCACCACGCACTTCTCCACGCCGTCGCAGCGGCTCATCGGCGCGCTGGACGGCATCGAGCAGGAGCTGCGCGAGCGGTTGGCCGATCTGGAGGGGCAGAACAAGCTTCTCGAGGCGCAGCGGCTGAAAATGCGGGTGAAGTACGACCTCGAGATGCTTCGCGAGACCGGGTTCTGTCCCGGGATCGAGAACTACTCCCGTCACCTGGCGGGGCGGCTGCCGGGCGAGCGGCCAAGCTGCCTCCTCGACTACTTCCCGAAGGACTTCCTCATGGTGCTGGATGAGAGCCATGTCAGCGTCTCGCAGGTGGGCGGCATGTACGAGGGGGATCGCTCGCGCAAGCAGACCCTGATCGACTTCGGGTTCCGGCTGCCGTCAGCTCTCGACAACCGGCCGCTGCGGTTCCCCGAGTTCGAGAAGCTGGTGGGCCAGGTGATCTTCGTCTCCGCAACGCCGGCGGATTTGGAGCTGGCCAAGACCGGCGGCGTCGTGGTGGAGCAGGTCATCCGTCCGACCGGTCTTGTCGATCCCGAAATCACGGTGCGGCCGACCGAGAATCAGATCGACGATCTGCTCGAGGAGATCCGGCTGCGCGTGTCGCGGCAGGAGCGGGTGCTGGTCACGACCCTGACCAAGCGGATGGCCGAGGACCTCACCGACTACCTGGTCGAAGCGGGGGTGCGCGTTCGTTATATCCATTCGGATGTTGATGCTATCGAGCGGATGGAGATCATCCGCGGCCTGCGCCTTGGCAAGTTCGATGTCTTGGTGGGGATCAACCTGCTGCGCGAGGGGCTCGACCTGCCGGAGGTCTCGCTTGTGGCGATTCTCGATGCCGACAAGGAAGGGTTTCTGCGGAGCGAGCGCTCGCTGATCCAGACGGCTGGCCGGGCTGCGCGCAACGCCATGGGCCTGGTCATTCTCTATGGCGACCGCATGACCGGCAGCATGGAGCGGGCCATCGGTGAAACGAATCGGCGGCGCGAGAAACAGTTGGCCCACAACCGCGAGCACGGGATCGTCCCGCGTACCGTGTACAAGAGTGTGGAGGAGATCCTGCAGGCCACCTCGGTGGCCGACGCGGCCAAGCCGGACGAGAAGAAAACCTGGGACGCTCCGGTTGATCCGGGGAACCTGAGCCGCGAGGATTTCATCGAGCTGCTCATTCGGGAGATGAAGGCGGCGGCGGACGGTCTGGAGTACGAGCGGGCGGCATCGATCCGGGACCGGATATTGGAGTTGAAGGGGGAGATCTAGGGTCATCTTGGGGCCGTGGATGTCGGGCCAAAGCGGGCCTGTCGCCCGCGTCGGTTCGCCCGGGGTGACCCGAAAAGGATCTGGACGCGGCGCCGATGTTCGGCGATACTCTGCAACGGTAACTTGGAGTGGGCCAAAGGGCGCTCGGGGGCGATGAAGTTTCGGCCGAGAAACGGCCTGTGTCCCCTATGGGTTGAAGTCACGGAGGACTGGCCATGCGTAAGATCCTGATCCTGGTGGTGATCGCTTTGATCGTGGGCGGGGTCGGTTGCGGGGAGGACAAGAAGCCGACGGCGCCGCCGCCGAACGGATCCTGCTGTGCCCCATCGGGCACCTGCACCGTGACAACGCAGGCGGCTTGCACCGGGGCCTGGACTCTGGCCGGCTCCTGTACGCCGAACCCTTGCCCGCAGCCGACCGGCTCCTGCTGCGCCGTAGCGGGCACCTGCACGGTGACGACACAGGCGGCTTGCACCGGGGCCTGGACGGCGGCCGGCCTCTGCGAGCCGAATCTGTGCCCACAGCCGAGTGGCTCTTGCTGTGCCCCTGCGGGCACCTGTACGGTGACGACACAGGCGGCTTGCACCGGGATCTGGACCGCGGCCGGCGCCTGCACCCCGGACCCGTGCCCGCCGCCGATCGGCTCCTGCTGCACCCAAGCGGGTGCCTGTACAGTGACGACGCGGGTGGCTTGCCCCGAGACCTGGACGGCGGCCGGCGTTTGCACGCCGAACCCGTGCGTTCAGCCGACCGGCTCCTGCTGCGCTTTTGCGGGCACCTGCGCGGTGACGACGCAGGCGGCTTGCACCGGGATGTGGACAGCGGCTGGTGTTTGCGAGCCGAATCCGTGCGTCCAGCCGATCGGCGCCTGCTGCGTTCCCGCGGGCACCTGCACGGTGACAGCACAGGCGGCTTGCCCGGGGACCTGGACGGCGGCCGGTGAGTGCAGGCCGAATCCGTGTGTCCAGCCGACCGGCTCCTGTTGCCAATCGGATGGCACCTGTGCCGTGACGATGGCGACGGCTTGCATTCGGATCTGGACGGCGGGTGGCATCTGCACGCCGAATCCGTGCACGCCATCCCCGATCGGCTCCTGCTGTGCGCGCAGCGGCGTCTGCGTGGTGAAGGCGCAATCCGACTGCACCGAAATTTGGACCGCGGATGGTGTCTGCACGCCGAATCCATGCGTGCAGCCCCCGACCGGTGCCTGCTGTGGGCTCGACGGCACCTGCATCGTGACGACGAACCCGGCTTGCTCCGCGACCTGGACTGGGGATGGTGTCTGCAATCCGAATCCGTGCCCGCAGCCGGATGGCTCCTGCTGTGCGGCCGACGGCGCCTGCACGGTGACAGAGCAAGCGGCCTGCACGGCGCCCTCGACCTGGACGATGTTCGGCGTCTGCAGTCCGAATCCGTGCCCGCAGCCGGATGGTTCCTGCTGCGCGGCCGACGGCACCTGTACGGTGACGAAGTTGACGGCCTGCACCGGGACCTCGACCTGGACGATGTTCGGCGTCTGCGACCCGAATCCGTGCCCGCAGCCGGATGGCTCCTGCTGTGCGGCCGACGGCGCCTGCACGGTGACAGAGCAAGCGGCCTGCACGGCGCCCTCGACCTGGACGATGTTCGGCGTCTGCAGTCCGAACTCGTGCGCGCAGCCCGACGGCGCGTGCTGTGCGCTCGACGGTACCTGCACGGTGACGACGGACGCGGCCTGCCCCGATACCGATACCTGGACCCTCGCCGGCGTCTGCGAGCCGAACTCGTGCGTGCAGCCGGGCGGCTCCTGCTGTGCGTCTGGGACCTGCACGGTGACGACGGAGGCGGAATGCTCCGACACCTGGACCCTGGCCGGCGTCTGCGATCCGAACATGTGCCCGCAGCCCCAGCCCGACATGAAAGAGATTCCTGCGGGCACGTTCACCATGGGCAGTCCGGGGGGTGAGCCGGGTCGGCAGGCCGACGAGACCGAACATTCGGTGACCCTGACGAAGGCGGTCTTGGTCGCGACCTATGAGGTCACGCAGTTGGAGTGGCAGGCGGTGATGGGCTGGAATGTTTCGAACTTCCCGGGCGTGGGTCGTCCGGTGGAGATGGTGAGTTGGTATGACGCCGTGAGCTACTGCAACCTGCGGTCCGAGGCCGATGGGTTCGATGCCGTCTACACCATCGAGGACCCGATCTACAGTGGGGATCACATCGTCTCCGCCACGGTTGACTGGAATCAGGACGCGAACGGGTATCGCCTGCTGACGGAGGCGGAGTGGGAATACGCCTGTCGTGCGGGGAGCGCGGCGGCGTTCTGCAACGGCGACATCACGAACATCTACTGCGGTCCGTTGGATCCGAACCTCGACCAAGTCGGGTGGTACTGCGATAACGCCTCGGACGCGACGCACGATGTGGGCGGCAAGACGGCGAACGCCTGGGGCCTGAAGGATATGCACGGGAATGTGTGGGAGTGGTGTTGGGACTGGTACGAAACGTATCCGGCGGGTCCGCTGACGGATCCGACCGGTCCCGCGTCTCCCCCGTTAGTAGACCCGAGCCGCGTCCTGCGCGGTGGTTGTTGGTTCGGCAACGCGCTGACCTGCCGGTCGGCATTTCGCCTCGACTTCGCCTCCGGCCCCGGCGCCTACAGCTACAGTTTGGGAGTGCGTCTAGCCAGGAATGCCCCATGATCCTGAGCGCTCGTACCCCGCACTGAAGAGATAGGGGCACAGGGTCGCAACATCAGTTCGTGGTTCCGGGGACGACTTCGAGACGAGTCGAAGGCGAAGCCGATCCACGAGGGTGTGTCCGATGGAACTTGAAGGTGGCTTGTTCTCTCGGGAGGGCCGACCCATGTCCCACGATTCCTCCCGCCCCGCGGTGGGCGCGGAGCAGTACCTAGTCTCGCTCGTCTCGCTCGCCCTTGCCGAGGACGTCGGCACCGGCGACGAGACGACGAGGTCCGCGGTGGCAGCGGGCACGATGGCCCGCGCCGTGATCCTGGCCAAGGCCGCCGGGGTGATTTCCGGGCTGGAAACGGCGAAGGAGACCGCCCGTCAGGTCGATCCGGCGATCATTTTCGAGTGCCTTCGGCAAGACGGCGAAGGCGTGATTCCGGGAGACGCGGTGACGATCCTACGTGGTCCGGCGCGAAGCCTGCTCACGATGGAACGGGTGCTGCTGAACTTTCTGCAGCGGCTCTCCGGGGTGGCGTCGCTGACCCGCCGCTTCGTGGACGCGCTGGAGGGGACCGGCGTCGCCATCGCCGACACGCGCAAGACGACGCCCGGGCTACGCTTTCTGGAGAAGGCCGCTGTGCGCCATGGCGGCGGGGTCAACCATCGGTTCGGCCTCTACGACGCCTGCATGATCAAGGACAACCACATTATCGCCGCGGGCGGGATCACCGCGGCTGTGGAGCATGTGCGGCGGGGCTTCCACGAGAGCGGCCGCGCGCTTCCGCTCACCGTGGAGGCGGGGACGGTGGCCGAAGCGGAGGAAGCAGCAAGGCTCGGTGTCGACCAGATCCTTCTCGACAACATGGAGCCGGAGACGATCATCGCCGCGGTGGCGATGATTCGGCGGGTGGAGGAGCGATTCGCGAGGGTTGACGCGGCGCTGGGGACCGGCCAGGCGCCTCCCCGCATCCGCATCGAGGTGTCCGGGGGCGTGACCCTGGAGTCCGTCCGTGGCAAGGCGCTGCCGGGGGTCGACTGGATCTCCGTGGGCGCGCTCACGCATTCAGCCCCGGCGCTCGACATCTCGATGGAGATTGAGCTGGAGTTGTGAGTGAGGGCCTCTCGGCATGACGCCACTCCTGGGCCTCGCCGGGGCTGTCCGCCCGGGCTCCTGTGCTTCCACCCAAGAGATCGCCCGAAGTCTCGCGCGCGAGGGGGCACCCGAGGGCACGGTCGTCATCGCCGAGACCCAGACCGCCGGTCGCGGCCGCCCCCGGAGGGGGGACGCCGGGGCGCGCTCCTGGCACTCTCCGCCGGGCCTGGGCCTGTGGATGAGCTTTGTGCTGCGGCCCCGCCTCGATACGGCCGACTGGCCCGCTTTGACGGCGATGACCGCTTTGGCGCTAGCCAAGGCGATCGAGGGGTTGCACCCAGCCGCGCCCCGCTGGTCCTGCGCGATCAAGTGGCCGAACGACCTCTATGGTCATCGGGGCAAGCTGGCGGGAATCCTGGCCGAGACCGCGGGAAACGCCGTCGTCGTCGGCCTTGGTCTGAACCTCGCGCTGCGGGCGGAGGATTTCCCACCCGAGCTGCGGAAGCGCGCGACCTCGCTGCGTCTTGAAGGTTTCGACCCCGTTCCGACGGCGGAATTCGCGGCCGCCGCCATGAACGAGCGTTTGACGGCGGCCTACCTCGCCTTTCAGAATGGAGACCGGGATTTCTTGCGAGAGGGGCTGCGCGCCCGTTTCCTCTTGCGGGGCGCACGGGTGCGTGTGACCTGGCCCGGGGGTGGCGCGGAAGGAACCGCCGTTGACGTAGGATCCGCCGGGGAGTTGATCCTGAAGACAGCGGAGGGGCCACGCGCCCTGGTCGCGGGCGAAGTCACGGCGTGGTCGCGCGCAGGCGCAAGCCATCCTGATTACTGACTCCTGACTTCTGACTACTGACTCCAGACCTCTGTCCATTGGAAGTGTCATACGGGGAGATTGATCCGATGAGGTGTCCGCATTGCAGTCACGACGAGGACCGCGTCTTAGACAGCCGACCCGTTCGGGACGGCGCGGCGATCCGCCGCCGGCGTGAGTGTGCCTCCTGTCAGCATCGCTTCACCACCTACGAATATGTAGAGACCGGCACCTTCTCGGTGGTGAAAAAAGACGGGCGCCGCGAGCCATTCCAGCGGGACAAGCTGGTCGTCGGTCTGGCCAAGGCGTGCGAAAAGCGGCCGGTGCCGATGACCCTCATCGAGGAGACTGTCGACCGGATCGAGACCGACTTAGTGCGCACCGGCCGGGCGGAGGTGAAGAGCTCCGATGTCGGCGCCCGCGTGCTGGAGGCGCTGCGTCTGCTCGATCCCGTGGCGTATGTCCGTTTCGCGTCGGTCTATCTGCACTTCAGTGATATCAGGCAGTTTCAGGAAACGATCCGGCAGTTGCACGACAGCATGGCGGCGAGCAGCGAACCGAGCAGCGAACCGAGCAGCGAACCGGGCAGCGAACCGGGTCGGGAGCAGGGTGGCGAGCAGAGTGGCGAGCAGAGTGGCGCCGCCGATGAGACCACGGGGAGTTCCGCGTGAAAGGCTTCTTCAAGAAGATCACCGAGGGGTTCCGCAAGACCCGCGAAGTCGTCACCGAGCAGATCGTCCAGGTCTTTACGCAGGCCAAGGCGATCGACGACGTGTTCTACGACGACCTCGAAGCGGTGCTCCTACGCGGCGATGTCGGGCCCGGCGCCACCGTCGAGATGATCGCGAAGCTCAAGAAACGGGTTCGCGAGGAGAAGATCGAGGACCCTGCCGTCCTGCGGAACGCTCTGGCGGGCATTCTCGAGGAGATCCTGCGGGGCGGGGCCGCTACCTCTGCGCCGCGCTCTCCTCAGCCTGGTGAGCCGCGGGTCGTCCTAGTCGCCGGGGTCAACGGCGTGGGAAAGACGACCTCCATCGCCAAGCTGGCCTACCGTGCCAAAGCCGCGGGCGGGATGCCGGTCATCGTCGCCTCGGACACGTTCCGGGCCGCCGCAAGCGAGCAGCTTGAGGTCTGGGCGAAGCGTCTCGGAGTGCATATCGTGCGCAGTCAGACCGGGGCCGACCCGGGCGCGGTTGCCTTTGACGGGATCCGGGCGGCGCAGGCTCGCGGGGCCGACATGGTCCTCGTGGACACGGCGGGCCGGCTCCAGACCAAGGGAAATCTGATGGAGGAGCTGAAGAAGATCCACCGTGTTTGCGGGAAGTCGCTCGAGGGCGCGCCGCACGAGACGATCCTTGTGCTCGATGCCACCATCGGGCAGAACGCACTTTCGCAGGTCAGGCTCTTCGGCGAGGCGATGCCGATCGATAGCCTCCTGCTGGCCAAACTCGATGGGACCAGCAAGGGAGGCATTGTCCTGGCCATCACGCACGAAGCGAAGATTCCGGTGCGGTATGTGGGGGTGGGGGAGAAGGCGGAGGATCTGGTGGACTTTGATCCTGGGCTGTTTGCGCGGGGGTTGCTGGGGATGGAGGAGGGGGCGTAGCGACCGGGGGACAGGGTGTCTGTCTTCGTCGCCGGAATCGCGACCATGGGCAGCCCGCAGACTAAGGTCACGTGACTACGGGCGAGGCTTCGGACCTCCGATACCCCCGCAACTCCGGCGTCCGAGCCGCAATCCAGCCCACCGCCAACACGCACCCGATCCCCCCGGTCACCACCGACACCGGAGCCGAGAAGAGCTGCGCCACGACTCCCGCCTCCAACTCGCCGAGCTGCGGCCCGCCCATGAAGAAGACCATGTTCACGCTCGTCATCCGTCCGCGCAGCGAATCCGGCGTGCTGAGCTGCCGGATGATGTTGCGCAGGACCATGCTCACCGTGTCGGTAGCGCCGGTGAGGGCCAGGAACAGATAGCTCAACGGAAACCACCGCGAGACCCCGAAGCCGACGGTGGCCAGTCCGAAGGCTGCCACTGACCAGAAGAGAACCCGCCCGCGCCGCTCGATCTTGTCCACGGCGCCCACCATGAACAGACCGGCGAGAAGCGCCCCCACCGCCGGTGCTGCATAAAGCCAGCCGTACGCGCGTGGCCCCACCTTCAGCACATCCTGTACGAAGATCGGAAGCATGGTCGTCGCCGAGGCGAAGAAGGTGGCGAAAAAGTCGAGGAACATCGACCCGCGAATGAGCGGTGCGCGGAACACAAAGCGCAGCCCTTCGGCGGCGGCTCTGAAGGTGACCGGGCTGCGTTCGTCCACCGGAGGTTCGGGAACGTTGCGCATGGCTGCCACCGCCCCAAGAACGGCGAGGAACGAGACCGCATTCAGCGCATAGGCGAAACCGACCCCGCGCGTGGCGATGACGATGCCCGCCAGCGATGGCCCGGCCACCGAAGCCACCTGAAAGAGGATCGTCATCAGACTGATCGCGTTCGGCAGGTCGGCGCGCGGAACGAGGTTCGGCGTCAGAGCCTGTCTCGCGGGGGCATCGAAGGCGGTCGCCGCGGCGGTCAGGGCGGCAAACACGTACACCAGGGGCAGCGTGGCCCGGCCGCTGAGGGTCACGTAGGCAAGACCGGCGGCCATGAGCGTGAGTGCCGACTGCGTCGCCAGCATGAGAGGGCGTCGGTTCCTCGAATCGGCCACCACCCCCCCGAAGAGCGACAGAATGATGATCGGGAGCACGCGCACCAGTCCGACGATCCCGAGCGCGATCCCCTTGCGACCGGGCGGAGCGAGAAGCGAAACGTGCCAGAGCAGGGCGGCGGTCTGCATCATCGACCCGGAGACGGAAACCATCTGTCCCGTCCAGAGAAGGCGGAAGTTCCGGTGGCGTAGGGCGGCGAAGGCGGCGAAGCGTTTTGGCAAGCGAATGTCTTCCGGGTGTCGATGGTCCGTCGGTCCGCTGGGGGGCTTCCTTCCGGCTTGTCGTCTTGTGCCACGCCTTCGTGGGTCGCCCGAATGAGCTTGCCCGCTGCCGGGGGGCGGGGGCAAGCGAGATCGGGCGAACCACACAAGGCAATGTTTGGCCCGGACCTTTCCGCGATCATTGCCCCCCGCACGGCACGCCGCTGGCTTCACGTCTTGTGGCTGACGGGGTCGCGACGACGAGGTTCGGAAGTAAGGAAGCCGGTCCGGGGGCGCGCGGGAGCGGCCTCTGCGGTACTTGGTGGTGGCCGAGGGGGTCCAGCATGGCGCGCAGGGCGGCGGTGGCAGTACGGTACGACCGGGTCGGCATGGCGGTGCGTGAGGGGAAGGGACCGCGCGAGCTGATCGTGGACCAAGGAGCAGAGCGGCTCTCGGACCGGGAACTGCTCGCCGCCGTCCTCGGCACCGGCTGCTCGGGAACCCCGGTAGAGGACCTGGCTGCGCAGTTGTCCCGGGATCACTCGCTGGACTCTCTCTCTCGTTGCCCGCCGAGCGAGCTGGCGCGCCTACGCGGCATCGGCACGGCGCGAGCCTGCCAGCTCCTCGCGGCCTTTGAGATGGGGCGGCGGATCTTCGGGAGGGCCGGCGCCGTCGACCGTCCCATCCGCACCCCGCAGGACCTGCTACCGCTGGTGCAGCACTATGCCACCGAGCGCAAGGAGCACTTCATCACCGTTCACTTGAACACACGCCACCTGCCGATCGGGATCGAGCTCGTTTCGATCGGGTCGCTGAACGCCAGCATCGTGCACCCGCGGGAAGTCTTCCGCCCGGCCATCGTTGCATCCGCGGCATCGATCATCCTGGTACACAACCACCCCTCCGGAGAGTCGACGCCGAGCGAGGACGATGTGGAAATGACCCAGCGGCTATGTCGTGTGGGGGACACGATGGGGATCGAGGTTCTCGACCATGTGATTCTCGGGGCGGGGGCGCCGTTCTCGTTCCGGGAAGCGGGGTTGATCTGATGACGAAAGGCGAAAAGAAGAGAGCCCGAGGGTTCTTCCGACCTTCCCTGGGAAGTTCGGTCCCGGCTGACGAGTCCGGGAACCATCGGGCTCCGGTGTCCTGTGGGAATTCCGCCGGGCGGCCCGGCTCTTGCGAATTCCGGCTGCGAAGGGGACAGAGACTGCAGGAACGTCGCGGCCGGACCGCCTAGCGTTCAGGCACCTCACGGGTCTGGTATTGCATAGACAAGACCACCTCCTTTCCTGTGTACCTCAATTCTCGCGCACTGACGGTGAAAGGTCAATGGAATTTTGTCGAAAAGTGGTGCGGGAGAGGGGACTTGAACCCCTACGAAGTTACCCTCACTGGACCCTGAACCCAGCGCGTCTACCAATTCCGCCACTCCCGCACAGGAGTGAGCCCGCATGGTAGCCGTGGTAGTGAACGTTGTCAATCTCTCGAAACGAGATCTGAGAAGACGGGGATAGGGTTGCGGCGATCCCTCCGGTCTGGTATTTCTCATCGTCCCGCGCGGACAACCAACCCCCCGCGCGCGAACCGAGGCATGACCCCCAAGACCGACCCTGAACGCCGCGTGCTGCTGGCGAACCGGAAGGCCCGGCACGAATATGAGGTCCTCGAGACGATCGAGGCGGGCATCGCGCTGGTCGGATCCGAGGTCAAGAGCCTGCGGATGGGCAAGGCGAACATGGGTGACGCCTACGCCATGATCGAGAGCGACGAGGCTTGGCTGGTCTCGCTCCACATTTCCCCCTACACGCAGGCTCACCAATTCAACCACGACCCCCTGCGGAAGCGAAAGCTGCTCCTCCACAAGGCGCAGATCAAGCGGATGAGGATCAAGATCCAGGAGAAAGGGCTCACCCTGGTGCCGCTGGCGCTCGTTCTGCTGAAGAACCATGTCAAGGTGGAGCTGGCCTTGGCGCGTGGGCGCAAGCTGCACGACAAGCGAGAGGCCTCGGAACGCAAAGACGTGAAGCGCGAGGTGGAGCGCGCGGTTCGAGACCGCGCGCGGGAACAAGGGCGGGGTCGATGAGCGGACGGTGGACCGGACCCACAGCGCGGCCGGGAGCCTCACCGGACCGCGGGACGAGCGGACACCCCTGCGCTGCACACTCCGGCTTTGCACATGCCGGCGTCGCGCACTCCAACCGGGCGCTGTCGTTTCGAACTCCTGCTCTCGCCCTCGGGCCGTCTTTTTTGATGGTCTTCCTGATGTTCCTCCTGACGACCGTGTTTCTGTCCACGATCTCGGGAATTCAGGGGACCGCCTCGGCGCAGGAGCCCGAATCCGGTGAGGGGACCGACCCGATCGAGCCGGCCGCTTCGGCGACTGTGGTCGATGCCACGAGCTTTCCTTTCTCGGACGCAGCGGCGGGCAATGCGCTTATCGAGTCACGGCTCGACTCTGTGCGCGTCGACCACGGGGATGGCCGCCCGACGGAAAGCATGGCCGTCTACCAGGAGGCCGAAGGACCCTACCTCACGGTGGGCGATTTCGGACGTGTGGGTGACGGCTTCCGCTGGAATCCCGAGACGTGGCGCGGGAGCCTCCGCTTGGACTCCACCGAAGTCGGTTTTGCCCTCGACAGCTCGGTTTTCTGGGTGCGGGGCACGCCGGTGCAGACGCCGGCCCCGGTCCTCTACCGCTCAGGCACCGTCTTGCTGCCGCTCTCGTTCATTGATGCGGTGCTGGTGCCGCTCCTCGGAGCCCGCTGCGACTGGGTGCCGTCGACGGGGCGGCTCGTCATCGCGGGGCCGCCACCGTGGATCTCCACCCTGGCCCTGGAGGGGAACGAACCGACGGCGTGGCTCAGCATCGGCCCGGTGTCGGAGGAGGCGTTACGGCTGCGCTGGGACCCGCAGGGGATCCTCCTCGTGGAGGTGCGGGGCGTGCGCCTGCCGGTTGATCGCCGCACGGTCAGCGGCCGCGCCGAGGGAGTGGAGGTCGCGTGGGTGCGCTGCACCGGGCGCGGAACGGAGGTGGCGCTGCGCCTCGACGCGCGCTGGGCTGCGGTCCGCCTGCGGAGCGGTGGGGGCGGCGTCCGCGTGGAATGGACGACCCGGATGCGCGAAGTGCAGGTGGAGGGGTTTCAACCGCTCGGTACCTATGCCGTGCCGGCGCGGAGCGGCGGGCGGAGTTTCGCGCGGCGTGTGGTGCTGCTGGAGGTGGGGACGCCGCGGCCGGAAGCGAGCGCCGGGACCGAGTGTCTGGTGGCTTTGGCCGAGAGGCTTGCCGGCATCCTGAGTTCCGAATTCGGCATCATCGTAATCCGTGTCCCCGACCGTGGCGTGCCCGGCGCCTACCGCACGCCTGCGGGACTTCCCGAGACGCCGGGGATTCCGCCCGGGGACTGCTGGATCGGGCTACGGCTCGAAGGGGGTGCCGCCGGGGGGCCTGCGGGAGGTGCCCCCACGGAGACCCGGGAGTTTGCTCTTGTCGTGCCGGGTCCGCCGGCCCGGCGGGAGCCGTTGCGCGTAGGGGCGCTTGTTTCGGCTGCCCCGCGCCGCGAGTCGCCCGCGCCGGGCCTGGGAGAGAACCCGCGCTTGCGAGGGGCGCTCCTGCGTGTGCCGCCGTGGGGACAGGTGGCGCGGTTCCTTGCCCCGTCCTCCGCGAGGTTGGCCCGCATCGTGGCCGACCACCTTGACGACCGCTGGGCGGACCGCCCCGTGCGGATCAGCGCGCGCCCGGCCCGCATCTTCCGCGGCGTGGGCGTGCCCGCGCTCCTCATCTATCCCGCCGCGGTATCGGATGGCGCGGCGATGAGCGCCCTCTGCGACGAGGTTCAGGCCACGGAGCTGGCGCGGAATCTCGCCTTTGCCGTGGACGAGTTCCTCCTCTCGATGGTGGGAGGCGAGTGATGCGGCGCCTCCTGGTCCTCCTCGCGGTGTTGATCGCGGTCGGTGCCGGGATCCTGATTCTCCTCGGGCGCGGGCGCGTCCGCGAGCGGGATGTTCAGCCGCGTCCCTTCGCTGCGGCGGGCGAGGCGACGCTGCAGACGCTCCGCCTCTATTTCGCGGATCCCGCCGGGGGCGGTCTTGTGCGCGAGGACCGGTCGGCGGTGATGCCGGTGTCGCTGACCGAGCGGCTCACCACCTGCATTCGTGAACTGGCGGATGGCTCTCACGCGGGGAACCTTCCGGTCCTGCCGCCTCATCCCGGCCTCGCGCGGGCCTTTGTCGACCCGTGGGGCCTTGCCTACCTGGACTTTGACGTCGCCGTCGTCGCCTCGCCCGGCGACCGGGAGGAGTGGCTGCTCGTGGCCTCGATCGTGCGCACCGTCTGCGAGAACTTCTCCGAGGTCCGCGAGGTGCGCTTCATGGTGGGAGGGCAGGTGGTGACGAGCCTCGGCGGATACATCGACCTGGAGGAACCGCTCGGCCCGGAGGATTTTCCGCTCCTCCCGGCGGAGGGATTCGGTGATCGGGGGAGGCCATGAGCGAACGGATGGACCAGAACGATCAGAAGGATCAGAGCGATCAGAAGGACCAGAAGAACCAGAAGGACCAGAAGGACCAGAAGGACCAGATGGACCGCCCCATTGGGGTCTTCGACTCGGGTATCGGCGGGCTCACGGTTGTGAGGCAGCTCATGGCCCACCTGCCCCGCGAGCACATTCTCTACTTCGGCGACTCGGCGCGCGTCCCGTACGGCACCAAGTCACCGGAGACTGTGACGCGCTTTTCGATCGAGAACGCACGATTTCTGGTGCGGCGCGAGGTGAAGTTCATCGTGGTGGCCTGCAACACCGCGAGCGCGCTCGCCTTGCCGGTGCTGCAGCGACGGTTTGAGTTGCCGATGATCGGCGTCATCGAGCCGGGGGCGAGGGCCGCGCTGCAGGTGACGCACAACAGGCGGATCGGCGTCATCGGCACTCTGGGGACGATCGCCTCGGGCGCCTACGAGCGGCTGATCCTCTCGCTCGACGCCGCCTGCACCGTGGTCGAGGTCCCCTGTCCGCTCTTTGTGCCGTTGGCCGAGGAGGGATGGACCGACGGGCCGGTGGTAGAGCAGGTGGCGCGCATCTACCTTCAGCCGCTGCTGGATACCGGCATCGATACCCTCATTCTGGGTTGCACGCACTACCCGCTGCTGAAAGACGTGATCGCGCGGGTGGCCGGCCCCTCGGTGACCCTCGTCGACACCGCCGAGGAGACGGTGCGGGCGGTGCGGGAGCGGCTTGAGATGCTCGGCTTGCGGCGAAACGACGAGGATGCCGGCGAGGGCGAGCGCCGCTTCTTTGTGAGTGACATCCCGGCCCAGTTCTCACAAGTCGGCGGGCGCTTTCTCGGCATGCCAATCATGCAGGTGGAGTGGGTCGATCAGAGCGACTTGCCGTGGTTCGAGCGGTGAGCAACATGGGGGCCTGCCCGGTGAAGACGCGAACGGCCGGTGGGAATGGCCGGAGGGAGAAACAGTTTGATTCGATCTGACGGGCGCGCCCCCGGGGCGCTGCGGCGTGTGCGGTTGGTGCGCTCCTGCTTGCGACAAGCGGCCGGCTCGGCGCTGGTGCGCGCGGGGAACACGCAAGTTCTGGTGGCGGCCACCGTGGAGGAGAAGGCTCCCGCCTTCCTGCGCGGGCGAGGCCGCGGCTGGGTCACCGCGGAATACGGGATGCTTCCGGGCTCGGTCACCGAGCGCGCCCCGCGGAACAAGGTGAGCGGCCGGTCGATGGAGATCCAGCGATTGATCGGGCGTTCCTTGCGCGCCGTAGTGGACCTCTCCCTGCTGGGCGAGCGGACCATCACTCTCGACTGCGATGTCCTCGACGCCGACGGCGGGACGCGCACTGCCGCCATCACCGCGGCCTGGGTCGCGCTGCGCGAGGCGTGCGACGGGCTGCGTGCAGCGGGTCTTGTCGCCGTCGACCCGATCCTCGACACGGTGAGTGCCATTAGTGTGGGGCTCGTCGATGGCGAGATTCTCCTCGATCTCTGCCAGGAGGAGGACAACCGCGCTCAGGTCGACTGCAACATCGTGGCGACCGGGGCGGGGAAGCTGGTGGAAGTGCAGGCCACGGCCGAGCATGGCGCCTACACGCAGCGGGAGCTGGCGCGAATGGTTGCGCTGGGTCTCACGGGCACGCGACGCTTGGCGCGCCTGCAGCTCCGTTGCCTCGCGGCCCCGGCCAAGCCCCTGGGGGTGATTCTGCCGGGAGGCACCCGGTGATCGATCTCGTCCTCGGCACCCACAACCCCGACAAGGTGCGCGAGCTGGCCCATTCCTTGCTTGGTTTCCCTGTGCGGCTGATTTCCGTCAGCGAGCTCGGCGATTGGCCGGAGGTGGAGGAGACGGGCGAGACCCTGGCGGAGAACTCGCTCCTGAAGGTTCGCGATGCCGTGAGGCACAGCGGACGCCTGTCCCTCGCCGACGACACCGGGCTCGAGGTGGATGCGCTCGGCGGTGCGCCCGGCGTGCGCAGCAGCCGCTATGCGGGAGAGGGTGTCACCTATGCCGACAACGTGGCCAAGTTGCTCGAGGATCTCCGTGGCGTGCCCGCGGAGCGGCGGACGGCGCGCTTCCGGTGCGTCGTCGCGCTGGCCGAGCCCTCTGGACGCGAGGTCTGCGTGGAAGGCGTGGTGGAGGGGCGGATCCTGGAAGCGCCGCGCGGGGCGGGCGGGTTCGGCTACGACCCGGTCTTTCTGGCGGCGGAGACGGGATTGACCTTCGCCGAGATGGGTCTCAAGGAAAAGGACGCGATCAGCCACCGGGGACGGGCGCTGCGCGCGGCTCGTGAGGTGTTGGCTTCGTGGTGCGGGTGGGAGTGAAGACGCTGGATGCGCGCCTGGCAGGAATCGAACCTGCGACCGACGGATTAGAAATCCGTTGCTCTATCCAACTGAGCTACAGGCGCAGGCTGGAGATGGGTGGGTAGTGGGGCTTGAACCCACGACAGCCGGATCCACAATCCGGTACTCTACCAACTGAGCTATACCCACCACAGGTCAGGACTCGCCTCCAAGGTCCGTCGGGGTGAGAGGATTTGAACCTCCGACTCCCTGCTCCCAAAGCAGGTGCGCTACCAGGCTGCGCCACACCCCGGCGTCAAACGACGGGCAAGGTGCAGCATAGGGCAGCGATCGAGGGGAAGTCAAGGCTGCTGCGGCTACGGCTGTGGCACGAAAGGGGAGAACAAATGAGGAGCCTGAACAAGGTCATGCTGATCGGGAATCTGGGGATCGACCCAGAGATCCGCTCCACCCAAAGCGGCCAGACGGTCGCCAACTTCCGAATGGCCACCAGCGAGACGTTCGGCGGCCGGGACGGCACGCCACAGCAGGAACGGACGGAGTGGCATAAGATCGTCGCCTGGGGGCGGCTGGCCGAAATCGTGCGTGACTACCTGCGCAAGGGTCAGAAGGTCTACATCGAGGGGCGGATCACGACCAAGGAGTGGACCGACCAGCAGGGGAACAAACGCTACACCACCGAGATCGTGGCTCAGAACATGTTGATGCTGAGCGCCCGGAGCGATGGGGGACCCGTTGAAAGTCGCAGCCCGGGGCGACCGCAGCCTACTATCGTACCGGACGATGACGGCCCGCAATTCATCCCGCCGGGGGATCCGGGGACCGATGACGATCTGCCGTTCTAGCTCGCAGCCTCGGGAAGACCTCTGACCCGTGCGATCCGGTCGCGGTGTAGCGCCGGGTGATCCGATGCGAGATGCGTCTCTCGCTCGGCCGGCGCTGCCACGTGGAACACCGGGGCGATTAGCCGCGGGTCTTTCTGCGCTTGACGGTCGGGGTCTCACCGCGTAGTGTCCATCCCTGCGCGACGGGCGCCGCTAGCTCAATTGGCAGAGCAACTGACTCTTAATCAGTAGGTTGATGGTTCGATTCCATCGCGGCGCACATGGTTGGACAAGAGGCTGCGGGATCGACGCGGCCTCTTTCTTTATTTTGTCCCCGAGTGACCCTTGCGAGCGTGCGTCCGGTCTACGGTTGGTCAGCGATTGGCCGGTGATTGGTCTGCGATTGACCTGCGTTCCTGAGGGCCGGCGCATCGCCTTGGCCGCCGTGACCCACTTTCGTCCCACTTACTTGCGGCGACACGGGTCAATCCGGCGATCGTTGCATCGTTGGGCCCTCACGAGCGGGTGACCCTCGAATTGGCTCGCGAGTTGCCCGGGAAATGTTCTCAAGGGGGACGCGATCCCGGCCGATGGAATGGGCGGTACGGGGGCGTAGGCCACAAGGAGGCGAGGCGCGTTCGGCTCGACGGTGACGTCAGCGGCGTGCCCACCTTTCCACCTCGCCTGGCGAAGGATCGTCCGGGCAAAGATGGAAACGAGGTCGCGACCCCGAATGGGCCCGGCGGTAACTGACGCTGGGCCCGGAGGTACTGGACATGCGCACGAGACTATTTTTCGCGTTGATGCTGCTCGCCGCGGTTGTTGCTGCGAGCCCGGTGTTCGCGGTGGACACCGACACGGAGAGCTCCGTTGTGGGAGGAACCATACCCGAGCTGTGCCAGCTCAGGATCGCCGGCACCGTCGCCGACCTGCTGACCTTGACCCAGGACGGAAGTGGCGAGGCGGCATACGACGCCGGCTTCATCAATTCGGCGACCAACGCCACCGTGCTCACGATCGACTCCAACGCGCCCTGGGTGCTCTCCGTGACCGCTACGGCATGGGCTGCGAATGGCGCGTACACCAAGCCCCTCACCGATCTCCTTCTCCACATCACGAACGCCCAGATCGGAACCGATCCCGGCGGGTACGTTGACGACTTTGTGTCGCCTCCCGCGGCCTTGGACCCGATGCTAACGGATGCCGCGGTCGGGGTTTCCAACCGCGCGGTGTACATTCAGACGAGGGTCCTCCTGAACTGGGCGGATGACATACCGGGCGTATACAGCACGACCCTCGTCTACACCTTGGCAGCAACGGAGCTCTGACCCCGGCGGCTCGGCTTCGATGGAACGGGCGCCGCAGGATGCAGCTCACGGCGAAAGGTGGCCAGGATGGCCCCGACGTTTGCACGGACGGCACAACATAGACCAGCCGCGTGGCGGGTGAATCCCGCTGCGGTACTGGTTCTGTTCGCGCTTCTCGGCACCTCTTCCGCGGCCTCGGCCGAGGTGATCAAGCGCTCTTCGGTGATCGTAAACATGCCCCAACTGGCCGTGCTCGAGATCAGTGGCGACCTCACCGGCCTTCTCTCGCTTTCGCCCGACGGTCTCGGTGAGGCCGCGTACGAGACCGGGTACGTCTCTTCCACGCCCGCCGCCACCGTTCTCACACTCAATGTTACCGGAGCCTGGGATTTGTCGGCTCGTCTCGCCGGCGCCTGGACCTGTCCGCCCGCGTACAACAAGGACGAGACAGATCTGGAGGTTCGCATCAGCAACACGCCGGTCGGCGATATCCAGAGCGGAGCCGAGGATTTCATCAGCCTTGGAACAACGGACACTTCGATCCTCTCCGGAACCTTCGGCGGCGGTCCGAATGTCGTCTATATCCAGACCAAGGTATTGCTGGACTGGGCCCGGGATGTCCCGGGCGACTACTCCATCTCGGTGACGTACACGTTGGTGGGAGAACTGCTCTAAGGAGGAACGATGCGTTTCGCCAGGCATCTTCTCGTGATCTTCGTTATGGCGGCCTTTCTGCCCGGCCCGGTTGAGGCCGCTTTTGTGGTCTCACCCATGGTCCATCAACTCCAGGTGCCGGCCGGGCAGCGGGGCAGCTCCACGATCTTGGTCCGCAACAGCGGAAACCGGGTACTGACGCTGAAGCTCTATCTGGCGGACAGCCGATTCGGGCCGGACGGCCGGGAGAAAGACCTGCCGCTGGGAACCCTGGAGCGGAGCTGCGCCCCCTGGACCACCCTCGAATCCGAGTTGGTGGAATTGCAGGCGGGCGAGATGCGTCGCGTGAACCTCGATCTGGCTCCACCTGCCGATGTCCGCGGAAGCTACTGGACGAAATTGTACGTCGAGGAGATCAGCACGCCGGAACCGGACCGACAGAACGTTAAAGGGCGCAGCTATCAGATCTACGCGCGCCAGCGGATGGGCGTCCGGATCTTCGAGACTGTTCTGGGAACGGAGGAACCGGGCGCCGTGGTGAATCGGGTTAAGGTCGACACCGCCGACGACACTCTCACCGTGACCCTGTCGGTGCTGAACACCGGTAACGCCCTGCTGCGGTGTCAGGGGAGGGTCGAGCTGCGCAACAGCCGCGGGGAGGTGCTGGAGACACTGCAACCGGGTGCCAAGGGGAAGTTCTCCGTCTTTCCCGGTGCGGAACGGGAGCTCCCGGTTCGGTCCACGCTGAAGCTTGCGGCCGATTCATACACGGTGCTGGCGATCGTGGACTATGGCGGAGAGAACCTGGTCGCCGGCGAGGAGTCGTTCCTGGTGGGGCCGAAGCCGGTGAAGAAGGCTCCGCCGTCGGTGAAGAAGAGTCCGTCATCGTTGGCCGCGGAACGATCCCGGAAGAAGTAGGGCGACTGCGTCGATGGACAGGAGATGGTCATGCGTGGACGGGTGAGCGGCGCTGGGCTGGTCATGGCGGCGGTCTGCGCGATCTCCTTCTCGGTCGCCGCCCGTTCCTCCGCCGGAGAGACCGAGGTCCGCGTGGAAGTAGGGGTGATCGTCCCCCCGCTGCAGCGTCTGGATGTCGACCCGTTGATCCTGGTGGCTCCGGAAATCCGCACGGAGGATCTCGCGATCGGATACGCGGAATTGACCCAGCCGGTGGTTCTCACCGTCTCGAGCAACGTGCCCTGGAATCTCTCGGTCCGTTGGGTCGTCGACGAGAAGATCGTCGTCGGTGGCGGCCGGGGGATCTCTTCGCTCCTCGACTGGAGCGTGCGCAACTCCCCCTCTCGGCCGGTGACCGGAGAGTGGGCGGTGGTGGTGAGCAATCGCGGGCCGACCGCGGCGGAACGGGTGGAACTGCACCTGCGCGTGCCCCTGCTCGCCGGCGCGCCGCCGCCGGGGATCTATCAGCCACGACTCGAATACCGGTTGGCGCCGGCGGAGGAATGACGTGCACGCCGTGAGCACCGAGGCGAAGGCCGTGCGATCAGGAGGTACTTCCCGACACCGCGCCCCCACCGGGAGCCGATCGGGATACCGGGAGCTGCTGGTGCCGCGCCTGCCGGTGCTGAGCGCGTTGGTGCTGGGTCTTCTTTTCCCGTTGGCTCCGGCGGGAATGGTCCGAGCGGAGAGCGCTAGCCTGTCGGTTCAGGCCAGGCGCGTTCTCCTTCCGCTCGTTATCGAGGAGTCGCTGGATGCCGGGCACCTCGACGCTGATGAAGCGCACGGCGTCAGCGCGATCGTTGTCGAGGTAACGGCGCCCCAGGACAGCACCGGTTGGGTTCTGTACGTTCGGGCCGAGCAGCCCGCGTTTTCGGGTGAAGGTGCGGGAAAACCCTGCACCGACCTTCAATGGAAACCGGATCAGGCGAACGCGGCCGACTACCGCGTTCTGGATGACCATGAGACAGTGGTGGCTGCAAATCCCCGTGGGGGCAATGCTCGGATCGCGCTGGATGTGCGTCTGGGCATGGGCTGGACGTCCCGTCCGGGCACCTACGGGCTCGGCCTCATCTTCCGCGTCGCACCCTACTAGGCGGCGTGGCGAGACGGTCCGTGGAGCCGCCCCGGCGAGAGGTCGCCGTTGGATGATGGTACCCCTGTTGCCGCTGCTTGCCACGGCACCGACCTCGTTTTCCGCCGTTCGTTCCGACGTCACATTGAGTGCCGTCGAGACCGTGATCCCCGCCCCGGGGGAGTTCGCCACGTTCGCCTGTCGGGCCGAGTACCGGCCCGACTCGCCATCGGGCCCTTGCCGCCTGCTGGTTCGATTTCAGGCGCCGAACGGGTGGCACGCGGTGTCGTCCGAACGCGCCGTCAGCGTGGAGCCCGGCGAAGGGCTGGTCGTGCCGTTCACCGCCTGGGTACCGCCACAGGCCTCTTCCGACACACTGCACACCGCGCGGTTCACTCTCTCTTCGCTGCCGGACTCGTCTCTCCTGGCTGTGGTCGAGAGCGGATTGCGGGTGCGGACCACGTACGGGTTGAAGCTCGAATCCTCCACCGAAAAACTGGAACTGCGGGCCGGCGAGAAGGCGAGCTTTACCGTGACGGTACGGAATACCGGTAACAACACCGACACGTTCCGGCTGGAGACCGAGTCGTCGCCTTTGTGGTCGGTCGTCTTGGACTCGGCGGAGGTCGTGGTGCCGGCGGGGGCGACGTCCGCGGTTGCGGTGATCGTAGGGGTGCCATCCGGAACGCGGGCGGGGACCATGCACCTGATCGGCCTATCGGCGGTGTCGGAGGGCGCCGAGCGGTCATGGCTCGATAGACAGCCGAGCGAGCGCGTCGAGGTGCGCGCCTCGACGAGGGCGCCGAGAGAAGTGACGAGCCGCTACGCTCGTTTGCCGCTCGATGCTGAGATTTCCGCCGGGGAGGTCGCGCCGGGTCAGCCTCGGGTCGGGTTGCGCGTCAGTTCCTCGGGACAGGTGGGACCGGGCACCGCGGTTCAGGTCGAAGCCGACCTGGCCTCCGGGCCGCGCGCGGACGCGGGCAATGCATGGCAGAACCAGCTCCTGCGTGCCCGGGTGACGCGGGCGGCCTGGGACGTCTCTGCCGGCGACGTGAGTGGCGAATTTTCCGACCTGGCGGCGGCGACTATCTCCGGCCGAGGGATCGGGCTCACCGCTAAACAAGAGGCCTGGACCGTGCGGGCGCTCGGCGTTCGCAATCGGGGCGTTGGTCACACGCAATCGTGGGGCATGGGGCTGAGCCGGATGCTATCGAACGGGCCCCAAGTCGGGGGGGATCTTGTCTATCGGCAGGAAAGTGTTGGAAGGTTCGGCGTCCGCTCCGATCGCTTGTTGTCCCTGACCAGCGGGTGGGACGCGCCGCACGGGGTCCGCTTGAACGGCGATCTGGCGCTCTCCGGCACCAGCCTGGCGGAAAAAGCCTCGACCGGCCGTGCGGTCCAGCTCGTGGCCGATCGCGCCGGGCGGCCGGTACAACTGCGGGCGAGACTGTACGCCGGATCTCCCGGCTTCGGCGGGCGCACGCGTGATCGCGACGGCATGCTGTTCTTCGGTTCGTATGCCCCGAAGTCGAAGCCGCTCCGATGCTGGTCCCATCTGGAGAGTACCCGTGGCCGATCGTGGTCCACCGGCGGTTCGCCGATGGCGAAGACCACTCGCTACCGGACCGGCGCGCGCTGGGAGCGGCTGAGATGGCCGGGCCTGGAGGTGAGTCTGGGTGGGCTCGATGATCGGTCCGTACTGGGCGACAGTGCAAGATCCAGCACGCGTCACGATGCCGGGGTCACGGCCTCCTGGTCGCGCGATCGGTTTCTGGCCGCCGTGACATTTCGTGCCGGGGCGGCCCGGGATCGCTCTTCGGGCCGATCGGGGCCGATCAACAGCGCCGAACTCAACGCGGGCGGGAGCGTGCGGGACTGGCGGCTGGCACTCCGCTGGAATCGGGAACGCGACTGGGCTCCGCTCACCGATGCTTCCTCGACCACGCAAGCCCTGGCGGCGGACGCAGCCTGGATCTCGCCGTCGGACCGTTTCACCGGGGGCCTCGGTGTCAGCTCCCGCCGTATCGACGCAGGGCGCGCCGCCGCGTCGAAGAATGTCGAGTTCCGGCTGCAACCGCGTGGTGAGTACCGGCTCGGGGCGAAGCTGCGGCTCCGGCTGGACGCATTTATTACCGACATGACCGGTTCGACTCGCGTGGATAGTTGGCAGATTTCGTTCTGCTACGCCTCCGACGAAATGGTGCCGGTTCCGTGGATTCCCGTGCGGGGCGGCATCCGCGGCGTAGCCTTCCTCGACGCCGACGGCGACGGGGAGCCGGATGCCGGGGAAGAACGGGTGGAAGGCCTGGTGCTGCGCCTGGATGGCCGGCACCAGGTGACCGATCGAATCGGCGTATTCGAGTGGCCCGCGCTGGATCCGGCCACCTACTGGCTTGATCTCGACCGCGCCTCCATTCCGGCCGGGTTGGTGGTGTCGGCGACCCTGCCTATCGAGGCGCGAGTAGAAGCCGGTGAGGATCTGCCGTTGCTGATTCCGCTGCTGCCAAGCGGCGAAACGAGCGGGATCATCTTCCGGGACGACAATCACGATGGTCAACAGGCTGCCCCGGAGGCCGGCGTGCCTGATATGCGAGTGATAGCCTGGCGGGACGGAAGGCAGATCGCGGACGGCATCACAGACCGCCAGGGTCGTTTTCACCTGCGCGGACTCCCGGTAGGGGCCTACGAGCTGCGCATCGACCCCGCCTGGCTTCCCGATGGCTGGGTCGCCACCGGGACGGGAGCTGCCGGGTTCACGGTCACGTCGGGGCGACATGTAAACCTGGCGCCCTTCGGTATCGGGCCCCGCAAGAAGCCGATCATCATCACCTACCCGGGAAGCCGCGTGCCTGAGGAGCAGGAGGGGGCGCCGCCGCTGCCCCCGCGAGACTTTCCCGCGGAGCCCGACCGCCGGCCGACGCGGTAGGCTGAACTCCGTTTCCGCATGACTCTGAACCGTAGGTGGGAGCGGCCCGCGAGCCCTCCGTAGCGCGGAACACCGCTTTCGGGGCGGGGCACGATTGGTATGGTGCGGCAGGATCCGCGGTGCTATGCTCCAGGTGTCAATGCACTGCAACAAATTGAATTACCAATCGGTTGCCGTGCCGATCCAGGATCTGGGGGCGACCAGGTTTCGACGGGGGAGGGGAGGCAGGGACTGCGTGCCGAGGTGCCGGGACCTCGTAAATCCTCTGGCAAAACGACAACTGCCAACACTGAATTGGCACTCGCAGCCTAACTAACTGCGACGTCCACCGCGATTCTGTCTGCCGGGTCGTGGCCGGACGCTGTAACGGCGGGCTGGTCGGCTGAGTGCTCGACGATGCTGACGAGATAGTGCTAGAGCTGGCCCTTGGCGAATCCTGTCGATGGGAGCCGCCCGGGGCGAGATCAAATCATCGAACACGCACGTAGATGTCGCTGTGGAACTTCTTTCGGACGCGGGTTCGATTCCCGCCGCCTCCACACTGGGCACGCCTCCGGCGTGCCTGCTTCTAAGGAGGCGGGCTTCTCGATCCCCTTCGGGGATCTCGGGTCCCGCCGCCTCCACATGCTTAGTTCATGAGCCCCTTGGACTTACTATTCGAGGGGCTTCCTGTATCTCGTGATGTCTCCACGGCTTGCCGCCCTCTCGCGTTTCCGTGACTCGTCGTGTGATGGAAAGGTGCTGCGCCAAGGGAGCGTCGTGGTCCGAGCGCCGTCGGCCAAGCGGGAGCCGTCGGCAGATTCGTTGACTTTCGTGCTAGATGGCCGTATTCTGTAATCGTTGACCTTGCGACTTGCGAGTTCGGAACTGTCAACGAGGGAAGATGATCAAGGATCGCCTCAAACAAGCCAGGATTGCCTCCGGGATGACCCAGGACGAAGTTGTCGGAGCGCTGGCGGCGAAGGGAATCTCCCTGACCAAGGGGGGACTTTCCAAGTACGAGCGTGGCGGCAGCATCCCGAAGCCTTCAGTTCTCCGTGCTCTCGGGCGCATCCTCGGTGTTGATTCGTCGTATTTCCTGGAGGAGCCAAGCATCACGGTTCGGTGGCTAGCATTCCGCAAGGCATCTCGGATGGGGAAGGCAAGGCAGGAACGCGTCAAGGCCCAGGCGGAATCGGAGCTTGAGAGTCTCCTCGCACTTCGCCGAGCCCTCGATCCGGCCGCGACACCCGAAGATCTGCCGCCCCGAACGCGAGTGCGGAAGCTCGAGGATGCCGAGCTGGCTGCCGATGGGCTGCGTGAGCAATGGCGCCTTGGAGACCAGCCGATCGAGAGTGTGACAGCCGCCATCGAAGACGGTGGTGGGGTGGTCGTGGAGTCAGGCGGGGATGAAGACCTCTTCGACGGTCTGTCCGGCTGGGCCAATAACACCGTGCCTGTGGTGGTCGTGAGCCCCGCGGTGTCGGCCGACCGTCGTCGATTCAGTATAGCCCACGAACTGGGGCACCTCTTCATGGACACCGGCAAGGTCGACAGAGGGACCGAAGAGAAACTCGCGCACCGGTTTGGCGCGGCATTCCTGGTACCGGCGGCCTGTGCGCGCCGCGAACTGGGTGCGAAGCGCCGGCGTCTGGAATTTCGTGAGTTGGCGATGCTGAAGCAGAAGTATGGACTGAGCATGCAAGGGTGGATTCTTCGCGCTGCGGACCTTGGCATCATCGATCCGTCGCATGTACGCACGCTGTTTGCGGAAATGAGCTCGCGGGGTTGGCGGCGTGAAGAGCCGGTTGGCTTTGAAGGAAAGGAACGCCCGCAGAAGCTGCGGCAACTAACCGTTCGGGCCCTGGCCGAGGGACTGCTGACCTGCCAACAGGCAGAGCGGATCCTTCCCGGCGTCACCCGTGAGATGGAGGAGGTTCAGGTGGCCGGTGCCCTCAGTGCGCGATCGCTGTTGCAGATGCCCCGGGAAGAGCGGGATCGGTTGATGAAGCAGGCGTCGGCGCTGGTTGCCCAGGACTACCAGGACGGTGGTGCCCTCTCCGGCTTAGAGTTGCTCTCAGAGGAGGACCACCTTGACCGGTCCGTTGACGACTAATCCGGTGCGCGCGGAGGTGTGGCTGATTCGGTTCGATCCGACGAAAGGCGCGGAGATCGGCAAGACGCGGCCGGCGGTTGTCGTGAACCCACCCTCCGTCGGGCGGCTGCCTCTGCGGATCGTCGTTCCGGTAACAGGGTGGGATTCCAGGTACGCCACGGTGCCGTGGCTTGTTCACCTGGAGCCCCGCCCGCGCAACGGCCTGACGAAGGAGTCGGCCGCGGATTGCTTCCAGGTGAAGTCCGTCTCGGTGGCAAGGTTCAGTTCCAAGATCGGAGTTGTGAGTGGCGAGGAGATCGAGGAAATCAGTGCGGCTGTCGCCCTGTGCGTGGGCGCGTAGTCCGTCAGATTGCGCCTTCAGACCTCCTCCTCGATGTGGCAAGGATCCACTCTGTCATTCTCGCCCGACGATTCCGCGGACGGCTCAGCAAGGCCCAGCGGCGCTTCTCCCCGCGCATAACCGATCGCTCGATACGTCCGCAGCCGCTTCTCGAACATGCGAAGTAGCATGGGCACCTCGCGGTCCACGTAGTCGTAGATCCGGACTTCTTTCTTGCCGGGATGCAGCCGGTGAAGGCGACCGGTGTACTGCACCAACGTTCCCTTCCACGAGATAGGCATGGCCAGAAACAGCGTGTCCAGTCTGGCGTCGTCGAACCCCTCGCCGATGTATCGCCCGGTCGCGAGGACGAGATGTCCATCGCCGTCAGCCCGTTCGGCCACTCGGGCCGCCAGTTCTCGCCGCTCCTTCACCTTCATGCCGCCGTGGAGAACGGTGACGCGTCGAGTCGTACGGCGCAATCGTTCGGTGAAGTACTCAAGATGGTCCCGACGTTCGGTCAACAGGATGGGGGACCGTCCGTCATCCAAGGCCCGCATCAGGTCGCTCATGATGAGCGAGTTTCTGGTGTCGTCGGTTGCGAGTGCGGCATAGATGCCCTGGATGCCGGCCTGATCTGCCGTGCCATCGGTGCAAAACGCCGTCTCGCGGATGATGAGCTTGTGTTCGAAAGGTCGATGTGCGGCGTGACTCTTGGGATCGATGGCGAAGCGCACCGGCCCGAGTTGCATTTCGGTGATCGGATGGTGACCGTCGCGACGTTGCAGCGTTGCCGTCAGCCCGACCACGTAGCGCGCCTTCACTTCCGACAGGATTCGTTCGAATGACACGGCCGGGATGTGGTGGCACTCGTCGACGATGACCTGGCCGTAGGAGGCCACGCGGTCCTCGACAGAACCCAGTCGCGTGAGGCTCTGGATCATCGCCACGTCCAGCCGGCCGGTGAGCTTGCGCTTGCCGCCCCCGATCTGGCCGATGTCCTTCTCCTCAATCCCGAGAAACATCGCGAGCTGGGTGATCCATTGGTCGAGCAGCGGCAGGCGGTGCACCAGTACGAGGGTGCTCCGCCCGCGGGCAGCGACGAGAAACGTCCCGACGACGGTCTTGCCAATTCCCGGTGGCGCGACGAAGACGCCGATATCCTGCGCGAGGAGGGCACGCGCGGCCTGCTCCTGTACCGGCGTCAGCGCGCCGAGAAAACGGAACGCAACCGGCTCGCCTTCGTGACGTTGGTCTTCGGTGATCAGCGTCACACCGCACGCGGCAAGAAGGGCCCTCAAGTTCGCCAGACATCCGCGCGGGAGGCCCACGTGCTCGGAGAACTCCTCCGCGCAGTCGATCACCCGCGGCGTCATGGCCGTCGAGAGCCGCATCTTCTGCTTCTTGTAGAACTCCGGATTCTGAAAGGCGGCGAGACGCTTGATCTGGTTCAGGATGGGCGAGGAGAGTCCCGCCTTTTCGACGAAGACGCGCTGGGAAAGGACAGCGCGCACCTCCTTTGGCAGCGTTCCGGTGACGGGCACGAGAGACGGCCTACCGGAGGGCGGCCGCGCCCAGGGGACTGCATCCTGGTTGGTGTCGGATTCGGCGAGGCGCACGCCAATGACAGTGCCGCGGCGCGCCGCCTCGTGGGCGATCGCTTCCGCAACGACGGGATCCATGGGCACGACCGACGCCAGGTAGGTCCATTGCTCCATGTCGGGGTAGGGCTGGAGGTCTTCGTCGAGGAAGACGGTGTTGCCCAGCTGTCGCGGTTGATATTGAAGCGGCAGAGCAATCAGGTTTCCGAAGCCACCGCTTGGCATCGTGTCCTGGCTCGGAAAGAGCCGGTCGTACGACTCCATGCTGAGTTGGTGGTGGCGGGTCATCGTTTCCGTGATCAGGTGGCAACCCAGCTTGCGGGCCGTGACCGCAGGCACGGGCGCGCTGAAGAAGAACCAGGCGTGGGCGCCGTTGCCGGATCGCGAGCGCTCGATAGAGACTGGCACTCCGATCGAGCGGCAAGTTCCCTGGAAGGCGGACACGTCTGCCCGCCAGGATTGCTTGTCGAAGTCGGCTGCCAGGAACCAGCAGGTGTCATCCTCCAGGAGTGGATAGACGCCCATGACGTGGCGGTCCTGAAGGTGGTCCAGTACGGCCTGGTCGGTGACCGGGGCAAAGGCCTGGTTCGGACACTCTGTGCACTTTACCTTCGGGAGCCCGCAGACACCTGGCACGAACTTGTCCGTGCACAACGGAGCGTAGCCGGGCTTGCCCGTCTTCTTACTGACGAAACGAGTGGGGAACACGTCCTCGCGACCGCGAAACAGGGACCGGAAGAGGCGCACCTTCTCCACCGGGGTGGTCGGGACCGTCGCTTGAACGAGCAGGGAGCGCCGTGGGCTGACTACCGGCAGTGAGGCCGCCTCCGATTCCTGCCGGAGGGCGTCGAGGCGTGCGCATACGTCCGTACGATCGCGTTCAAGCTCGGCAAGCCGGGCTTCAAGCTCAGCGATCTTGGCCCGGGTCTCGTCCGTCGTTTTCCTGCCTCCCGTCCGTGTCGGCCGAGGTCTGGATACCGGAGAGCGGAGCTGCCAGCGGTGGCATGTCGGTGACGAGGAGACCGGCCGGCCTACGCGACACCGACACGGCATCGGGGCCGGTCTTGCCGCGGCGCTTGAAGTAGAGCTCCTCGATGAACTGCGGCAAGGGCAGCTTCCACGGTTCCTGTTTGTGGTTGTCGAGCTTGCCGAGCTTCGCTGGGTTCATCCCGAGTTCCCGTGCCATCCGGACCTGGGCGTCGGACAGGTGGTGACGCTTGCGCGCATCGATCCACGCTTGCAGCTTCTGGTTCGGCTTCTTCGTCTTTCCAGCCATCGAGATCATGTCTCCTATGCGCGGTCTTCCCATGCCGTCTTCGCACGCACCTCCTTGATCAGGAAGCGTATGCCCTGGTTGTCGGAGGGGTTGAACCAGAGCATCCGATCGAAGACGCGCTCGGCTTCCTCGAACCGCTCGAGCCGCCAGAGGCACAGTCCGTACCCGTGTAGGCATCGCAGGAACGGCCGGTTGTCGATGTGCCCCCAGGGTAGAAGACCATTGAAGTCCGGGGGCAAGGATAGCTCGCCGATGCGGACGCCGACCTCGTAGTGGCGGATCGCATCCTTCGGTCCGTGGTCGAAAAGGAAATTGCCGAGGTGCGCGTGAGCGTCCAGGCAGCGCAGGTCGGCTTGGCAGAGCTCCATCAGGATCTTGTACGCAGCCGCGCCGTCGCCAGCGTCCTTGAGGTCGTTGGATTCGCAGATCGGGTCGAAGTCGAAATCCTCGGGGTCTCTGCCGGGAATGACCTGCTCCATCTCGAACTCGGTTCTCGGCCCGCGTGCGATGATCGGCTTGGCCCATTCCTCGATCGGCTCGTCCTCTTCGCCCCAGTAGTGCTCGTCGGGTGTCCACAGCCCCTGGTCCTCGAGCTTGAGCGGCACGAGGCCCAGCGCGGCCGCGTCCAGCCGCGAGGACTCGATCTCGCCGGACAGGTAAGGATGACCGGCGTAGCTCCACTGCTTGCGTGGCCTCACCACCGTGATCTCACCGGGCACGATGTCCCAGAGGCCGCCGGCGCGGAGGCTGATGACGCGGTCGGTGCCGGGAAGTCGGCAGTGCGCGGACTGTCTCTTGATTGACAGGACCACGAGCTCGATCGGTTGGCTTAGGTCGAGGTCGGTAGCCATTACCTTGTGCCGGCGCGTCCTGCGGGCAGAAGCCGCGACTTGCTCGGGCGCGGGATCGAACCCCAGCCACCTGTGGTAGGCGGCCAGGAGGTGGCCTCCAACCGACTGCGGAGCGAGCACGACCCCGGATGCCGCGAGCAGATGCTCCGAGGCATCCTGGCGGCGGCACCGAGCGACCAAGCCTCGTCGCGGGTTGCCGTCATAGTCGAACGTGATCACCTGCACGGGCTCGCCGATGACGAAGGCGTCGCACGGCAGCTCGATACCGCCCCGCAGAGCCTGGTGGAACGCTCGGAGTTGCTCGTCGTCGCCACGGGCATCGGCGGTCACTTCCGCGATGAGTTGTTCCAGGTCGGCAGTCCCCTTGCCGTCGTCGCGCTCCATCCTCTTCATTGCATCGGAGTCAAGGCAGAACAAGCCGGCGTTTGGGGCCGGCAATCCCAGCCTCCTGGAGCATTCTCGATTGGCGGCTGCCCTTGCGGATTGCGACGCCGGAGTCTGTCGCGAGCCAGTGGAAGGCCGGCTGGTTCAGGGCCGTTTCGGCCTTCACCGCGAGTTGCAGCAACGCCGGGGCGTCCTGGCCAATCCAGGTCAGGACGGATCGCTTCTTCTGGATAATCGCCCGAACATGCTCGTTGTTCGCGGGATGAACTTCAGCAAAGCAGACGCACTCGGATCCAGAGCGGCTCTCCCACCCGATGGCGTAGTCCCACGATGGGGCACCGGGGCGAGACGCGGCCAGGATGGGATCGAGGGACACGCTGCCCCGAAGGCGAGTGGTCGGGCGACAGTCAACCCGTGCGGAATGTTCTCTCGCGAGCGCTCGGAGGCCGGCTTGCCAGTGACCAACTAAGGCGGGGGTGTTCGCAAGGATGCTGCGAAACTTCATCTGAGAACCCCGGTCTTGGTGATGGCGCTGATTTCGCTGCGACCCACGACCCGGGCCACGATGTCACCCACGTGGCCGCTGAACTCCGTGAGCCCTCCCCATCCGGCCTCCCGCACATCATCCGACCCCGGGTCGAGGCGGGAGATGTCGCGCGTCCTGCCGCTCGCCTGCTCAAACAGGTAGACCCGGGCGTCTTTCTTGATCGCGGTCTCTGCCACCCTGATCATTGGGCTTGTTCGCCTGCATTGGAAGAGATCGAGGACGTCAGATGCCGTACCGCCCCTCTCCTGAAGGATCCGCAGTGCCCAGAGCATGTCCAGTACCTGAGATGAGTGGGTGGATAGGCACACGCGGTAGCCGCGCCAGAGAAGTTCCAGCACCAGGAGGAGCACGACGTTGATCGCCTTCGGATGCAAGCCCATCTCCAATTCCTCGATCACGACCCACTCAACACCCGTGCGCCGGGACACCTTGGCCGCGGGGAAGAGCCAGTAAAGTCCGAGGAGGAGCGGGACAAACTCCCGTTGGCCGGCAGACCAGACCATGAACGGCAATGAGTCGCCTTCCCCGCTCTGCGCGAGCACCAGCCGTTTCTGTGGCCGAGCTTTGTCCACACTCAGTCCGAAACCATGGAATACGGCGTCCGCCAAGAGCTCCCGGATCTCCGACTTGAGCCGATTGGACTTGGGGAAGAGCACGCCGCTTCTCCCGAACTCCTTCTCCATGAGCAGCCGCAGATTGTCGCTGAAATCACGAACCACGAATGGGTCGCCGGGACCGTAGTCGCTGAAGGGGCGCGGCCAGCCTTCGCGCAAGGTCAGCACGCGCTGGGCCGGCAAGAAGAACATCGAGGGGTCCTTCTTGAGCTGCCCCGGCTTCTTGATCAAGGCGGCGATGTCCACCTTTGCCCCATCGGCAGTGAGGGTGCTCGTGCCCTCGTGCCAGACCCCGTTCATTCCTTCGCCGAGAAAGATGTCGAAAAACCGGGCCAGGTCACGGTCCCACTCTACGCCATATTCGCGCAACCGCGTCCGTACCGGACCGCTGTCCACGAGCAGTTTCAAGAACTCGAGCGCAATGCTCTTGCCCGTGGCTTGGGGGCCGACGAAGACGGTCAGGTCCCCGAAGCCGATCTCGGCCTTGGTGATCTGCCCGACGTTCTGAATGGTCATCCTGTTCGGCTTCATCGTTCACTCCAGAGAGCCCTGACCAGGCGTCCGACACCCCGACCTGGGGGCTGACGGCACTTCGGTGGCGACGCGGGATGGTGAGCGAAGCCTCTGGTCCCGGCTCCGCCCCCTCCCGCCCAACTTCCGACCGGTGACACCATAGGCTCAACTTCGATTCCGCCGCAACGATCCCATCGGAATCGACCGTGCCGGCTCATGGCGAGAGATCCTGGCGGCCCGAGCCCCGCCGCGGATCGTCTCCACAATGTCTCCACGACCCAAGTAGACTCCAGTGGACTCAGGAGGACTCCAGGGGACTCGATCGACGGCAACAACATCCTGGCAGCAAACTGGTTAGGCAGCGAAGTCATGCGCCAGCACCAGGTTAGTGATTTGTTGCCACAAGGGTTCGGGTCCCGCCGCCTCCACACTGGGCACGCCTCCGGCGTGCCGGCTTCTAAGGAGGCGGGCTTTTCGATCCCCTTCGGGGATCTCGGGTCCCGCCGCCTCCAATTTATTGTGTCTCTTTGTGTTACGCTCGCGGTCTCCGTTGTCTCCACGATTTCGACTGAGCTCAACACAAGATGCCGCCCTTCGCCGCCGCCGGCGCCGCAGGATCAGCCACCGCGGCACCAGTCGGACCGGGGCTCCCCGAGACGCTCACTCGGCCACCAAGAACGGCGGCCATTGCGACCCAGAGGCGTCCACTTCCGTTCGGAGTCCTCGCCGACCCCAGCGCCACCCGGGCGGACGGCGCTACCTAGAACGCGCCACCGTTCGCGCCTTCTGTCCAGCTCCGATAGGCCTCGATCCACTCGGCGCCCGCCGGGGGTGGCTTCGGGAGGGGCAGATCGAGGATTGGAAGAGTCTGACGGGCGCGGCCTCGTCGGCACACAGCGACAATCTGGTCATCTCCCGTGATCTCAATTCCCTCGACCGTAACCGTAACGCCGAGCACCTCGGTATCGAAGGGGAGGGCGAGGTGGTCCTCGATCAGTGTGTAGAACCCCATCCGCTGCTCGGTCCCGTCGTAGGCGTCCACAGTCGCCTCGGCGATCAGAGTCTTCAGTCGGGCTTTGGTCGGTGGCCAGCGCAGGCGCCGACCCTGAGATTGTGCCATCAGGCCTCCTCCTCGAAGTGGCCAAGACCCTCTTCGTCATTCTCGACCGACGGTTCCGCGGGCGGCTCGACAAGGCCCAGCGGCGCTTCTCCCCGCGCATAACCGATCGCTCGATAGGTCCGAAGCCGCTTCTCGAACATCCGCAGTAGCATCGGCACCTCGCGGTCCACGTAGTCGTAGATTCGGACCTCCTTCTTGCCGGGATGCAGCCGGTGAAGGCGACCGGTGTACTGCACCAACGTTCCCTTCCACGAGACCGGCATTGCAAGAAAGAGCGTGTCCAGTCTGGCGTCGTCGAATCCCTCGCCGATGTAGCGCCCGGTCGCAAGGACGAGATGTCCATCGCCGTCCGCCCGTTCGGCCACTCGTGCGGCCAGCTCCCGCCGCTCCTTCACCTTCATGCCGCCGTGGAGTACGGTGAAGCGTCGAGTTGTATTGCGCAATCGTTCGGCGAAGTACTCGAGATGATCCCGACGTTCGGTCAACAGGATGGGGGACCGTCCGTCATCCAAGGCCCGCATCAGGTCGCTCATGATGAGTGAGTTCCTGGTGTCGTCGGTTGCGAGTGCGGCATAGATGCCCTGGATGCCGGCCTGATCTGCCGTGCCATCGGTGCAAAACGCCGTCTCGCGGACGATGAGCTTGTGTTCGAACGGTCGACGGGCGGCGTGACTCTTGGGATCGACGGCGAAGCGCACCGGCCCGAGCTGCATCTCGGTGATCGGATGGTGACCATCGCGGCGTTGCAGCGTTGCCGTCAGCGGGGTGGTCGGGACCGTCGCTTGAACGAGCAGGGAGCGCCGTGGGCTGACTACCGGCAGCGAGGCCGCTTCCAATTCCTGCCGGAGGGCGTCGAGGCGTGCGCATACATCCGTACGATCGCGCTCAAGCTCGGCAAGCCGGGCTTCAAGCTCAGCAATCTTGGCCCGGATCTCGTCCGTCGTTTTCCTGCCCCCCGTCATTGTCGGCCGAGGTCTGGATGTCGGAAAGCTGAGCCGCAAGCTGTGACAACTCAGTCTCCACGATGGCCCAAACGAGGTCGAGGTCGACATCGAAATAGTCATGAACGACCCGGTGGCGTAGCCCCACAATGCGATGCCACGGAACATCCACGTGTCGATCCTTGAACTCCTGCGGCAATCGATTGGCCGCTTCGCCGATCACCGTCAGGTTGCGGATGACGGCGTCGATCGCCGTGTCACTACGAAGAAATGACTCGTGGTCCATGCCGGCAACGGAGCGCTCGATTCGGCCGATTCGCTCGAGCATGTCCTCGATGAGGAGACCCGCCGGCCTACGCGACATCGACCAGTTCCTCTTCGATGACTGCCCAGTGCCGAGGGGTGATGGCCCGACGGGAGACCACGTCCGCGTGAACACCGAGCAGTGACTCAATCCGCTCCGCCAGGTCCACGAACCGCAGACCGATGGAAGGGTCGACCTCTACGAGAATGTCCACATCGCTGGCTTCGGTCTGCTGACCGCGAGCATAGGAGCCGAACAGGGCCAGCCGGGTCACATGGAAGTCTCGCGCGAGTTCGGGCAGGGCTATCTGTAGGATCTCTAGGATTTCCTTCGCACTCCGCATGATCAACCTCCGGTGAACGCGGCCCGACCCACGCCCCATCGTCCGTGGGACGCGCCAAGGTGCTTCGTCCTCGTTAGGAACAGTGCCAGAAACCCGGTCTTCCCGTCTCCAAAATGTCTCCACGACGCAAGTAGACTCCAGTGGACTCAGGGGGACTCCAGGGGACTCGATCGACGGCACCAACACCCTGGCAGCCAACCGGTTAGGCAGCGAAGTCATGCGCCAGCAAAGCGCGTGCCATCAGGCCTCCTCCTCAAAGTGGCAAAGAAGTCCCTCCTCGTCATTCTCAATCGTCGATTCCGCGGGCGGCTCGACAAGGCCCAGCGGCGCTTCTCCCCGCGCATCTGATGGACAGATCCGCACGAGCGCTGGGCTACGGGGTTTTCGCGAAGCACGGGACTGATCCGCGCTCCGAACGGCAGGCGCCACCCCGTCGTCCGGAGCGATTTCTTCATCGGAGCGTCCGCATCACGCGCGCGTACTCGTAGCCCGAGCCGATGCGCTGCGCCGCCTCGAGGCAGGCCGTGCGCAGCGTCTCGTCGCTTCCGACACGGCGGACCAGGGTGGCGAGCACGTTGGCCTTCTCGAAGTCCGAGTCGAGGTCGTCCAGGGTCGCGAAGTAGGCGCGGCGGGCGCCCTCGTCCGCCAGGAGGTCCGGTTGGAAGGCCGCGAGGAACTGGCCTGCTTCGTAGTCCGATTCCAAGTCCTTCGTGGCCGCCAGCAGCACGGCGAGTTCGCCGGGCGTGCGGCCTTCCCGGTCCAGGCCGCTCTGGAGCACCCGGCTCTTCTCGAAGTCAGATTTCAGAGACGACAGGCACCCGAGAAATGCGTCCCGCGTGCCTTCTCTCCGCAGATGGTTGTCCACGTACGCCACCAGCGTGGAAGCGCGCAGGGTTTCCGAATGGATGTCGTGGGGGATCCGTTTCAACATCTCGACTACCTCGTCGTCGAGCAGGTTTTCCATGGCGAGGAGTTCGCAGTAGTACGTGCCCCGCACGGTCTCGGGTTCGGCCCGGTCGATCAGCGTCAGGACGCCGCGGAGTCCTCCCTGCTCGTACGCCCGCCGCACCCGCACGTCCGCGTCCATTCCCGAGACGAGCATGAGAAACTCGACCGTACGCGCCAGCCAGGCGGCTCCCTCGGAATCGAACGGCCTGGAATCACGGCCGACCTGGAAGTGGTACACGGGCTGCCCCTGGGCAACCGGCTCCACGCGAAGGCTGGTCGTGCGTCGCCCACGCTTCTCCTGGATCACGAAGCCGGCATCCGGGTCCAGGCGGACGAGGCCGCTGTAGTCCTCCGCGAACTGGATTCTGCCTTCCATCTTCACCTTCACATTGACCCCGTTCATCTCGTACTCGCACGACATGGGCCGGCCGGAGGAGAACAAGGCCAAGCCTGACTGGAGGTCAAGAGGGAGCGACGCCGTGGAGGGGAGCCCGCCGCCCGAGGCCGGTCGCGATGCTTCCTCCTCGTGCGCCCGGGCCGCCGGACCCAAGGCCGACAGTCCGGTGATGAAGGCTAGGATCAGGCCGGTGGCCGCTGCCACCGCGCGCCGGCTGGGCGACCGGCGGCACCGCCGTGCGTCGAGGACCGCATCCAGCCGGTCGAAGATGCTGGATCGGCGCGCCATCGCAAGCCCGGCCGACGCGGCTCGCTCCCGGCTACCGAGGTGGCTCGCGATCTGCAGCAGGTGGTTGGCGTAGCTGGAGGGCAGGGTGCCCGCCCCGAGCACCAGATCGTCGCAGGCCCGTTCGCGCTCGGCCCGAAGTCGCCGCCCGGCTACCCAGACCAGCGGATTGAACCAGTGGAGCAGGCAGACGCACTGGGCGACGAATTGGGTCAGGCAGTCGCGACGCCTGATGTGAGCCAACTCGTGGAGCAACACCTGGCGGCGCAGATCCTCCGACCAGCCGTGACAGTCCCTGGGCAGGAGCACCACAGGATGGCGCAGACCCCAGGTCATGGGGGCCAGCGCACGCGGGCTGACGAGCAGCACCGGGGGGGAGTGGACGCCCATGTCATGGCACAGCGAACGCAGGAGCTGGGGCCATCCAGCACCGGCCGGCGGTCGAGCCTCCCGCCCAAAACGCCCGAGCTGCGCCAAGCCCGGCGCACGGGCTAGGGCCAGGAGCAGAATCCCTGACAGCCAGACCGAAAGACACCAGATCGCGAGCGGTCCCGGGAGACGGTGGGCTCGAATACGTGGCGCGGGCCATCCCACCGGTGACGCAGGTGCTCCTTCTCCTCCAGGACCCGCAGGTGAGCCCGGACCGCTGAGTAGCTGGGCGGGTCCTCGACATTGTCCAGGATTTCCTGCGCCGTGGCCTGCCCTAGGCGGTAGATGATGTCCATGATCTGGCGTTCGCGCCGGCTGAGCCCGACATGGGGATCTCCTGCCATCGATATCCTCCTTCCTCTGGCCGTGCCGACTCCAGGGCACCCGGCCATCCCTTTGCCGCCACGCCGCCGCCGCCAACGCCGGCATCTCGCTGTCCCCATGCCGGCCCTGTCCGCGCTGGCGTCTGGCCCGCCACCACGCCGCGGCCCGAACCGGCGCGGCCGCAATCGTTACTGCCCCGCCTCCAACCGCTTCAGCGTTTCCTGGCCGCCCGTGTTGCGCGGGTTCAGCTCGAGCGACTTCCGATAGCTTGCGATCGCGCGATCCTTCTGGCCCGCCTGCAGTAAGGCCTCCCCGAGGCTGTCGAAGGCGTTCCAGGAGTCCGGGTAGAGCTGGGCGCCCTTCTCGAACACGTAGACGGCGCTCTCGAGGTTGCCCGCCTGCAGAAGTTTATAGCCCAGATCGTTGAAGTCGGCTTCATCGAAGACCGGGCCCGTGTCCCGCTGCGCGAGGAGCTCCTGGAACTTGCTTTCCGCCGCCGGGCTCCCGCCGTCAGCCAGGGCTTGCCCGATCATCCTCGCGGCGGACCCCAGCTTTGCCTTCCGCACTTCGACGCGCGCCCGCTCTATCTGCGCCACCTCCGAGGGGAACATGGGCTCGACGGACTTCCCCTGCGCCAGCGCGGCCTCGGCGGCGGCCACGTCGCCGGCGCCCACGTAGGCCTTGGCCAGCATGGCGTACGTGGCGGCCAGCTTCGGGAAGTCCTCCCGGCACGCTTTCAGCAGGCCGATCGCCGCGGGGTATTGCTTGCGCCCGAGGCACTGATCGGCGAGCTGCATCGCCTCGTCCACGCCGAAGAAGGCCGTGTCGGCGCCGGCTGCGCGCGCCCGGTTCAGGGCGGAGATCGCGGCCTCGACCTGCTGCCGGCGGACGCCGCGCGCGTACTCGTCGACAAGGGACGTCTTCACGGCCCTGAGGCTCGCGGCCTCGTCCTGCGGCTCCGGCGCGCCTCGCTCCAGCAGCCGTTGCGCGAACTCCAACTGGCGATCCGTCCCCGCCGCGATCTCCGCCGGCGTGTTCAGGACCAGGAGATCGGGGGGGATGCCGAGCCCGTCCCAGCAGATGCCTTCGTGGTCCCGCATCACCTTGAACGCACTCCACAGAGTCCAGCCGTTCGGAATGCGGTCGGGGAACTGGGTCGATAATGCCCCTTCGGTCAGGTCGCCGACGACGGTCGCGTGGGGCAGGACCCGCATGGCCAGCGTGAACGCCTCGGGACCGCTGGCGGTGTCCCGATTGATCAACAGCACCACCGGCCGGGTGAACTGGATCGGGCCGGCCGGCTCGACAGCGCGGTACTCCGGGGGCCAGAGATCGTCGTGTTTCGGGCCGTAGCGCGTCTGGGACTGCATGTACTGTCGCCGGCAATCAGCGAAGCGGCTCGCCACGATCTCCGGGTTGCGACCGCTGCCGCCCGGGTTTGCCCGCACATCGATGACCAAAGCCCGGGCGCTCCCGAACTTGCGCATGAAAGCGTCGATGGCCTGGATGTGCGGCTCGCTGTCGCGCTTGAGGTCGGCGATGTGAAGATAGCCGATCTGGTCCGTCAGCCAGCCGAAGGTGTAGGTGCCTTCTCGGGCAGCGGACGACTTGTCGTGCAGGTACTTCGTCTTCACCAGGTCCACCGAGAAGTCCTCGGCCAGGGTGTACTCGGTGCCGGCACAGATGCGTCGTTTTCCGTCACCAAGGCAGACGTGCGCGTCGTTCAGGGTCCCCAGCATGGTGACCAGGACGTCCCACAACTCCTCGTCCGTGGTTGCTGCCGTGACCTGCGGGCGGTACATCCGGTAGATCATGTCCCAGTCGACGTTCTTGACGCTGAACTGGCCATAGGTTCGGTCAACGGAACGCCAGACGTATTCAAAGTTCACTTCAGGGTCGTGCGGGTCGCCAGCCGGCTCGCTGCCGGCGGCGGCAGCGGGAACCGACAGGCCAAGCACGATCAGGACGGTGGACAGGCGCGTCATGATCACTCACTCCTCTGGGGCGATGGGTGTAAAATCCGTGACGGTCCTCGATGCCGCCCGCCGGCGGAACCGACCGTGACGCTCTCCCCGGCCGCGGGAGGTCGCCGGCCATGCGCCTGAGAACGGCTTCTCGGCCCGTATGCTAGGAAACCAACTACATGCTAGAATACTAGCATTCCGACTTTCGGGTTGCAGGGAAAATGCGGCCTCACGGGCTGGTCCGTGGGCGGAGGGGGGGGGGGCGGCGGCAGCTTCTCGCCACAGATCGGCGAACTCCTTGGGGGGGCATCAGAATCGGGAGGGGACAGCCTCATCGGCTCCGGCCTGGCCGCGCCCGCGGGGACCGCTCCGGAGGTGCAGCCAGGCCAGAGCTCGAGTGCTCGCGGATCGCTGATCCTGTTCGTCGTGGCGAGAGAAGCCAACCCGCCGATGGCTCCCAGCTTCATGGACTCCAGGGCAGAGCTGGGAACGATCACCATCGAGCCTTTTTCTTTCAGGCCCTCGAAGAGCATGTTCATCCCGCGGAGTTGGAGCGCCACCGGATTGTCATGGTAGCGACGGGCCGCCTCGCGCCGTCATCTCGTTTTCCGAATTCTCGAGCCACCTGAAACAAATTGTCTCTGCGGCGTCTGTTGAATGCGCTCATCATCCTCCAATGCTCGTCAGCGCGGCTTGCGTGATGAAGGATTGCTTCCTTGCCATTGAGTTCCAGCTCCTTGGGTCGCTCCCTTGGCATCGGAGCGCCAGGTTCCCACGTTCCGCCTGAAAGCCTGATATGGATGGCCTGATCGACAAAGCCCCCCCGAGATGCAGGCTCCCGGGAGGGCGATCAGACTCGGTCGACCGTGGACTAGTGGAGCGGACAACCCTGCGTGTTGTGCTGGTCGATCATTTGTCGAGTGTTCATCATTGTCATGCGATCCATGGAAGCGAGAGCGCCGTTTACCATATTCACGATCTCCGATTCGCTGAGAGGAAAGTTCACGTCCGGATGCGATGCGTTCAGCACAGCCACGATCGCATCCCGAAGCAGGAGTTTCGCCGCGCCTTCGGCCCCGCTGCCGCCGTGGTATCGAAGGGCGTTCATGAACGTGTCGTCCGCCAGAGAGTTTAGGTCGGTTGGGAAGACCAATAGGTCGCTCAGAGGCTCTTCCGCAACGTGTCCGGTGGGTCGCCAGGAGTCCAGGTGGTTCTTCCAGTAGCCCAGGCCACAACCTTCTGTGGTCTCCGGCGGCGGCGGCGGTGGTGGCTGCGGGCACGGGTTCGGAGTACACACCGTGCTGTCGCCCTGGTAGGAACCGGCTGCCGTCGCACAGTCAGCCTCGGTGAGCACTGAGCACGACCCGTCCGTGGAGCAGCAGGCGCCCTCGGCCTCCGGCGGCGGCGGCGGCGGCGGTGGCTGCGGGCACGGGTTCGGAGTACACACCGTGCTGTCGCCCTGGTAGGAACCGGCTGCCGTCGCGCAGTCAGCCTCGGTCAGCAGTGAGCACGATCCGTCCGTGGAGCAGCAGGCGCCCTCGGCCGCCGGCGGCGGCGGCGGTGGTGGCTGCGGGCACGGGTCCGGAGTACACACGGTGCTGTCGCCCTGGTAGGAACCACCCCCCGCGCTGCACTCGTCCGATGTCAGGACGATGCATGCGCTGTCTGGAAGACAACATGCTCCTGATGGTACGTCGCCGGCAAGAAAGGGTTGGCGGTTTCTGACGGTTCCGGTCGGCGACTCTTGCAACAGGCAGCCGGTAATCGTCAGCAACAGCACAGAGGCGAGAAAGATCGACGTCCTAGATCTCATCTTCTGAATCCTCCCGGGCCGAGGCCCTCAAGCCATTCTGCCCTCGATAGGTTTGTGATCACCCGGCGTCAGATCGCCGGTAAGCGCACGAGACCACTCCGATCCCCCTGCGCACGTGTGAGGCCGATCCGAAGCCGTTCCGGGTTTGTAGCTCCGACGCACAGTACGAAACGACCGATCTCGATCGAGAGCCGAAGATCCACGCTGCACGAGACCCGTTGGAGTCATCGGCATTGAGGAATCGGTACTTGAGTGGATTCATAAAGCTAAGCTCAATATAAAGTTACGGCCTGTTCTTGAGAGTTGCTGGGAAGCAAGCCGCTGTGCGGGACATCCAAATCCAAGCCGGCCGTCGCCGACTCAACCTGATCACGCAGCTTTCGCCATTCGAGCGGTCTTCCCGGGCGGCCGTTTTGTAAGGCAGCGGGCTCGGGAGCTAGGCCGGGCAGAGTTCGGGAAACGGCCAGGCTTGGATCTCCCGGGGCTCAGGGCAAATCCATATCCGATGACAGGTGCGTTCTCCAGGGGTCGTAGGCGAAGGAATCAGCGAGGACCCGTCTGAGATGCCGCGGGTTGACAGGAAAGGATTTCGATCTGCATGGCGAGTCGGGACCGGAAGAGATCCCAAAGCCCTTGAATGAACGGCGACAGGGATGTCAGCATTCCAGGAGATTGCCACGGCCGCTGGGCGGCTGTCCGGAGTGACAAACCAGCGTCCGGTTGCCCACAACTCGCTGCCGGGATGATTCTTCGGTATCTCGGGACCCACGGGTCACCGCGAAGTACCGCACCGGGAGGCCGAGAGTCCTCCGGGTCGGCAAGACCCGGCTCAGGCTCGAGTGGGTGCGGCCCGCGGCACGTCCCGGCAGGCCCGCATGCGTCACCAGCTCCCGGAAGCCCCGCCGCCGCCGGACGACCCACCACCACCCGAGAAGCTGGAACTGCTGCTTGAGCTACCGGAACTCCACGAGCTTCCGGATCCACCGGACGTCAGGGTGAACCCCCCGATGCTCGCCTTGCCGGTGTGCTTCAAGGATACTTGTGCCTTCCGGTACCAGGCGGTTCTCCTGAGCGTCAACTTGGCGATGGGGAAGGCCACGAGGTAGGTGACCAGCAGCGTGAGCGCGCCGTGCGTTCCGACGATGACGATAGGGAACAGCGCCCAGAAGGGGATCAGGAAGAAGTAGAGGAACCACCCGACCCCGGGCGTCAGGATGCCGATGACGGTGAACAGCCCGATGATTCCGAAGATGAAACCACCGAAAAGGATGCGTTCGGAGAGGGGAAGATCCGGGCCGGTGAAGAGGGTCTTGGACGGTCCCTGTGCCTCCACGCCATCCGCCTCCACACCGTTCGCGGACCCGCCGGCCGGCGGCACCTCGCCTCCCTCGAGTATCCCCACGACGGCATCCACTCCCTCTGAGATGCCCCGGTCGTAGTCGCCACCCTGGAAGCGCGGAGTGATCACGTCGCGGATCACTCGCCCGGTCGTCCCGTCCGTGAGCGTGCCCTCGAGGCCGTAACCGACCTCGATCCGCATCCTCCGCTCTGTCGGGGCGACGACGAACAGGACGCCGTTGTCCTTCCCCGCCTGCCCGAGCTTCCACTCCTTGAAGACCGCGACCGCGTAGTCCTCGACATTGCTTCCCTCCAGCGACCGGACCGTCAGCACAGCGATCTGATTGCCGGTCTTCTCCTCGTGGGCCTTGAGGTGCTCGGCCAGCGACGCGCGCGACTCCTCGCCCAGGACTTCCGCCTCGTCGACGACGCGGCCGGAGAGGAACGGGATCGCGGGTTCGGCGGCGCGGGCCGGCCCCGGACCCCACGGGAGCAGGCCCAAGATGGACCACGCCACGACGGCCACAAGCCGCCCGGCGAGGGCGAGTCGGATTCCCGCCGTCATGGCCGGTCCTCCTCGATGAGCCGGTTGGGGAGTTCGTCGATCCCGGCGGCGGAGGCGGGATTGGTGCCGGACAGGAGTTCCCCCAGCTGCGCGAGCCCCGCCTCCAGCGCCCCGCCGACGCCGGACGACCTCATGGCGGACGTCATCACCGCGGCGATTCCGGCGATCGCTCCCGCATCGAGTCGCGCCGCGATCCCGGCGTCCGGGAGCACGACGACGCGCCGCTCGAACAGGCCCACGAGCAGCAGGATGCCGGTCCGCCTCTTGGTCGAGGCCAGATCGCGGGACACGAAGAGGGACTGCGCGTACTGCAGCGTCTCCGCTTCCGCGCGGTGGCGGTCGAGGAAGATCCGGGCGAATCCCGGAAGAAGAACGCACAAGAGCGCGCACGCCGCACCTGCCGCAAGGGTAGTTGCCACGGCGAGAAGCACGGCTGCGTCCGGATCCCAACTGGGGCGCAGCATGTCCCGCGCGCACGCCGTCAGGCCGGTGACCGCGGCGCCGAGAGCAAATGCCTTCCACGGGAGTTCCGGGTATGAGTCACACCGCCCCGCGACAGCAAGGACGATCTGCGCCCCGGTTTTCCGCTCAGTCTCCGCGACGCGGCGGTCGAGTTCCCGGCGTTCTTGATCATCGAGAGTTTTGTGCATGCGGCAATTCTACCTTGCCGGCCGGAACCCATCAACCAGGTCGCAGCAGATTCGTACGCTGCTGATCAGGCTCGGCCGAGCTTGGCACTCAACCAAGATCATGCGGTCCGGTAGCCAAGACCCGCTTCCTGCGGTATCTTCCTGCCGGGTTTTGTGCGGGGCTCGGCCCCGAAGGGAGGATCGCCATGTTCCGCTCGCTTTGCCGCCCGGCCGTCTCCACCCTGCTTCTCGCCCCGATGCTCCTTCTCGCCTTGGTAACAGGCTGCAGCAAGCCGGCCGAGAAGGCGCCCGGAGGGAAGGAAGGTTCGGGCGGGTCGAGTTCGGCGGCGGGCGGCGCCGCGGTCAAGGGAGAGAAGCCGGTCATCGGCGTCTCGCTGCTGACCCGCACTCACCCCTTCTACCAGGACCTCGAGGCTGGGCTAACGGCGGCGGCCGCGGAGAAGGGGTACGAGCTTCTCGTGCAGGCGGGGGAGTTCGACGTCGCGAAGCAGAAGGACCAACTCGAGAATTTCATCGTGCGTCGTGTTACGGCGATCGTGGTCTGCCCGTGCGACTCGCGCTCGATCGGCACCTCGGTGGCGGCGGCCAACGCCGCGGGAATCCCCGTCTTCACAGCCGATATCGCGGTCCTGGCCGAGGGTCCGAAGGTGGCCTGCCACGTCGCGTCGGACAACATCGCCGGGGGGCGGCTGGCGGCCAAGGCGCTGTCGGATGCTCTCGGTGGCAAGGGCGAGGTCGCGATCATCGATCACCCCGAAGTGGAGTCGGTGATCCAGCGGGTCAAGGGATTCGAGGAGGAGCTGGCGCAACACCTCGGGATGAAGCTTGTGGCCAAGCTCTCGGGGCGCGGGGTGAAGGACGGCGCGTTCCGCACCGCCGAGGACATCCTGCAGGCGCATCCCAACCTGGATGGGATCTTCGGGATCAACGACGACTCGGCCCTCGGCGCTCTGGCCGCGGTGGAGAAGGCCGGGCGGAGCGGCCGCGTGCAGATCGTCGGGTTTGACGCGGTCCCGGAGGCGCGCTCGGCGATCGACGACGGCAAGATTTATGCCGACGTCATCCAACAGCCGACCCTGATCGGCCGGCAGACAATCGAGGGAATCGCCGATTACCTCGCGGGGAAGCCGGTGCCGCCGGCGGTGCTCATCCCCTGCGATCTGTATAGGAAAAGCTCGGCCCGGAAGTAGGCGGCACGAGACGAGCGGCGGTAGGGCGTGTGACGATGGGATCGAGATGAGCCTCGGTAAGGCGCGTGACCATGGGACCGGGACAAGCTGCGAGAGCCGCGGATCATGAGCCCGAAATGAACGATGTTCCCGTTCTTCGGGTCGCCGGGTTGGTGAAAGGCTTCCCCGGCGTGCTCGCCGTGCGCGGCGCCTCGCTTGATGTGCGCGCCGGGGAGATCCACGCGCTCGTGGGGGAGAACGGGGCCGGGAAGAGCACGCTCCTCAAAGTGGTGACCGGCGCGCATCGGCCTGACGGTGGCTCAGTCGAACTGGACGGAATGGCGCTTCCGCTGGGTGATCCCGCGCGCGTCCGCCAGGCAGGCGTGGCGGCCATCTACCAGGAGTTTTCCCTGGCGCCCTCGCTCACGGTGCGGGAGAACCTCTTTCTCGGGCGGGAGCGAAGACGGTTTGGCCTGATCAATGTACGGGACGAACGGCGTCGCGCGGGCGAGGCGCTTTCGCGGCTTGGCGCCGACGTGGACCTCGAAACATCGGTGGCCGCACTCTCGGTTTCACAGCAGCAAATGGTGGAGATCGCGCGGGCGCTCCTCTGCGAGGCCCGCCTGATCGTGCTCGACGAGCCGACGGCCGCTCTGGCGCCGCGGGAGGCTCTCCGACTTCTCGGCTTGCTCGCAGACCTGAAGCAGCGCGGCTTGGGGATTCTTTTTGTCTCTCACCGGCTGGACGAAGTACTGCGCGCCTGCGACCGCGTGACGGTGATGCGCGACGGGATGACGCTCGGGACCTGGCCTTTGGCGGAGCTCGATCGGGAGCGGTTGATCGAGCGGATGGTGGGGCGATCGATCGGGGAGGAGTATCCGGCACGAGAGGTGGTGGGTGGTCCGACGGCGGGTGGTCCGATGGCCGGTGGTGCGACGGTGAGTTGTGCGACGGCGGGCGGTTCGGCCGCACCGCGTGCATCGGGTTCCGCGAGCGCGGCTCGTGGCGCCGGGCGCCGGCCCCTCTTGCTCGAAGTCCGCGACCTCCGCAGCGGTCGTGTCCAGGGCGTCTCATTCGCGGTCAGTGCCGGTGAGATTCTCGGCATCGCCGGCCTGGCGGGGGCGGGACGGACCGAGCTCGCTCGCCTCGTTTTCGGAGCCGACCGGCTCGATTCCGGGATGATCCTGCTCGACGGCCGGGAGGTGCGCATCGGCTCCCCGCGCGAGGCGATCGGGCTGGGGATCTGCCTGCTCACCGAGGACCGCAAGGCGCAGGGGCTGTGCCTCGGCCTCTCGGCCCGGGACAACTTCGCGCTGCCGAACCTCGACCGCTGGACACGCGGCGGGTGGATTGACGGCGTCCGCGAGGGGGCGGCCTTTCAGCGGCAGGTGGGGAACCTCGGCATCCGCCTCTCGGGGCCCGGGCAGCCCGCGCGCGATCTTTCGGGGGGGAACCAGCAGAAGCTCCTCGTGGCCCGGTGGTTGGAGCGCGATGCCCGCGTCCTGCTTTTCGACGAGCCGACCCGCGGCATCGACGTTGCGGCGCGCCACGAGATGTATCTCCTGCTTCGCCGACTGGCGGCGCGCGGCAAGGCGGTAGTCATGATTTCCTCCGATCTCCCCGAGGTGCTCGGGATGAGCGATCGGATCGTAGTGCTGCGCGAGGGGCGGGTGGGCGGTGAGGTGCGCGACGCGACCCGTGCGACGCCGGAGGATGTCATGGCGTTGGCGGCAGGATGAAGCGGCGGCCGACAGGATGTCACGGCGTTGGCGGTACGGTGATGCGGCCGCCGACAGGTTCTCTCCTGGTGCCGGCGGTGCGGTGACGGGGCGCCCGACTCGATCCGGAGGGTGGCGCCCGCTTCTCTCTCGCTTCGTCGCCCACTATGGGATGCTCGGCGTGTTGCTCCTCCTCGGGGCGTTCTTCTCGATCGTTACGGTGCGGGAGCAGCAGCCCGAGGGGGCCCGCGCGGGGCGTTCCCTCTCGGCGCGCGTCGTGTGCACGGCGCCTGCGGGCTGCCGGATCATCCTCGTCGAGCGGGTGGGGGCACCGGACCGCGCCTTCGCGATGACCTTCGCCGGAGAGCTGTCCCGCTGCGGGCGCTCGCTCACGGCCCGGATCCCGGGCGACCCAGCCGAGGTGCGCCGGGCTCTGGAGCACGAGGCTCCTCCGTTGGTTGTGGCCACACCCACCTCCAGCGCGCCCGCAGTCCGCAGCATCATCGCCTCGATCCCGGCGCTGGCCGGGGTCATCGTCGTCGAGCCGGCGTCGTACCGCTGGCCCACGTTCCTCCTCCCCTCCAACCTGCGCAACATCGCCAATCAAATCGCGGTGATCGCGATCCTCGCGGTCGGGATGACGCTGGTGATCGTCTCCGGGGGGATCGATCTCTCCGTGGGGAGCTTGATCGCCCTGTCCGCGGTCTGCGCGGCCGGGCTCGTCGGGATGATGGGGGGCGAAGCGACGGGCGCCGGGGCGCTGCTCGTGGCGGCGCTGACGGCGACGTTACTCTGCGGCCTCGTCGGGCTCTTCTCGGGCCTCATGGTGACGCGCTTCCGGGTGCCGCCGTTCATCGCCACGCTCGGGATGATGCAGGTCGCCAGCGGCATCGCCTACATCCTTTCGCACGGCAAGCCGATCTACCGGCTTCCTGGATTCTCGGTGGTGCTCGGGCGCGGGGCCGACCCGCTCCTCGGCGTGCCCTGGGCGGTGTGGCTGATGGTGGTTCTGTATGCCGCGGCCCATCTCGTGATGTCCCGCACCGTGTTCGGGCGGCACGTTTACGCGGTCGGGAGCAACGCGGAGGCGGCGCGTCTCGCGGGAGTGCGCGTGAACCGAGTGCTAGTCGCGGTCTACCTCGGGAGCGGCCTTCTCGCCGGGCTCGGCGGCGTCATCACCGCCTCGCAGCTCAAGAGCGGCGCACCGACCTACGGGCTCCTATACGAGTTGTACGTGATCGCCGCGGTGGTGGTGGGTGGCACCAGCCTGAATGGTGGCGAGGGGAAGATCCTCGGAACGTTGATCGGGGCGTTCATCATCGCGGTCATCCAGAACGGGATGAACCTGGCGAACGTCGAGAGCTACACGCAGAAGGTCGTGCTCGGGCTGGTCATCCTGGGTGCGGTCCTGCTCGATCGGTTGAAGCAGCGCGGACTGGCGCGGCGGCGCGGCGGATCGGAGGGGGAGGGGACACGAGGATGAGGAACCGAACGGGTGTGGCATCGCGGGGACCGAAGGGGCTAGCCGCGGCTGTCTTCATCGTCATGCTGGCCGGTGCGGCCGGGACTGCGAGGGGTGCGATGCCCACGTCGGCTGCCCCGGCATTCTCGATGGTTCCGGCGGACCAGCTCGCCGATCCCCGGGGCACCCTCTACACCATCGCCACAGCCCACCTCGATACCCAGTGGCGCTGGACCATCCGCGAGACGATCGAAACGTACATCCCGCTCACGCTAGGCACCAACCTCGGCTTCTTCGACAAGTACCCCGGCTATACGTTCAGCTTCGAAGGGGCCTTTCGTTACCAGCTCGCCCGCGAGTACTACCCGCGTGCGTGGGAGCGGATGCGGCAGGCGATCGCGGCCGGACGTTGGCGGGTGACCGGGAGCTGGCTCGATGCCGTCGACACCAACATCCCGTCGCCGGAGTCGCTGACGCGCCACGTTCTCTATGGGAACGGGTACTTTCGGCGCGAGTTCGGTTGTGAAAGCGTTGACGTGTTTCTCCCCGACTGCTTCGGATTCGGCGCCGCCCTTCCGGCGGTCGCGTCCCACTGCGGCCTTCTGGGCTTTTCCTCGCAGAAGCTGACCTGGGGTTCGGCGGCGGGCGTGCCGTTTGATCTCGGTCTCTGGGAGGGGATCGACGGCTCGACGCTGGTGTCAGCGCTCAATCCCGGCGCCTACGTCGGGACGATCGACGGCGACATTTCGAGCGACAGCACGGCGTGCGCGACGGTGGCGAAGCAGGGCGCGGCCTCGGGTACGTTTGCCGGGGTCCGCTACTTCGGCACCGGCGACACCGGCGGCGGCCCGACGGAGGCGTCCGTGCAGTGGTTGGAACGCAGCCTCGGCGGGGCCGGGCCGGTGCGGGTGCTCTCGGCGCCCGGGGACCAGTTTGCCCGCGATCTTTCGACGCCGGAGGTCGCGGGCCTGCGTGCCCGACTTCCGCGCTATCGCGGCGAACTGCTGATGACCCGACACGGTGCGGGCTGCTATACCTCTCAGGCGGCGATGAAGCGGATGAACCGCCGCAACGAGTCGCTGGCCGACGCGGCGGAGCGCGCCTCGCTCTCCGCCTACCTCCTCGGCGCGTGTCCGTACCCGCGCGAGGCTGTGCGGGAGAACCAGGTCCGCTTCCTCTGGCATCAGTTTCACGACGACCTCACCGGGACCAGCATCCCGGAGGCGTACGCGTTTTCGTGGAACGACGAGAGGATCGCGGAGAACCGCTTCGTGGCCATACTGGGGGACGGGGTAGGCGGAGTGGCACGAGCTCTCGACACGCGGACCCGGGGCATCCCGGTCGTGGTGTACAACCCCCTCTCGATCGAGCGCGAGGATGTGGTGGAAGTCACGATCCAGGTGTCGGGAGCCGGGCTCGGTGACGGCTCCCGGGCAGATGCCGCAACCGGTGGACGAGTGCCGATCGGGGTTTCGGCCCGGATGGGCTACCGGTGGGGCCGGGGCGCCGCCACCGATCGCGCGGGGCACCCGGGCCTGCAGGTGATCGAACCGGGCGGCAACGAGGTGCCTGCGCAGGTCCTGGGTGTTTCGGACGCCGGCCTGCGGGTCGCCTTCCTGGCCCGCGTTCCCGGGAACGGGTTTGCGGTCTTCGACGTGCGCGTAAGGGGCGATGAGGCGGGAGCGCATGAACGCGACGCATGGCCCAGCACCCTAACGGTCGGCCCCGGCTTCTTAGAGAACAAACAGTACTGCGTACGCCTCGACGCTGAGGGGGACATCGCCTCGGTCGTCGAGCGTACGAGCGGCCGGGAGCTGCTGCGCTCGCCGCTGCGGCTGCAACTGATCGACGACGAGCCGACGAACTGGCCCGCGTGGGAGATCGACTACGAGGACCTCATGGCCGCGCCGCGATCGGTCGTCCACGGCCCGGCGGCGGTGCGCGTCGCGGAAGACGGCCCGGCCCGCGTGGCCCTCGAGGTCACCCGCCAAGCGGAGGGCTCCACCTTCGTCCAGCTTATCCGGCTCGCCTCGGGCGGGGCCTCGGGTCGGCTTGAGGTGGAGACCCGGGTTGACTGGCGCACGCCCGGCACCCTGCTAAAGGCAGCGTTCCCGTTCACGGTGGCGAGCGAGCAGGCGAGTTATGACCTCGGGGTCGGAGTCCTACGGCGGGGCGTCAACACGGAAAAGCTCTACGAGGTGCCGGCGCAGAAATGGGCGGCGTTGTCGTGCGCGGACGGAAGCGGGACGGCGGACGGAAGCGGGACGGCGCAGGGAGTCGGCGCGGTGGCGGTCCTCGACGACTGCCGGTACGGCTGGGACCACCCGGATCCGGCGACACTTCGCCTTTCGCTCCTCCACACCCCGCGCGTGAACGCCGGGTGGAAGTGGGTGGCGGACGAGGGCACGCAGGACCTCGGGCGACACCTGCTGACCTACGCGATCTGCTCGATCAAAGGATCCGACCGCACCGCGGAGATTTCGTGGCAGGCGGAGCGGCTCAACCGGCCGCTGGTAGCCGTGGTCGCGCCGAAGCACCACGGTCCCCTGGGTCGTCAGTTCTCGCTGCTCCAGATCGAAGGGACGGACGCCGTGATCGCGCGGGCCTGCAAGCTCGCCGAGGAGGAGAACGCCGTCATCGTCCGCCTGCAGGAGCTCGACGGTGCGAACGCGACCGCCCGGCTGCGGTTCCCGTGGCCCGTCCGTTCCGTGCGGGAGGTGACCGGCGCTGAGACGCCTTTCGATCCGGCGCTCGCCTCGCTTTCCCCGACGCGCAGCACGGCGCCGCCCGTCCTGGAGCCGATCGCAGGAACCGTGCACGTCGGGCTCGGCCCGTGGCAGCTGCGCACGCTGCGTTTCGAGCTGGAGACGCCCGAGGCGGAGCTATCGCGCCCTTTGACCGCGGCGTGCGACCTGCCGTTTGACATCCGCGGCATCACGGCGGACGGCGAGACCGACGGCGCGTTCGATGCGTCGGGCGGATCGATCCCCTCGGAGATCCTCCCCACGATCGTGGAGGCGGAGGGGATCCCGTTCCGTACCGGACCTCGTGTGCCGGGAATGCCCAACGTTCTCGCCTGTCGCGGACAGCGCCTCACGCTGCCGGAAGGGCGCTGGAACCGCCTCTACCTGCTCGCCGCCGCGGTCGGCGGGGATCGTCGCGCATCTTTCCTGGTTGGCGGACATCCGCGGGATGCCTGGGTGCAGGACTGGGCCGAGCCGGTCGGTTCCTGGGACGACCGCTTGGCCGACGGGAAGCTGATTCAAGACCCCGCGCGGATCACGCCGGCGTTCGTGAAGCCCGCGCGCCTCGGTTGGGTCGGCACGCATCGGCACGACGCCACCGGTGCGAACGTCGCCTACGCGATCACGCCGATCTGCCGTCTCCGCCTCGATCTCGCGCCGGGAGATCATGTGGTGACCTTGCCCGGCGATCCTGGCATCCGCGTCCTTGCCGCCACCGCCGCATGGAACGAGAACGATCTCGCCACCCTCGCTACCGCGGTGATCGATGAGGCGCCGGTCACCGCGGTGCGGATCGAGACGCCGACGTCCGGTTTCCTTGAGTCCACGGAGGTCCGCTTCTCCACGCCCGACCCGGAGGCTGTCGTGCACTTCACGCTCGATGGGAGCGAGCCGGGAGCCGGATCTCCTGCCTACGTGGCGCCGTTGCGCATCGACCGTGACTGCACGCTGAAGGCGAGGGCCCTGCACCCGGGGCGCGATGACCGCTTCGTCGCCGTGCGGGAGTTTCGCCGGCTCGCGCCGCGCCCGGCGGTCTCCGTCGCCGGAGAGCTGCAGCCCGGCCTGACGTTTCGCGTCTACCACGGCGACTGGAACGCGCTGCCCGACTTCGCCGCGCTCCCGGTGGCGGCGAGCGGGGTGGTCGCCTCGGTTCGCCTGCCCGCCGAGGTTCCCGAGGACTTCTTTGGTGTCAGCCTGGAGGGGTACCTGCGCGTACCCGCCGACGGGGTGTATCTCTTTTCGCTGCGCTCGGACGACGGCAGCCGGTTATACATCGACGGCGCGCTGGCGGTCGACTCCGATGGCCTCCACGGCCTCGGCGACGAGCGCGGGGAAATACCGCTCGCGGCGGGTCTGCACCGATTGCGTGTCGACCAGTTCGAGCAGGGGGGCGACCAGGATCTGGAGCTTTGGATCGCGGGGCCGGGGTTTGGACTGCGGCCGGTGCCGGGGGAGATGTTAGAGACGGACCGGGATGGGAGGTGATCCAGCAAGGATTCACCTCGGGGAGTCCTCGCGGGTGGCCCGGAATGGGCTTTGCACTACTCCGAATGTCAGGTCCTCCCACTTCCGCTTGCGCGGTAGGGTGCCTGGATCCATCCTGGATCATCCCATCGGCGCCAGGATGCAAACGAAGGAGGGTGCGATGCGTCTTCACAAACCAAACCTGGCGGCGGCGCTTGTACTCGCGACTGCCACCGCAGCAAGTCCGGCATCCGCCGGGACCGCCCACGTACAGGTCGTGCAGGCCAACAACGCCTTCGCCACAGACCTGTACCGGCAGCTCGCCTCTCAGGACCGCGAGAATCTGTTCATCAGTCCGTTCAGCATCCACACCGCCATGGCGATGACCTCCCTCGGCTCCAGGGGCATCACCGCCCGCGAGATGGCCAGGGTGCTGCACTTGGAGATGAGCCGGGACAGCCTGCTCGCCGGGTACGATGCGTTGCTGACACGGATCAATTTCGATCGCGAAGCGCCGGAACCGGCGAGGGAGAACGGCGAGGTGATCTCCAGAACCGCACCGCCCTCTCAACTCCGCATGGCCAACGCACTGTGGGCGGAAAGACAGTACCCCTTCGAGAGGAGCTACCTGGAGCGCGTTCAGCGGCACTTCCGCGCCCGCCTCGATACGCTGGACTTCAGGAGCCGGCCGGAGCCGGCCCGCGACGTGATCAATCGATGGGTGGAAACGCAGACCTGCGACCGGATCAAGGACCTCATCCCGCCAGGTCTCATCGACGATTCGACCCGCCTGATCCTCGCCAACGCGATCTACTTCAAGGACAAGTGGGAGGAGATGTTCTGGGACCGAGCCACAAAGGACAGGCCCTTCTATCTGGTGAGTGGCGAGACGGTCCAGGTGCCACAGATGCAGCAGACCGGCTACTTCGATTATGCCGAAACGGAAGAACTGCAACTGCTCAGCTTACCCTACAGGAACCGTGATCTGGACATGGTGGTGGTGCTGCCCAGGACGAACAATGGCCTTTCCGATCTGGAGAGGCGATTCACGGTCGCGAACCTGACCGGGTGGCTGGCGAAGCTGACCCGGCATGAGGTCGAGGTCACGCTGCCGAAGTGGACATTCGAAAGCGGTATCATGCTCAAGGATGTTCTGCGGACCATGGGCATCACGCAGGCGTTTGCCTGGCCGGGGGCCGATTTCACCGGCATGAGTTCCACCGGTGAGCTCTTCATCGACGAGGTCCTACACAAGGCCTTCGTGGCCGTGGACGAGAGTGGTACCGAGGCCGCCGCCGCGACCGTGGAGGACATGAAGGTCGGGGCAGTAGCCATGGAACCCCCGAAGCCGAAGCCTGCGATCTTCACGGCGGATCACCCGTTCGTCTTCCTGATCCGCCACCGGGCCAGTAGCGCGATTCTGTTCCTGGGACGGGTGGCGAACCCAAAGCCGACGTCTTCTCGTTGAACATCCCGGCGCGTGCCGCCGACCTGCGGTTCAGTCGGCAGGTCCACGGGGGCCTGGATGCAGGACTGGGCCGAGCCGGTTGGTTCCCGGGACGATCGCTCGGCCGACGGGAGGCCGCTCCACGACCCGACGCGGAGCACCCCGGCGTTCGCGAAGTCCGCGCGCCTTGGCTCGGTCGGTCCACATCGGCACGACGCAGCGGGCGCGAACGTCTCCTACGCGATCACGCCAGTCTGCCGGCTCCGCCTCGACTACGCGCCGGGGGATCGGGTGATGACGCTGCTCGGTGACCAAAGCATTCGCTTCCTCGCCGCCACCGCAGCGTTCGACGAGAACGATCTCGCCGTCGTTGTGATACAGTACGGGGCGGGAGTCGCGAGTATCGTCGTCAAAGCGGTGAAGCCGTCGCAGTAGACAGGAGCGACAGCCATGGTGAGCTTCTATGTATATTTGGCCGTAATCGTCGGCGGCGCCTCGGTGCTGGCGATGGAGATTCTCGGCACCCGCATCATCGCACCGTTCTACGGCTCCGGTCTTTACCTGTGGTCCGCCCTGATCAGCGTGACGCTCGCCGCCCTCAGTGCGGGCTACGCTGTCGGCGGACGCTGGGCCGACCGCGGGGTGAGACTGGGCCGTTTCTGCGCCATCATCGGTCTGGCCGGGCTGTGGATCGCCGCCATCCCTTGGCTGCGATTGCCCCTGCTGGCGATAGCCGGAAAGGCGGGATTGCGTGCAGGGGTGTTGATCACGGCGACGGTTCTGTTCTTCCCGCCGCTGGCCCTCCTAGGGATGGTCAGCCCGTATGCGATTCGCCTGCAAGCCGCGAGTCTGGAGGTGGTGGGACGAACCGCGGGCAATCTCTATGCGGTATCGACGGTCGCGAGCGTCGCCGCTGCCATCGCGACGGGCTTCTTTCTGATCCCCCACGTCGGCGTGTATCGCCTGGTCTTTCTGATCGGCCTGGTGCTCGTCGCTACGTCGCTTCTTGGGTTCGCGATGGAGCACAGGCGGAAAGCGGGGCTGGCGGCGATCTTGATACTCGCGCCCGCGGCCGTCCTGTCGTTTCGGGCAGCGCCCGCACACACGGCCGATCCGGCTCGCGGCGTGATGGCGGTGGAGCAGAGCGCCTACGGCGAGATTCGGGTCGTTGACTACGAGGACACCCGCAACCTCATCATCGACGGGGGTACGCACAGCATCGTGGATCCCGGCACGTGGGAGTCGCTTGCTCCCTACGTGCGTGTGGTTGACATCGCCAAGGAGTTCTTCACCCAGTCCGGCGATATGTTATTGGTGGGGCTCGGGGGCGGGTCGGTCGCGAAGAGTTTCAGTCGTGACGGCTGGCGGGTGGACGCCGTGGAGATCGACCCGGCGGTGACGCGGATGGCGCGCCGGTACTTCGGGCTCGATTCCACCGAGGCGGAAGTCTACGAGATGGACGCCCGTCGATTCCTGCTCACCCACAACTGGACCTACGACGTCATTGTCATGGACGCTTTCGGGAGCACCTCCATTCCATTTCACCTGGTGACGACCGAGGCGTTCAGGCTGATCCGATCACGCCTGTTGCCAGGCGGAGTTCTCGCCATGAATCTCGAGGCCGTGGGCTGGCACGACGTGGTCATCCGCTCGATCGCGGCTACGGCGAGGCGGCAGTTCGACCATGTTGTCGTGCTGCCGATCGTGGAGCCGCCCGATCAGTTGGGGAATGTCGTGCTGCTGGCGTCAAACCGGGAGATCGATCTCGACTTGAATCTGCCGATCCCGCGCGATCGCTTCAGTCCCGCGTATGACCGTGCGCACGCCTGGGACAACCGCTTCGAGGTCCCGGTCGCGGGAAACCAGGTGCTCACCGACGAGCTCAATCCGGTTGACGTCTGGAGCGATCGCGTCAATTTCGCCGCTCGAAAGGAACTACACGCCGTCTGGGACAAGCGTGGAGTCGCCTGGTAGGGGCCGGCTGGACCGGGTTACGGGACCGGGCTACGGAAGCTGGTTGCAGGAGCTGGTCAGTCGTCCTGCATCGGCTTGATCACGCCGCTCACAAAGACCCGGACTGGGTGTCCCTCCAATGTCTTGGGGACCCTCCGCCCGATCTCCTTCGTTTCCTGAACGACCATGACCAGGATACAGGGCGTTCCGTCGTCCATCGCGCCCACGGCGACGCCCACCACATCGGGGATCGCCATCAGTTCGCTGACGTGGGCATCCATGACGGCAGTGATGTCGCGGTGTGGCACGCCGTCCCCGCTTTCCTTCCGATGCCGACAGCCGCCGGCTCCGCCGAGTGCCAGCGCCAGCGTCAACGCCAGTGCCGGCAGGACGGTCAGGCACAATTGAAGCAAGCCCGCCCCCGGCTCGTGGCCGAGGACGGGCCTGGGAATCCGCGCTCCGACCCTGCCGTCAGAGCACATCAGATGCTAGATCCCGACCATCGTGGCGCCGAAGAACGACAACACCGAGTTGATCGGATTCGCGATCGCGGTCGTGGTGCTGCCCGCGAAGAGCAGGCCCACCGCTTTCGGATTGGTGGTGATGTCCTGGACCAGCAGGGAGCCCGAATCGCCGCCCGCCAGGAACTTGCTGCGCGAGTTGGCGATGACGATCTGGCCAGTGAAGGTCTTGGTGAAGGCCACGCCGCCCGCGCACTCGTTCTCGTACTGGATGCTGATGGTTGCATTCAAGCCGGTGACGGAGCTGCGCGTCAGACCGGTGGTGCGACCGCTCTTCTTGACCAGTTGTCCGACCGACGCGGCCACCGTGGTCGCGGAAATCGTGCCGACCTCGAGGATGGCTCCGGTGAGGTCTACCATGCCGGTGACGATGGTTGCGCTCGAACAGTCAACGTTGTTGTTCGGCAGCGAGCTGGTCTTCACCAGGGTGGCCACGTTCTGGGCACTGGCGGCGCTGCAGTTCACGTCAATGAGTCCGGGCTGAATGATGTAGTCGCCGGTGGCCGCCACAACGGCGTTGCCGCCGGCGACGATGTCGGCCTCGAAAACGTGATAGTTGCTGAGAATGCGCTTTTGGGTGCCGACCTGGATCAGGGAGCCGAGTGTACCGCCGCAGCAATAGCCGTTGGCCAGGTCGCTGCGCCAGCCGCCCGAGGTGCCGAGCTTGATCGGCGGGATCTGCTTGGCGATGTGGCTGACAGTCGTGGTGGTCTTGAAGGCGACGATCGGGTCGGTGAGAACGACGACGACCGGAACGCCGTCGAGGACCGTGGGAGCCGCTGCCTTGGCCGCATCCGAGGTCACCAGGAGCATGACGGCCGGCTGGCCGTTGTCATCGAGCGTCGTGGCGGTGCCGATGACATTCGGCTGCGCCATGAGGCGCGCGGTGTGAAGATTCTGAATGGCCATCACCGACTGCAGTTGAGGATTGGCCAGACTCCAGGTTCCGACATCGGACCTGTCCGGTGCCATGGGGGTGTCCGCTGTTTCGGAGCATCCCCAGAGACCCATGACGAGGACGAGAGCGACGCCGACCAGCATCGGCATCAGACTGCGCGGACGGGTGAATGAAAGCTTCACGCGGACCCTCCTTGGGGTTGTGAGGCCGGGGTGGGTAGCCTGCGCCCAACGTACAGACAACCCGGGTGGATTGTTGCACTGTGGGTAGGGTCTTGTCAAGCAGGAGGTTGTGGCCTGAGATTCGGATGGACGGTCTGCCCTCCCGAAGTCCGAGGTCTGAAGCCTGAAGCCCGAAGCCTCGGAATCTCAGGATGATGTGGAAGGACCTTGAAGCCGCCCCGAACCTCGGCCAGTCTTGTTCACGGTCGCGCGGAGTCGTTCGATGGGCTTCGTTTTTGTCGGCAGCATGGCGGTTGCCCTCGGGCATCAAGGAGGCTTGGGTCATGGACCAACGGCGTCGGGTTCGACTTTCTTCAGACTGGGTCAAAGAGCATGTACGGGCGCACGGGTCGAGGCTCTACATCGTCGAAAGGGTGAGCGTCGTCGGGTGATGAAACGCCTATCGAGGCCCGGTGGGCCTCCTGGAGCTTCCCCAAGACGAGGTCACACCAGATGGGCTCCAACTGGAAGTTTGCGCCTGTGAGGACGCCGACATCGAGATCGCGGTCGATCGGCAGTTTCTCTCCCCGGCCTATGTCCATGACGACAACCTGGTGTTCAATGTGGAGGGCTACGGACGGTTCAGGCTGTGGATGGTCCGGCCGGAGTAACCGCAGGAACGTGCGTCGTCGCCGGCGCGCCTACGGCGTGCGTGGCGGCTGCCTCATGTTTCCGTCGCCGGTAGAGACACGCGGTGCTGTATGGTTAGGCGGGGAAAGAGCGAAGTGGGGTTGATGGATGTCCTTGCGGCGTCTCCGACCCATCGTTCTTCTGCGGGTTCTGATCGCCGGACGCGGCCGTTCGGCCGGCGTCGGGTTTTGACACATCCCAGGCCTGCTCGTCGGAGGTCCCTTCCATGGCTAAACAGGAACCCACAGAAACGACCCAGGATTTCGCGTCCCTCGGCCTCGATGCCAGACTCGTCAAGGCGCTGGCCGCTCTCGGCTACGAGGAACCGACGCCGATTCAGCGCCGGGCGATCCCGCCGCTGCTCGAAGGGCGCGATCTGATCGGACAAGCCGCCACCGGGACCGGGAAGACGGCGGCCTTTGCGCTACCGCTGCTGCAACGCCTCGCCGCGCTCAAGAGGCCCGCCCGGCCCTCGGCGCTGATTCTGGTCCCGACGCGCGAACTGGCGATGCAGGTCTCCGAGGCGGTGCACCGCTACGGTCGCCCGTTCGGGACGAGCGTGCTGCCGGTCTACGGGGGGCAGAGTTTTGGCCCGCAGTTCCGGGCGCTGGAGCGGGGCGTGGATGTCGTGGTGGCCACGCCCGGGCGGGCCCTCGATCACGTCCGCCGCCTGACCATGGCACTCGGCGGTGTGGCGGTGGTGGTGTTGGACGAGGCGGACGAGATGCTCGACATGGGTTTCGCCGAGGACATCGAGGCGATCCTTGCGGAGACTCCCGCCGAGAGGCAGACGATGCTCTTCTCGGTGACGCTCCCGCCGCGCATCCTGGCGATCGCCCGTCGCCACCTCCGGGAGCCGGTCGAAATCAAAGTGGCGCGAGAGCGGGTCGCGGCCGGGCAGGCTCCGCGCGTGCGGCAGACCGCGTATGTGATTTCGCGACCGCACAAGATTGCGGCGCTCGGTCGCGTGCTCGACATGGAGAGTCCCACATCGGCCCTCGTCTTCTGCCGGACCCGCATCGAAGTGGACGAGTTGACGGAGAAACTCGGGGCGCGGGGCTACCGCGCCGAGGCGCTGCACGGCGGGTTGACCCAAGACGCGCGCGAGCGGGTCATGAAGAAGCTCCGCGCCGGTGCGGCAGATCTGATCATAGCCACGGACGTGGCCGCGCGCGGCCTTGACATCGAGCAGCTTTCGCACGTGTTCAACTACGATGTCCCTTCCGCCCCGGAGTCGTACATCCATCGCACCGGTCGGGTCGGCCGGGCCGGCCGCGAGGGTATCGCCATCACCTTGGCGGAACCGCGCGAGCTGTGGCAGTTGCGCAACATCGAGAAGCTCACCCGGCAGAAGATCGAGTTTGCCACCCTTCCGACAACCGCGGACCTGCAGGCGAAGCGGCTGGAGGTGACCCGCACGGCGCTACAGGAGCTGCTCTTGGAGGGCGGGCTCGATCAGTTCCGCGTGGTTGTGGAGTCCTTGGGCCATGAGCACGAGATCGTCGACATCGCGCTGGCTGCCGTGAAGATGGCCCACGCCGCCGGCGGCAACGCGACGGAGGAGTATGAAGACATTCCGACGCCTCGATCGCCCGAGAGTCGGTATGACCAGGATCGCGCTCCTCGTTCGCCTGGGAGTCGCTATGGCCAGGATCGCGGTGCGCCGCGCGGCTCCGTGAGAGGGCGCGACACCGGGGACTTCGGTGAGGGGAGTCCGGGTGGTTCGGGCCGCGGCGCCAAGCGCCCTGGCGCGCGGTCCCGCGACGCAGATGAACGCGCAGCGCCATCGCCGCTGCGGGCCAGAGCGGAGCGGATCGCGGCGGCGCGGGACGGGAAGAAACCCCGGAAAGACATCGGCTCGGGGCACGGCATGGTCCGCCTGCACCTCGACCTGGGCCGGGACTCCGGCCTTCGCCCGCAGGACTTAGTCGGCGCCATCACGAACGAGGCGGGAGTGACCGGCAGGGCCGTCGGCGCGATCGAGATCTCCGACGGCCATACGATCGTTGAAGTTGCTGAGGAGGTCGCCAGGGACGTGATGACGGCATTGCGCCGAAGCCTGATTCGGGGGAATCGGCCCACCGTTCGGCAACTGTGAGACTCGGCTGCGGCCGGCTTCCGGTCCGGTGGCCGTGGCTGGCGCGGCCGATCTTAGCTTTCCCGAAGTGCGTGCCGCTGACGGCAACAAGGAGCGGGCGAGCCTCCCCGTAACCAATGCTCATGCAATTCCGGCGGACAATGTCTTGACAGCCCGGCCGCCGGGCCTATCCTGGCGCGGTGAAGGCGACCCAGGGGATCGGGGAGATGGATCGAGCGGGCCCCGCCCCGGTTCGCCGCTCTTGGCCCTGTCTCGTACCCGGCAACGGTTGCGTTGACCGCGTATGCACAGAGCCCGGGTGTTGTCTGTCTGCGGCTGCAGGCAGAACTGCCGGAGTCTTCTGGACAGGAGGTGTATGCATGAGAGTTGTCGCGAGTTTGACCGTCGTCGTGGTGTCGGCGCTCGGAGCGCTGCTGCTGGGCTCTGGGCCTGCGCTCGCCCAACCCCAGCCCTACCTGGGACCGGACTCGGTGAGGTGCGAGCCGCAGCCGCCGTACCATCCGATGGACTACTGGTACAGCGTTACGCCTGCCACCGCCGCCCGCTGTGACTTCCATGTACAGGTCTTCGATGAGGTGGGGTCGAACTACTCGAATTGGATCGGCCCTGCGAATTGGCTGCACGCGGTCCACTTTGACGCCGGGAGCGGCAAGTGGTGGGCCTCGTGGTGGAGCCCGCCGGATTCTGTCGGCGGATGCCCGTATCCGATGAACGGCCCCTTTGTCTGCGGATTCACCAACACGACACTCAGTACGTGGGGGGAATGGACCACCACGATAGACAACTCGTGGGACCCGTTTCCGGTGAGTGCGCAGAACCTGGCGGACTGGTCGGGCTTCCCCGCCCACTCCCAAACGGCGGACGGGTATGGCCGCATGGTACACGTGCCATCGGGGATTCCTACGCCGACGGACGTGCGGTCGTGGGGATCCATCAAGGCGCTCTACCGCTGAGAGCCGGGCATCTCCGGGGGGCAGGGCGGGCGTGAGGGGTCTGGCTCTGCCCTCATTCGGTCGCCGTGACGGTGGTGGCCCTGGTCATGTTTGTCGGACCCGGTACCCGAGCGACGGCCGGGTCGGTCCCCGCGATCCCCTCCGGGCCTCGCGTCCGCCTGTGCCTCCTCCGGAGGTTTCCTCGAGGGAGCCCCCTTTCTCCAACGTGACGTGCCCCGCAGTGCCTCCCGAGCATCTATGATGCCCTGGATCGCAGCTACCTGGATCGCGGCTACTTGGATCGCAGTCACCTGGACAGCAGCACCTGGATCACAGCCACGACGAGTCGCCGGAGGATACCCATGCGCCCGGAGTTCATCGGAGGAGAGAACGTACGATTGGGCGAGGCGCTGCGGGCTCTGGCCGGCGCGCGAGGCTGGAGCGAGGAGGAGGCGGAGAGCATTTGCGCCTTTCTCGGCCCGACCCCGACGGGCACGGAAACCGGTGCGGGGGACAGGGAAACCGGGGATCCGTGTGGCGACGGAGGAGACCTTCCCCCGTTTTCCCGGGAGCTCAGGAACAGATTCCGCGGCCAGCGCGCCTACGCGGCGGCGCGCGACCGAATCGGTGCCACGGCGATGGGGCACCACCGGATCATCCTTTTTGGCGACTACGATGCCGACGGGATCACGGCGGTGGCGCAGGTCCATCGTTTTCTCGCTGCCGCCGGGCGTCGGGATCGGGATCCCCATCGGGTTCTCTTCCGATTCGTGCCCGACCGAATGCGCCACGGCTATGGTCTGACGAAGGCCGCAGTGGATGAGTGCCTCGCGACATGCCGAGAGGAGTGGGCCAAAGCCCCGGGCGAGCCGCCTGGTGATGGTCGCGGTCGGACGCCCGCGAAGGGGTCAAGGGGAGCGTCCGGGAGCACGGACCTGCCGATTCTCCTCATCGCCCTGGACTGCGGATCGGCTTCGCTGGATCTCATCGCGGATCTGAAGAGGACGCAGGAAATCGACACCATCATCGTCGACCACCACCAGCCGCACGGTTCTCCGGATGTCCGACACCCACCGGTGGCGCACCTTAACCCGCAAGTCTGGGAAGAGGGTCAGGCGGAAATGGCTGCACTCCGGATGCTCAGCGCCTCCGGACTCGCGTTTCTGCTTTGCGAATGCTTGAGGGAGGACCTTGGGGTCAAGGGGTGGGATCGGAAGGCCGGGTGCGTTCTCGCCGGGCTGGGGACGGTGGCCGATGTCGTGCCTCTCGTTGGGCCGAACCGGGAACTGGTGAAGAAGGCGCTCAGGTACGCCAACGAACCCGATTTCCTTGAGCGTAGGCTTCCCGGTCTGGCCAAGCTCCATGAACGCAGCGGCGGGGGGCCGGTCGATGCCGGCACCTTGGGCTATCGATGGGGTCCGCGGGTGAATGCGTCGGGGCGCATCGAAGATGCCCGGGCGCCGGTGGAGCTGCTTTTGGCCGACGATCCCGACAGGATCGGCGAATTGGCGGAGGCCTGCGAGAGGGCGAATGACCACCGCAAGAAGCTCACGGAGGAGGCGCTCGACGCGGCCGTGCAGCTCGCGGCCGAGCGCGAGCGGACCGGGGTGCGGGAACGGGTGTTGGTCTTGGGCAACGAATCCTGGGAGCCGGGTATCGTGGGAATCGTGGCCGGGCGACTCCGAGAACGGCTGGGAAAGCCGGTCATCGTTTTCGGCAAGCATCGAGGGCAGGAGACCTGGAAAGGGTCGGGGCGTAGTGTCGCCGGTTATGACCTCGGGGAGGCCGTGCGGCGTGCCGTGGCGGAAAAGTATGCTGTCAGTGGCGGAGGGCATCACCTTGCCGCCGGTCTGACGGTGGCCTCCGGCACCGCTGATCCGGCCGGGACCGTCGATCAGTTGCGCGACTGGCTGAACCGAGATTGCTCGTTGGATGACGGCGATCGGGCGCCGGTGTACGAGATCCTGGCACCGGTCCACGCCCGAGATGCCCTGGACCAGGCGGCGAAAACTCCCCGCGACCCGAACGCTCTGGTGAAGTTCTGGTGCGATCTGTACAACCGCTTCGAACCGTTCGGCGCCGGGAACCCGCGGCCCGGACTCCTGCTCAGGAACGCCGAGCTGGTTGCGTGCCAGGCCAAGACCACCATGAAGGGCGTCACCACCAGCCGCGATGCGCGGGGAGCCTCCACTCCGCCCGTGCCGCGAGTGTGGGCCATCTCGGCACGTTTCCGGTGGAACGGCGGCGATTCGCTTCTCGCGGACTGGACCGATCCCGACGCCGCGCGTGCTGTCTGGCCGGACCCGAAGATGTTCACTCCCGGCACGTCGCCGGCTGTCCGTTTCGACCTCGTCCTCGAGCCCCATCGCTCGGTGTCGTCCGGGAGAAATGGGGGCGATTCCCGTACCTGGTACGACTGGCGCGTCGTCGCTTGTGAGCCGAGTGCGGACAGTCGGTCGGGATCGGGCGCGGCCAACGGCTGAGATCGGGCACGGTCAACCAGAGAACCTCGATACGGTGATCAGCCCCGCACCCTTGGGTGCGCGTCCTCTCCGGCCTTCGCCAGTACGTCCTTGCGAATCCGGTAGACGAGCTCGATGGCCGGCCGCGCGTCTTCGATCCCGAAGCCACGCCCGGACAGCACCTCCTGATAGAGGCTGGTGTGCAGGTCGCCGAACCCTTCCGAGAACTCCAGCTCGCTTCCGTCGATGGTCAGGCTTCGATGGGCGGACCGCCCCGACTCGAGGTACCCGGCCGGCAGGTCTGCGCCGTCGACCGAGAGAAACCAGCGCACGCGCGCCCGTTCGAGCTCCAGCCGCCCGGCCATCCGACGCGGGTCCCGCAGGTGCGTGGCACTGGACTGCACCGGTCCGAAGAGCCACAGGAGCAGATCGAAGAAGTGGATCCCGATGTTCATCGCCACCCCGCCCGACTTCTCCTCGGAGCCCTTCCAGGAGACGTCGTACCACGGGCCGCGACGAGTGATGTAGGAAAGCTCGACCTCGACCGGGGGCCCGGCCGGGCGAGCGGCCAATTCATCGTGTAGCGCGATCAGCGCCGGGTGCAGCCGCAACTGGAAAACGGTGTGTACGCGACTGCCGGTTTCCTGCTCCAGAACCTGCAGCGCCTCGATGTTCCACGGGTTGATCACCAGCGGTTTTTCGCAGATGGCGTGGGCGTGGGCTCGCAGCGCCAAGCGGATGTGGGCATCGTGGAGATAGTTCGGCGAACAGATGCCGACGAATTGAATCTGCTCTTCCTTCGGCCCGCGCCGCCGCTTTTCGAGGAAGCGGTCGAACCTTTCGATCTCGGTGAAGAACCGGGTTTCGGGGAAGTATCGGTCGAGGACTCCGGCGGCATCGTGGGGATCGATCGCGGCGACAAGGCGGTGTCCGGTGTCGTGGATGGCCTTGAGGTGCCGGGGTGCGACGAACCCGGCGGCGCCGATGAGGGCGAAGTTCATGAACAACCTCCTGGCATTCGCAGTGGGAAACGAATGCGGCTGGCTTCGGGCTTCGGACTTCGAGCTTCTGAATCCTGACTTCTGACTTCTGTCTACTGTCTACTGTCTACTGGCCGGAGCTACTTCCCCAGCCCGTATTCCCCCCAACGCCGGTCCACCAAGCGACGCGTTTCCTCCGAGGGCCGGACCGGGTCCGGATAGCCGGGCTTCCAGGTAGCGTCGATCCCCATGGTTCCACGGTGCACCGGCGCTGCGCCCACCAGCCTCGAGTCGTTGAAAAGGATGTCCCGCGCGGCGTCGAAGCGGGTGAAGATCCCCCAGATAAGATGCGTTCGGTCCTGCAGCCGGACATCGGAGCTGACCACGGCGATGATCGGCACGCGCTGGAGGGACGGCCATGCCGTGCGTGCATCCTCCGCGAGCAGTTGTTCCAGGACGGAACGCCCCGCCGTCCCCTCCACCGTCACCGCCAGGATCGAGCCGGCCAGGAGCCGCTGCCCGCGGATCGCGGGATGCAGGTCGCGCAGGTCCGGCAGTTCGGTCTCTGCGAGCGGCGGCCTTGGCTCGCGCCCGGGCGAGGGACACGCGTCGAGGATCATCTTGCTGCCGAGATTCATGCGGAACGAGGTGAAGTCGAGCGTGTCCATGGCGGTTCCCGGCAGGAGGATGAAGCCCTCCTCGGGGTCGAACCAGGCACCGATCTCGCGCAGCACAGCCTCGGGGTCACGGGCGTTCACGTCCGGCCCGACCGTGACCACCACCTTGCTCAGCGAGACCTGCCCGGTCCCGAGCATGGCGAAGGCCGCCTTCAGTGACTCCTTGGCGTACCGTGCGCCGACTGACACCGACAGGAGATTGTGAAAACCCGCTTCCGGGAACGCCCAGGCGTCGCGGATCTCCGGGTGCATCATCCGCAGCAGGGGCACCAGCATCTCCTGCAAGGCGTCGCCGATCCAGCGATCCTCCTGCGGCGGTTGACCCACGACGGAAACCGGGAAGATGGCATCGTGGCGGTGCGTGATCTTCGTCAGGTGGAACACCGGCTGTTCACTCTGGTGGGAGTAGTGCCCGAAGTGATCACCGAAGGGCCCTTCCGACCGCCGTTCGCGCGCGGGCACAATCCCTTCCAGAACGAAATCGGCCGAGGCGGGCACGAGGATCGGTACGGTCACCGCGCGCACGGCCTTGAGCGGCGCTCCTCGGAGAAATGCGGCAAAGGCCAGCTCGTCGACGTTTTCGGGCAGCGGTGCGACGGAGGCGAGCATGAGAATCGGGTCGCCTCCGAGGATGCAGCAGGCCGACAGTGACTGGCCGCGCGCCTCGGCCTCCCGGTAGTGGAAGGCGCCCCCCTTCTGAATCTGCATGTGCAGACCGGTGGTGCGCCGGTCGTAGACCTGCATCCGATAGGTGCCGAGATTGCGGCCTCCCGTGACCGGATGTTGCGTGAGCACCATCGGCCAGGTGATGAACGGGCCGCCGTCCTGCGGCCAGCAGGTGAGGATCGGGAGTCGGTCGAGATCCGGGTCGGCCACGACGTCGTGGCAGCGTGCGGTGTCGACGGTCGTGACCTTCGCGGTGAAGGCGCGGCGGAAGAGGCTGCGCGTCTCCCAGAGAGCCCCGATGGTCGGGGGCTGCAATCGTTCGGCCGCAAGCATCAGCTCGAGTCCGATCGTTTCCGGCTCGCGTCCGAGGGCGAGACGGATTCGCTCGCGGCCCGCGAGTAGATTCGCTACCACCGGAAACGGGTTGCCATCGACCTTCTCGAAGAGCAAGGCGGGGGAGTCGAGGGCCGCCGCGCGGGAGGCGATCTCCGCGATCTCGAAACGCGCCGACACCGGGACCGTCACCCGGTGCAGCTCACCGGCCTCTTCCAGGGTGCGGAGGAACGGGCGTAGCCCGTCGAACCGAACGGGGCGGGTCGGTGCGAAGCGGGCCGGTGCGAGGCGGGTGGATGTGAGGCAACCGAGCTCCTGGTGCTGGGATGAGTGGCGGCCGGAGGCAGGCCTCGAGAGCGAGAGGGGCTCAGGCGCGGGGTGGGAGGGAATGAGACGCACGGCTTGGACGCGTGCGGGCCGCTTGCCGACCGGGCCCTTCATGGCGCACCTCGCTCCCGACCGGTCGCGTCGGGCCGCGCCGCCGGATCTCCGTGAGTCAATGCTGCGGGATTCTCCTGTTGCAGCCGATCCTCGTGCCAGCCGGGTCCCGTCTCGACGCCGCAGAGAGCGAGGAGTTTCGCGGTGAATCCGGCTACTGCCCCGTCCAGGGTCTGCGGCCTGTGGTAGAGGGGAGGCATGATCGGAGCGATGATCCCGCCGTCTCGCGAGATTCTTAGGGCGTTCTCCAGCATCCCGGTGGAGAGGGGCGTCTCGCGCAGCGCCAGCACGAGGCGCATCCGCTCCTTCAGCGTGACCGCGGCGGCGCGGGTGATGAGCGTGTCGGCGATCCCGGCGGCGATCTTCGCCATGGTCGAGGCGCTGCACGGCACGATGACGAATGCGTCGTGCCGGATCGTGCCTGAGGAAAACGGGGCCGCCAAGTCTCCATCCGCAAAGGTCCGCGTCACCCAGGGGGCGAGGTCGGCGGGGGAGAGCCCGAGCTCGTCTTTGAGGACGGCCTTGCCCCACTCGGAGACGATAAGGAAGCGCTCGCCGGGACAGCGCTTGAGGAAGTCGATGGCGAAGGCGGCGCCGGAGGCGCCGGTGATGCCGACGAGGACGCGCACGGGGACCTCCCGCTTCAGCCGAGGACGCCGGTCGCCGTGAAGAGGAGCACGGCGAAGCCGATCAGGATGTTGATGGTGAAAAACGGTGTCTCGACGACGCGCGCGAGGCGCTGCTCCCACCAGAGCAGGGCCGCGGCGGGGGCGAGGAGCGCCAGGCTGAGCCCCGACCAGCCGTTAACCCACCACAAAGCAAGCAAACAGAGGACCGCGGTGAAATGCAGCCAGTAGGAGATGCGCAGCGCCCCGGCGCGGCCGAGTGCGGCGGGAAGAGAATGGACGCCGCACGCGCGGTCGAACTCCTCGTCCAGCGTGGCGTAGACGATGTCGAATCCGCTCACCCAGAACAGCCCGAAGAGCGCGAGTGGTATCACCCGAGAGAGTCCGACGAAGGACTGCGTCACCGCCACCCAGCCGCCGAGCGGTGAGAGGGCAAGGCCGAACCCGACCCCGAAGTGGCAGAGCGGTGTGCAGCGTTTGAGGAACGGGTACCCGGCAAAGACGATCAGCGGAATGGGGGAGAGCAGAAGCGTGAGCCGGCCGTGGGGTCCGGTGAGGAGCGCCGCCGCGGCGAAGTAGAGGACGAGCCCGACCGCCGTCACGCCCCAGGCCTGGGGCGGTGTCATCGTTCCACTGGGCAACTCACGGGCGGCGGTGCGCGGATTGAGCGCGTCGATGCGACGGTCAATGATGCGGTTCAGGGCGAGCGCCGCGGTTCGGGCGCCCGCTGCTGCGAGAAAGACCAGAAGCACGGCGCGCAGGGAAGGGAGGCGTGCGTCCGCGCCCGCCCGATGCAGACCATCCGCCGCCACCAGCATGCCGGCGATGATGAGCGGCAGCGAGAAGAGGGTGTGGGCGACCCGCACGAAACGGGCATAGGTGACGAGGGCGGACCAACCCCGGGCCGGTCCCGCCGGACCGGGCACGGCGTCGGCGTTGGCGTGCTTCACGGGGCGCTCCTTCCTCCCGGCAAGCGACCCCCGCCGGACCAGGCTGCGGATTGTGACCCGCGGTCGGGGGGAAGGCAACTGCATAGACCCACGGTGCTCCGGGATTCGACCTTCCACCGATTGTGCCCAGCGACCTTGCTCAGCGACCTTGCTCAGCGACCGGGTCCGCCGACCGCGTTCTTGCCGAGATCCCCTGTTTCCTCCTATCCTCTCAGAGTGCCCCGGAAGCCTGCGCCAAGCGGCGCGATCCACCAGAGGAGGCGATTCGATGATGCCGGACCTGTCCCAGTCCGCCGAAACACGCCGGCTTTCGATCCCGCGGGGGGCCGCCCGGGTGTTCCGGCTGCTTCCCGTTGTGGCCGGCCTGGTCCTTCCCGCCGCCCTGATCTTTCTCGCCGGCGGCTGCGGTCGTGGAAAGCCGGAGGCCCGGCACAAGGGGGATCTACCCTACGCTGTTCTCGACAAGGCGTTCCAGCCGTTGCGGCGTGACTTCGAGGACGCGGACGGCAAGGTGCGGCTGGTCGGCATCGTCGCGCCGACCTGTGGAGAGTGCATCGACTTCGCGGCGGCCATCGACCAGATGTTGCTTCCTGCGATTCCCGGTGAAGATTTCGAGGTTTTTTTGGTCTGGGTCTGCGTCGTTCCGCCCGACGTGGACGTGCGCGCGCGTGCGCTGGCCGAGAAGTACGCCGATCCGCGCATCCGCCATTACTGGGACGGCACCGGCAGGATCGGCCGGGCGTTCGGGCGACACGCCGGGTTGGCCGACGGAGCTTCTGCGTACGGTCTCTTCTATCTGTACGGCCGTCCCGATACCTGGGATCCCGAGGGCAAGATGTCCGGCGAACCCCCGGAGTACAACGCCATCCTCGACGGTTGGGAGCCCGCTCAGCCGCGCGCGCGCGCGGGAAAGCATCCGCGCCTCACACTCCCGCCGTTCAGCGTGGAAACGCTTCGTTCGCAGATCGAGCAACTGCTTGCGGAACCCGACGCGGCGGCGGGCGCGGGGCGGCGCTAGTCGGTCTTCCGGACGCGTATGCGGCCGGTTCCCGCGGTCACCCGCCCCACCACCGCGGACTCTGTGTCGCCGTCGGCGTGCAACGCGGCGACGAGACGCTCAGCGGCCTCCGGCGGTAGCGAGACTAAGAGCCCTCCCGATGTCTGCGGGTCGAACAGCAGGTCGAGCCTCGGATCGCCGTGGGCCTCGATGTCGAGGTGCACGCCTAAGTGCTCCCGGTTTGCGGCCAATCCTCCCGGCGTATCGCCGTCGGCGGCCGCCTCGATGGCGCCCGGCAACAGCGGGACACGCTCCAACGCGACCACGGCATCGACCCCGGAGGCGGCGGTCAACTCGTGGAGGTGACCGAGAAAGCCAAATCCGGTCACGTCGGTGGCGGCGTGGGCACCGCACTCGACCATCCGCAGCGAGGCGTTGCGGTTCAGTCGTTTCATGCAGTCGGTAACCCGGGTGAGACCCTCTGCGTCGAGTTTCCCCTTTTTCAGGGATGTGGCGAGGATGCCGGTGCCGAGCGGCTTGGTGAGCACGAGGGCATCGCCGGGGCGAGCGCCCGCGTTGGTGACCACGCGGTCGGGGTGCACCCGGCCGAGAACGGAGAGACCGTAGAACAACTCCGGCGATTTCACCGAGTGACCGCCCACGAGCAGGGCGCCGGCCCGCAAGGTCATGGCATGTCCGCCGCGCAGGATCTCACCGAGGACGGAGAGGTCCAGCTCGCTGACCGGGAATCCGACGATGTTCATGGCGGTGACCGGTTCGCCCCCCATGGCATAGACGTCGCTCAGGCTGTTGGCCGCGGCGATCTCGCCGAACGTGAACGGGTCGTCCACGATCGGTGTGAAGAAATCGACCGTCTGAATGACCGCGAGGTCCGGCCCGAGCCGGAAGACTCCGGCGTCATCATGCCAGTCGAGTCCGACGATGAGGTCGGGATGCCGCACCGGTGGCAGCACAGAGAGCACCTGCTCCAGGTCCCCTGGAGCGATCTTGCTGGCTCACCCGGCGCAGGAGACCATCTGGGTCAGGCGGCGGATCTGTTCGCGCGTCATGCGGATCTTGGCTCCTCTCGGCCCAGGGGGCCGGCTGCGCCACGGACCCTGTGCCCGCGGCTGGGGGGATTCTACGCGGGATGCCTTGCGGACGGAAGGCGCCGCGCGTCGGATCAGTCCCTTCCCCGGACCGACCGGTTCCCTTATTCTTCCGCGCATGGACGATCCCGATCCCACGACTAGCGCGTTGCCCGGTCCGGTCCTTTCAGCGACTGCCGAGGCTGAGGCGGAGGCTGAGGTGGAGCGCCGCGAGGGAAAAGTGCGGCTACGAGCAGCGCTGATTTCCTTCGGCGCGGGAACGGTCATTCTCGGGGTGAAGTTCTGGGCGTATCACGTGACTCTCTCGACCGCCGTTCTCTCGGATGCGCTCGAAAGCATCGTGAATGTCGTCGCGGCGGTTTTCGCGATCGGCGGAGTGGTGTTTGCGGGGAAGCCGGCCGATCGCTCGCACCCGTACGGGCATGGCAAGATCGAGTTCTTCTCGGCTGCTTTCGAGGGCGGGCTGATCGCCTTTGCCGCCGTTCTCGTGATCATCCAGGCTCTGCGCGGGTTGGTCGGTGGCGGAGAGCTGAAGGAACTGGACCTGGGGCTCATGCTCGTCGTCGGCGCCGGGACCATGAACGGCATCCTCGGTTGGTTCCTCGTACGCACCGGGAAGAAGTACAACTCCCTGACCCTGATCGCCGACGGGAAACACGTCCTGTCGGACTTCTGGACCAGTGCCGGGGTGGTGGTCGGGCTCCTTCTCGTTCGTTGGACAGGGATCCGCCTTATCGATCCGGTCGTGGCCGGAATCCTTGGCCTGAATCTCGCCTGGACCGGTTGGAAGCTCGTGCGGCAGGCTGCCGGCGGACTCCTCGACGAGGAGGACGCGGAAATGGTGCGCCGTCTGGTATCGGCGGCGGATGCCGGCTCCGGCAGCGGGATCATCCGGGTCCACAGCCTGCGAGTCATCCGCGCCGGCCGTTTCGTGCATGTCGACGCTCATATCGTCGTGCCGCTGTTCTGGGATGTGGGCCGGGCACATGACGCCACCGACGATTTCGAGCGACGCGTCATCCGAACGTGTGGGTTGAAGGGGGAGATCGTCATCCACACCGATCCGTGTCGGCAGCTATACTGCGCACAGTGTGACCTGCCGGAATGTCCGGTCCGCCGTGAGGCGTTTCGGACGAGGCCGGCGCTCACGGTAGAGGAGGCGGTGCATCCGGATCCTCCAATCGTTCTCCAACCGTAGGAAGGGACCTTCCATGCTGAGCAAGAACCTTGTCGGAAAGCTCAACGATCAGATCAATCTCGAGTTCTTTTCCTCCAACCTCTACCTGCAAATGGCTGCCTGGTGCGTGTCGCAGGGCCTGCGTGGTTCTGCTCTCTTCCTCGGGAAGCATGCGGGGGAGGAGATGATGCACATGCGGAAATTCTTCGACTACGTCAACGAGACCGGCAACCTCGCCGTTCTCGGGAAAATCGAAGCCCCGTCCGCAGACTACCCGTCGCTGGGGGATCTCTTTGTCCTCGTCCTCGAGCACGAGCGTACTGTCACCGGGAAGATCAACGCCCTGGTTGACGTCGCTCTCCAGGAGAAGGACTTCGCGACCTTCAACTTTCTGCAGTGGTTCGTATCCGAACAGCACGAGGAAGAGGCGCTGGTGGGAGAGATCGTGGGCATGGTGAAGCTGGTCGGAGGCGAGGGGCAAGGGCTCTATCTTCTCGACCGTGAGATCGCGTCCATCGCGGCCCGGCCGCCGGGCGGGAACCCCGCTGATGCCGCCGGGTGAGCTCCCTGAGTCTCCGCTCGCGTTTCTCTTTCGTGCCCTGGAGTTCGCCGCGCGCAAGCACCGGGATCAGAGGCGCAAGGGAGAGAGTGCGGCGCCCTACATCAACCACCCGATCGCCGTGGCCGCGGTCGTCGCGGGCACGGGCGGCGTTGACGATCCCGTGACCCTGGCCGCGGCCGTGCTCCACGACACCGTGGAGGATACCGAGACGACGCTGGAGGAGCTTGAGTGCGAGTTCGGCGTCGAGGTTCGCGATGTCGTGGACGAAGTGACCGACGACAAGGAATTGGCCAAGGCGGAGCGGAAGCGCCTCCAAGTCGAGCACGCGCCATCCGCCTCCCGCCGCGCCAAGGAGCTCAAACTCGGCGACAAGATCTGCAACATCCGGGACCTGGTACACGCGCCTCCCGGCGGCTGGACGCTTGATCGCAAGGTCGAGTACCTGGACTGGACAGAGCAGGTAGTGGCTGGTTGCCGCGGCACGAGTGCCGCTCTCGAGGAGCTTTACGACCGTGAGCTGGCGCAGGCGCGAGCGGCCTTGCGCGCGATGCGAGAGACCGTGGACGGCGGAGAGGGTGCCACAAGCTGAATCGAGCGCCGGCGGTCAGACGTTCAGAGTCGGACGTTCAGAGTCGAGCCGCCGCAGTCGAGCCGCCGCAGTCGAGCGTGGACGGGCGCCTCAGTCTTCCGATGTTTCCTCCTGGAGGCCGCGACGCAGGGCCCACGCATGGATCGACTGGTAGGCGCGGTGCAACGCCGCTTCCGCGATGGAGCCCGGGACGGTGCCCGGCAGCGGGCCGAGGCGAAGCAGCACCGCTTCGGGCACGAAGGGCGGCTCGATGCGAGGCTGCACCTGTTCGATGGAAGAATCCGGCTCCCAGAAGCGGGCCAAGACCTCGGCCTCGCTCCCGAGGTCCGCGGGCGGGCGGGTGCGACGCGGCCGTGGCGTTTCGACCGGCGGGTCGCCGGTCCACAGACGTCGAATCCCGTCCAACAGTTCGACGCGACCGATTCCGCGGAAGAGAAGAAGCTGGAACGGATCCTCGTCGAAGCGCGCGGCGAGCAGCCGTAACGCCGCCATCGCGTGGATGCACGGCGCTTCCTCTCCCGTTCCGTCGCAGGTGAGCACCAGATCGGCGGTCTCAGCGGGAAAGAGCTGCACCCCCGCCTCCGCGAATGCCGGTTCCACGCCCTCCGGCATTTCACCTCCTAGGAGGCGGGCGGCGTAGAGGGCGCGGCGTGAAAGGACCTCCATCAAGCGGTCCCACGAGGCCGGAGGGACCGGCTCCATGCGGACGGTGACGGATCGCCACTCTCCGCGCGGGCCGCCGATGCTCACATCCGCGGCGCCCGGACGAATTTCGACGCGGTGGGTGCGCGGCAGCCGGAACCCGGGACCGTGTCCTACCCTGGCCGGCAGAAATCCCAGGCCTGCCAGGGCGGTGAGCCAGCGATCGGACCACCAGGTCCTGCCATAGCGAGGCCGCCCGGTGCTCCCGGTATGGTGCTCTCCGCCGGTTCCAGTGGGCCTCCGCCGGATGGCTCCCCGTCCCGCACCGCCACGTCCAGCCATCGCTTCAGTCCTCCGAGACCGCGTCGCGCGACAGACGCAGCACATCGCGGAGCTGCGAAGTGTCCAGCTCGGTCAACCAGTCCTCGCCTGCACCGACCACGAGATTGGCCAGTTCCCGCTTGTCCCTGATCATCTTGTCGATTCGTTCTTCGAGGGTCCCGACGCAGACATACTTGTGCACCTGCACGCGATGGGTCTGCCCGATGCGGAAGGCTCGATCGGTGGCCTGGTCCTCCACGGCCGGATTCCACCAGCGATCGAAGTGGAACACGTGCGTGGCCGGCGTGAGGTTGAGTCCGGTGCCGCCGGCCCGCAGCGAGAGAAGAAACACCTTGGGCCCGTCCGGTGTCGCGAAGTGATCCACCATCCGATCGCGTTCCGCTTTGGGGGTGCCACCGTGGAGGAACATGACCTCGGTGCGCAGCCGTTCGGCGAGATACGTGCGGAGAAGGTGCCCCATCTCGGTGAACTGGGTAAAGATCAGGGCCCGCTCGCCGACGGCGAGGACCTCCTCCATCATCTCCGCAAGTCGGGCCGTCTTTCCCGAGCGACCCTCGATCGGTCCGCCGTCGCGCAGGTAGTGCGAGGGGTGATTGCAGACCTGCTTCAGCCGCGTCAACACCGCGAGAATCAGCCCGCGGCGAGCGATCCCCGAGGAGTGCTCCACCGCGCCCAGCATCTCATCCAGCACCGCCTGGTAAAGAGCCGCCTGTTCGCGCGTGAGGTTGCAGTACACAACCATCTCCAGTTTCTCCGGGAGGTCGCGAATGACGTCCGGGTCGGTCTTGAGGCGCCGCAGCAGAAACGGTTGTACCAGCCGACGCAATCCCTCGCGGCGGTGCGGGTCGCGGTTGCGCTCGATGGGAACGGAGTAGCGGCGACGGAATTCCGCCCGCGTTCCGAGATAGCCCGGGTTCAGGGTGTCGAGGATCGACCAGAGCTCCGAAAGGCGGTTCTCCAGCGGAGTGCCGGTGAGCGCCACCCGCGTGTTGGCGCGCAGCGAGCGCACGGCGCGCGCCTGGAGGGTGACCGGGTTCTTCAGGTTCTGGGCCTCGTCGAGCACGATCCGTTCCCAGGCCACGGACCGCAACTGCGCGCGGTCGCGATGGGCGAGAGCGTATGTTGTGACGACGGCGTCGTTCTCCGCCGCCTCCTCCGCGAAGGTGTGGTCCCGGAGACGATGCAACCCGTGGTGGACCATGGTGTGCAGGCTTGGCGCGAAACGTTCGATCTCCCGTTGCCAGTTCCCCACCACCGACATGGGACACAGGACGAGGGTGGGCCCGACGGGGGGAGACCCGGCCGCTCGCTCGTGCAGAAGCAGGGCGATCATCTGCACCGTCTTGCCGAGCCCCATGTCGTCGGCGAGGCAGGCGCCGAGGCCGCAGCGGCGCAGAAACTCCAACCAGCCGACCCCGCGCGACTGATAGGGGCGCAGCGTTCCCTTGAAACGCTCATCGGTCTCGATCAACTCCGGGACACGATGGCCGTGGAGCCGTTCGAGAAGATCGGCGATCCAGCCGTCGGCGATCACCTCAGGCGCGGTATCTTCCGCCAACGGGTCGGGACCGACGGCACTCCACCGCACCGCTTCGGCGAGCGTGAGTTCTCGCGGGCCGTTTTCCTCCTCCATGACATGACGGATCGACGCCGTCCGCTCAGGATCAAGCTCGATCCAACGCCCGCGGACGAGGACGAGGGGGCGCTGCTCCTGCGCGAGGCGCCGGAATTCCTCGGGGCCCAAGATCGCGTTGCCCAGGGCGATTTCCCAGTCGTACGCGACGAGCGCGGCCGGGCCAAGGGCCGGCTCAACCTCTTGCGTCGTTTCGGTGCCGGGGTAGCCCTGAGCCGCTCCGGTTCCAGGGGGGGCGCCTCGGCCGACCCGCTCGTCCCTGCCCGGACCGCCCGGAGTTCCATCGACCGGCCGCAGTCGCAGCCGCAGCCGCGGTCTCGACGACACCTCTCCCCACCAGGCGGGGACGATGACGCCGAAGCCGCTCTCCTCGAGCAGGGAGGCCGCCTTGCGCAGGAAGGTGTGGGCCTCGTCCGCGGAGAGAAGGCATGCCGACGGGCGTGGCCCCTCCAATGCCCGCTCGAGCGGCGGGAACAGTCGCGAGGCTCGACCCAGGTCTCCAAGTAGGCGGTCTTGTGGCCGCTCGAGAACGCAGTCGTCCCAGACCATCGCGGGCCCGCCGGCCTCCCAGACACCGGCGGCGCTAATGACGCGGTCAGGTCGGGTTCGGTTCTGGAGAAGGAACTCTAAGTTCCACTCGGATCCGCCTTGCTGCGCTTCGGTTACGGCCCTCGCGGAGTCGTTGTCGGCGGCGGCGACAGTTGTCGGGAGGTCGACGTTTGCCGAAAGGTCGGCGGCTGCCGGGATGTCCGGGGTTGCCGGTGTCCGGCTCGGCTCCAGCAGGCGAAATGCCGTGCGAAACGAGTCCGGCGCCGGTTCGTGAAGGATCTCGCCCCAACGCCGCACCGACTCGGTGAATTCGTCGAGGCTGCGGGCATCACCTGCCAGTTTCCCCTCGATCCAGCCGAGCGCGCGGAGCCACCCCCCGATCGGCCCCGTGAGGTCGCGAGCGGCGTTCGTGCGGCGTCCCCCGCGGTCGGGGAACCCTTCCTCCGCGAGAACGAACCGCGCCGAGGCATCCATCGTGGTGGTCAGAAAGTCCCGCACCACGGTGGCGGCGTCGGGGAGAAGCAACCGCCCGTCCGCCTCCCGGGTTGCTGCCGCCGCCCGGCAGATCCCCGGCATGGCATGGGAGAGCAGGTCCACGGCGTGTCGGTCCTCGGGGTCGTCCAGGACGGGTCGCCACGCGGCAAGTCGCTCGCGCCCTTCCGGTCCGTGGGTCACCGCCACCGCAGGGACGATACGTTGGCGAGCGAGAAGACCCAGAGCGAGCGAGCCGCATTCCATCCAGAAACGGAGCGAGCCACCGTACTGCAGACCGGAGGGTGCTTCGCGGGGCAGGCCGGCGAGGAAGGGAAGGACATCGCCAGGCGGTACGAGAAGCCCGCGAACCGGCCAATCTCCCAGATGGGTACCGTCGCCAGGGGTGATCACAGCGCCGTGCGCCAGCGGTCGTCCCCGGCGTGTCGGCCAGGGCAGGCGGGCCGTCTCTTCTTCCGCACACTCATGAAGCAGGCCACCCGAGAGCCTGCCCACGAGTGGCAGCAGCTCCTTCGGGGGTACGACGCCACCCAAGGAAACGGGCGCGCCTGTTCCCAGGGAGCGAGCGTCGTCTCCCCAGAGAAAGAACGCTCCCCCGGGCGTCTCGGCGCCCGGCAGCCAGGCGGTGTGCAGGTGGACAGCCATCAAAAATCCCGTTCGGACATCATAGGCCGCCGGGATGGATGGGAGCGAGGAAGAACCGATCAAGCCGGTCGAGCAGTTGCGCCGATTGGGGCAGATTGGCGCGCGGGCCCAGCGCCTTCTCCAGTTGCTCCCGCGCGCCGTACCCCACCCCGGTGAGATAGAGGAACGCCGCGGCGCGTGCCAGGGCGACTTTCTCCGGAGGGATGAGCGGGCCGGGGCCACCCTGCTGCAACACGGCAATGTCGGCCTGAAACCGGTTGAGGAGCCCTCGTTGGGCAGTCCTGTCGAAGACCGGCCGGAACAGGCCGTCCGCATCGCCGCGCAGCACCATCGGGACCATGCAGCAATGGCGGCAGGCTTCCTCGCCTGGGATCTGGAGCCGCGCGAGAAACCGGCAATTGTAGAGCGGGAGAAACTGCCCCTCCAGCACCGGATCCTTAGCACCCTGCGGGAAGTGAATGGACGTGATGATCCCTTCCTCGAAACGCACTGTGCCCACGAACTCGCTCCTCGGCACGAGCCGGGGCCGACCGTCCTCGTCGGCCTCGAGAAGCAGAATCAGCGACGCCGCGGGGTCTGGCAGACTGACCGAACTTCTGATGGGCAACTCCTTGCGGCCGTTGTGGTTCAGATCGATATCCTGGTCAAGGTCGTATGGCCTGAGCGAACAGGCGTTGGGCCAGGGGCGCAGTGAGTCGTCCGTCGCGGTGCCGGTGCCACCGAGGCGGCGGTCGCCGGGCAACAGGATCGAGACCTCAGTGTTGGCGGTGTGTTGCAGCCAGGCGAGAACATGATTCTTCCCTTTGCGACGATCCTCGATGCGCAGTCGGGTCTGGTGGATCGGGCGACGCTCGCCTGGGCGCACCAGCCAGCCGGTGACGGCCGTTTCGGGCACCACCATCCAGGCTTTGCCCCGACTCGATAGGAACCGACGGGCCGGTCCCTCGGTCCACGCGAGGCTGGTGGCGGCTTCCCGGGTTCCTGGGAGGGGCGACTCGGGTCGGTCGATCCCGGCAGGACGCGACTCCCAGGACGCGGGCAGCTCCGGGGTCTTCGAGAAAGAGTGTCCGGTTCCGAGAAGAAGAAGAACAGTGGCAAGGAGCCACCGGACGGACGGGCGCGGTGGGCCGAGGGGGCACCGTGGGCGCCGTAGGTGCCGTGGATGCCGTAGGGGCCCTGAGCGCCGCGGGGACCGGCACTTCGCGGGAACTCCTTGCCGGCTCATTGCGGGCTTATTGCTGGCATCGCTGTCCTTCCCTCCCCGACAAAACCGTCAGGGCAAGGAGGAAGAATACCATCACGCGGTTCAGGCAGCGCGGGAATGGTCTGTCGGGAACTCGGCGGCCGTGTCAGCCGGCGATCCCTCCGCGGTCAAGGGGAGCGTGAACCAAGCCCGCGTTCCCCGTCCCGGGCCATCGCTCTCGATACCGATCTGGCCGCCCATGCCACGTACCAGATGGCGACTGAGGGTGAGGCCGAGCCCGGCGCCGCCGAAGCGACGGGTGTTCGAGCCGTCGGCCTGCAAGAAGAGGTCGAAGACCTGTCCGAGCTTGCCGGGTTCGATTCCCACGCCGGTGTCGGCCACCTCCACGCGGAGGAACGGCCGTGGCCCCTGCTCGATTCGTCCGGTGACGCGGAGCGATCCGCACTCGGTGAACTTCACGGCATTCGCCAGCAGGTGGCGCAGGACCTGCGTCACTCGCTCCGGGTCGCCCGCGACGCGCGGCCAGCCGTCGGACGGTGGGGTCACCAACAGGACCAAGTCGCGCGCGGCGAGCGTGGAGCGGTGAGCCGCCAGCTCGCGCTCGAGGATGCTGCGGAACTCCAATTGATGGCAGCGGAGGGCCAGGCTTCCCTCCTCCAGGCGGCAGAGATCCAGCAAATCGCGGATGAGGCCGGAAAGCCGCTCGGCTGAATGATAGGCCTGGTCGAGAAAGCTTCGCTCCTCCTCGGCCGAGGGACAAGAGCCGCTGCGCAACACCTCCAGCGACCCGATGACGCCATTTAGCGGGGTGAGCAACTCGTGCGAGGTGTTGGCGAGGAACTGCGTCTTTAGCAGGTTGACCTCTTCCAGTTGGAGATTCATCGCTTCGAGCCGGCGGCTGTAGGCCTCCAGCATATTTTCCACCAACCGGGCACCCCGCTGGTGGTGGCGCCGGGCCCGTTCCGTATGGAGCGAGATGGCCAAGAGGGCCAGGATGATCCCGAACGACGCGATCAGGGCCAAGCGACTTCCCGCGGCTTTTTCGGCGGCGAGCTGCAGGTCGAAAACGCAGCGCGCCTCCAACTGCTCGATCTTTTCGGACGCCTCAGACAGGTCTCGGTATGCGTCGGGCAGCCCGGGCATCGGAGGATCCGTCGGACTCGCGGTGGAGGGGACGGACTGATCGACTCGACGCAGGAACGCGGCCCGGGCCATTTCCTGGGCGTGCAGGCGCAGGGCCGCTGCCTCGTCAAGGGCATGGAGCGCCACTTGGTCGTGGCGGAAGTAGGCTCGAACAGCGGCGTCAGCGGGGCCCCCGAAGTTTGGACGCTCCCCCTCCGGCCTGTCTTCCGGCGAACCGGTGTTCCACTGCAGCCGGTCCAGCTCCGCGCGCAGGGCGTGCAGAGACCCCAGGGTGGCGGCGGCCTGGGTCCCGCGGGTGGCGGCGCGGTGGACCTGGACGATCACGCCCGCCTCCCATAGCAGGAAAGTGCAGAGCAGAATCGCGGCTGCCGGTTTCAGCGTCCGGCGACTTTGATGAACGAGCGATTCGCGCATCATGGGCCCCCCGCCCGGAGATAGACCCCGGGCAGATTATCTATCGGCTTGCCGGGACCGAGAATTGAGCTTCCCGGCCCAAGCGGTGCTTCTCGAGGGCCTCCGGCCCGAAACTAGTCGTATTCGTTCTCCACTTCGAATCTCAGTTGGACGATCGATTGATCCGGGCGTAGGCTCGCCCGGCGTTGAGTGTGCGCGGATTCCGATTCCACCAGGGGTTCGGATCGGCCACTCGGGAACCAATGGGGGTCGATTCCATGCAAACGGAAACATGGACGTTTCGCAGGCTCTCTCTCGCAGTAACCCTAGTCCTGGTGGCGTTGATCGGCATCACGCCCTCCGCTCGGGCCGGTGACGAGGAAAAGCCCGCGGTGAACGGCAAGAACTCTAAGATCCAGCTCAGCGGGACCGGCTGGGTCGTCTATCGGTACTTGCTGGCCGATGAGATCCGTGCTTCCGCGCCCAAGGGGTTCCTTTCCTCGGCCGGCGTGGATCGCCAGGATGCCAACAGTTTTGACCTCGACCGCGTGCAGTTGACCGGCGACTACTTCTTCAACGACCGGCTCACCTGGCGCACCGTCCTCGAAGGAGACAATCTGGGCGGGGTCGCCCGGCTGTACGTCAAGAACGCCTTCTTCCGGGTCAAGGATCCGTGCGGCCTCCCGAACACCTCCTTCAAGTTCGGGCTGTATCCGCACGGTATGACCGCGACGATCGACGACCTGTGGGGGTACCGTCTGGTCTCCGAGAACAGCCTCAACCGCTATTTCGGCGTCGGCTCCGCCTATACCGGCGTCGGCATCGACACGAAGCTGGCCAAGGGCGTTGTCGATCTCGATCTGGCGATTGCCAACGAGCTTGGGTACAACAAGGGTCTCACCGTGCCCTTCTCGTTGAAGCTGGACGACCCCAAGGCGACCAAAGACGAGTCCAATCGTTCCAAGTACAAGACCTTCATGGGCCGGGTGATCCTCACGCCGCCGGGCGAGGATCCGCTCCTGAAGTCGTTCCACCTCACGCTCTTTGGCCAGAGGAATGGAAAGAACCCGGTTTCCCCGTCAGCGGCGGATGCTGCGACCTACGTGCCCGCGAACGAACTCCCCAAGAGCGCCGCCGACAACCGGAACCTCTGGTTCGAGGCTTTCCCCTATTTCAAGAAGGGCAAGTTGGTTGCCGGTCTTGAGTACGGTCTGGGCTGGAGCAGCTCCACGAAGTTGGCGAAGCGCGTTGTCGGGAACGCCTTCCCCGCGCTGGAATTGACGGACGTGAGATCGAGCTACCTGGGCGGCGTGGCCACCTATCAGATCCTTCCGAAGCTGGGATGCTTTGCTCGTCTCGACCTGTTCGATCCGGACAAGGACAGCGACGGCTCCTGGACGGGTACCGAGAGCGCGCCCAAGGACATAAAAGGTTTGAAGACCACCAACGTTCTCGCCGGCGTGTCTCACACGGTCGTCGCCGGTGTGCGCGGCATCATCGACGTGGAGTACACGAAGTTCGAGAACCCGAAGAACAAGGTGGGCGGTGCTGAACTCACTCTCGATCCGGACATCACCATCTCGGCCAGGATGGAGGTCAAGCTCTAGCGTCTGCACCTCCCGGACCGTCCGCACCGTCGCGGTCCCGACACGACACCACATGCCCGCCTGGGTCCGGGATGCCGGGCCTCGGTGGGCTTCTCTTCTGGAGATAAGGCTGGGGCGGCCGTCCGCCGATGTGTGACCAGGAGCTGCCCGGGGTGGCTCGGCGATTGAAGGTCCGGCAGGGGTGTGGTATCGTTCGCCTTGACGTGCGGAGCGGAGGCGGCGGGTACCGAGAACCGACGGCGCGCACGGAGGAGGGAACGATGCGTTCCTGGATTATCGTTGCGGTGCTTACGCTTGCGGCCGGCTTGCCCGGTTGGGCGCAAGCGCAGAAGGCGGACTCGGCGGCCTCTCCGCCGGTCGTGGTCATCGAGACCTCCTTGGGCACGATCACCGTGGAGCTGGACCCGGTCCACGCCCCCGTTACGGTGGAGAACTTCCTTCGCTACGTCAGGGCCGCCTTCTACGACGGCGTCATCTTTCATCGCGTCATTGACAACTTCCTTGCCCAAGGGGGTGGCTACCTGCCGGAGATGAAGCAGAAGCAGCCACTGTATCCGGACATCAAGCTCGAGTCGCGAAACGGGCAGAAGAACCGGCGCGGCACCATCGCCATGGCCCGTTCCCGTGCCCCTGACAGCGCGAACTGCCAGTTCTTCTTCAACCTCGTCGACAACCCGTCGCTGGACTATCACGCGACCACCAACCCGCTCGGCTACGCTGTCTTCGGGCGCGTGCTGTCCGGGTGGGAAACCCTGGACAAGATCCGCTCCGTGAAGACGATTGCGAGTCCCGCCGACCTTCAGGCTGACGGGAGCCCGGCGACCACGCTTCCCGCGAGCCCGGTAGTGATCCGTTCCATCCGGTTGCGTGACACCGGCGGCCCGACCGACGGCACTCGCTGAACGCGACCCGGCACCGGTCATGTCCCGGAAGACCGGACCGAAACCCAGGCCCGGGTTGCGGGGTATGGCGCCTGTGCCTCGCGGTCAGAACGCCGCGCGGTGTACGCTGGTGGCGGTTGAGGACGGCGGGCGGGCCATTCGCATCGGGTCTGCGTTTCGTTGAGCCGCCTCTCCGGCGGCCGCGCTTTTCTCGGCTGCGTTCTTTTTCGGATCGCGTTTCCACAGGCGACTACCGACTCCGGCCCTGCCGGGACAGAAACAGAAGGAGACTTGGGATGGAACGGAAGAACCGGGTGATCATGGGCGCGTTTCTCGCGCTGGCGTTGGCGGCCACGGCCGGTTGGGTAGCGATGGGCTACGCCGGGTCTGGCGGCGGTTGCGGTACGAAGGCGGTGGCGGCGTCCGGCTCCGGATGCCCTTCGGCGAAGGCGGGCGGCTGTCCGTCGGCGAAAGCCGGCGGTTGCCCGTCGGCGGCAAAGAGCGCCTGTGGCGCCAAGGGTGCCCAGGCCGCGGGCCCGGGGTGCGGGACCGCGATGGCCGGGGGCATGGGCGATCTCGTGATGCCAGACGGTACCAAGATGACTCGGATGGATGTCGACAATGGCATCGACCTGATCTTCACGGGCAAGGATCTGGCCGCCATCCGTGCCCGGCTTGAGGGGCATATCGCCGCCTGTACCGGGATGAAGGAGAAGCCGTGTGCCGCCCAGACCTGCGCCGTGGCGAGCACGGAGAACAGCGTGGTTCTGTCGGTGCGCGGCCCGAATGCGGAATCATGCTGCACGATGATGACCGCATCCCTGAGCGGTGATGCGGCAAAGGCCGAGCCGGTGAAGCCCGCGAAGAAGAAGGGGAGCTGGTGGAAGCGGACGTAGAAGCTCGCCCGACAGCGAGACATTTCGAAGGTTCCGAGTGATGTAGTTCCATGGGCCCGGCCGGTGATGCGGTCGGGTCCTTCTTGTTGGTGATTACTCAGGCAGCCGGACTTCTGAATTCTGACTCCCGAATCCTGTCTACCTGAGTAGTAACCTTGTGGGATCGGGTCCGCCACAGGGCTGCGCACAGGAGGGTGACATGTCGGGAGACCATGGTCCGGACGAAGCACCGTGGGAGCTGGGTGACCTCGGCGACTGGCCGCCGGAAGTGTTCCGCGAGGCCGGGCATCGCACGGTCGATTGGGTGGCGGACTACGTAGCACGCATCGAGACGCTGCCCGTTCTGGCGCAGGTCCAGCCGGGGGAGATCCTCCGATCGCTGCCGGCAAATCCGCCGGAACACGGCGAGTCGTTCGGGAATCTTCTGGCCGACCTTGACGGCGTGGTGCTGCCCGGCGTCACGCACTGGAACCACCCCGGGTTCTTAGCCTATTTCGGCATCACCGCCTCTGGTCCCGGAATTCTCGGGGAGATGGTCGCCGCGGCGTTCAACACCAACGCCATGCTCTGGAGGACCTCTCCCTCGACGACGGAACTGGAGCAGGGTGTGCTCGACTGGCTGCGCGGAATGATCGGCTTGCCCGCGCCGCGCTTCGGCCTGCTCACCGATACCGCGTCCACCAGCACCCTGGTGGCGTTGGCCGCGGCGCGCGAGTCGGTTCCCGGGCTCGACGTGCGCGAGCGGGGACTGTCGGCGCCGGGGATGCCTCGGCTGCGCCTCTACACATCGATGGAGGCGCACTCCTCGGTGGAGAAGGCGGCGATTGTGCTGGGCCTCGGGCGAGAAGGGGTGCGGAAGATTCCGACTGACAGCGCCTTCCGCATGGATGTCGCGGCGCTGGATGCGGCCGTGCGCGAGGACCGTGCGAGCGGATGGCTGCCGTTCGCCGTCTCCGCTACCGTGGGGACTACCTCCACCACCAGCGTCGACCCGGTCCCGGCTGTTGCCGCGATCTGCGCCCGCGAGGGGCTGTGGTTGCATGTCGACGCCGCCTACGCAGGGAGTGCCGCGGTGCTGCCGGAGAAGCGCTGGTGTCTCGCCGGCTGCGAACACGCCGATTCACTGGTGACAAATCCGCACAAGTGGCTTTTCGTTCCGATCGACGCCAGTGCCCTGTTTTTGCGGCGGCCGGAGGTGTTGCGCCGGGCGCTGCAGCTCGTTCCCGACTACCTGCAGACGTCCGCCGCTCCCGACGCGGTGAATCTGATGGACTACGGGTTCCAACTGGGGCGGCGCTTCCGCGCCATCAAGCTCTGGTGGGTGATCCGCACCTTCGGTGTGGAAGGGATCCGCCGGCGAATCGCCGAGCACTGCCGGCTCGCCGAGGTCTTCGCCTCGTGGGTGGAGGCGGATCCGGGGTTTGAGGTGGTCGCGCCGGTGCCGTTCTCGACCATCTGCTTTCGGGCTGTGTGGCCCGGGATCACGGCGGCAGAGCGCGACGCTCGCAATGAGAGGGTTCTGGAGCGGGTCAACGCCGATGGCCGCGTATTCCTGTCCCACACCAAGCTGTGCGGCGTGTACACCCTTCGCGTGGCGATCGGGAACCTGCGGACCGAGGAGCGGCATCTGCGGGTCGCGTGGGACCTGCTGCGGTCGGCGCGGGAGGGGGAGGGGTAGCGGGGCGCTCGATCGCCGCAGGAAAGGCTGCCGCCCCGCGCACCCGGCGCATTCCGCGGATGCCGGCGACGACCCTGAAGAACCGACCCTCCGATAGATACCCCGCTCCCGCGACCAGAGCCCCGCGTCAACCAGCTCCCGGCGCAGGGTACAGAAATCGGGGTGTATCGCCTTCAGGAGCTCATTCAGCCGTGCCTCCGGGACTTCGCCGCGAAGGTCGAGACGGCGGAACACCTCCTCCGGCACGAGATTCTTGTCCCCTCGGCGCGCGGGCCCCAGGCGAAGGGAAGCTCCCAGCGTTCGCTTTCCACGCTAACCGCGCCTCGGCTGTCCCGTCTGCCGGAATCGGGAGGTAGAGGGTGCTCCGGCGCCCGTTCCCTGAGGCCCTTCGCAGCCGGACGTCGGCGTGTTTACGCGTCCTCCCGTCCATGGTCTCCTCACCGCAGAGTCACAGCTCCCCTTCGCCCTGGCGAAGACCGCAGGCGAGATACGCGGCAAGTACGACCAGCACCATGGGCGCTTCCTGAACGATCTCCACGCGGCGGAGCGGGTCGATCCAGCCGCCGTGGATGCGCAAGACCTCCACCCCGTCTTCTACCGCGAGGAGGAAGGAATGGCGATAGAGCCCGGTGCGGAAGAACCGCAGCGTTGTGTCCCCAAACAGGACACGGAAGTTCCCCCGGAAGAATTCCCTTAGCAGCGGCGGCGACTCGGCGGCGGCGATCGCCTCGGCGCCGTCGTGCAGAAGGTAGGCGTTCCCGAGAAAGCCGATCCGGTCCACGGTCCACTCGCTCCCGTCGGCCCCGAGCCATTCGCCACCCCCGTTGAAGCGGCGCGAAAGAATGCCGAGGAAACCGGCCGGGGTAAGAAACCGGAACTCCGTGCGCACAAACCCGCGCGAGCGCACCTCGATCTCCGTGCCGGGGCGCAGAACCGGCCCCGCGAGGCGATGCGCCGCCCCGTCCGTTCCGGTGGACCACGGGAGCGCATTGCATTCCGGGCAGACGAGCGTGAATCGTCGCGAGTCATACCCGCAGTCTCGACAGGGCCAACGACGAAAGCGAATGGTCATGACTTCGCGGTGCAATCCGGGTGGCAAGGAAGGGCCCACTGCCGCATCCATCAGTTCTGCCCGTCGAGTATTGCGCGCAGTTGTCGGCCCCAGTCGGGACTCACCTTGAGCAGGTCCTGGTAGACTTTTTCGGCCTCGTCCTTCCGTCCAGCGCCGTTGAGCACCGCGCCCAGGTTCGTGTAGGCCAACCCTTGGGCGTAGCGCGGATCGAGCTCGATCGACTTGCGGAATGCCGCGGCAGCCTCGTCGACGCGCTGCATGACGTAGTAGGCGCCGCCGAGATTGCAGTAGGTATCGGCGGCGTTCGGCTTGGTCTCCAAGGCCTTCATGTACATCTTAACAGCGCCGGCGTAGTCCTTGGCCTGATGGAGGGTCGCGCCGGCCATGTGCCAGGCCAGGTAGTAGGAGGGATCCTTGGTGCCGGCGATCTGGAACTCCTCCGAGGCCTGGGTGAACTGCTCCTGGCCGAACAAGATGCGCCCGGTCCAGAAGTGCGCCTCCGGCAGCGACGCATCCTGATCGAGGGCCAGACTCAGGAAGTGGCGAGCGTCGTCGGGTCTATTGATCTGAGCGAGGACCACGCCGCGGAAAAGAAGCCCGGTGGCGGTGCTGCGGTCCTGGAACCCCGGCTGGGTCACTTCGGCGAGACTGCTCACCGGCTGGAGTTCGGGTGGGGAGGTCGTGAGTACCTGCACCGAGCCGCTCGGCACGATGTACCCGAGCTTGTAGACCCCCTCGGAGAGATCACATGCCACGCCCAGGAAACGGCCGGTGCTATCCACCGCGGGGGCGGCGCCGGTGATCCCGATGTCTGTCGGGCACAGGTCCGGAGCGCCCCGGAGCATGAAGTTCTGGTAGATCCGGGCCGAGAGCGAGTCGGGTCCGGTTCCGGGGCCGTTCAGGAGGAAGACCCGGCTGTGGGCCATGTAGCTCGTGTTGGCGGGAAAGACGACGGCCGCGGGTGGCCCTTCGGGGAGCTGGAGCAGGCTGAGTCCGATGAGACCGTTGGCACTGACCGCATTCGCCGACTCCCAGGTGTTCCCGTCGCGGGCGGTGATTCGGACTTTGGAGGCGCCGCCGAGGGCCGAGGTTTGGACGACCACCCCTTGCTGAAGCAAGGTCCCGTTGACCGTGCGCAGGGTCTTGCCCGCGGAGTCGAGGACGTCCACCCGCGCGGCCCAGGCCAGAGCCGCCTTGAGCCCCGGATTGGGCCGGGCCGCGCCTTGGAGAGCCTCTTCGCCCCGGGCCATCGTTCCGCCGATCGTGCCCAGAAGAATCCCCGCCGCCAGGACGGCGGCGAACCGCTTCCCGAACCCAGTCCGTTTCATCGTAACCTCCCGTGGATGTCGTCCGAGGGCGTCACCCCAGCGGCTCGCTTCGGTTCCCCGGAACCGTAGCATCCTGCGGGGCGGTCGGCAACCAGCAGCGGAGGCCGGAGGGATCGGAACCGGGAGCCCGGGGTGCATTTGCGGTGGCGGGAGGTCCCAGGCGGGTCGATACTGTCCGGGTGGCCAACGCAGCAGGGTGTTCGGGGGCTCCGCCGTGCCGTGCCGAGTTCTCAGGTGCCCTGCCAAAGGTGCGATCAGGGAATGGACGCCGGCTGGGACCGCCCGCGACCGGATGGCCACGAATGGTGGTCGGGGAATTCAGGCATAGCCCTGACCTGGTATGACAATGGTCGGGGTTACGCCAACCGGTTGGTTGAGCTGATCCACCGGCTGGACGCCCTCACATCGGGGAGGTGAGACCATGGCAGTGCGCATCGCGATCAACGGGTTTGGACGCATCGGACGCGCCGTCTTCCGCATCCTGGCCGACCGGCCGGACGTCGACATTGTAGCTATCAATGACATTGCCGAGGCCCGTGCCCTGGCCCATCTGCTGAAATACGACACGGTGATGCGCCGATTCAAAGGCGACATCCATGTCGAGGGCAAGACCCTCCTGGCCGGCCGGCACAAAGCGCAGATGCTGGCGGTGGCCGATCCGGCCCAGCTCCCCTGGAAGGATCTCAAGGTCGACATCGTGGTCGAGTCGACCGGTCGCTTCACCAAGCGTGCGGCGCTGGAGCCCCAGCTTGCCGCCGGCGCCAAGCGGATCATCCTCACAGTTCCGGCCAAAGACGAGATCGACAATACCATCGTGGTCGGGGTCAACGACCACACGCTTACCGCCGACCACCGGATCGTCAGCAATGCTTCCTGCACCACCAACTGTCTGGCCCCCATCGCCAAGATCCTCCACGGGAAGTTCGGGATCGTGAAGGGGATGATGACGACGATCCACGCCTACACCAACGATCAGCGCCTGGCCGACGTCCCGCACACCGATTTCCGGCGGGCGCGCGCCGCGGCCGAGAACATCATCCCGACCACCACCGGTGCTGCCCGGGCCGTGGGCCAGGTCCTGCCGGAGTTGAAGGGAAAGCTGGACGGTCTCGCCATCCGCGTGCCGGTGCCCGACGGATCGCTCGTCGACTTGGTGACGCTGATGGAGAAGGACGTCACTGTCGAGGCGGTCAACGCCGCGATCCGGGAAGCCGCCGCCGGTCCGATGAAGTCGATCATCGAGTATACGGACGAGCCGATCGTCTCGTCCGACGTCATCGGGAACACTCACTCCGCGGTGTTCGACTCGCTGGGGACTCAGGTGGTCGGCGGAAACATCCTCAAGACTCTGACCTGGTATGACAACGAGTGGGGCTATTCCTGCCGGGTGGTCGATCTGATCGATCTGATGGCCAAGTTGTAGCCGGCTGCCGGAAATCGGAAGCCTGTATCCGCGCGGCCGAGATCGGCGGAGTCGACTCTTTCACAGCCGGCTAGGCTCGCGGCGCGAGACGGGATCGAGGCACCGGGCCGTTCCGTCAGGGGGCGGTCCGGTCTGCGAATGGCGGGATTCCCCCGGCGAATCGGACTGCTTCAACCATCTACCGGACGACGGGTCGGCGTGTAGGCGTACGGGCCACCCGTCGAAATCCCTACCGATACGCGAAAACGACCGCATAGATAATGAGCCCGACCATGAGCAACCCGATGCAGAGCGCCGTCATCCCGAAGATCCGCCAGTTGCGCACGGACTTGGGATTCGGCGGATCGACCATGTGAGCCTCAAGCGTCCCCGCCGCCACCATCTCGGCGTACTCGCGCGGCCGGTCGATCTTGAACTCCTCCAGTGGTAGGCGGCCGGTGAAGATGACCGTGTCCATGGGGAACTTCTCCGGGCGGAAGTGCGTGTTGAAGAAGTGGATGGTGAAGATGAAACCGACCGCGAGCAGCGCCTCGTCGCTGTGGATGATGGTGGCCACGTTGAGCAGTGAGCCCGGCAGGAAGCGGGTGAAGAACTCCGGCATCCAGAGCATGAGTCCGGTCGCGCCGATCATCGCCACGCCCCAGAAGACGGCGAAGTAGTCGAACTTCTCCCAGTACGTCCAGCGGCCGTAGTCGGGGCGCGGACCCTTGCCCAGGAACCACTTGATCGACCCGATGACCTCCTTCAGGTCGGTGATGTTCGGCAGCATGCTGTTGGCGCCGAGAATCAGCTTCTTCAGACCGCCTGCTTCCACGCGCTTGCGTCGCAAGAGATCCCAGATGTGCAGGCCGAAGTACGAAAAGGTGATGACCGCGCAGACCCGGTGAACGATGCCGGCCGTCTCGAAGCCGCCGAAAGCGCGGGCCAGAACGTGCGCCCAGCCGGCGTAGGAGAACTTCAGCGTCATCCCCGTGATGGCCAGCCCTAGAAAGCTCACGATCACCATCAGGTGGAGCTTGCTGTGAAACGGTGTGAACCGGCGAATCCATTTCTGGCCGGGGTGCTGTGCGTCGGCCTGCTGAAGCCGGCGACGATACTGCAGCGAGCGCGGGAGCCAGGCTAGGGTGTGCAGGCCCGCCATCGTGAATGTCATCACCAGAAGTCCCGTCATCGCCCAGAAGGTGTAGAAGAGGAACGGATACTTCGCTTTGTCGTGGTGGGTGGCGTGGGTCAGGTACCCCGCGAAGCGGCGATTCGAGCCGGGGTGGCACTGCGCGCAGGTCTTGACGATATTCTTGCGGCTCAAGTGGGACTTCGGATTCCAGGCCGGCAAGATGTCGTGCGCCCCGTGGCAGTCGTAGCACTTGGCGGTCTTGACGTAGCCCAGCTTGGAGACCTTGCCGTGATAGGTATCGAAGTACCTCGCGGTGATCTCCTCGTGGCACGTGCCGCACTGGGTCATGATGGTGAGCTTGAAGTCGCTCTGGTCGGTCCGCTTGATGTCGTGGGCGCTGTGGCAGTCGCTGCAGGTCGGCAGCTTCTTGTCGCTCTTGGACACGGCGGGGGAGTGGATGCTGTTCTCGTAGAGTTCGTAGATACCCCGGTGACACTGCGCGCAGGTGTTGGGAAGGTTCTTGCGGTTGACCGTCGAGGCGGGGTCCGCCGCCGGCAGCTCCCCGTGGGCCGTGTGGCAATTCGTGCAGGTCGCAGTGACGGTGAGCCCGCTTTCCAAGAGCCCCTTGCCGTGGATCGACTCATTGTAGCTCTCGACCATGCCGGCGTCGGCTCCGGTGTAGCGATTGGCGGCTTTCTGCCCCTTGCGGTGGCACTGTCCGCAAAGGGTGGGGATGTTGCGGGCGAAGGTGGCGGACTTGGTGTCCCCTTTGGCCAGGACGCCATGGGTGCCGTGGCAGTCCTTGCAGACCGGCGCGTCAGGGCTGCCGGTCGCCGCCAGCTTGCCGTGGGTGCTGGTTCGGTACTGCTCGACCTGCGCGGCATGGCAGACCGAGCAGTCCACCTTTGGTGCCACCGTCGTGCAGGGGCGTTCCAGCGAGGGAGAGCACTCCGCGTGACACTGGATGCAAGCCGTGCGGGCGTGGCGAGAATGCTCCAATTCGGTCGTGTCGACCTTGAGCTTGCTGCTCTCCACCCCGCGCGTCGACCTGAGATCGTCCCTGGAGTGGCAGCTCATGCAGTCGCGGTCCGCCATCCCCTGGGTGTAGAACGCCTTGCGGACTTTGTGGGGGCTGTGGCAGTCGACACACGCGGGAATCATGTGGGGTTGCTTCTCCCACATTTCGCCCCGGATTACCTTGCGGTGGACTCGCTCGATCTGGGCGTGGCACTTGGTGCACGTCTTGACGACTCCGTCCCGGGAGATCGAGGAGCGGGCGTCGGTGTGCGGCAACACGAAGTGCGCCGTGTGGCAACTGGTGCAGACGGCCGTGACCACCAGACCCTTCTTGAAGAGCCCTTCGCCGTGGATGCTCTCGCTGTAGTTCTCAAGAATGCTGTCCTGCGGGATGGCGTGCGTGAGCTGGACGGGCGAGCCCTCATGGTGGCACTTTCCGCAGAGCAGAGGGATGTTCATCACGTTGGTCTGGGATGAGGGGTCGGCATTGCGCCGGACCGTGTGCGTCCCGTGGCAGGACTTGCAGGTGGGTGCCATCGGGTCGCCACGCTTGACCGCCTGGCCGTGGAGGCTTTCGTTGTAGTCGGACTGTACCTCGCTGTGGCAGCTTCCGCAGTCGACCGGCAGGAGCTTGTCAGGGTGGGGCAACTCCGCGCCCGCGAGATCGCTGTGGCAATCGGTGCAGGCGACCGAAGCGTGCGGGCCGGTGAGCAGCCCGTTGCCATCGACCTTGGGTGGCACGCCCGCCTCCCGCGAGCCGCCGGGGATGCCCAGTTCGTGGCACGCGAGACAATCCTCGGAGCCGGGCGGCAGCGCGGCGGGGGCCTTGGTGTCCGCCGAGGCTCCCGGATAGGCCGCCAGCGACAGAAGGACAACGCCGCCCAAGACCACGGCTCCGCGCAAGACCACGGCTCCGCGCAAGGCCACGGCTCCGCCCCAAATGGACCGCCGAAACCTACACAACCGTGAGATGCCGCTTCCCGGTCTCGGTGGCCGCATCTTCCATCCCATCTTTCCCGGGCCAGGGGTCATCTCAGACCTCCGTCTCGTCGTCCTCGACCTTGCCGTGATGGTGCAGCGAGTGCTCGACCGTGGTCTTTCCGTCCAGGAACGTCAGGTTGACGGGATAGGACTCCGGGTGGATGAAGATGAAGAAGAAGTGCCACACCAAGATAGCGAGGAAGGCCAACCATGCCTCGTAGTAGTGGATCACCTCGGCCACGGAGAAGGCCCAGGCCGGGAGGTGCCTGCCGGCGATGGTCGGGAACCAGAGGATGAGACCGGTGAGAATCATCACCGAGGTTCCCCACAGCAGCGCAAGGTACTCGGCCTTCTCGGTATAGTCGAAGCGCGGGAAATACGGCCGGTCTTTCCGCAGGCGGAGGTGGTAGGCCATGTTGTGAAGGAAGTCCTGCACGTCGCTGATCCGGGGCATGAGGCTCACGAGGTCGCTCCTGCCGCGTTTGGTGAAGACCAGGTAGCAAGTGTGCACCAGTGCCACCCCGATCATGATCACGGCCATGAGCCGATGGGTCAGACCGCGGAGATCTTCGTTGAGGCCCAGGCTTTCGGTCAACCGGACCCAGCCCGCGTCGGGGAACTTCAGGGCAAAACCGGTAAAGACCAGGACGAAGAAGGCGATGAGGTTCAGTTGGTGCTCCACCGCCTCAAGCCTGGTGAAGCGGCGGACCTTCTTGGCCTTCCGCTCACGCCGGAACTTCTCGCCCACGTAGTACCACCAGATGAGGCCGTTATGGGCCGCCATGCCACCGATGATGGTGATGAGCAGCACCACATAGACGACCTTCACCGCCTCCGCCGGGGGCTTGACCGACTTCGCCCCGCCCGTAGCACGCGCTGTACCCCCGTAGTATGTCGCGCCCGTCAGAGCCGGATGCACGTCGATGGAGGCGAAGCGGGTGCCGGCGTCGGGGTGGCACTTGCCGCAGGTCGCGACGAGGTTGGCCTTGTTCACGGTGGAGCGCGGGTCATTCGAGCGGAAGATGTTGTGTACGCCGTGGCAGGATGCGCAATTGGCCACCGAGAGATCCCCCCGGCGGCCGGCCAGCCCGTGGTAGGTCTGGCTGAAGGATGCGATACGCGCCGGGTCAAAGCCGCCGCGGCGGCCTGCGAGAACCGAGCCGTGGCAGGCCGGGCAGGTCGTCTTGGAGATGTTGGCCGGGTAGACGCTGGAGGTCGGGCTGTCCGGTCCTTCGATCTGGTGTTCTCCGTGGCAGTCGCTGCAGGTCGGGGCGCCGCTCTCGCCTCGCGCTGCCGCGATCCCGTGGATGCTCTCCGCGTAGATGTCGTAGATGTCGCCGTGGCATTTGGAGCAGGTCTTGGGCAGGTTCATCCGGTTGACCAGGCTCTTGGGATCCCCCGGAGGCAGCACTTCGTGCGCCGGGTGGCAGGTACCGCAGTTGGGCGCCGCCGCGTTCTTGTCCACCAGGAGTGCCTTGCCGTGCACGCTTTTCATGTACCCGGCCACCGGGGCGCGATTGCCGAAGGGCAGGGCCTGGGTGACCTTGGGATCCGCGTGGCATCGGGCGCACGTCTCCACCAGTTTGAACTGGGAGACCGGTGACTCCGGGTCCGAAGCAGGGCGGATATCGTGTTTGCCGTGACAGTCGTAGCAGTGGGGGGCGTGCGCCCGCTCGGCCGCGGCGGCCTTGCCGTGGGTGCTTCCGTCGTACAGCGCCTGAACATCGGCATGACAGCCGCCGCAGTTTACGGGCGCCGGCTTCTCGGCGTGCGGCACCTCGCTGATGTCCGCGTGACAGTCGGTGCAGGAGAGGCCCTGATGTACTGAGTTGCTGTAGACGGCGTCGTCGACCCAAAGGGCGGTCCTCGTGCTGTCCGGGTTCTCCCGCACCATCGACGTGTCGGCGTGGCAGCCGAGGCAGTCCTCGTTCGAGGTCGAGGCCCGGGCGGACGGCGCTGCGAGCAACAAGCAGCAAAGGCCGACCAACCTCGCCCAGCCGCAGGTGTTCCAGCGAGTGGCTCCACTTGCCGCCGCCACGTCTCGATTCGCGGCCCCGCTCCCCGCCGTCGCCGTCCCCCGCCCCGCATCCCGGGCCTTGCGCCGCATCAGTGTCCTCCCTCACCGAAAAGCTGTTGCAGGATCGGCGGGTTCTCCTCCTCGACGGCGAGGAGCGAATGGCAAAGCCCGCAGTCCTGGCTGATCGTCTCGCCGTCGCTGGTGGCCAGCTCTTCGTCGTGGCAGCGGAAGCAGCCGGGGCTGGCCTCGTGTCCGATGTGATTCGGATAGGTTCCCCAATCGACCCGCATGGCCGGGAAGACGTTTCGTGCGTAGACGGCCTGCACGCCTTCGATCGTTGCGGGGAGGAGCGTGGCCGATTCCGCGTCCAGAGCGGGGTATTCGCGCTCGTAGAAGCCGCGGAGATGGTCGGCGATGCCGGACTGGGCCGCCTCCGCAGTGGGGTAGTCCTTCTGGATGGCGACCAAGGCCTCGCGACGAAGGAACGGCAACTGCGTGGAAATATGCCCATCCACCATCGCCTCTTCGAGTGCCCGCTGTGCCGGCTTGTAGATGTGGGCCGGGCGGTTGTGGCAGTCGACGCAGTCCATGGTGCGCAAGCGCTGCTCATGGCCGGTGCTCTCGTTGGGCGCAATCTCGGCGCCCGGGCGGCGGTATTCCTTCACGGTGCCGTCGGGTCGATGGACACGGACTATGGAGATCTTCTCCCGCTTGGGGTCGGCGAGATACTCGACGCGGGTCGCCACATGCCAGTGAATGCCGGCGGCCTCCGGCAGGAGGGGGTGCTCGGCGGAGGCTGGGACTGTGCGCGAGCTGGAGGCCGGAACGGTACGCGCAGCGGTGACGGTGTTGTCGGTGCTGGCCGCGCGGTCCCCGCCGCTCGTGCCCGCGACCGCGTCAGGAATCGTCCCGCCGCCGATCTTGAGCGCCAGGACCGTCTGCACCTCGGTGTTGGCCTCGTTCTCCTGGAAGTGACGCCGTACCAGAAGCCGCGTGCCGTGGAACTTGGTGGGCCAGTGGCATTGCTCGCAGGTCTCCCGGGCCGGGCGCAGGTTCTCGACGGGGGTCGGGATCGGCGTCGGATAGGAGTGGAACATGGTGGCGAACACCTGCCGTGTGCCGGAGAGCTTCGAGCGAACGAACCAGCCCGCTCCCGGCCCGATGTGGCAGTCGACGCAGCGGACGCGAGCGTGGGGCGAGTTCTGGTGCGCGGTCAGCTCCGGTTGCATCACGGCATGACAGGTCTTTCCGCAAAATTCCACCGAGTCCATGAACTCGATCGCTCCGGCCGCGGCCACGGCCAGAAGCACCAGGTTCACCACGGTGATAGCCAGAAAGAAGACGAACCGGTTGCGGACACGCGGCAGGTTGAGGTCGAGGACCGGGAAGTCAAGCCGCGCGGCCGGGTCGGGGTGCTTCTTCTGACGCCACCGGCTGATCGGCATGAGCACCAGCCCGAGGAGAAACCCCGCCGGCAGAACCAGAAACGTGACAATGCCCAAGTACGGGTTCCCGCCCACTCCGGCCATGTTCATCCCCATCAGAATGAGCATCAGGATGCCGCAGAGCGTGGTCAGGACGACTCCGAACAGCCCGATCGGGTGGCGCATGGTGGTGGCAAAATAGTCGCGGACCGCCTCGATCGCCTCTACATGGAACGGCCGGTGCTGGGTCATGGGCTGGGTATCCCCCTTTGGAACGGTCCAGTATAGGCGATAGGGCGGCCACGGATTGATTCAGAAGTTCTAATGTCTTGGAGTGAGACCACGGGCACCGTGGGGGCGGTCCGAGTGGTCCCGGCAGGATGAGATGCCGACTTCCCACGGATTCGCCCGCCCGACCGGGGGGACGCAGGAGATGGCAGAGCGGGACAGAGGGAAGGCAGGTGTCCCTACCCGCTGCCGGACCGCCTGCCTCTTTCGATGTCTCGCTCGATGTTCCCTTCAGATCGAGGAGGCGCGCCGGGGGCCGCGTCTAGTCCCCGCCGCACTCCCTCTTCTCGCTCGTTCCATGGCACACCGTGCGGCCACAGAAGTCCGGATCGCTCTGGTGGCAGTCGAAACAGGCGCCGGACTCGGTTTTGCACTCGTCGTGCCAAGATCCGTGACCTACATTGGATCCGAAATCCGGGCCGTGCGGGCTCCTCCTGAGGCCCTGGGTGATTCCGGTTGCCTGGTGGCAGCGGGCGCAGATGAACAGATTGTCGGCGTCGTGGCATCCGGCGCAAAGGCCGACATCGCGCCGGGCCTGGATGGCGTGCTCCTGTTGTCCTCCCGACGGCGACGCCCACCGTTGACGGGCAGCGGATCCCTGATCACCGTGGTCCTCCGGCCGCACCCCCTCCGCAAGATGGCACTCGGTGCAGAAGGTCGCGCGGTCATGGCACGAGGAGCAATCCGGCAGATTCTTGCGGGCCTCCACCGGGTGCTCGTAGAGCCAGTTTCGCGGATGCACCAGGTAGCCGACACTCTCTCCCTGGTGGCAGGTGCTGCAGAAATCTTCCTGTCGGTGGCAGTCGGCGCAACCCTTGCCGTCCAGGCGGACCTGAAATTGGTGGTCGTGGATGAACGCCGGGTGGTGACTCATCGGCTTCATGATCCCGGGGTCACGATCCATGGCGTTCAAGCGACCCTCGCGCATCCCTTCGTGGCAGAAATCGCAGTCGTTCGTCTTGACGATGTTGTCGTGGCATTCGAAGCAGACCGTGTGTCCGGGCTCTCCTTGCCCGGTGCCGGCGAGCGCGGCGTCGGCAAGGGCGCCGTGGCAGTCCAAGCAGGCCTTGCCCGCGGCGATATGGTCGTTGTGCGAAAAGAGGGGAACGCCGGATGCCTTCCCCTTGGGTGGGCCAGAAAACCCCCACGCCGCTAGCTCCTCGGACTGGTGGCAATTGGCGCAGGCGGTGGAGTCGAACTCGAATCGCTGCTTCAAGTCCTTGCTGTCGGCCATGCTCTTGTGGCAGTCGTCGCAGGCTAGGTCGGCTGCGAGGTGTTTGTCGTGGGGGAATGTCACCGGCGTGCGGCTCCAGCCACGGACCACCGGGAGGGCGATCGCCAGGAGACCAAGGGCGAGTATGGCTGCGAGGTTCCTCTTCATGGCCGATCCTCCTACAAAGCGGTGCGGAAGCGCCAATTGACGATTCCGAGGAAGCGCAGATCCTTGTTCATGCCCCCGTTGCGGAGCCCTTCCACCTGGCCGGTCAGGGACAGATCGGGACGCAGGCGATAACCGAGGGCGAGCATCCCCGATGTGTCCTTCGCGGTGTCCGGATCGAACTCCGGCCGGTCCGCAATGTCGCCGTAGTCGTACTGGTTGTGCCCGACGGTTATGTCCAGGGTCAACTTCTCGAACAGCTCGCGGTGTCCGGACAAGAGCAGGCCGTCCATGCTGCCGCCGTATCCCCGGTGCCACCGGTAGCCGACGGTCAGGCCATAGCCGCCGGCGGTGGCCGCGAAGCCGTTCTCCTTTTCCCCGGCGTCTGAATTGGAGTAGTCGCCGTCCACATCGAGTCGCACGCCCGGCAGCACGGCCGCTCCCGCACCACCGCGCAACTCCTTGCGCGGGTCTTGAACGAAGGATGCGAAGCGCGACGTGGCGCGCAGGTCGGGCCGCCGCTGACCGTACTCGACCCGACCGCGGAAATCCTTTCCCAGGCGCTGCAGCGGCAACCACGACAGCCAGGAGGACAGGTCACCGGAGTAGTCCAACCCGCCGACCAGAGAAAGATTGTTGCCCCAGATCAAATCCCGCCGCAGATCTCCCCAGGCACGGAAGCCGCGTAGGTCCTGGAGCGAACCGGTGCGGGACGCCCGCAGCTCCGCGCTGACTCCCGCGCGCCGCGCGTCGGTGACCAAGTCCGCTCGCGGCTTGCGATCGACCTGGGAGAGGCTGAGGGCCAGCGTGGGCTCGACCGGCCCAAGGGCTCGCTGCAGGCGGATCCGGCCGCCAACCGCCCGCGACTGGCTCGGCTCGTCGAGGCTCCAGAACTTGTCGGTGCGGAGCATCCGGTCGGTGCCGAGCGTTCCCCCAAAGACCGTGACGTCGCCGAAACGGGCATCGCCCATCTTCGCCGAGAGTCCATCGATCGTGCCGGAGCCAACTCCGGCCAGCACCCACTGACGCCCCAATCGCAGGTCATACCCGGCGCCCGGTCCGTGCTGCGTCCTGTTCCACTGGAAATAGGCGCGGTGGAGGCGGAAGGCCGTCTCCTTCAGGCTCTGGTCGGTGAGGATGTTTCCCGCGCTGAACGACGTGTGGAACCCCAGCCGCTTCACGCCGAGCTGGAGGGCGTCCAGCCGGACCTCTTCGACGAGGCGTGCGCGGTTCTGCAGCGGGTTGCGCAGGGAATCCGGCACCTGGGTCGTGCGATTGACGCCCTGGTAGATGACCCTGGTCTCATAAGCACCGGCGCCGAGCCGGGACTCCTGCAGGTAGAGCGAGCTCCGCAGGCTGCCGCTCAATACCGTCGCGGAGGCGGTCGTTGCGTAGACGCCGAGCACGGGGAGAATAATCAGGATGCCAACGGCCGGAAAACGCAAGCCTCGTCGTCCTTGCCGAACTGCGGTCGCGAAGCCCTTCATGACGGGTCTCCTCTCTTCGTCCCTGGTCAGCCTTGCTGAGGCCGAGCCAGCCAACCACGTTCCTGGCGCGGACGCAAGAGCTCTGCACGGAAAAGCCCGGCCGAAGGCAAAATGGCGCCCGCCCCGTGCCCCAGGAGGTCCGGGAGCGCGGAGCGGGCGGCGATAGGCACGCTGTGAACGAAGCCGCCTGCCTGTCGCGAAAACAGACAGCTCGTCCCGGGCACCGGCTGTGCCGCGAGGGTTATTTCTTCGGCGGGAGCTTGTGTTCGATCTTCGTCTTGGAGACCGCGAAGTCGAACTTCGGGAGCGCCTTGTGACCTTCAGGGACGGCGCCCGCGTGACAACTCTTGCAGGTGGCCTCGGTCGGTATCACCAAGCCCAGGGTGAGAGCCTTGGCCTTGTCCTTCATGTGGATCAGCTTGTAGTCGCCGGCCGCACCGTGGCAGGATTCGCAGCCGACGCCCTCTAAGTCCAACGCGTTCTTCGCGGCCGGGTCGTAGCCACCGGTCTTGCCGGCGCCGGTTGTGTGGCAGGCAAAGCACTTCGGGTTCTTCTTGGCCTCGGCCGGGAGCACAGTGAAGGCCTTGCTGTGCGAGGAAGCGACCCACTTCTCGTAGATCTCGCCCTTGGCCGCGCCCTTGTGGCACATCTGGCACGGCTTGTTGCTGAGGAAGGCCGCCTGCTTTTCGGCCGCCTTGGCAGCCGGTTTGGCCGCGTCCTGGGCATGGCTCAACCCGGCGAAGGCGGCGACGAGGAACACGATGGTGACCGTGGCCGCGGCGACCGCGACCCTGTACTTGCGCATTGGAACATCCTCCTGTTGGAGCCTCTGGGCATCCCGGGCCGGCGGATCCCGCCCCAAGTGCCTGTGAATCTTTGCGCCAAGCGGTGCCCCCGCTCGGCAGCACCTGACCTTGGCAGTGTCCGCATTCGGCACCATCCACACCCGCGAATCGTCTGCCCCCGGGCAGCGATCGAAGCAAGAACCGACGGGATCGGGAAAGGGTTCCCGAGGGACGTGACCCCAAGCCCCCTTTCCGATCCGACCGGCTTGCGCTTCTCAAGTCGGCGGAATTGTAACACCGAACGCAACGACTCAGATAGCCGGCGGAACAGTAGACAGTCGACAGAAGACAGAAGCTAGGATTCAGAAGCCCGAAGCCCGAAGCCCGAAGCCAGCCGTATTCGTTCCCTATCCCGAATCTCAGGGACGATGCGCGCCATTGACGCCCTGGGCTCCATCTCCGTATCCTGGGCCACCGTATCCCGGGCCGCCGGATAGCGGGGCGGGAATGATGGGGGACCGATTGGCCACGACCAAACAGCATAGCGGGCCGGACAAGGTCGACGGGGCCTCGAACGGCAAGAGCGGACACGGCCCCCCTCATACCGTGCGACAACTTGGCTGGCTGCTGGCCTGGGCAGTGGTCTTCTGCGACATCGGGACCAGCGTTTACTACACGCCCGGCATCCTGTACCACCATGTCGGCAACTTAGCGCCGTTTTTCATCGCGCTCGTGACCCTTGCGTTCCTCCTTCTTGCGCAGAAGTACACCGAGGTCTGCTGGCGGAACCCGGAAGGGGGCGGGGTCGTCACCGTCGCGCGCAAGGCGTTCGGACCCTGGTGGGGGGCGCTCGGCGGGATTCTCATCACCATCGACTACTTCCTGACCTCTTCGATCTCATCGGTCAGCGGTTTCGCCTACCTCGCCTCGGTCTTTCCCGCCATCAGACCGAACATCGAACTGCTTTCCTGCGTGGGAATCGGCCTGCTTTGCCTGCTCAATATCGTCGGCATCCGGGAGAGCGCCACGGTGGCGGTCGTCATGGCCCTCGCGTCGCTGGCCACCAGCTTGACCACGGCCGCGATCGGGCTCGCGGGGATGAAGCCGGAGGAGATCCGGGTTCTGACCGACAGCTTTGGGCAGTTCCAGGGGCTGCCGCTGCGCACGATGCTCATCGGCTTCGCTGGGAGCTGGCTCGCTTTCTCGGGGCTGGAATCGATTAGCCAACTTTCGCCGGTCATGGCGCGGCCGCTGCAGAAGACGGCGCGTCGCACCATGATGGCCGTCATTATCACCATCGTGTTGACCTCGCCGATCCTGACTGCGCTGGCGGTGGCTGTCCTCCCGCCGGAGTTGAAGGCCGCCGGGACCGATACCTTCATCTCCGATCTGGCCTTTGCCCGCGGCGGGGTCGCCATGAAGATCTCGGTGGTGGTAACCGCCTCGGCGCTGCTTCTCTTCGCCGCGAACACGGCGATGATCGGTGGCTACCATGTCTTCTTGGCCCTCAGTCGTGAGCGGTTCTTCCCGCGGATCCTGGCCCGGCGGAACAAGTGGTTTTCAACGCCCCACTGGGCCATTCTCATCACCACCGTGGTGCCGATCGTCACGGTCATCATCACCCGTGCGAAGCTGAACGTCCTCGGCGACATGTATAGCTTCGGCCTGCTCGGCGCGTTCACCTTCACGTCGCTGGGGCTCGACGTCCTGCGCTGGCGGGAGAGATCGCGCGGGCTGCTCTTCTGGGTCGGCCTTCTCACGACCGTGATGGTGGCCGGGTCGTGGGCGGTCAACATCATGGAGAAGCCGTTCGCCACCGCCTACGGTTCGGTGCTGGCGGCTTTCGGCCTCCTCATGGCCCTCGCCATCCGGCGGAACTGGATCATCAGCCTCGTAAACCGCATCCCCTGGGTGCACCGGCGGGCCGATGAGATCCGCCGCCGCGTCGAGTTCGATGTGGAGGAGCACGAGGAGATCATCGGGATCGATGGGGCCGTGGCGATGAAGCCGCTGTACCACTCCTCGACCCTGGTGGCCGTGCTGGGGACGAACGCCAAGCTGATGACCGAAGCGATACGCCGCTGTAAGGGCATGGGTGAGGGGGCCATCTACCTCGTGTCGGTGACCGAGTGGCCGGGGATGTTCTCGGGAGCGGAGAACCGACCTTCACCGGACCAGGTGACCGCGCTGAACGAGATGGGGCACCTGGCCCGGGAAGCGGGGCTCTTCGCCGTCCCGATTTGGGGTGTGTCCGATTCGGCGGCCCGCTTGCTCGCCAACGCCAGCCGGAAGCTCGGCTGCAGCTGTGTCATGATCGGGACCAGCCAGCGTTCCGCGCTCTACCACATGCTGCGCGGGAATGTCCTGCATGGGCTGGCGCGGATGCTGCCGGAGGGGCACACGATCATCGCCGTGGGCTGATCCAAGTCCGTTCCCGCATGACGCCGGGCCGACCTTGCCCTACCATCCCCCCACCATGTCCGTGCGCTTCATCCTCGGCCCGGCCGGCTCGGGAAAGACCCACCGATGCCTGGAAGAACTGCGTTTCCTCGAGCGCCATGGGCGCGCGGGGATTCTTCTGGTTCCCGAGCAGTCGACCCATTCGGCCGAGCGCGAACTGCTCGCCGACCCGGCCCTTCCCGGGCTACGCCACGTCCAGATCCTCTCTTTCACCCGGCTCGCCTTCCGCCTCCGCGAGGAAGCGGGCGTGCCCGAGCCGCCGCGCATCGGGGAAGCCGTGCGGACCATGCTCCTGCGGGCGGTGCTGGCCCGGATGCCCGACGAGACGCTGGGTCCGCTGGCGCCGTTGCGGAGCCGGCAAGGGTTCCTCGAGGAGCTCGGCCGCTTCATCGGTGAAGTGAAGGCGCATGGGGTGCTCAACTTCTTGGACGCGGCGCGCGGTACGGGGCCGGGGAAACTCCGCGCCCTCGGCGCCGTTCTCGAGGCCTACGACACAGCCCGGCGGGACCTCGGCCTTGTCGACCCCGAGGCATCGCTCCACGGGATCGAGCCGCTTGTAGCGGCCCGGGCCGGGCGGTTGCGAGAGACACGATTGTTTGTCGATGGGTTTCTCTCATGGACGCGGCGCGAACGGGAGGTGCTGGTGGCGCTCGCGCGCAGCGGGGCGCCGACGGAGATCGCGCTTTGCTACGAGGACGGGGGGCGGGCCCCTTTCGCTCCGGCACACCGCACGTTGGCCCGGATGCGGGAGATGCTTGCGGCGGGTGGGGTCGCCGAGGGGCCACCGATCATCCTGCCGGCGTATCCGGCGGGGGAGGGAAGGTTTGCGCGCGCGGAGTTGGCGAGGCTGGAGCGCGGACTTCATGCCGACGAGTTGGCTGCCGCTGACGGCGCGGCCCCGTCGGCCGGAGTTCAAGGTCCGGCGTCGGCTTCGCCCGCGGTCCGTCCATCCGATCGCCCGCGTATCCGCGTGGCCCCAGCCCCGGATCCGCGGCGCGAGGTTCTTTTCTGGGCCCGCGCGATCGACCGCTGGATCCGCCTCGATCCCAGGCCGGTGGCGCCGGAAAGCGTGGCGGTGATCGTGCGCACCGTCGAGCCGTACCGTGAGGCAATCCGCGAGATCTTCCCCGCCTACGGGATCCCTTTCTTCCTCGACGAGCCGCACCGACTCCTGGCGCACCCGTGGGCGCGGCTGCTGCTCGAGGGGCTGGATGTGCTGCTCTGTGGCTGGCGGAGAGACGCAGTGATCGGGTTCTTGCGCAACCCGCTGCTCCGGTGCGAGCCCGCGGCGGTCGACCTTCTGGAAAACGTGTCGCTGGAGTATGGCCGCGATTTCGAGGACTGGTGGGTTGCAGGGAGCTGGGAGGTGTTCCCTCCGCCGCACCGCGCGAGAGTGGCACGGCGAGACGAGGACGCGGCGGCGAACGGGGAGTATGGAGACGACGATGGAGAAGCGTTTCACGGGGCTGAGGCCCGGAACGAGAGCGACGGCGAGAACGAAGACGGCGGCGAAAACGAAGTCGACCTACAGGAGACGGAGTTTTTCGACGAGGTTGAAGGGGCGGCGGGCCCCGGCTTTCCGACATGGATGACTGCGGCGGCCCCCGGCCTCTCGACATCGCCGACTGGGGTATCCACCGCGATGCCCTCTGCCCCAGGCCAGGCTCTCCCGGATCGATTCGAGCGGATGCGCGCGACGCTCGCGGTCGTGGACGAGGTTCGAAAGGGGGCACTCCTGCCGTTGCGCCGATTCCAGTCGGCCTGGGAAGCGGACAACCCGGACGGCGCCGGAGCAGCGGCGCGGTTGCGAGCTCTCGAGTCGGAATTGCTCGACCCGGATCGCTCCGGCGCGCGCGCGCGTGCCTGGGAGGATCCGCGCCCGGAGTGGACCCAGCGGGTCGCCTCGGCACTTGGGGCGTTACTTGAGGAGGCCGCCAGGCTCTGGCCGGCGGTTCCGGTCTCGCTGGAGGAGTTCGCCCGCGCGGTGAAGCAGGGGATCGCCGCGGCGCGCGTCCCGGCGGTTCCGGTGCGTTTCGGGCAGGTGATGGTGGCCGAGGTGCAACGATCGCGTCTTGCGGGGATCCGCCGGTCGATCGTGGGCGGACTCAACGACGGTGTCTTTCCGCGCACAGTGGCGGCGGAGTCGGTCCTCGATGAGCGCGAGCGCCGGGAGCTGGAGCAAGCGGGGCTCGCCCTCGGCCCCTCCGCCGCGGCGCGGCAGGAGGAAGAAACCTGGTTCGGCTATGTCGCGCTCACGCGCGCGTCGGAGGAGGTCGTGCTGACCTACAGCCGACGCGATGCGGGCGGCGGCGGGCTGGAGCCGTCACTTCTAGTCGAGGAAGTGCGGCGGGTGTTGGGTGAGAGTGCCGTGGAGCCGGTTCCCGCTGGGACAGAGGTGCTTGTCCTCACTGAATTGCAGACTCCGGCCGAGGCGGCGGACCGGCTTGCCGGGTACCTGGTCTCCCGGGTGCCTGCGGCAGGTCCCGCGGCCGGCGATGATCAATCCGCTAAGGCAGGCGATGTGCATCCCTCCCTCGCTGCCGCGCCTGACCCGGCTGCTTTGCCCCGAGTAGGCGCCCGGGCTGTGGGTCGCGAGATCCGGGACGATCTGTACGCCGGAGACGCGGCGGCAGGGAGCGAGAATGGGGACGATCAGCTCCTCGATGAACTGTTTCATGCCATCGACCATCCGGCGGCCGGCGTCCCGGCATCGGGGAGCAAACGGTCCGACGCGCCGCTTCCGCCGCACGTTCGGGAATCGCGCGCCACTGTCTTGGCCGCGGTGAGCGAACGGTTCGACGGCATTCGCCCCGCCCTCGATTTTCACCCCGCTGAGATGTTGCCCGGGGATCTGCTCCGTCGCGCGCTCCCCGGCCCGGTCTTTGAGACGAGCGTCAGTCGGCTCACGGAGTTTGCCAAGTGCCCGTACCTGGGCTTCGCACGCGGCGTGCTGCGTCTGCGCCCGCGCCCCCTGGCCGAAGTGACGCCGCTGGAGACCGGCACCCTCGCCCACGCGGCCCTCGATGCGTTCTTCCGCCGGCCACGAGTGACCTCCGCTGCCGATATCGCCACCACGCTGGCGGAGGTCTTCGACAGACTGTGTGGGCGGCCTGAGTTCCGGGCATTCGCCGTCGACCGCGCCGGTGAATACCGGTGGGACAGCACGCGCCGGAGTCTCGATCGGTTCCTCCGGGTCGAAACGGTGCGGATGCAGGGCTCGGCGTATCAACCGGTGGCGCTGGAGGCGGGCTTCAATTCGCGGGATGGTAATGCGGTGGCGATTCCGCTCGGACGAGACCGCACGCTGCTCCTTGCGGGAAGGATCGACCGCATCGACACGCGGAGGCTAGGTGAAGAGACGCTCTGCGTGGTGATCGACTACAAACGATCGGCGCGCGGCGGCGTGCCGAAGGATGTGGCGCGCGGTCTTGACTTGCAGCTCGTCGGCTATCTCCTCTTCACTCGCCAGGTGATGAAATGGACGCCGGTCGGCGGGCTGTATCTGCCGGTCCTCCCGCCGCCGGTGGCGGAAGAGAAACTGAAACGCGGTGAGCCGAACTCCCTCGGCATCCGGGCGGCGGGGCTCTTCCTTGCCCGGGAACGGGACGGCATTGACGGAGGCGTCGGCCTCCTCGTCAAGCCGTCGCGCCAGACGGAGCAGGCCCTTGCCGACCAGGGCGCCCTGGACACCATCGTCGAGAAGGGAAGAGCGTTTCTCGCCTCGTACGCGGCGAGCCTGCTCACCGGCTGGATCCCGGCGCGGCCGCTGGAACTGAAGCCGGGGCAACTGCCGTGCGTCAACTGCGATTTCGGGGCGCTCTGCCGCTTCCGTGCGGATCGCGATCCGGTGCGCCGTGAGCCTGTGGAGGGGATGCCGGTGCCGCCGGCTTTCGTTGAGGCGGGACGCCCGGCGCTTCTCGCCGAGGACAGCCTTGCATCGTCTCCCGTCGAGGCCGGCCACCCTCCGACTCCCGGCGAGCCGGCCGGCGCATCGCCACCGGCCGAGCGAGGCCACCCATGACCGCGCCGCGTCTCTCCCCTGCCCAGCAGGCCGCCGTTGTTGCTGATGGCCGTGACGTTCTCGTCACCGCGGGTGCGGGAACCGGCAAGACCACTGTGCTGGTCGCGCGGGTCATCGAGCGCCTGCGCTCCCGTGCGCTGCCGTCGCTGGAAAGGCTCTTGGTGGTCACCTTCACCGACAAGGCCTCCCGTGAAATGCGCGAGCGGATTCACCACGCGCTGCACGAGGATCCAGAGCTGCGCCGCTTGCTGCCGCAGCTTCCGCGTGCCTCCATCTCGACGATCCACGCCTTCTGCGCGCGCTTTCTACGCGAGCGGTTCTTGGAGGCGGAGCTCGAGCCCGGATTCCGCGTCCTCGATGAACCGGCCGCGACGCAGGCGTTCACCGACGCCCTGCTCCGAACCTTTCACGACTGGTACGACCACAGGGATCTGAAGCTGCGTGGGACCTTCCGCGGGATGGTTGAAATGGCCGGGTTCGACGCGGAGGGGGAGGTGCTGCGACGCGCCGTGCGCCGCCTCCACGACTATGCCCGCACGACCGAGGATCCCCATGGCTATCTGGAGTCGCTGCTCCGCCGCCCCGCGGCGCGGGCGATCGAGGATCTGCCGTGGCATACAGAGATGCGCTCCGCGCTCCTCGGCGACAGAGGGCGCTGGAGCGAGGGAGCGTGGACGCGCGGGACGCGGCTCTACCGCACGGCACTGGATCTCGCGTCCGGCGCGGGGAAGAAGACGGAGAAGCACCAGCGGCTCCTGGCGATACTGGAGGGTGCGGGATCCGAAGACCTGCTCCATCCCGATGGTCAAGCCGCACTCGCGACGCGCCTGTGGAACGCTGACTTCGGGCCGAAGAAGGGAGGTGGCGGGATCGGGTTCCCGGTCGCCCCTTCAGGTGCCAATCAACTTCCCGGCTTCGAAGCGCTGCACAAGGCCGCCAAGGAGGCGTTCCAGAACCGACTCATCCTTGCTTTCCCCTGGATAGAAGAAAGGCTTCTCTCTGAGGCGTCGGTGGTGGGCCAGGCGACCGCGGTCCTGGTGGGCCTCGTGCGCGACGCAGAGGCGCTCTACCGCGGCTTCAAGGATCGGGGCGGCTTTCTGGACTTTTCCGACCTCGAGACCTGGACGCTGCGACTCTTACACGCACTTGGCGATCGCGCTCGCGGCATCTTCCAGGAAATCATGGTCGACGAGTTTCAGGATGTGAACCGCCTGCAGGAGGAGATCCTTTCCCGGCTGGTGCCGGAGGACGGGCGCTTTCGCGTCGGGGATGTGAAGCAGTCGATCTACCAATTCCGGCTCGCCGACCCTACGATCTTTCTCGGGCTGATGAAGTCTCGACATGCCGTGCGCGCGCCGGAGGACCTCGTGACCTCGAGCGGGCCGGTCACGATCTACTTAGGCCGGAACCACCGCAGCCGCCCGGCGGTGCTGAACTTCACCAACCTCGTCTTCGAGCGGCTCTTCGAGAAGGAGCAGATCGGCTCGGACTACGCCGAGCAGGCGCTGATCCCCGCGCGCGAGGCGCCGGTGCCGGAAGCGCCGGTGGAGTTTCACGCCCTGGCGTGGGCAGACGACGGGCCGGTCGCGGCGATGGAACGCCAGGCTCGGCTGGCGGCGCGACGGTTGCGGGCGATGGTGCTCGAGGATAGGGTGCCGATTGCGCGCCGTGATGACGTCGAGACCCCGGCGACCTGGCGCGATGCCGCGATTCTTCTGCGCACCGGGCGCCGCGCCGATCTCTTCCTTCGCATTCTTCTTGAGGAAGGCGTTCCCGCGTGTCTCGGCGCCGGCGGTTCGCTCCTGGAAGAGGAGGCGGTACAGGATTTTCGCTCACTCTTGCGCGTGATCGACAACCCGCGTGACGACATCGCCTTTGCTGCGATCTTGCGCTCGCCGCTCTTCGGGTTCAGCGATGCCGACCTGCTGCGTCTTCGCTTAGCGCGGCCGTCCGCGCACAACCTGATCGATGCCGCCGCGGCCGAGGCATACCGGGACGACCCGGACGCCGAGGGAAGCGCTTTCCGTCCCGCCGACACCGCGGCGGCGCTTGCCGGCGAGGCGGCCCCGGATGCTCTGGATCTCGTTCCGCCGGCATCGGCCGGACGACTGCGCGGGATCCTCGATCGAGTGCGCGGCTGGCGGACGAAAGCGGGGGCGCAGCGGTTGGGGGATTTTCTCCGCGCGCTCCTGAGTGATTCCGGTCTGCTCTCTCGTCTGCAGGGGATGGGCAATTGCGCGGGTCACCGATCGGCCATCGAGAAGTTTCTCACCCTGGCTGACGCATTCGAGTCGGAGCGTGGACCGTCGTTGCACGGATTCATGGCCAGGCTGGCCGGCCTGGAGTCATCCGGCGGCATCGACGGTGTACCGCTCATCGGTGAGGGAGAGGACGCCGTGGCGATCCTCACCATGCACCGGGCCAAGGGGCTCGAGTTTCCGCTGGTGGTGGTGCCGCAGCTCGAGTGGGGGTTTCGACGCGATGACCTTGGCGGGAAGATTCGCGTCGGCCGCGATTGGATCGGGATGCGGCGGCTCAACGCGAACGACTGGACACAAGAGGACTCGTGGGCGCGGCGGTTGCTCGGCGACATGCAGGAGCGCGCGCAGCGTGAGGAAGAGGCGCGGATCCTCTACGTCGCGCTGACCCGCGCCCGTGAACGGTTGGTGCTCGTGGGAACGTTGCCGAAGGGATGGAAGCAGGCGGAACAGCCCGCCGACGGCAGGGTGGCTGCCACCCTCCGGCGTGAGCAGCTACGCAAGGCCGGCTCAGCGATGAGGTGGCTCCTGCCGATCGTGCTCGACCCGGCTGTTGACCCGGCGGATGTGCCGTTCACCTTCACCGAGCACGCGGCGGATGCTCTTCAGGCCACGCGTCAAGGCCCCATCCTTGATGAAGGACACCGAGACGCATCGCTCCCGTGTGCCGCTCCGTCGGCCACATCGCCCATGGAGGCAGCGACCACGGAACACTCCGCGGAGTTGGATGCCATCCTGCGTCGCATCGGCCTCGATGCGCCGTTCCCGCCGCTCGCCGCGTTGGGCACAGCCGGGTTGCGCGGCAAGTACTGGGTTACTGAGTTGAAGACGCTGGCTGACTTTGAGCGCAAACGAGATCTCGAGGCTGAGGGGGTAGAGCCCGGGTGGCTCGGTGATGACCTTGTGGCGGGTTCTGCCGACTCGACATCGGCCGCGATAACGGCCTCGATATCGACATCGACGTTACCGCCAAGTGCTGTTCCAAGACCGAAGCCCGCCGTGGCCGACACCCGGGCGGCGGAGGAGGCGGCGCGACGCGGCATCCTCTACCACACCGCTTTGTCGCGTCTCGATCTGGCCGCTACGACCCCCGCCCGCCTCGATCGCCAGTTGTCCGCCTTCGCCATCGAGCCGTGGTGGCAGGGACTGCCGCGCGACCCGGTTATCGAGGGGGGAATCGCCGCCTTCTTCGGCACCGAGACCGGCCAAGCCCTGGCGACCGCGGCCGCGATTCCGGGGGCGGTTGAGCGCGAAGTGCCGTTCTCTCTGAAGATACCGGTGCGCCGCCTGCTGCCGTTCCTCGGCGATCTGCGCCGCGCCATCGAGGCCGACCCACGCTGGGCTGTGGGGAGCTGGAGCCTCGCCCTCGATGCGGCATGGGTCCTTGTGCAAGGGCGTATCGACTGCCTGTTCGTGCGCGATGGCCGCTGGTGCATTCTCGACTGGAAGACCGACCGGCTGCGGCCCGACGAGGTCGCGGTGCGCGCGCGCGTGTACGAGGTGCAGATGCGTCTCTACCGCGAGGCGGTCGCCGGGCTCTGGGGGGAGCCGGGCAGCGCTTGGCTGGCCTTCCTTGTGCCGGCGGCGGTTGTGGAGGTGGCTGGTTGAGCTCCCCGGTTGGCTGTCCAGCGCGATAGAGCGCAGCCGGAGGATCTCGATCGGATCCTCATCGAGCTGGTGGAGAAGTTCGAGGAGACGGAGCGGGGTTTGGCGGCGTGCCGGCTTCGTCCACGACCAGACCGGGGAAGCCCGACAGCCCGACCAGTCCACGGGAAACTGGCGTTCCACGTTCGAGTGTCGGGGTCCGTTGACGCCGACGAGGAGGTTTACACCATGGCAGTCAGGGCATGGCGCTTCGCGCCCGAGCGCACCGGGAGGACATGGCCGTTCTGGTCGCGAACCTCACTGCGGACCCGCGGGCTGCACGACTCGGGGCCGATCTGGAGGCCGCTTCCACCGGGCTCAAGAACCGGAAGGAGAGCTGGGACACCCAGCGTCACGCCGTGAAGAAGACGAAGTCGAAAGTAGCGAACATCGACGAAACCCTGCACAGCGTTCTGCGCGCCGTCGATCTCGTGATCCGGGAGGACATGCACAACAACCGGCGCCCGCCCGAGTTCCTCCCATACTTCCCCCGGGGCCTGGTCGGCATCTTCACGGTCCCGTGCACTGATGAACTCCAGGTCGTCCGCTCCCTCGCGGAGCGGTGCGCGCGGGATCCGAGCCCAAAGATCCGGGAACACGCGCGGCTCTTCCCGGCGGCGGCGGACCAGATGAGCACCGCGATCGAGAGGCGGACCGCGACGAAGCTGGCGGAGTCGGTCGCTTAGGCCGGCTCCGGGTGGAGAAGCTTCGCGCGATTGATGCCTGCCGACGGACCGGGCATCGCAGGACGGAGATGTATCCGGGTGAGCCGGACAGGGTGCGGTCGTACTTCCGGAAGATTCACCGCCGTGCGCGTTCGACGTCGCCCGCGCCGGCAGGCGAGGGTCGCCAAGGTGTCACCGCGATCGTCGATAAGGAGACTGCCCCATGCGCTTCTATCCAGCCCTCTGTTTCGGCGCCGCCCTGGGTGCGTGCGGCCTGACCGCGCTTGCGCCCATCACGGTCGCCGAGACTTCCGGATCCTCTGGCCGGCGGGAGTCGGGGGCCCCGAGTGGATCCGTTTCTGACGCTTCCCCGGCGCTGGTCCCCCGCTCGGTGCTCTTCGGCAATCCCGTGAAGGAAGCCCCCTCGCTCTGCCCAAACGGCACGAGACTGGCCTACCTGGCCCCGGACGACCAGGGGGTGCTCCAGGTCTGGGTCTCGACGCCCGAGGGGAACGATGCGCTCGCGCTCACCCGCGATCCGCACCGGGGCGTCGGCTTCTACCTCTGGGCCGAGAACGATCGCCAGATCCTCTACACCCAGGACAGCGACGGCGACGAAAACTACCACGTCTACGCAGCCGACTTGGAATCGAAGATCGTTCGGGACCTCACGCCGTTTCAGGGGGTGAGGGCGCAGAACCTCCTGACCAGCCCCGCGCGCCCGAACGAGCTGCTCGTCGGATTGAACCTGCGAGAACGCGACGCCTTCGACATGTACCGGATCGACCTGGAAACCGGCGCGGTGCGGCTCGACACCGAGAACCCCGGGGACGTGCTCTCCTGGACGACGGACCCCGACTTCGAGATCCGCGCCGCGACCGCGTTCGACCCAGAGACCGCGGCCACGATCCTGCGCGTCCGAGACCGAACGGACGCTCCCTGGCGCGACCTCGTGGCCTGGCCGTTCGAGGCCGGGACGATGTACGGCCAGGTGAACGGGGGCACCATCGTGGCCGGCTTCGCGCCGGACGGGCGATCGCTCTACGTCGCCTCCGCGCTCCGTTCCGCCACCCAGCGTCTGGAGCGGCTGGATGCATCGACCGGTGCGACCCTCGAAATCCTGGCGGAGGACCCCAAGGCCGATGTCGCTGCCCGTTCGCTGAGTCAGACCGACCTGCGGCCGGCCGCGATGGTGAACCCGGCCACGCACGCGCTGGAGGCGGTGGCGTTCGAGTACGGCCAGGTTGCCTGGCGCTTCCTGGACCCGGCAGTGCGCGCGGATTTCGAGCTGCTGTCCAGGGACTATCCGGGATTCCTGCAGGTCGTGAGCCGGACCAGGGACGATGCCGGCTGGATCGTGCTGCAGTTCGTCGACGACGGCCCGCAGACCTACCTGCTCTTCGACCGTCGAACCAAGGCGGCGAAGCTACTCTTTCAGGATCGCCCCGATCTCGCCAGGTACCGGCTCGCCCGAACCCGCTTCGTGACAATCCAGGCGCGCGACGGCCTGACGCTTCCCGCGTACCTGACGCTCCCGCCGGACGGGCCGGGCAAGAACCTTCCGCTGATGCTCTATCCGCACGCCCCTCCTGATCGGACAAGGGGCCAACGATCCGCGCGTCAGGATCGAGAACTCGGACAGGATCGTGGAGGCGATGCGGGCCGCCGGGATTCCGGTGACCTACCTGGTTTATCCAGACGAAGGCCATGGGTTCGCGAGGCCGGAGAACAACCTCGACTTCTGGGGGCGGGTGGAGGAGTTCCTGGCGAAGCACCTGGGCGGAAAAGCGGAGCCTTGGGTGAGCGTCCCCGGGGCGACCGCGGAGGAGAGGTAGGCCGGGGGCGGAGGATCTTCACCACCAAGTCTGCGCCGGTGCCGGGCGCACCGACAACGAGGGGCGGAGCCTCTCGGAACCGCCCCTCGTTTGATCAGAGCTGGCCAAGACCGGACTGAGAAATCAAGTCTATGGATTTTGTCCTGCCTTGCGGAAGTAATGCAAGGATACATCGATGCCGCGATGGCGATGAATCAAGCCATTTTGGGAAAGGCGGGGATCCCCCGACACACGGCCCGGGACACGGCGGCGTAGAGCGCCGTTTCTCTGGGGCTGAGCGCGGGCGCTCTTGTGACCGCGAGGAAACCACTCGAGGACGATAGCGCGGCTACGGGGCTGGCGGCTGTTCACCGGAGGGGGGCAGGTTCGTATTCGGATCGGGGAGGCGGTTCCTGCAGCCACGAACTCACGTGGCCCGAGTAGTGGGCGCACCGCTCTGCAACGGGGGCCGTATCGCACGGTCTTCGAACTGGGGTGCGTGGCGACTTGCTGCGCCTGTGATCCCACGCCGTCGGGGTGAAATGATCGGTATCCATGAGCGGTTCATCGGCGGCGCAGAAGAGCACCGGACACCGGTGGAAGGCGACGGCGGAATCGTCTACGCCCTACGGGATCAGGAGAACCTGTAATCGCTGGGGCTCGATGATCGGCTGACTCTCCGGACCGTACAGAGAACGCGCCGCGGACCCGTGCACGTCAGACCGGCAGTTCGTCCAGGAACTCACGCAGCGGGATCACCTCCGCATCGCCCAGCTTCATGCGGCGCGGACCGAGGTAGACTACGATCCTGCGCTTGAGCGTCGGCGAATGTTCGGCCAGAGCCTCGAAGCCGCGAAGACAGCGGCGGTCCACCGCGCGCGCGTGCTTCACCTCAATGCCCCAGGTCTCTCGGCCGTCCTGCACCACGAAGTCAACCTCGGCACCCTGGCGGGTGCGGAAATGGAAGAGAGTGGCCTGAGGCCATAGCGTGCCCAGTCGCCGGTGGAGTTCGGTCGCCACGAGGTGTTCGAGCAGAAGCCCCCGCTCGTCTTCCAGCGGCCGGTCCAGCGGGCGGCGCAGGAGCGCATTGCGCACGCCGAGATCGAAGAGGTAGATCTTCGGGTGGGCCAGAAGAGAACCGCGCACGGAGCCGCTCCACGCCGGCACGCGAAAGAGCATCAACGTGTCCTCGAGGACCTCAAAGTAGCGCCGAGCCGTCTCGTACGAGATCCCCGAATCCTGGCTTAGGGCGCGCAGATTCAGGATCCGGCCGGAGGAGGCTGCCGCCAGGTCCAATAGCCGGGCGTATCCCCCGATGTTGCGTACCAGAGCTTCCGCCTGCACCTCCTCGCGGAGATAGATGTCCGTGTAGGCCCGGAGGTCCGCCGCGCGCAACTCCGGGTCGGGCTCGGCGGAGATTCCCGGCAGAGTCCCCTGGGCCAGGACCCGCTCGAGCTGAAAGTCGTCGCCGAGCTCCCGGGCCAGCAGCGGGTGGAGATGGTGCATGTGGATGCGGCCGGGCAGGAGATTGGCCTGGCCCCGGCGGAGCTTGCGTGCGCTCGACCCAGAGAGGAGAAAGCGGAACCGGCGAGGGGTCTCGTCCAGCAGGATCTGGACAACATCGAAGAGAGCCGGCACGCGCTGTACTTCGTCCAGCAACACCGTGCGCACTCGCGCCGGCACCGCCCGCAGCTCCGCCTCGAGCCGATCGGGGTGGGAGGAGTAGTCCCGGAAAGCGGCCGGGCTCGCCAGGTTGATGGTCAGGTCCGGGCGCAGCGAGCCCAGGAGGGTCGACTTGCCGACCTGGCGCGGACCAAGCAGGAGGACACTCCGGGCCGCGGAGGCGATCCGCCGGGTGAGGAGTCTTTCATACATGTGGGTAAAATAGCTGGTATTTTACCCGGGTGCAAGAAGCTCTTTGTCTCCACCAGGCGCCTCCGTCCTGCAAACTCGCTGGCCCGTTCAAGATCGACAGGAAGAGGTCGTGGGCGAGGCCGATCGGGCGGGGCGGGGCTCCCGGACCGGCCGAGACTCTCTCGCTTCGATCTTGAAGGATTCGCTTGGGTCGCGGGTCGGCGCTGGGCGTGTGGCTGTTCACCGGGGGAGCTGACCCGGACGGTCGCGGACCGCCTCACCGCTCGGCCGGCCGCGCGCCCGTCCACTCGATGTCGGAGCGACCGCGCCATACTCGCGGCTTCCGCGGCCCTTGACCGAATCGTTCCGTATCATCGCCGACCGTCATCCCCTTTTCCCCCGGCAACTTTCCGTTCCGCCTGGCGTCTCCGGAATAGAGGGGGCATCCTCGCTCCGGCACGGAATCCGAAACCTACCCGAGATTCGACGGGAGCCGGCATACGATGAGAACCGATGCGGATCTGGCGGGAGCGTTCAAGGACGGCGACGACCGGGCCTTTGCGATCCTGTATGACCGCTACAAGCGCTCCCTCTATGTCTTTGCCTTGAAGATGCTGAGTGAGGCGGATGCGGCGAACGACATTGTCCAGGATGTCTTCCTCCGGGTGTATGAGAAGCGGCGGCAGTTGGACTACCCCGAACGCTTTCGGAGTTGGGTCTTCGCCATCGCGAGGAATCGATGCCTGTCGCACCTCCGGCAGAGCCGCAAGCGAGTCCCCCTCGACGAGGCACCGGACGAGGCGATCACGGTGGCGGCTTCCGCCGACGGCATCGAAGCCGAGGAGGACCTGCGATTGATTCGCCTCGCCCTCGCGGAGCTCAAGATCGAGTACCGGGAGGTTCTCGTCCTGAGGGAGTATCAGGATCTCTCGTACCGGGAGATCGCCGAGATCACCGAAACGACCGAAAGCGCCGTGAAGTCAAAGATCTTCAAGGCCCGGCGGGCGCTGCACGAGACGCTGAAGCCGGCATTCGCCGGAAGGAGATGAGTCGTGAGTTGCGAAGAAACACAGGAGCAGGTAAGTCTGCTGATCGACGCCGAACTCGAAGAGCCGCATCAGGTGGCGCTGTTCCGGCACCTCGAGGGCTGCTGCGAATGCCGGCTCTTCTTCGATTCGATGCTCCGGTTCAGCAAGGCGGCGAAGCGGGATCTGGAAGAGATCCGGCTTGTGGCGGATGATATTCTTCCGCTGCACGGCCCGCTTCCGGTGAGCGTGCGCGCTGCCGGAGACGGTGCGAACTCGTTGCCGATGCATCCGTCCGGGCTCACGGGCCGTCGATCGCATCGGCGGGCGTCCGAAGATGCCGTAGGCGCCTTGCCTGATCGACGGAGCGGGTGGGGATGGAAGCGTTGGACCGGGTTACTCGCCGGTGGATGGAGAATGCCGGCGCCGGTGGCGATCGGACTGGCTCTGGTCCTGCTTGTCGCCGGTGCGCTGGTGGGGACGCGCATCTCCACGATCGCCGGAGGCGGCGGTCCGATGGGACGGGACGGACGCGTGGTCAAACCGACCGTGGTCGTCGTTTGCAGCCTGCCCGAGGTCCAGGTTCTCGGGAGTGCCTCGCGCTTGTAGGCCGCGGGCGCAGCTGACCTTCTTGAGGTGCGGTGAGAGGAGGCCTGTCATGAAGCGAACGATGACGAGCGACCCGCTCGCGGTGCGAATCCTCTCCGTGTGTCGCAAGAGGCGACGCGCGGTGACGCGAACGGCGGCCATCGCCGCATTGGCCTGTTTCGGCATCACCGGCATCTGGTCGTGCACCAAAGAACCGCCCGCGAACGACCAGCGCGGCAAGGAACCGCCCGCCGCGGGAACACCGCCGTCCAACGCCACGAACGGGGGCTCGCAGGAGCCACCGGAGATCCCGGTCGACGTAATGCCCAAGGTCATCAAGGCGCTTGTCGACTACCCCGAGGAGGCTCGGGATCGCGGCGAGCAGGGGATCGTCCGGGTCAAGGCTCTGGTCGGGAAAGACGGAAGAGTGACGGAGGCTTCCGTGGATACGGCGCAACCGGTCTCGGACGTGCTGGCGAAAGCGGCGGTGGAGGCTGTCAAACAGTGGACCTTTGAGCCGGGCAAACAGAAGGGAGAACCGGTCGCGGTCTGGATCGTCGTACCGGTGAATTTCAAGCTGCACTAACCCGCGCGGCACAATTCGGCGGCAACTTTCCCCTCTCTGAACAGTCATACGATTGATGCGCGCAAGCACATCGCAGGCCGGGGTCGCTTCGGGGGTCGATGGTTCGCAGAGGAGGAAACGGCAATGAACAGGAACCGGGTAATCGTCGGGATGTGGGTGCTGCTGATGGCCATGGTCGTGTACCTAACGACTCCGGCGAGTGCGGGGAGCGCTCCCGCTGGGGGCACGACGGTCGTGAACGACGAAGTCACCATGCCCAAGATGATCCCTTCGTCCATGGTCCAGCCTGTCTATCCGGAGCAGGAGAAGAAGGCCGGCATCGAAGGGTTCATCTTGCTGGGCGTGGAAGTTGCCGCCGACGGGACGGTCGCGAGCATCAAGCCGGAGCAAGAAGTCCCGAATCACCCGGCTTTCACGGCGTCCGCCATGGCCGCGGTCGGAAAGTGGCGCTTCGAACCGGCACAGAAGGACGGTGAAGCGATTGCCTGCTCGGTCAACATTCCGGTTCGTTTCGCCCTGGACTGTAAGAAGGACAAGGACAAGAA